>JBBRPD010000004.1:0-138865 GCA_038228575.1 Chitinophagales bacterium | reverse complement strand
TCCGGATCTGAACTGCGCTAAAGCCTGTTGGCGTACTTCGTCACTAAGCGTAACACCTGTCTCTCGTTTTTTTCTCATGTTATCTGTGTTAAAGTTGTTACTAATTTTCAACTTTGACACAGTTTAATTTACGCCCTCAACAAAAGGGTTACTGCTTTATAAAACTACTTTTGAAAATTTCAATTTCGTTTTTGTAGATGATTGCATTGAAGCATTTCAACTTGCTTTATATTTTAAGCGAGATGATTTGGCAATGCTGTTCATTAAAAAGTGATTGCAAATGGTTTTGATATAAAGCTGCTGGATCTCCTTAATAATAGCTGCACTTGTAATATGAATAGTGCTGACTATCGCGCGAAGGTCACAATTTTCCATCCCTTTATCGATAAGAACCGAATATATCTGGAAGGTTTTGCCGCTGCCAGTTACGGCAAATATTTTAGCACCTTAAATAAGGTGGTAATTTCCGAATTAATCAGAAGACATGTAAAAGAGCAGTTGTTTAAAAATTACCATGCTGGTTTAGGCTATACCATGGGTCAACAAGACGCTGAGTACAGAAAAATCAGTAACGATAATCTGCGATATATCGATTCGCTCGGTCAAAATGGTATTTTCCCGGGTGAACAAAATGTCGGCATCTTAACTAACCAGCTATACGATAGTTTGAAATTACAATATCATACCTTGCAAAAATACGTTGCCAGAGAAGTTGCTTCCTGGCGGCTTCCAGCTAATACGGAAGTTCCATTTAATGAAGAATCGGACTACTTTGAAATGGGCTTTGTGTATATTTTGCTTTTTCATAATGCCAACTCGTTCGCAACAATTAGTAGATATAAAGATGATGCCATAAGAAAAGGTCAAATGCACCCCAGGGAATATGCTAGCCTTAGGTATCCTGTTGCTAACAACAAAACTGAGGGAATGAAAATGTGCTTGTCACCTCATAAAGTGAGGATAGATGACACAAGAGCAATTAACGAATTAAGAAAACAATACTTGCTACCTAGCTATGAAGTCGATTTTGCGAAGCATGAATTTGCCCACGAACATCACTTGCAGTTAAATTACGGTATGTTTAATGGGACAAGGTAAATGCTATGCGTACTCTATCGGTAATTGCATTTCGCCTGCCCCCAAGTGCTGCTGGTATTTGCCATAAAACTAATATATCTATCCGCTCTGTTACCAGGTAAACATCAATCAATTAGTAAGGGTATACACACTGCTCAGCACTCAATTTATCCCCCATACTTTCACAACGTGTATATCAGGTGCAAAACATTTGCCGTAGTATATAATAAGTCCGAACTTTACTGTGGCAATCGTAGAAAAAAACGGAACAGCCGTTTCGCGAGGGTAGACCAAACGAACTTTTTTCTATTCGGTGTGACACAAAAAAGCAAACGCTTAACAAATGACCAGTGATTCCGGGCATTATAGGCCGTTCTTGCTCAAAAGCTTGTCATCCAGAGTTTCTATTCAGCGCACTGCAATCAACCTGCAATGACAATCAACATGGCAGATGCAGTTCAACACCCTTCGGGGTAGGCCCCTTTTGTTATAGTTACCCCTGGTTTCGCCAGGGGCTATTCATGTTAAAGTCCTCCGGACTTTTCTCAAACTGACGCACAACATCCACAAGCCCAAAGGGCTTAAACAATAATAGCCGGGAGTGAAACTCCCGGAATGAAAAAAACACGACGAAGCCTGAAGGGCTTCAACACATATAAAATGAAGCTACAAAACACACTTGTCATTGGCAACGCAGCGAAGGCCCCCTTACATCTCGTTCTTATTACAGACATCAGTGCCGGAAGACCTGTTTCTTATATTTTGGCAACAATAGTTGTACTTTCAAACTTGTCACTTAGGTACTTAAATTTTTGCACCAGCATCAAGGTTCTTTTCCTTACTTTTGCTGCCTGATGAACCTGGAAGTATTGCAGGGATTGTACCAAAATGACATCCGTCTAAAACAAATAGCGGCAGGGATAACTTTGCCCGGACATAAGCTCCGCCTTTATCTTGATAATTTACGTGGGTCTTCTATAAATTTTGTGGCTACCGCTATATGGCAGCTAACAGAGGCTAACCATGTGTTTGTACTGAATGATAAGGAAGAAGCGGCCTATTTTCATAACGACCTGGAGCACCTCACCAAGGCACTGGATATTTGCTTCTTTCCCGACTCTTTTAAACGGACCGGTGCTTTTAATGAGCTGAACAGCAGCCATGTAATGTTGCGAACCGAAGCCTTAACCAAATTTGCCGCAGATAAGGTGCGTAAAAAGGTATTGGTAACTTATCCTGAAGCGCTGTTTGAAAAGGTAGTGAACCCCAAGTCGTTATCTCGCAACATGATTCACATGAAGGTAGGGGAGCGGCTCGATCTTGATGGCCTGCTGGCACAGTTTGTAACACTGGGTTTTAAGCGCGAAGACTTTGTATATGAGCCCGGGCAGTTCGCTATGCGCGGCGGTATATTAGATGTGTATTCCTTCGGCAACGAGCATCCATACCGTATTGAACTGTTCGATACCGATGTGGATAGCATCCGTATCTTCAATCCCGAAACCCAGCTGTCAGAGCGCAAGTTGTTACAGATATCCATACTGCCGAATATCGAAACCAAGTTTGACGCGCAGGAGAAAATATCATTGCTCGATTTTCTGCCGGAAAATACCGTCATCTGGGCCAAAGACCTGAATTTTACCATTGGTAGAATAGCTAAATTAGCCAGCGACCTGCCGGATAAAATGTCCCTGGGCCAGGTAGCGATTGACCACGAAGAAGAAACATTAAAGGAAATATCGAGGGCCGATTTTGAAGTGCCTGAACAGTGGCAGGAAAAAATAAAGGGCCGTCACCTTATAGAATGGTACAACCATTCGCTGGAAAAAATTACCGGCGATGCCATTGACCAGACCTATCAGTTTGCAACCGAAGAGCAGCCGGTCTTCAACAGGCAATTCAACATGCTTATTGCCGACCTCCAGAAGCGGATCGCCAATAAGTATACGGTATATATGTTTGCTGAAAACCCTAAGCAGCTGGAGCGGCTCCGAAGCATATTTGACGATCTGGCTGCAGGCATAACTTTCGTTCCGGTACCCACATCTATCAGTAAAGGTTTTCTCGATCATGACAAGAAAGCCATCTGCTATACCGATCACCAGATATTTCAGCGCTACCATAAATACAATGTAAAGCAGGCATATTCAAAAGGCAAGGCACTTACATTCAGGGCGCTGCGCGAATTGCAGCCAGGTGACTATGTAACGCACATTGATCATGGTGTAGGCCGGTACAGCGGCTTACAGAAAATAGAAGTGAATGGCAATATGCAGGAGGCTATCCGCATACTGTATAAAGATAACGATGTGCTGTATGTGAATGTAAATTCACTGCACAAAATAACCAAGTTCACAGGTAAGGAAGGTTCGGTCCCCAGGGTAAATAAACTGGGTAGCGATGCCTGGGCCAAGCTTAAGAATAAAACCAAGAAACAGGTTAAGGATATTGCCGCCGACCTTATAAAATTATATGCGCTACGCAAAGCATCGGAAGGTTTTGCTTTTTCACCGGATAGCTATATGCAGACCGAGTTGGAAGCATCATTCTTCTACGAAGATACCCCAGATCAGGGCAAGGCAACCGCTGATGTAAAGCGCGATATGGAGTCGCCTGCACCTATGGATAGATTAGTGTGTGGAGATGTGGGTTTTGGTAAAACTGAAATTGCGGTGCGTGCCGCATTTAAAGCTGTCGCCGATAGTAAGCAGGCGGCTATCTTGGTGCCTACAACCATATTGGCATTTCAGCATTACAATACTTTTACCGAGCGGCTTAAAGATTTTCCATGCAATGTCGATTATGTGAACAGGTTTAAGTCGGCCAAAGAAAAGAAAGAAACGTTCCAGCGGCTTGCAGAAGGTAAGATAGATATTATTATAGGCACGCATGCCATACTGGGTAAGGATGTTAAGTTTAAAGACCTGGGTATACTTATAATTGATGAAGAGCAGAAATTCGGCGTGGGTAGCAAGGAAAAACTGCGGGAGCTGAGGGCGAGTGTAGATACACTTACATTAACCGCAACGCCTATTCCGCGTACACTGCAATTCTCGCTCATGAATGCGCGCGACCTCAGTATAATCAACACCCCGCCACCCAACAGGCAACCTGTGCACACGGAGGTTATGGTGTTCGATGAGTTTGCAATTCGCGATGCACTGTATTATGAATCAGAGCGCGGCGGGCAGGTGTTCTTTGTGCACAATAGGGTACAGAGCTTGCCGGAGATGGTGACGCTTTTGCGTAACCTTTGTCCCGACCTGAAAATTGGAATGGCACATGGGCAAATGGAAGGTCACCAACTGGAAGAAGCATTGTTCAAATTCATTAACCAGGAGTTTGATGTACTGTGTTGTACCAACATTGTGGAAAGCGGTGTAGATATATCGAACGCCAATACCATAATTGTAAACAATGCGCACCAATTTGGCCTGAGCGATCTGCACCAGTTGAGAGGCAGGGTAGGCCGTAGCAATAAAAAAGCCTTCTGTTACCTGCTGGCACCGCCCATGAGTTTGTTGCCTAACGATAGTCGCAAACGACTGCAAACACTGGAGCAATTCAGCGAACTGGGTAGTGGTTTCCAAATCGCGATGCGCGACCTGGACATACGCGGCGCGGGTAATTTGCTGGGTGGTGAACAGAGCGGCTTTATTACCGATATTGGCTTTGAAATGTACCAGAAAATTCTGGGCGAAGCCATGCGCGAACTCAAGACCAAAGACTTTAAAGATGTGTTCAAAGACGAGATGGACCGCAAGAAAGACTTTGTGCAGGATTGCACCATTGATACAGATCTGGAGATATTAATACCCGATAATTATGTTGAAAATATAACCGAGCGCCTTTCCCTGTACACACAGCTTGATGATATTGATACAGACGAAGGGTTGGAGAAATTTGCTAACGAATTAAAGGACCGTTTCGGGCCAATACCAACAGAAGTGAACGACCTCATTACTACTATTCGCTGCCGCAGACTGGCTGTTGAATTAGGCTTCGAAAAACTCATCATAAAAGGCCAGCAAATGCGTTTGTACTTTGTGAGCAATCCCGATTCGCCTTATTTCGAATCAGCCACCTTTAACCATATCCTGAACTACATACAAACCCGCACCCGCAATGCCCGCCTCAAGCAAGTAGGTAAAAACTTCCTGCTGGTTGTTGATGGCGTTAAAAAGATGAAAGACGTAGCATGGTTTTTAGAAGGCATGGAATTAAAGGAAGCCTAACAAAAATGGCTGAGGAGCAAAATACCGCACTACAATCATGTCATTGCGTCGGTAGGTGCACAACAATCATAATAGGTACGGATTATGCATAAATGATATTACACACCTCGCCAAGCATTCAGTTAGCTTCACTATTTTGATTTAACAGATTTCCAAAAAGAAGTCAAATCTGAAACGTATTCATTCTTTTGTTACCCGCGTCTTTTGAGCTTTGAGAACTTCTGAAAAAATTATCAAAGCGAAAAATGCGAGATTCAAAAAAATCATGACTTTCATAAAAATCAAAAAAATCATGGTTCAGACAATCAGCTTTGACAACTTCTGAAAAAGTTGTCAAAGCGAAACAATGCGATATACAGAAAAAGTCATGACTTTCAAAAAAATCATAGTTCAGACAATCCACTTTAACACTTTCCAAAAAATTGTCAAACTTTCCGCACCACCCCCAATAAAAACAATTGCCTCCTGTTAGCACCGTTCAAATATGCCGGCAATACCTTGCCCGCCACCTATGCAGGCGGTTACAATACCGTATTTTTTATCGAGGCGCTTCATATCGTGCAGCATTTGTATGGTTAGTTTTGCACCGGTGCAACCCAACGGATGACCTAGCGCAATGGCACCGCCATTAATGTTTACCTTGGTTTCGTCAAGGCCCAATGTGCGTATAACCGCCAGTGATTGCGATGCAAATGCTTCGTTTAATTCAAAGAGATCCATTTGGTCAAGCGACATGCCGGCATTGGCCAATACTTTGGGCACTGCTTTAATAGGGCCAATACCCATTATACGGGCAGGAACGCCTGCCGCAGCACACGATACCAATCGGCCCATAGGTTGCAGCCCCAAGCTATTCATCAGCCTTTCACTCATTACAATGGTAAACGCGGCACCGTCACTTGTTTGCGATGAATTACCTGCGGTAACGGTTCCTTTATCAGCAAAAACTGCTGGTAATTTCGCAAGGCCGGGCAGCGAGGTGTCAGGCCGCGGGCCTTCATCTGTATCAACTATTATCTCCCTTTCGGCCCTTTTATTCTTTTCATTTACATAAATATCCTTAACCTTCATTGGCAGTATGCCATCTTTAAAATAACCTTCCTTTATGGCATGCAATGCCTTTTGATGAGAGCGCAATGAAAATGCGTCTTGGTCTTCACGCGTTACTTTATAATCATTTGCAACCTGCTCGGCGGTAAGGCCCATACTCAGGTAATAGTCCCCATCTTCCTTGGCCAGTTCATAGTTCGGCATGGTGCGCCATCCAGCCGTTGGTACAAGGCTCATGCTTTCAGTGCCACCTGCTATAATACATTCCGCAAAGCCCATTTGTATTTTAGCCGTAGCCAAAGCAATACTTTCCAGCCCGGAGCCACAATAGCGGTTAATAGTGAGGCCCGCAGCCCATTCGCCTACGGCCTTATTAGCAATGATGCGCGCCACCTGTAAGCCTTGTTCCGCTTCGGGTACGGCATTGCCCACAATCACATCATCAATCAGCTTCGGATCAAGTTGCGGCACGCTGGCCAGCAGGCCTTTTATTACATCAATGGCCAGGTCGTCAGGTCTGTAAAAACGAAATGCGCCTCGTTTCGATTTGGTAACTGCTGTGCGATATCCGGCAACTATATAGGCTGTTTGCATACTGTAAGTTAGAAAGGCTAAGTTAGTAAGATAAAGTTAAGGAATGACAACAAAATAATGTCTATCCTCTGCCTTGTTCTTTTATATCCGATTGCTTATTTTTAACTACCTCAAAAAGGGCTTCGCTGTTCCATTTTTGCTTTGTTGAAAAAGTTATCAATTAGGCTTTGTTTGCAGATTCCCCGCCTTGCTTTATTTAGTCGTTCCTTAACCATTTATAATATACAATTTGCAGTTGAAACAATTCGCTGAAAAGTTGTACCTATGTAAACAACCTCGTTTGCGGTTACCATGAATCACCTGCCACATTTAATTACCGACCTTGGGCTTATATTGGCTGCAGCGGCACTCACAACTTTGTTGTTCAAGTGGCTGAAGCAACCTATTGTGCTGGGGTACATTATAGCAGGCGTGGTGGTTGGCCCTCATACTGTATTGTTCCCCACGGTTACCGATAGCGAAAGTGTGGAAGTTTGGGCGCAGATCGGGGTTATTTTTCTCTTGTTCAGCCTTGGGTTGGAATTCAGCTTTAAGAAACTGGTAAAGGTAGGTGGCTCGGCTGCTATTACAGCCTGCCTGGAGGTGGGCATCATGTTGCTGGCTGGTAATTTGCTGGGGCGGGCTCTCGGTTGGGATGCAGTGAACAGCTTGTTCCTGGGTGGTATGCTGGCCATTTCGTCAACTACTATCATCATACGCACTTTCGATGAGCTGAATGTAAAGGGTAAAAGTTTTGCGGGGCTGGTGTTTGGCATATTGGTTATACAAGATCTGGTGGCGATTGTTTTATTGGTGTTACTGCCTTCCTTCGCACTTAAAGGCCCTGTTTCCGGATTGAGCCTTGTTTTTCCGGTGCTGAAACTGGTGTTCTTTCTGGTGTTGTGGTTTGTATCGGGCATCTTTTTTTTGCCATCATTGCTGCGGCGGGCGGGCAAATTTATGAATGATGAAATGTTGCTCATCACTTCGCTCGCCCTGTGCTTTATTATGGTCATTTCGGCTACTTCGGTTGGGTTTTCACCCGCACTTGGCGCATTCGTCATGGGGTCAATACTTGCTGAAACCCGGGTAGTTACTAAAATAGAACACCTTACCAGTTCCATTAAAGAATTATTTGGCGCGGTATTTTTTGTTTCGGTAGGCATGATGATCAACCCGGGAATTCTGCCGCTGTACTGGATGCCCATATTGGTAATTGCGCTCACCGTTATTATTGCCCAGCCATTGGCCACCATTTTTGGCGCGTTGGTTTCCGGTCAGCCTATAAAAACATCTATACAGGTAGGCATGAGTCTTTCCCAGATAGGTGAATTCTCCTTCATTATCGCAACGCTGGGGCTCAGCCTGCATGCTATCAGCGAACAATTGTACCCCATAATAGTAGCTGTTTCCGCCATTACAACATTTACAACGCCCTATATGGTAAAGGCATCGGGTCCGGTTTACAGGCTCACCGAACGCATTTTACCCAACAGACTCAAAGTGGCCATATCTTCCTACAGTGCCGATTCTACATCAATAAAAACCACCAGCGACTGGCGGGAATTTATAAAAATGTATCTGTTGCAAACGGCTATTTACACCACTATTATTGTGGCATTGTTGGTGGTACTCACCCAATTTGTTATACCGTTGTGGCTTGCCGGGGCGCACCCTGTTGGCAGTATAGCCGCAACCGTGGTGGTATTACTGGCTATGTCTCCGTTCGTATGGGCGCTGGCCATCCGTAACCTGAAACAGGATGTTACCATACGGCTTTGGCAAACTACCCGTTACAGGGGCTTGCTGTTATTGCTCCATTGCCTGCGTATTGTTATAGCCTTTGTTGTGCTCGGCATACTTATTAATAATCTGCTGCCATACCATATAGCATTGGCCACAATAGGCGTAATGCTGGTCCTTATTATTGCCAATTATCATAGGTTACAACTGTTCTACAACAAAATTGAAGATCGCTTTCTGCATAATTTTAATGATAAGGAGCACCAGGAAGAACATGCAAAAGGTACACATTTGGCACCCTGGGACGCACACATTTCCAGTTTTACCATTACCACCGATTTTGATGGGGTGGGCAAGACGTTGGTGGAACTGAAACTGCGTGAGGAATATGGTGTAAATATAGCTATGATAAAACGTGGCTTGTATACCATAAATGTTCCTGACCGTACTGAGCGGCTATACCCCGGCGACGATCTTTTTATAATAGGGACCGATGAACAGATGGGCGCGTTTGAGCAATACCTGGATGGGCACAGTACGGTGAACCTTAATTATAAAACGCCTGAACGCGAAGTAGCCTTATTACAGATAGAAATTGTAGCTGGTTCGGAATTCGCAGGCAAGACGATAAAAGAGTCGGGTTTCCGCGAAAAGACCCACGGACTTATTGTGGGCATTGAAAGGGGAGTGCAGCGCCTGCTGAACCCGGAATCTTCGGTAGTTCTTCAAATGAACGATATACTCTGGGTAGTGGGTAACGATAAGCGGGTAAGGCTGTTGGCGCGTAAAGGGTTGATTTCCAAACTGGATAATTAATTTATGTGTTTCGGGATTAAGCTCCAATTCTCTTTAATTTTTAGTTGCATTCCGTTACGTTTACTTAGGAAATATAATGTATATTTGCGAGGCTAATCCATCACTTTATGAAGAAAATATTACTGCTTGTTGCTTACTGCGGCCTTTATTTTAGTGGCATTGCGCAAACATTAACAGCTACCCCTTCCACATTAAGTTTTCCTGCTACGCCGGTTGCCATACCATCAACAGGTGTTAACAGTATTATCAATGGTAGTTCGCTCTCGCCTGCCACAGGAACAGTAATGGTTATAGCGCCATCCGATTTTCAGGTTTACAATGGTTCGGCATGGGCTTCGTCAGCCACCATCAGCTATTCTGGCGGCACCATATCATCATCAAGCATACAGGTGAGGTTTAATCCGTCTGCGGTAGGTAGTTACAGCGACTCTGTTATGCTTACCGGTGGTGGTGCTTCTATTCCCGTTTATGTTACTGGTACGGGCACGCCTTCTTGCACCGGCACACCAAGTGCAGGTACGGCAAGTGCTTCAGCATATTCTTTCTGCTCAGCGGGCACAGTTACGCTTACCGATGCTGGGGCAACAACAGGTGTAGGCATCAGCATGCAATGGCAATCATCGCCCGATAGTTCAACATGGAGCAACATATACGGCGCTACAGCAGCTACCTACACATTTACTATTGGTGGAAGTGCCTATTACCGCTGTTCTGTTTATTGCAGTATTTCAGGTGGTGGTGCAAGCACAGGTGCTGTTTATGTGAGTTATTATGGTTCTACCTGTCCGCATTTAACTGCCGCGCCAGCTTCACTTACCTTTCCGACAACAGTCCCATCTACTTCGTCATCACCTTTAACAACAGTTGTCAATGGCACTCTACTTACACCATCGGCTGGTAGCCTCACGGTGGTCTCATCAAACACTGTATTTGAGATATATAACGGTAGTGCCTGGGTAACCAGTTATACCATTGCATACACAAGTGGCACAATATCCACGTATTCGCAGCAGGTCAGGTTTAGTCCGGCTGCTACGGGTTCGTTTTCTGGGTTCATTTATGTTTTAGGAGGTGGTGCTGTTAGTTTAGCTATTCCCGTGAATGGTGTTGGTGGGACTTCCTGCTCCGGAACGCCAACTGCCGGCACAACAACAACATCGCTGGCTATAGCCAGTACAACAACGCCGTTCAACCTTACCGCAACCGGCAGTACAACCGGAGGCATCATAACCCTGCAGTGGGAATCGTCTCCCACCGGTTCAGGATCGTGGAGCGCAGTTAGCGGTGCAACACTGGCCACTTCCACAGTTTCAGGCATTAGTGCCAATACCTATTATCGCCTTGCTATTACCTGCGGTACGAGTGGTATAACAGCTTATTCCGCCACCAATTATGTGGCGTATGCGGCAAGTTGCTCTGGCACGCCAGCTGCTGGCACGGCTACTGCAACTTCGTATGCATTATGTAGTTCGGCATCTGATACCGTAACCAATACCGGTTACTCCTTTGCTGCGGGCATAACGTTGCAATGGCAGTCGTCTGCAACAAGCGGCGGCAGCTATTCTAATATTTATGGTGCAACCAACGCAACATTTATTTTTTCTGGCGGAAGTACTTTCTATTTGCGCTGTGTGGTCAGTTGTTCTACAGGCCCTTCTGCCGCTACTACGCCTATATATATTACGTATTATGGTTCTGGCTGCCCGGTTTTGTCGGCTTCGCCGGCATCGCTCACTTTTCCAGCTACTACGTCCGGCACTACTTCTTCGCCCATGAGCAGCGTTCTCACCGGTACACTATTGAGCCCTGCAGTCGGTTCACTTACCGTTACTGCACCTTCTAACTTTGCGGTGAGCAGCACTGCTGGTGGCACTTATACGGGATCTTATACTATTGCCTATTCTGGTGGCACAATAACTGCAAACAGCATTTATGTTGTTTTTGTAAGCCCCAGCACTCCAGGCACCTACAGCGGTAATGTATCTGTAACAGGTGGTGGCGCACTTACATTAAATATACCTATTAATGGCACTTCGGCAACAACATGCAGTGGCACACCATCGGCGGGTACGGTAAGCACCTCGGTAACTACGGCCGGTACCACAACACCAATTACTATAATGGCATCAGGTTACACGGCAATCGGCGGCATTACGCTGCAATGGCAATCTTCGCCCGATAGCGCTACGTGGGCATCAATTACCGGCGCTACTTTAGGTACGTATTCATTTACAGGCATTTCCGCTAACACCTATTACAGATTGGTTGTTACCTGTTCCGCGAGCGGCAGCACATCCTATTCGGCAGGGGCACTAATAACAATGGTTGCGGCTTGCAGCGGCACTCCTGCGGCCGGCAGTATATGGGCAACTGCAACAACTGTTTGTGCTGCAACGCCAGTAACGTTTACCGATACCGGTTACAGTGTAGCATCGGGCCTTGCCTTCCAGTGGCAAGCTTCAACCACCAGTGGCGGCACCTATACCAATATTTCGGGCGCCACCAATAATACATTTACTGCTACTATAATCGCAAGCATGTATTACAAATGCGTTGTTACGTGTGTGTCAAGCAGCCTTTCGGCAACAACTGCACCCGTTGGTATTACCTATGGCATTTGCGCAACATTAGTTGCTGCGCCAAGCTCTCTGAGTTTCCCGGCTACCGCAGCCAGTGCAACATCGGCTCCTTTAGCCACAGTATTAACGGGCACATATCTTTCCCCGGCAGTTGGTAACCTTACAGTTACCGCACCCGCCAATTTTGAAGTGAGCAGTAGTTCCGGCGGCACTTTTGCCTATTCTTACACTATCGCCTATACAGGCGGCACAATAACGGCCACCAGTATTTATGCTCATTTTGTTGCACCATCGTCAGCAGGTACTTATAGCGGAAATATTACGGTAACTGGCGGAGGCTCAGCAACGCTGAATATACCAGTTAATGGTACAAGTGGTTGTTCAGGCTCACCAGTTGGCGGCACCTCTTCTTTTACAACTGCAACCACTTCTTGTACGGTTACCACAGTTACCCTTACCAATACCGGCCATACCGCTACCGCTGGTATTTCTTTGCTGTGGGAATCATCGCCGACAGGCAGTGGCTCATGGACGCCAATCGCAGGGGCAACTAATGCAACTTATACCGTAAGTGGCTTAACAGCTACTACCTATTATCATTGTCTGGTTACGTGTTCCATCAGCGGTTTAAGCACTCCCTCAGCAGCTGCTACTGTTACTGTCGATCGTATTATTGGTCATATTGCGTATTCATCAACCGCCCCCGATACTCTGGATATGAAGGTGTGGCTCATCTATCACAATACATCGGCGGGCACATTAACGGCTATCGATTCTACAATTACCTGCCTGGACGGCGGTACTCCGTATTACGAATTCAACGGAATGGGCGCAGGTTCGTATCTGGTTAAAGCAAAATCGCTGGACTATACCAGCACAATAGTTGGTGGTAGCGGCATTATACCAACTTACGGGCTTTCTAACCCGCATTGGGATACCGCTGTAACCATTACCCATACCAGCTCTATTGACAGTATGCATATCAATATGGTGTATGGCACGGTGCCAACCGGACCAGGTTTTATTGGTGGTTTTATATCATCGGGCGCGGGTAAAAATACTGCGGGCGATGTACCAGCAGTAAATATGATCGTATACCTAATGGATGCAACCCGCCATGTGCTTACTTATAGCTATACCGATGCCAGTGGCAACTATGGTTTCAGCAACTTGGGTTATGGCAGCTATATCATTTACCCGGAAGACCTTAATTATGCAACCACGCCATCATCGGTTATAACACTTACTGCAAGCGCGACATCAGTAACCGCTACCAACTTTAAACAGCACACGACCTCTAAAACTATTACCCCCAATTTACCTTCTGTTATTGCTACAGTGAATTTATTGGGCAGCGATTGTGTTTTGTACCCCAACCCTGTTGCCGACGAACTTTCTGTTAAGGTAGATGAGGGCGCTTTCAGCGCGGTTAGTGTTATAAATAGTTTGGGCATTGTAGTTATGCAACAACCTATAGTGGGTGCTGCTACCATATTGAATGTAAAGCGTTTATCTGCCGGCATCTATACCGTTAAACTGAATGGTGAAAAGGGGAGCGTGGTTAAACGTTTTGTGAAACAGTAACAAAATTATTGCTACACTAAAACACATCACTACAACTATATTGCTCCGATAGGCGCAAAATGTTTGTAGCGACGATCAATTTAATGAAACCGTGTGCCGTGCACAAAGATGGTAACTGTGCGGGATTATTATGCGAACTGAAGAGGGAACTTGCTTGGTGACTATATCTCTTTTGAAATTCTAGTAAATGCTGATATAACCAGATTCCAGTTCCGTTACATCTTTACGTATGGTAAATTTATACTGGCCTTTTTTCTGAAAATTGCGCTTATCCATTATAATGCGGGTGCTATTGAGCTTCGGCACTTCAATTACCGCATGGTTATCTTTATCGAAGAACTTAACGGAATAATGGTGCGTTGCAACATCGTCAGGCAAAGTAATTTTAACGTGCCCGAGAACAGGGTCCGTAGCTACATATTTTGATTTCACATCTCCCACCTCGTTCGCATTAAAATCGTCCTTGAACTTAATACTAATTTTAGGTTTGGGTGCATCTGCAGGTTTTACAGCAGCATTGGCCACTGGCATTGTTTTGGTGGGTGCCGCGGAATCTATATTATAAGAGATGGTTATTTTACTATGCTGTGTTTTGGGTATAGTGGCTATATAGGCCTGCGCCGCACGGTCATCTTTAAAAGTAATGCTTATTTTCCTGGGTTGCTGAGCTTGTATTTTGGTGAGTTGTGTTTTGGCTGGCGCATTATCTTGCTCGTCTACATAATCGGCAGCGTCCACTTCTTCGGTATCCTCGGCATACGAAAGGGTTATTTTCCTGTCTTTTGAATCCGGTAAGGTTTCAATAAAGGTGCTTACATCTTCATTGTCATCAAAGGTGATGTGTATCTTCTTTTTCAGGTCTGGCTTGTTGGTCTTATCTTCAATATATGCGCTGGGGTCTATTTCGTTTGTATCATTGTCATAGCTAATGGTTAGCTTTTTGCGGGTTTCCAAAGGCACTCCAGCCAGCACATTGTCTATTTCGCCGCTATCGTTCGTATTAAATTTGAATTTGGGCCGTTTGACGCTGGTGTCGTTCAATACATCCATTTCCTTTTTTATGGCATCAGCATATTTATCTTTCTTAATAACTTCAGTATAGCGCTCTTTTTCCGCTGCAGCCATAGGTTTGCGGGTTTTCCCGGCATCGGCTTTGGCTACTTTTTCCAGCGTTTCATTTACTATGAGTTTTTGCAACGCCTCATTGGAGGGCACAATGCGCCTCGGGTTAATGGACATCGAATCTACGTAAACACCATAATGGTTACTGCGCCAGGTAAGCCCAGAATTGAAGACAATAAATAGCTTGTAGAAGTTTTTACCGGGAACCGGATGCCCATCCACAAATGCCTGAACGCCTTTAAATAGGTTTTTTACATAGCCTATTGTAGAATAGTTGAAGTTACTATCTGCCGACCGCAACACACTGATTGATTTTACCCCATCGTACTGACAGGTCCACGAAAGTAGTGCGAAGCCATTTTCGTTAATGCCCGTAAGGTCGGGCAAGGTAGGTTGCGCCCAGGAAGAATAAGATACCATCACCCCAAACAGGATAGCCACTAAACTAATACCACGGCGATGTGCAATCATTTTTCAAACCTAATCTAATTTTAGGAAATAGGCAATGAAGGGTGGCCGTAGTGCAAAAAAACTTACCCGATCTTAACACTATCTGCAAGCTTATGAAGAACTTTTTCTGTATAAAGGCAGTGTCAGTACCAACTTATCATGCAAACGACTATCTTAGTACCTTAAAGAGTCATAAATTCATTTCATGGGATTATTTACAAGGAAGCCGCTTTCGCAATTACTTTCGGAAGCATCCGAACAAGAAAAAGGCCTAAAAAGGACACTTTCAGCTACGTCATTGGTTGCATTGGGTATTGGCGCAATAATAGGTGCAGGGTTATTTTCCATAACGGGAAGTGCTGCGGCAGCCAATGCCGGACCAGCAATTACAATTTCATTCATTGTTGCTGCGCTTGGTTGTGCATTTGCAGGCTTATGTTATGCAGAATTTGCATCTATGATACCTGTTGCCGGTAGTGCCTATACTTATTCGTATGCGACCATGGGTGAATTTATTGCATGGATCATTGGATGGGATCTTGTTCTTGAGTATGCGGTTGGCGCAGCTACAGTTTCTATCAGTTGGTCAAGGTATTTGGTTAAATTCTTAGGGTACTTTGATATTCATCTGAGCGCCAATTTTACTGCTTCACCATTTGACGGAGGGATGATCAATGTACCTGCTGTCGTTATAGTCATGCTTATGTCGTTACTCCTCATAAAAGGCACAAAAGAGTCCGCATATATTAATGGAATAATTGTGACGCTTAAAGTAGCTGTAGTTCTTATATTTATAGCGCTTGGGTGGAAATACATACATCCGGAAAACTATCATCCCTACATTCCTGTTAACAATGGCAAATTTGGTGAGTTTGGGTTTAGCGGCATTGTTCGTGCCGCAGCAATAGTATTCTTTGCTTATATAGGATTCGACGCCGTTTCTACTGCAGCTCAGGAAGCTAAAAATCCGAAAAGAGATATGCCTATAGGAATATTGCTTTCTTTAGGTGTATGTACCATACTTTATATCCTTTTTGCTCATGTTATGACTGGTGTTACCAGTTACCAATCATTTGCGGGTAAAGATGGTATTGCCCCTGTTGCAGTCGCTATCGATCATATGGGCACAGCTGGTGCTGATGGGGTGATAGTACCGGCATACCCTTGGTTAAATAAGGCTATTATCCTGGCAATTCTGGGTGGATATTCATCTGTTATACTTGTTATGCTGATGGGTCAATCAAGAGTGTTTTATTCTATGAGTAATGATGGTTTGCTGCCTCCTATTTTCTCCCAACTCCACAGCAAATTCAGAACTCCGGCGAAAAATAATTTCATTTTCATGCTTTTTGTTAGCATTTTTGCGGCTTTTGTTCCTGCAAGGGTTGTTGGGGAAATGACCAGTATAGGAACGCTATTCGCATTCATCCTGGTTTGTCTGGGT
The DNA here is from genome assembly GCA_038228575.1 of Chitinophagales bacterium. Lineage (GTDB taxonomy): Bacteria > Bacteroidota > Bacteroidia > Chitinophagales > Chitinophagaceae > Flavipsychrobacter. Next base: position 122,192 of record JBBRPD010000004.1, on the reverse strand, counting down.
GTTTTGATTATGCGTAAATCAATGCCTGATGCTCCAAGGGGGTTCAAAACACCGCTTGTACCTTTGGTCCCAATTTTAGGCATAGCAACTTGCTTGTTCATGATGGTTTTCCTGCCTTTGGACACATGGATTCGGTTGATCGTTTGGATGCTTATAGGTATTGTGATTTACTTTGGCTACAGCAAGAAGCACAGTAAACTGAATAATGACAATAAGTAAAGTTATTGTACCAACTAACAAAAATCCCTCAAGCCAGAAGCTTGAGGGATTTTTGTTGCTTAAATGTTACGATACATCAATGGCTGCGCGAGTGCCCTTCTGTGGGCATCATTCTAAATGTTATAGTCGTATTATTGCTTAACTATCTTCTTCACAGCTTTGCTATCGCCGGAGGTTACATACAATATGTAGTTGCCCGCAGCAAGACCACCAAGCGGTAAAGAGACATTAGCTTTTTGCTCAGATAGCGTTGTAGAATAAACGACTGCGCCAGTAAGGCTGATAACATGAAGCTGCACAGGTGCATTGTTATTTACTTCATAGCTAACCATAAGTTCATTATTAAATGGATTTGGGGCAATATTCAATGCTATGCCCTTCGTAACAGCAACATACTGCGGCTCGGCAGGTACAGATTTTGCGCCGGTAGCTATAAGTGCGCCATTGATAATAAGCCCCGAAACGCCTGTGTCTGAAGACCCAAAACCCCAGCCTCCGGTAGTAGTTTGGCCGCTTGCATAGTAGCGCAGGTATACGGTTTGTGTATCGGCAAGGTTTTGCAAAGCACCCACGCCTGTGCAGTCAAAAGTAGGTGGCGTTAGCGATGTGGAAGTAACCGGAGAACCTATCAAGGTAAATGTAGTGCCGTTAAGGCTATATGCAAATTGCGAAGTAACACCCGGTGTGCCATAATAAGAGCCTGTACCCGCAAAGCGGCAATCAATGCCCGAAATAGAAAGTTTGTAACCACTACGGGCTTTTACTTTAACCTGGTAATAGTCGGTATTCGACGTGGAAATACCTTCGTTTTTAAAGCCGGTAGTGCGGAACGAATTGGCCCCTGAACTAGCACCTGCAGTGCTGCCTCTTGAGATAGTATTGTACGCCAAAGCCACCGATGTATCCAGCTTATCGCTGGCCGTTGTTGCCAGTAGCGTGGCTATATTATTAGTATTCGTAAAATCCCAATACGCAATGCCAGCCGCACCATTGTCGATGGTCGCTTCAATTACATTTTCAATGCTATCGGGCACATTGGAGAAGAAATTATAGCCCGTGCGCGCTTCAATAGAATCTACCGGAACTCTGTAATAGTCCCAGGTGTGGGCATTTACAGTTTGTATGTTAGGCATATCAACCGCTATTACCCTTGTATTGTAGTGCACTCTTGTACTGTCATTGGCCCCTACAGGCAATACCAATATCACCTTCCAGAAGTGTGAAGGAACATTAATGGTGCCGGTTGCAATAGTGTTGGTAGTGCCGCCCAAATTACCTGTGCCGCCTGAACCATAACCACCTGCTATTATGTATAATTCATTGCCTTGTGTTACCAGTTTACGGCAATAGTCTTCCAGATTGCCCCATATTTGTTGGTTGAGTATGGGTGCCTGCGGAGAAATATTGCTCATTTTAAATGTTGCAGCATTGTCGCTATCGCTGCCATCGCGGTCGTCAGACGGGCAGAGGTGGCCCCGGTCAAAACCCGTTCCGGTATAGTCACCAGTGCTGGCTTTAAAATAGCCAGCGGGCAATGTGCCATCTTGCGTAAAACAATTGCAGCGTGCCGCACTGCCTTTCCAGGCGCGGCTAAGGTGCCAGCTTACCCAATTAGCCATGCCTTTACGGTTGTTGTAAGAAAGGGTATACTGCGATTTAGTAACCAGGTAATTAGCAGAGTCAGCAGGTGTGGCCGTAGCGTTTGTTGGGTTACCCATGTACAAGTTATTATCCCTTGCCGGAACGGTATCAGCAGGGTTCATAACAATAACCCACGCAGTTTTACCGCCTATAGATTGTGTGCAACCCAATGCCGAGGTGGCAGAGGTAATGGAATAAGTGGTTGTTGCCGCAGGCGTAACCGATACAGTACTGTTACCTGTGCCCGATATGGTTGTAGAAAGTGTGCTGGCACCATTCCAATAATAAACAACATCGGCAACTGTGCCGCTAAAAGTAAGCGTTGTACTAGCACCTGCGAAAATAGTAGCCGTGCCACTTACAGAAGGGCTTGGCAGTGGGTTTACAGCAACAGTTGTAACGCTGCTGGTATCGGCAAGGCTACTATTGGCACAAATGGTAACGAGGCGGTAATAGGTGGCCGCAGTAAGTGCCGGGCTGCCATAACTCGTATTTGTTGCGCCCGCTATATTGCTGTAAGAACCTGCAATGCCGGTTGCTGAAGTTTGCCATTGATAAGATATACCCACGCCTGTAGCAAAGCCTGAAGCTGATAATGTTGTTGCACTACCCGAACAAACTGCCGAGGGGGCAGCTGTTGTTGTAGCATGTGCCGGAGTGCCCGAGCAACCGATAGTTGCGGTAACCGAAATATTATCGATACCTATGCCTTGGGCATTGGTGTAGGTTGTTCCGCTGTTGGGCGCGTACATCCACCTAATATAATAATTGGCGCCGTTTACGATGTTTACCCCGGTAAGCGTTACCGATTTGCTAATGGTGGTTGGTGGGTTATTTATGGTGCCGTTTGACGCATCTGCACTATAAGATTGGTTGCCTGCAGCTATGCCGCTGCCGTAACTGGTGCCATCGCTGCTCGCCTGAAAAGTGAGATCGAAAGCGCGGCTGCCGCTGCGGTATTTTTCGTAGTCGAATGCTACGGTGATATCTGTAATGGTTGTGCCCGTATTGTTTTGCAATTGCATAAACAAATAGCCCGGCCCCGGGGCGGCCCCGGTTGTAAGGAAGCCAACACCTCTTTCAGTTGAAGATGCGTTTACGCCATTAGCAAAATTATATGCCCCGCCCGATGAAGTGCTGGTTAAAGCGCCCGTGCCCGTAGTGCCAGCCGCCAGTTCGGTAGCTGTGCCGGCCCCGGAGAAGGTAGCACTTGTGCGGCTCACCTTGAAACCCGAAGGTAGGGTAGCTGTTGCTGACGAGCCAATGCCATCGAAGTTTTGTGTTACCGCACTACCGCTGGTAATGCTTAACTGAGCACCTGAACGGTAGCCAGAGACCATTGCCCCCGAAAGCAGCAAGGCAGAAAATAACAGTTTGCTATTCATATAATTTGTGTGTTTGTCAAAAGTACCCTGAGTCACTTAATGCATCACTCTAAATTATATTAATTTTGTATAAACTTACTGTTATTGGTAAGTATTATTTCATTGGTATAGCCTAGGGGGCAACAGCAAGAATCGCCAATTAATGAAAGTCTCGCAATTTGTAGCTAAAGGTGAGGAGTATATAACGTTGCAAAATATTGTTCCGGCTATCTTGAACATAGGTTTCGGTTACTGTATGTTGAATGCTATTGTTGTTATTCAGCAGATCGAATGCGGATATGCGGATATCGCCTTGTTGCTTCTTAAACAGCTTTTTGCCAGCACTTAAATTCCAGACTACAAAGTTCTGGTTATACCCGGCACTCAGCCCGTAATTAGCCTGATAAGTAATACCTGTATTGAATACAATTCCGTGTGGTAATATCAGGTTGACTGTACCTGTGCCACCCTGGTTAAAGTAGGTGGCATTGGTTTGGTTATGGAGTGAATTGTTGCTGGCCACAACTGCTGTGTTAGAAGTGACTGTAAAATCAATGTTTTCACTAATATTGCTGTTAATGGCTATGCTGAACGCGCCATTTGTGCGATTTTGATAATTTACAACGTTATTAATAATTGCCGGGATCCTGCTGTAGTCCGCATTAAGGGTAAAATTGACCAGACACTTGAGTTTCGCTAGTGGCATGCTGTAACCGGCGTTGGAGTTAAGCAATGTTGAAGGCGAAGTATTCACCGGAATACTGAGTTGAGAACCTTTCGGCAAAAGAATACGCTGCATTAGTAACGTATCTTTATCTGCTATTATAACATTTGTGGAAATAGTATTGGTGGTATAATAGCCGCCAACGGAGCAATTGACACTGTTTTGTGCGTTCTTGCTAGTATAGTTATACCGCATAATAAGATTATGCGTATAGGGTTGTACCAGATCAGGATTGCCGGTGCTGAGGTGCAGTGGGTCGGCATTAATAACTACATTTTGTAACTGGGTAACAGAGGGTGCACGGGTATAGGTGCTATAATTAATCTGTATATTTGAATTTCGTGAAAATTTATATTTGTAGGCGGTAACCGGGAGTATGTTTTGGTAATTGCGTTCAAATTGTTGACCAGCAACAGTTGGCGTGTTACCCTGTAAACTCGCAAGCTGATAATGCAGTCCCAAAGAAATTTCATGTTTGGCTACATGCCGTCGGTAACTGAAGCCGGCTTTACTATTCCAGGTCGTATTGGTTAGGGTGTTAGATAGCAATGTATCTTTCACGGAATACGACGTGGTTGCATCGGCATAATTGTAGGTATTTCTTTCATTTTTCGATGGCATAAAATTAATATCCACTGTTGCCTTTAGCTGACCTTCCTTGCCTGCCGGATTGGTATAAGTTATATTGCCACTGTAATTGCTGCCTACTTGGTTTTGTATGGTCTGCTGGTTAACGGTGTCGCTGAGCAGCGGGCTTCTGAAATAGGTATTACTGCCTTGTAACAGGGTTGTGCTTTGGGTGGCATTGTCGTTAGCATTCAGGTTTAAAGAGATGCTCCTGCCTTTTATTCGGAATCGGTGCCCGTACAGTAAATTGCCATTAATTGTATGGCTGCTATTATGGTTAACGCTTCTGTTAGTTGCCGCATTAAGTGCACCGAGACTATCGGTAGTATTACCTGCCCTTTGGGTATTGCCGTTTGAATTTTGAAAAGAAAGCTGGGGTAAGATATTAAGCGTGTTCAGGCTATCTATTTTGGTGTATATGCCCATGTTTACCCTATGGGTAAAAGTACGTGCGTAGTTAGTGTTGTTTTCCCGGTATACTTGCCCGTAACTGGAAGGGATTGTATAGTTTTTTATAAGCGTTTTTTGGTTACTGTTGCTGGCATCGTCAAAGGCATAACTTCCGTTCCAATCAGTTTTTTTACCCCATTTATCAGTATGATTTATTGCTGCGGCTGTGTTTGTTGTGTAACCGCTACCACCGCTTGCGGTAGGGTTGGGATCAGTGAAATTTGTGGCATTCAGATTGTCAGAGTGTGCTGTGGCTGTTATGCGCGTATCTCCGTTAAAATGATTAATGTCGGCACCAGTTCCATACCGTGTTGTGTTTTCATCGCCACCAGTGCCGGCATACAGTTTACCAAATACACCATTGCGCTTGCCTGGTTTAGTTACAATATTTATGGTCTTGCTGGTTTGGCCCTCACTGAAGCCAGTGAATTGCTCCTGCTCACTCTTTTCGTTGTACACCTGCACTTTGGCAATTATACCTGCCGGTAGCAGTCGCAGTGTGTTGTAAGGGTCGTTACCGAAAAATGGTTTGCCATCAATAAGTATCTTCACTACATCTTCGCCTTGTGCGGTTATGCGGTTATTGCGCACAGCAAGAGAGGGCAATTTTTTAATAAGATCCGCAGCATCAGCATCCGGATTAATTTTATACGCACCACTATTAAATTCGAGCGTGTCGTCTTTCTGCACCATAGCCAGAATCTTCTCCACTACACTCACCTCCTTTAATTCATGGGTAAAAGGAGTGAGTATAATTAAGCCCAGATCAAGGTTTTTATCGACAAGGGTAACACTATCGATATGTGAAGTAAAACCAGGCTTGTTGACGGTAACTACATATTTGCCAGGCACTAGCCCGGCTACCTTAAAAAAGCCATTACTATCTGTTATCGCTGACCCGGCGCCCTTATACTTTTGTATTGAAATGGCTGCACTTGCAACCGCAATACTATCCATGCTTTTTACTGTACCATTTACCATGTAGGTTTGTGCACGGGTACAGCAGGTAACTAAAATAAAAATAGCCGTAGATATTGCAAGCTTTTGGGTAGCGGCTATTTTCATAATGCAAATATATAGGCAATAGGGTACAACCCAAACCGTTATTCCACCACAACTTTTTCAGTCCATACGCCATGCGCTGTAGTTACTGTTACAAAGTATAAACCTGTGGGCACATTTAGCTGAATATCTACGGCTTTATTGGTTTCGGTTTGCAGTGTTTTTATGGTGCTGCCGGTTACATTGGTAATGGTAATTGTAGCCGTTTCTGGGGCTGTGGTGTTGATGTTTAAAGAAAATAACCCTGATGTTGTTGGGTTGGGGGAGAGGGTGATACTTGTTTGAATTTCATCTGGATGCGTAACGCCCAGGGTATTTCTAACGCTACGTATACGATGATTGTGGGCATCAGAAAAATAAATGCTACCATATTTATCTACAGTAATGCCGTAGGGTGCGCACATCTGCGCTGCTGTTGCTTGCCCGCCATCTCCTGCAAATCCGCACGGCGTACCATCGCCAATTATGGTTGTAATTATTCCCGTTGTCTGATTGATCAGCCTGATGCGACCAAATTCCTCATCACTAAGCAGTAAATTGCCGTTATTATCAATAGCAAGCCCCAAAACAGTTCCTATTGTTGCCGCAGTCGCGGCCCCTCCATCGCCAGTTGACGTTTGTGTGCCATTTCCACAAATTGTTGTAGTGATGCCTGATGGCGATATTTTACGAATTCTCATGGCAGAATCATCACTTATATAAATGCTGCCCAATTTATCCCGAGCAATGGCATAGATTACACCGATTTTAGCAGCAGTAGCAGGGCCTCCATCACCAGAAAAGCCGGATACTCCCGTGCCGGCAATAGTTGATATAATACCCGAGGTAGAAATTTTTCTTATTCTGTTATTATATTCGTCAACAAAAAATACGTTCCCTATATTGTCTGCAACAATATCAGTTGGATAATTAATTTTTGCTGCTGTACTTGGTCCACCGTCTCCGCTGTAACCAACAACTCCCGTTCCCGCTATGGTACTAATTATACCACTTGTATTAATTTTCCGAATTGCTACACCATCGGCGTCAACGATATATACATTCCCAATGCTATCGCAAGTTACACTCACAGGTAGACCTAAAAGCGCAGCTGTTGCAGGTCCGCCATCACCGCTATAGCCAGTAGATCCCGTTCCTGCAATCGTGGAAATTATACCAGCCGGGCTTACTTTTCTTATTACATAATGGCCTGCATCGGCAATGTATAAGTTTCCTGTTTTGTCTATTTTGATTCCTCCAGGACCGAAAATACCTGCACTAGTTGCTTGTCCTCCATCCCCTGTATAACCAATGGTACCATTCCCAGCATAAGTAGTAATAATTTGCCCCTCAGCACCAAATGCCACAAGCAATAACAGAATGAGTATACTTATTTTCATTTCTTAAAGTTCGTAGTAATTTTTTATTCCACCACAACTTTTTCAGTCCATACGCCATGCGCTGTAGTTACTGTTACAAAGTATAAACCTGTGGGCACATTTAGCTGAATATCCACGGCTTTAATGGTTTCGCTTTGCAGTGTTTTTATGGTGCTGCCGGTTACATTGGTAATGGTAATTGTAGCTGTTTCCGGGGCTGTGGTGTTGATGTTTAAAGAAAATAACCCTGATGTTGCTGGGTTGGGGGAGAGGGTTATTTGGGCATAATCTTCATTAACATCACTTACGCCAACAGTAGATCTAATGTACCTAACTCGCATATTACCTACGTCCGCTATGTATATATTGCCGTTCTGTCCGATGGCAATACCCATAGGTGCGTAAAAAGTAGCTGCTGATGCTGGGCCTCCGTCTCCGCCAAAACCAGGTGTGCCGTTGCCTATTACCGTATTGATTGTTCCGGTTGTAGCATCTATTTTCCTTATGCTGTTTCCATTTTCTTCTACTATATAAATATTGCCTTTTGCGTCAACAGCCAGTCCACCTCCATTTGCTCCTATAGATGCAGCGCTGGCGGGCCCGCCGTCTCCTGAAATTGTTCCACTGCTTGTTCCAGTTACTGCAGTTATAATTCCTGAGGGGGTAACCTTTCTTACACGATAAAAAGAATCATCCCTAATATAAAGGTTGCCTAATTTGTCGATAGCTAAGTCTCGGACCCACCCAAAAGAAGCAATTGTTGCCTGTCCGCCGTCGCCCGAGTTGCCGGATGCACCATTGCCCGCAATTGTTGTTATAATGCCAGTGTTACTATTAATTTTTCTAACCCTGTGATTGTCTAAATCAGCGACAAATACATTTCCATATTTGTCAACAACCATACCTTTTAAAATGCCGAACATTGCTGCTGTCGCCGGTCCCCCATCGCCACTGTATCCACGAGACCCAGTTCCTCCTATCGTAGTTATTATGCCGCTAGTATTTACCTTTCGAACTCTCGGGGTATCGCTATCTAAAAGATATAAGTTGCCTATACTATCCGCTCCAATAAATTCCGGTTGAGCTAACTTCGCAGAAGTTGCTGCTCCTCCGTCACCTCCGTAGCCTGAAATGCCGTTGCCAGCATAAGTTGAAATGACGCCACTTGAGTTTACCTTTCGAATACGAAATCCGTAAGCTTCAGCTATGTAAACATTGCCATTCCAGTCGGTACAGACTCCCGTTGGCCAATTTAGTTCTGCGGCAGTTGCCGGCCCGCCGTCGCCACCACTTGTTGCGGTACCATTCCCAGCATAAGTAGTAATAATTTGCCCCTCAGCACCAAATGCCATAAGCAAGAATAGAATGAGTATACTTATTTTCATAGCTTGAAGTTCGTAGTATTTTTTTATTCCACCACAACTTTTTCAGTCCATACGCCGTGTGCTGTAGTTACTGTTACAAAGTATAAACCTGTGGGCACATTTAGCTGAATATCCAAGGCTTTATTGGTTTCGCTTTGCAGTGTTTTTATGGTGCTGCCGGTTACATTAGTAATGGTAATTGTAGCTGTTTCCGGGGCTGTGGTATTGATGTTTAAAGAAAATAACCCTGACACTGCTGGGTTGGGGGAGAGGGTTATTTGCGCACGTTCATTTATTTCTTCTACACTGCTTACAATTCCCTTTACACGGCGAATTCGATAATTGCCTGCATCATTTATATATAAATTCCCATGTTTGTCAATTGAAATTCCATTTGGTGCACATAACTTCGCCTGTGTCGCAGGACCTCCGTCCCCACCAAATGCGCATACAGTTCCATCACCAACAACCGTGTTAATAATACCTGTAGCAAAATCAATTTTGCGAATACGTCCGTCAACTTCCTCGCTATAATAAAGATTTCCAACATTGTCAGTCGCCAAACCATACACTAAACCCAACACTGCTGAGGTTGCTGGCCCGCCATCACCCGCCGATACGGTACCGACAACTCCTGTGCCGGCTACGGTAGAAATAATACCAGTAGCAGATACTTTTCTTATTCTTGCAGTTGAATCATCTCCGATGTATAAATTGCCCACTTTATCAATTGTTATATAATATGAATAACCAAGTTGGGCTGCTGTCGCGGGACCACCGTCACCACTAAATCCAGATATTCCTGTACCAGCAATTGTAGAAATGATACCAGATGTGTTTATTTTTCTAACTCTGTAATTTAAAACATCTGTAAAATATATATTGCCGTTTTTGTCCATGAACAGGTCATTAGGACCACTCAATTGTGCAGCGGTTGCTGGTCCACCATCTCCGCTAAATCCAGCCACTTTTGTACCTGCAATAGTAGAGATTATTCCAGCCGTATTAATTTTACGGATGCGAGGGCTGTCACTATCTGCAAAATATACATTACCTGTACTATCAGCAATAACACCTTGCGGATAAATTAATCTTGCAGCGGTAGCCTGTCCGCCATCTCCCATATTTCCGCTGCCGCCTGGGCCAACACCTGCAATAGTTGTTATTATTCCGGTTGACGCTATTTTTCGAATAACGTATTGATTGGGGTCAGAAAAAAATACATTTCCGTTAATATCTGCAAAAACAGATGTAGGGTTAGTTAGATTTGCTGTAGTTGCTTGCCCACCATCCCCTGTATAGCCTGATGTGCCTGTTCCTGCATAAGTAGTAATAATCTGCCCATCAGCACCAAATGCCACAAGCAATAATAGAATGAGTATATTTATTTTCATAGCTTAAAGTTCGTAGTATTTTTTTATTTCACCACATTTTTTTAGTTTTTATTGAGCTTAAAGCAGGCGGTACTATTGTAAAACTAGGAATCAGGCACACGAAAAAAATCCCCGCTTTGCAGCAGGGATTTTCAATATAATTGCAACAACCGGAATTAACCTTCTTGTTGTTCTGTGCTTTCTTCTGTTTGAGTTTCTGTTTCAGCAGCGGCAGCAGCAGCAAGTTGCTTTTCAGCATTCTTTTCTTCTACTTTACGAACTGATTCGCTCATTGTTTCATGACGTTTTTCAGCTTTGTGCTTGCGATGGTTTTCTTCTCTCTTAGCTACCAGCTCTTCATGCTCGCCATTCCATTTTTCAAACTTCTCAATTGCAGTTGTCTCATCGAACAAGCCGAGAGATACACCACGATAAAGGTGCTTAAGGAACAGAACACCCTTGAATGAAAGGATTCTGCGGCAGGTGTTGGTAGGTTCTGCGCCTTTGTTCAGCCAATACAGCGAACGTTCGCGGTTAACACGAATGGTTGCAGGAACAGTAAGTGGGTTGTATGTTCCTAATTTCTCAATGAATTTACCGTCACGTGGAGCTGTTGTGTTAGCTACAACTATGAAGTAAAATGGGCGCTTCTTCGAGCCGTGTCTTTGCAGGCGAATTTTTACCGACATAAATAATTGAAATTATTTGGGGGGTTATGAATAATGTTTTTTCGGACTGCAAATGTAGTAGATATTTTGGTATCGTAAAATTTTTTTGCAATTTTTTTTGCTTATATGCAACATTTTAGCGTAATCTACACACTTTTTTGCCATTTAGTGCAGTGAATTACCAAAATTGGCCCGTAAAAAGCATTTATAGTGAGTAGTACTGTACTTTGTAAAGTAAGTAATGCTGCCGTGCCTGTTCCTGATTTTTTATGATTCTTCCTGTGTAATATGCTCCCAGCTGGTATTGGTATAGCTATCCCAAAGTAACCACAACATGGCGAAGGAAAGAAATACTAAAACTACCTCCAGCCACCACAAATGGCGGGCTGCAAAATGGCCCATACCCAGTGCAAATGGTAGTAGCATGGTAAGGAACGATTTGAAAATACGGCCTCCTTTTTGTTTTTGCTGTTCCATCATGGAAAAAGGGAGTTGCCGGTAACTGATGCGGGCCATGCAGACTGCCAGCAGAGTAACATTTACCAATGCAATAAACACATCGGGCAATATTTTAAAACCCCACACCCAAACTGAAAAGCCGGCCAATACAATAAAGAAAGGCAGGAAGAATTTAACCCAAAGCGCCTTCAACGCACCAATCATCACTTTACCCGGCACTGCTAATGGCGCAGAAAAATACACCCATGCTGACTTATACTGGTCTGACATGATGAGGTAGTTCATGCTCATGATGAGCACGTAGCTGGACATGTAGAGCAGCAAGAAGTATTTTGATGTGTCTTTCAGGTGCTCGAACAGGTACGATATGGATTCATCCTTGCCCTGCAGCATCATGTACATGAAATAGATGGGCACAAATGCAAACGAAGGGTAGACCCGCATCCTGAAGGTGCGGCTTCGTGATGATTGCAGCCAGGTGATCATAAAGCCGGCCCTGGCATCGTCGCTTACATTAAAAAGGTTAGCAAGGGTAATGTAGAGTCTGTTTTTTGACCGCGATTGTACTGTTATCACTTGTTTACTTTCTGTAACCTCCGCACCATCAATACCACTGATCTTTTTGGTGAATTGCGGGGCAAGGTATTTAACCAGAATGAATGCGCTTATAAGTGGGGTAGATACGCCAAGCAAACTGTTGATCGTACCGTTACCCACACTTTGATGGAAGCCGATCCAGGTCCAGCAAGACCCGAGCCATGAAGAGGGTAGGTACTGCATCCACTTAAAACGGCTGAAAGAAAATGCTGTTCCGGCATCGTCGCTCTTAAACAATTGGGGTAACAAATACACACTGGCGAAGAAAATAACAGATGTAAGTATTTGAAAATAGTTAATTACATCTTTAAACTTCTCGGCCTTTGTAACCTGCAATACAATTAAATAGAAGGTGTTCACTAAAAACAGGGCCATGAAAACCATCAGAGTAAGCGGCAAAGGAAATAAAATGGCTGACTTCCATCCATCCAGATAGCCGAGTGCTACCCAACCGGCGAGCGACATAGGCAAAACCATGCGCAGCAGGTAAATAAATACATGCAATAGTTTAGAAAGCACGATAGTGCGATCGTCAATTGGGCGGGGGAAAAGTATGTATTTGTCGCGGTTATCAAACAGCGTATTGCTGAAATCGGTAATGAGGGTAAGCGTTAGTATTAAGAACAGTAAAGAAAAATAGACCGACATGCCGAATACGCGGTCTTCAATTATCCAAACCGGGAATGAATACATGATGCCCATTGCCGCAAATATGAGCGCACTGGTTATAGACCCATGCTTTATATCTTTCTTCTGATTTTGCCGCCTGCCTATACCTACTGGTTTACGATCGTCAATGGTGATGCGCATGGTAAGTATGGCTTCCAGCTGCACAAGGTCGGCACCCAAACTTTTCCATAAAAATGAGGGCAGCATTATGAGTTTAAGCAATAACTTATTCATGGTTGTAAGGTTGTGTTAGGGTATTGCGGTCGCTCATAGCAGCAGCGAGGTCATCGGCTTTTTGTACCTGATTGCCCGAAGAAGTGAGTTTAGAAAAAATCTGTTCCAGACTTTCGGTGCCGCCGGCTTTTAATTCACTAATAGTTCCGTTGGCAATAATTTCACCGTTGTTAATCAATACTATACGGTCCGATACTTTTTCTACAACATCCATCATGTGCGAACAGTAGAAGATGGTTTTACCTTCCTGCTTCAGTGCCTGCAGCAATTCCTTCACCAGTATTACCGCATTCGCGTCAAGCCCTGAAAGGGGTTCATCCATAAACACTATAGTAGGGTTGTGTAACAAGCCCGACGTTATGAGCACTTTTTGACGCATACCCTTCGAAAAGCTATCCATGCGCTGGTCCATATTTTGCAAAAGCCCGAATGAATCAAGCATTTTACTGGCCCGGTCTTCTATAACTTCATTACTTAAATGGTGCAGTTTTCCAATAAAAGTGAGGTATTCCCTTGGTGTAAGCAGGTCATACAATTCAGCCAGCTCGGGTATATAACCCACCTTGCTTTTTACTTCCATAATGTTTTCCCGAAGGTTCTTACCCATTACGGTAACTGTGCCTTCGTAGTCTTGTATTATGCCGGTAAGTATTTTTACGGTGGTCGATTTACCGGCACCATTCGGCCCTATGTAACCAATGATCTGACCCGGTGCTACTTCGAGATCTATATTGTGGAGAACGGTTTTATCGCCGTAGTTTTTGCTGAGCGATCGGATAGATATAATCGGATTCATAACGCTAAAATTAAGTAATTGCGGTAATTAAACAGCACTGTGTAAATATTGATTCCAATTAAAATTTTGCTTATGCTTAGCGAAAATAATAAAAATCATAACCGTACCAGTGTAGCGGCTGCCAAATACTGCTTTAAGTTCTGTAAATTCATGCTTGTAAACGTAAACAATTTGCAAATTAGGTCGTTATTTTCCGGTACAACTTTATGTTCGTTTGCTTTGATGCTGCTACTTTGCGGCAAGCTAACAGCGCAGGTAAAGCAGGCGCGGAATGTTTCGTTAATTAATGCGGCCTCCGAATTTATACCCAGTGGTTACCTCGTTATAGATTCCGCATTCGGAAACCTCAATAGCGATCAGTTTACCGATGTTATTTTGGCACTTGCGGCTACAGGGGAAGATACCACAGCAGAACCGCACCCACGCATATGTCTGCTGTTAGTAGGTAGTGCTGCTTGCCATTATAGACTGGGTGCGCGAAACGATAATATAATTTTAAAATATGGGGAAGGAGGGTCTTTCCCCTGTGCGTGGCTAACTCTATCCATAGCGCAGGGTAGTTTTTCAATACAGCAAGAGGGAGGATTGGCTTCCGCAGGCTGGGACGATAAGGTTACTTTCAAATATAAGCCGGAGATAAATGATTGGCTGCTGACTACAATTGATAAAAACACCATACCTCATAACGATACCGACCCGCCATTAACTAAGTTTAGTACGAGTAAGCAATTCGGCAGAATTTTATTTTCGAATTATAGTAGTTACAAAAATTATTAGTTGTGTAATAGATAACACTTCATGTGCTAACTTTACAGAACTTTATTAGCTACATACCCATGCAAAGTTTTTTTAGACCACTTCGTTTGGCTTTCCTAATTCTTGCTTTTGGCGCACAAGTAACCACTGCACAAAGTCGAAAAACGGTCGTAACGTTCCCAGTAAGTAAAGTGAAAAAGTTCATTCCACCGAGTTATAAAATTTTTGATTCTGCTGTTGGGCTGCTAAACGATGATAACAGGCCTGACGTGCTCTTGGTGCTTAAAAAGCGAGAAGAATACCTTGACAACCAACCAGCACCAGCAAGAATTTGTATGTTGCTGCTTAGCCAGCCCGATGGAACTTTCAAATTGGTTGCCAGCAGCCGGAAGGCAGTATACAACCGCGATAAGGACGGTGAATTACCAAATTCCGAACCTTATTCTGCCATAACCATTGATAAAGGGACATTCACAATAGAGCATTGGTTTGGAGGTTCTGCGGGTGTGAGTTCGGGGGAGTGTGCAACATTCCAATACTCTGCCTTATTAAAAAACTGGTATCTGTCTAAATTCAAAACATATTCCTATTCTCAGAATTATTCAGCCAACGAAAATGAGGACACCATAGCTAATGTCGCTGCTAGTGCATATACACCCAGTTTCGATTCCGTAGTAAAGACACCTAGCGATTTCGGCAAAATAAGCTTTAAGCAATATGATATTTATCACCTTTCTTTCAGAGATTGAACACGTTTAGCAGGTATAATTTCTTTTAAGGCTTGACCGTTTTTTCTGATTGAATATCTTATTTTCCTTTGCTAACGGCTGTCCGGTGCTTCTTACCACATAACAATGCCGTTGCAAGCGCAAAGCATACAACGGCATTTATAAACTTGGTTACTATTTTATTTTCCTTTCAATAATTTAAATGCGTGGTTCCACTCGCCGTTGAGCATACCGGGTATGCACCACAACATGCAAAGGTGTTCAATGGCCCTTGCCGCAGTATCTTTACCCATATCGGCAGCTTCCCAGCCAAACTTATCTAATATCTCTGTCACTTGTTTTTTTGCATTGTTGTTGTTGCCACAAATAAACATGGTTGGTGTTTCGCTGAATTTTGGGTTTACCATGTGCGAACTGCCTACACTGTTAAATGCCTTCACGAAATGCACTTCCGGGAATTGCGTTTGCAGGCGCTCCATCAGCGATTCATCCATGGTAGTGAAAAATTTCAATACGCCATTTTCGGGTGCTGATTCTGCAATTGGGTTGGTAGCATCAATCACAGTTTTATGTTGCAGGTTTTGCGGACCAGCTTCTTCAATTACGTTTGCTACAACCGAGCCCTTTACGGCAATAACAACTATTTCGCCAAATTTTGCCGCTTCGTTTGGTGTGCCTATATGGCCCTTTTCACCAGCTTGCTCTTTCCAGGGTGTAATTTTTGCTGAGTATCGCGAACCCAACATTACGTCATAACCATGTTTCAAAAAGCCATTCCCAAGTGCCTTCGCCACTTCTCCCGAACCAATTATTCCTATCTTTTTCATGCCTGCTAAATTTTCAGGAAAATTATAAGTATTTACCGAAGTAAAGAAGAAAGCGGCAAGAAACTTTTAAATTCAGATGCGCACTGTAATATACGGTTACAAGAAATAGCTTTAACTCTACTCTATGTGCCAATTCCGTGTTAAGCTTGGATAACCAGAGCCGTGTTTTAACAACATCGATGTCTATACATTGGTAGTTCAAAAAACTTCGTTTACATTTGCTTAACAATTAGAGGCTTAAGCCATAGTATCGATTCCTATTTATACCCAAACACAAAATGTGATTGCATGAGTGACGCACCATTTAAACAGTACTGGGTTAAGCTGACAGGGGAAAAGAATTCGTTTTCGATGGAAAACCGGGTCTTTAACGCTATCAGCATTGTATCTGCTCTTATTTTATGCTATTCTTTTGTGCTTGACCTGTATCTGGGTCAACAAATTATGTGTGTGGTTTTGGCAATATTGCTGGTAACCCTTTCTATTCTCTATTACTTTTCCAGAGTAAGGAGGCTGTATAAACCAGGTACGGTGGTGTATGCATTTGCAAGCTATGGTGCAATGGTTGCTAACTTCTACAGTAATTCGGGTATTTCGGGTCCAACGTTGCTCTACTTCTGTCTAACTTTTATTTTGCTGATAGCTATTTCCCCGCCACGCTTTTACTGGCTTTGGCTATTCTTGCACATCAGCATAGCGACTACACTTATTGCATCTGGTCTCTTGCATCCCGATTGGATAAAAAGTACTTACAGTAACGAAATGCAGCATAATCTGGATGTGTTTTCTGGATACATTGCTGTAATAGTTTTCGGTTATGTTATCACCAATTACCTCCGGAAATACTACCATTCCGAAAGGAAAATAGCCGCTTCAAGACTAGAGGAGATATTGGTGCAGAACGAGCAGATAAAAGTGCAGAACCAATTATTAGAGCAAGCCAATGCGGAAAAAAATAAGCTGTTTTCAATAGTATCGCATGACCTTAGGTCTCCAATCGATTCCATTACAGGCTATCTGGGTATACTATCAGAAAGCGACCTCAGCGGCGATGAGCGAAAGGAAATAGAACAGGAGTTGTATGAACAGACGCGTTATACTTCAGATCTCCTGCTGAACCTGCTGTACTGGTCAAAAAACCAGATGAACGGAGTTAATCCAAAACTTGCTTCAATTAATCTTGCTACCATGATTGAGGATGCCCGTAACACCAAAGTAAACAGTGCGGCTAAAAAGGGAATTAAACTCACCTACAACATTGATAAGCATGTGGAGGTGATAGCCGATAAAGATATGTTGCGGATAGTGTTGCGCAACGTTATTAATAATGCTGTCAAGTTCACGCCGCAGGGTGGCGAAGTGGAGATATTGTTTGCTAGCCAAAACGGTTTGGGCGAAATCGCGATAAGGGATACTGGAATAGGCATGGATGCTGAAAAGCAGAAGGAAATATTTACATTAAGGTCAAATTCTACGTTCGGCACTAATGACGAAAAAGGGATAGGGTTGGGGTTGCTGCTCTGTAAAGAGTTTATGATTTACCAGAAAGGCGATATACATTTCAAAAGTGAATTAGGTAAAGGGTCAGTTTTTTACCTTTCGTTGCCGGTGGCGCTTAACTAGATTGGGTTGGTTTATTCGCCTCTGCATGTATACAGCAACCTGCTGTAAACCATTAATTACCGATAATTTGTGATTGTTCGCCGAAATACATTCTTTATTTACCGCAGTACACAGTAATTTTACTGAAAATTAAAAACAATGAAAGGATTGTATATTTTCCTCGGCATAGTATTGCTGTTGGTATTAGTAGGTGGTTGTGGTTACAATGGTATGAATAGCAGCCGTGTAGAAGTGGACCACAAGTGGGGCGATGTTCAGAGCCAGTATCAGCGCCGTGCTGACCTTATTCCAAACTTGGTTGAGGTAGTTAAGGGCGTAGCTAATTTCGAAAAAACAACATTGACCGACGTTATTCAGGCAAGGGCTAACGCTACTGCCATTAAAATTGACCCTAAAGACCTTACTCCTGAAAAAATGCAGCAGTTCCAGGCTTCACAGGGCCAGTTAAGCCAGGCTTTAGGCCGGTTGATGGTGGTATCAGAACAATATCCGCAGCTCAAGGCTAACGAGAATTTCCGTGACCTGCAAAGTCAGTTGGAAGGTACCGAAAACCGTATTAATGTGGCGCGTCAGGGCTTTAACGATGTAGTGACTACATATAATGTGAAGGTAACTTCATTCCCTAATAATATACTTGCCGGCATGTTTGGTTTCAAGGAGAAAGCGATGTTCCAGGCAGAAGCGGGAGCACAGTCTGCTCCTAAGGTGAAATTCTAGGTTGTTCCCTGCAAAAAGGCGAAGGTTTATACCATTAGGTTAACCGAAAAGGTATTATCTGGTGAAATCAAAAACCAAGATTGCGCCTTGCTGCAACAATTTTTTACAAACAAAAGTCTGAAAATATGTTTTCACTCTTCAAAAAGAAACCTATACTCGATGCCGACGTACAGAGCAGGGTAGTAGCAGCCATAAAGGAAGCTGAAAGCAAAACATCAGGTGAAATAAGGGTGTTTGTAGAACCGCATTGCAAACCCGATCCGTTAGATAGGGCCAAGGAAATTTTCGTGCGCCTGCAGATGGAAAAGACGACTGCCCGAAATGCCATACTTGTTTACGTAGCTATGACCGATAAGAAATTCGCACTGTTTGGCGATGTGGTCATTTATGAAAAAGCAGGTGGCCAGCAGTTTTGGGAAAAAGCGGCAGATGAATTAAAAGGTCATCTCCGTAAAAATGAAATAGCTGACGGACTCAGTAATTGCGTTAGAGAACTAGGTATTGCTTTAGGTAGCCATTTCCCTTACGACCCGAGCATAAAGAAAAATGAACTTCCTGACGAAATAGTATTTGGAAAATGAGCAGTAATATAATACGTGCGTTTAACTGGCAGAAGTTATTACTGCTCCTTACATTCTTCTTTGCAGGGCTTAGCGTATACGCCGATGACAAGAAGGTTTACCCCGATAAACCAAGCCCGGCAAGATTGGTTAATGATTTTGCCCATATATTAAGGGCAGGCGAGGCGGACCAATTGGAGCAACAATTAGATGAATTTTCAAGAACAACTTCTTGCCAGGTATCTATTGTAACAGTTCCAACAATTGAAGGACATGATATTAATGAATACTCCGTTCATATTTTTAATGACTGGGGTTTAGGTGAAAAAGGGAAGGACAATGGTGTGCTCATTTTGGTTACGCTGGATAATGGCAGCGGTAAAAAGGGCACATTCATAACAGTAGGTAAGGGTTTGCAGGGTGTACTTACCGATGCCCAGTGTGGCCGCATAGTGCGTAACGAAATGATTCCGGCATTTAAAGCCGGCGACTATTATAAGGGCCTTTCAGATGCAGCAACTGCAGTAATTGCCATTACAAAAGACGAATACAAAGGTGACCCGGAAAGCCGCACTGGCAAGAAACGTTTCCCAGCCGGGGCTGTAATCATTTTAGTGATCTTCGTAATTTTTATATTAAAGATGAGAAACCGCGGTGGTGGCGGCGGTGGAAATTATATGAGCGGTAGCGGTATGGGCGATATTGCGACCGGTTTCCTACTGGGTAATATGCTGGGCGGCGGTCGTGGTGGTAGAGGCGGCGATGATGGTGGCGGTTTCGGCGGTGGTGGTTTCGGGGGATTTGGCGGATTCGGTGGTGGCAGCACTGATGGTGGTGGTGCCGGTGGCAGTTGGTAGCGCATGTTTGTTTCAAACACTCCCCGGGTACTAAATTTAAGATAGTATTCACCTCTTGCGCAGCCAATATTGGGTAAATTTGTATAGTTCACTAAACAGCTACCCATGAAAATAACAGTACTTTCCTTTTTTGCAATTGTGGTCTTGGTATGTGTTGCTAAAGCGCAGCCAACGCTAACTGCAGCTGCCTTAAACCCTGTTGATGGCGAAATATATTATGGTCACCGCGTAGATAACAATGCTATAAGTGTTGGCCTTTCGGGGGCAAATGTAAACTGGAGCTATATTAGCCTTACCGAACGAAAACTAGATACAACGGCTTACTTTACTTGCGATGCAACGCCATATTGTATTATATACCAGGGCCATACCGAAAATGGACCTGGCAATAGTAACCTGGCATATAATTCCACGGACAAATTATTTTCAATGGCTGGCCACAACCTGGTGTTTGGGGCCAATGTAGCTGCCATGCAATATGGAAAGGCATATAGTTACGCCCGTAAAGACACGATAATAAATCCCGAGTTTAAGGTAGCAAGATACCACAACGAAATTGATAGCTACTATTATGATGGTTACGGTACTCTTTATTTACCCACTGGCGCAGAACAAGATGTAAGCAGGGTGCACACCGTAGCTTACACTTTTGATAGCAGCCGTGGCAGCACAAATATCAACCGCACAGAATACTACACTTGGTATAAGGCTGGTTTTCATAATCCGCTCCTCATCATAAAATACGATACAGCAGGTGTTGCCGGCGGTAAGCCACGGGTAACCTATGCATCGTATTACACCACACAATCTAACAGTTCATCTGTACCCGATGCCAGGGCCTTGGCCGCTTCACTTCAGGTATATCCGGTGCAGGTAAATAACCAATTGCATATCGCCTATAACCTGAAAGGCATTTTAGTTTCGGCTATTTATATAACCGACCTTACCGGGAAAGTAATTGCTAATATAAAGACTGATAACCTCTCTGACGGCCCTAAGGATATTACCTATCCTCTCGATGCCTTTATGCCCGGCACTTATTTTGTGCACCTGGCTAGTTCTGTTGGTCGCATTTCAAAACAGGTAGTGCTCACACGGCCCTATTAACCTGCTTTTTCTTTTTTGTTTTTTTTAACAAGATGATGATTGGTTTGGCATGAATGTTGGAGCAACGACTTCAATCAAACCAATTTAATCATAGAAAATGAAAACAACATTACTTTCAATTATTCTTGCCGCAACAGCAGTAACTACTGCAAATGCACAATCGACCCTGACTGGAGCTAACATGAATCCCGTACATGGCGATGTATTTTACAGCCACAGTGTGGATACCAATGTTTCAAAAGGCGCATCGGGCGCTGGTGTAACGTGGAATTTTACATCGCTTACTGAAAATGGCATTGATACTTCTTATTACGTTGCCTGCGATTCAACTCCTTATTGCGATTCTTTTACAGGAAGCAATCTTGCACAAACCAACATGAGTGGAGACTACACGTATTTGTCAACCACAGCGGCACATTATTCATCGCTGGGATTTTATTCCGGTGGTATGGCGTTCCGCAACCTTGATGCGCACGACGTGCTGCAATACCCTTTAGCTTATGGACAAAATTTTTCCGATCCATCACTTGAAACTTATGCGCCGGGCTTTTACCATAAGCAGTTAGATAGCACCTATTATGACGCATGGGGAACCCTGAATTTACCGGGTGGTGTAAGCTACACCAATGTTGCAAGGCTCCACATTGTGAGTTATACTACCGACAGTACAGTTGGGTATCTCAACCACGGCAAGTCAGAATCTTATATTTGGTTTAAAACTGGTTTCCATTATCCGGTATTTTATATTGGTTACGACACCATGGGTTCAGCCTCGGGTGTTCCGTATGTAAGCCAAGTGTTTTATTCAGTAAGTAAAAATCCACTTGCTGTTCAAAACGTGAATGAAGTGCACACAAAAGTGGACGTTTTCCCTAATCCGGCAACAGAAATAGTACACATAAGGTTTAATTTAGCCAATGCTGTTACTGCTAAAATATTCATAACCGATGCAACCGGCAGAAGGGTGGCAAACTTAGATAGCCAGTTGACAAATGGCGATAATGACATCACTTATAATACATCGGTCTTATCAGCGGGGCTATATATAGTTACTTTGCAGACAGCTACCGGTAGCGTTGCTCAGAAACTGACCATTGCAAAATAGAAATTTTATTTAAGTATATATAGTAGTTCCGGGTGGCTTTGCTGTCCGGAACTTATTGTTTTATACTATTAACTTTATGAAAGGGTTATAATCAGTTATCATTGTTATTTTTGCCTAAAATCCTGGCACTTGAAAATTCATACTGAAAATCTGGTAAAGCAATACGGTAAGCGCACAGTCGTGAATAATGTGTCGTTTGATGTAAGCCAGGGCGAAATTGTTGGTTTGCTAGGACCGAACGGTGCAGGTAAAACAACTTCTTTTTACATGGTTGTGGGCCTTATTAAGCCTGATGGAGGCAATGTGTTTCTGAATGGTGAGAACATTACCAAACTACCTATGTACAAGCGTGCCCAGAATGGTATTGGCTACCTGCCGCAAGAGGCATCTATTTTTCGCAAATTGTCAGTTGAAGATAATATTGCCGCAGTGCTGGAAATGACTAAGCTGACCAGGGGCGAACAGACGCATAAATTAGAAGAGTTACTGGACGAGTTTCACCTGCAGCATGTGCGTAAAAGTAATGGTGATGTATTGAGTGGTGGGGAGCGCAGAAGAACCGAGATCGCCAGGGCACTTGCAGTTAACCCAAAGTTTATATTATTAGACGAGCCTTTTGCAGGTATTGACCCGATTGCAGTAGAAGACATACAAAGTATTGTGGCAAAGCTAAGGTTTAAGAATATTGGTATCCTCATAACCGACCATAACGTGCAGGAAACGCTTTCCATAACTGATAGGGCATATCTGCTGTTTGAAGGGAAGATATTGAAAGCAGGAACAGCGGAAGAACTTGCTGCTGATGAGCAAGTTAAAAAGGTTTACCTTGGCCAGAATTTTGAACTGCGCAGGAAGAACTATGCTACGCAGTAATGTGTTGTTAATTGGGTTATTCATGAACGATACTGTTATACATAACATAGCATATCCCCATAGCTCTGCAATAGAGAGGGTAGTACAGGTCCGCGGCGTGCGGCTGGAAAAATTGCAGGCAAATAGTACCCTAAATTACGACATAAGGCATTGAAGAGTAATTGATATAATGGAATCAACAGCACGGCAATAACCCCAAATTGACAATTAACAATTGACAGTTAACAATTAATATAAATGAGCATAATTATTAGTCCTGCGTTTAAGGGGTTTATTAAGTTAAGGCAAAGTGCCATTGACAATTTCATGCACAACCCAATTGATACCCAGCAGCAGGTTTTTAATCATCTTATAGGCTCGGCTCAGTTTACGGAATATGGCAAAAAATATGATTTTGAGAATATAAACAGCATCAGCGACTTCCAGAAGAAGGTGCCCATAAACGATTACGAAACGCTTAAGCCATATATACAACGCATTTTTGAAGGCACACAGAACATACTCTGGCCCTCGCCAATAACGTGGTTCGCAAAGTCGAGCGGTACTACCAGCGACAAGAGTAAGTTTATTCCGGTGAGTAAAGAATCGCTCAACGATACGCATTTCCGGGGTGGGAAAGATGTATTAGCACTTTATCTGAAAGATAAACCCCAATCAAATATCACTTCAGGTAAGTGCCTTGTACTCGGTGGAAGTCACCAGATTAACCAATTGAATGGCGCTTCTTTCTTTGGCGATCTTTCAGCGGTAATGATACAAAATATGCCATTTGCGGTAAAGATGTTCCGCCTGCCGGAAATGTCTATTGCCCTTATGAATGAGTGGGAGGAGAAGATTGAAAGGATGGCGCACAGTACTATCCGTGAAAATGTGACTTACATTGCCGGAGTACCCACCTGGACAATAGTATTGATAAAACGTATTTTCGAGATAACGGGCACTAACAACCTTTTAGATATCTGGCCCAACCTGGAACTGTATATTCACGGCGGGGTAAACTTTACTCCGTACCGCAGGCAGTTTGAACAGTTCATTCCCAGCCCGAATATGAACTACAGAGAAACCTACAATGCTTCAGAAGGCTTCTTTGCAGGGCAGGATCGGGAAGATGAAGATGGGATGCTATTGTTCCTGAACCACGGCATTTTCTATGAATTTATGCCCATGTCAGAATACGGCAAGGAAAATCCGCGCACGCTGACTTTGAAAGAAGTAGAAACATATAAGAACTATGCAATAGTTATCAGCACTAACGGAGGTCTTTGGAGATACCTGGTGGGCGATACCGTGCAGTTCACCTCGCTCGATCCGTTCCGTATTAAAGTGTCTGGTCGCATAAAACACTACATTAATGCTTTCGGTGAAGAGGTTATTGTTGATAATAGCGATAATGCCATAGCTATTGCATGTGCCGAAACGGGAGCGGTAGTTGTTGACTATTCCGCCGCACCAATGTACATGACCGGTGCAGCCAAGGGCGGGCATGAGTGGATAATTGAATTTGAACACCTGCCGGTACCGCTTGCACTATTTACTGAATTATTAGATAAGTCGTTGCAAGCCATTAATTCCGACTACGAGGCCAAAAGGTATAAAGACATAGCATTGAATATGCCTGTTGTGCACCAGATGCCCAAGGATGGTTTTAAACGATGGTTGAAGGATAAAGGCAAACTCGGAGGGCAAAACAAGGTGCCGCGACTTAGTAATGAGCGCACTTATATTGAGGAAATGCTGAAATATATTGTGGTGTGATGTCGTAAAATTATGTTATCATTAATTTATAATGAATTTTGCTTCCATCGGCGGGGTTATCATGTTATTAAATGATTAAGTCTAAGTTAAGATTTTTAAAGCCGGAATATTCAGGATAATTTTAGGGCTTTAAATAACAAACATTTTATGGCAGTAGGTTCATTCCTTAAGTTTTTCCTCCCAAAAGATAAAGTCTTTTTTAATTTATTTGAGCAGGTAGCATCTAATCTTATAATAATGAGCGATATGTTCAGCAATGCAATGCGCGAAACAAATTTGACTCAGAGAGATGTAATATTGAGAAAGTTAGAGGAAATGGAGCACAAAAATGATGAGGTAACTCATGAAATTTTTATTCAGTTAGGCCACAACTTCATAACGCCGCTTGACCGAGAAGATATACATTACCTTGCTACGTCACTTGATGATATTGCTGATTATCTATGGGGCGCAGGTAAAAGGGTGGTCAATTATCAAATTAAAGATGATTATAAGACGCTCCCTGCATTTGCTGAAATAATATCCCAATCAGTAAAGTCTATTAACTCTGCAGTATATGCGCTCAGGGATATGAAGGACTTAAAGACCATCACCTCTGCCTGCGTATTAATCAACAGCCTTGAAAACGATGCTGACGATTTGCTGGATGCAACAATGTTAAAGTTATTTAGTGCTAACATAACAGCGGTAGAGTTGATTAAGCAGAAAGACATCTTCCAAATGCTGGAGGTGGTTACCGATAAGTGTGAAGATGCTGCCAATGTAATTGAATCGATCATCATTAAATATTCTTAAGTCAAGCCTATGTCCGTCTTACTTATTGTTATCATTATACTTGCGCTTGGTTTCGATTACATAAATGGTTTTCATGATGCAGCTAATTCTATTGCTACAGTTGTATCTACTAAAGTACTTACTCCGGTTCAGGCTGTTTTTTGGGCTGCTCTTTTCAATTTTGTTGCATTTTTTATTTTCAGAGACCACGGTGTTGCAAAGACTGTAGCAAAAATTGTTCATGAGAATTTTATTACCCTTCCTGTTATCATGTCGGGCCTTATTGCTGCCATCAGCTGGAACCTGCTTACCTGGTGGTTTGGCATACCTTCCAGTTCATCGCATACCTTGATAGGCGGTTTTGCGGGTGCCGCAATTGCGCACGCTGGTTTTGGTGCGGTTGATTCTGGCCTGATACTTAAAACAGTAAGCTTCATTGTTCTTGCACCGCTTATAGGTATGCTAATGGCATTCATTATATCGCTGTGGTTCATCTATTCATTCCGTAAAGGCGTTTATCCGAAAATAGTTTCAGGTATGGTAATTCTGGCAGTTATCTTCCTCCTTTTCACCGTATTGAAAACAGACCCGGCTACACTCAAAATTGATACCGGTAACTATTATACCAATGTGCTTTTTGAAAAAGAGAATTTTAAGTGGGTGTTACTTTCGCTAATACTCATAGCTATGAGTTTCTTTACCATGGTATTGGGTTCATTGAATACGGCCAGGTCAACCCTTTATCTCAAACGTTTTCAATTAGTTTCATCGGCTATTTTCAGTATTGGCCATGGTGGTAACGATGCGCAGAAGGTAATGGGTATCATAACCGCAGCCTTGGTTTGCGCCGGATATATGCAGGCAGATGCACACATGCCCAACTGGGTACCATTGGCCTGTTATACCGCTATATCAATAGGTACACTTAGTGGTGGTTCAAAGATCATTAAAACTATGGGAACCCGTATTACCAAGGTAACACCTTTTGAAGGTGTTGCTGCGGAAACTGCAGGTGCTATTACCTTATTCCTTACCGAAAACCTGAAGATACCGGTAAGTACTACTCACACTATAGCAGGTTCAATAATAGGGGTAGGTGCTACCAAAAGGCTATCAGCTGTTCGTTGGGGTGTAACCCTTAACTTACTTTGGGCTTGGATATTGACCATACCGGTAAGTGGTTTGCTTGCTGCGATTATATTTTCGATCGTCAACTTGTTTTTGAAATAAAATACTGCTGCAATTATAAAAATGAAAAAATCCGGATAGAAGTACTTCTACCCGGATTTTTTATTGATGATCGCTAGATTTATTTGCTTACGGTAGCTGCGGGAGCGGTACTTGTTTTAAGCATTGTGCTGTAGGCTTTCTTCAGTTCTGCCATGTTATTCAGGTGCATGCAGGCTACAATTTTCTTAGCCAGCAAGTCAGTTTTACCTGCTGCGTCTAAACGCTTCGATATATCAACGTTTTGGTCAAGGTGCGATAGCGTGAAGTTGTGCATGCACATATTGTACTTATCTTTTTTGGTATTGATGTCCAGCACATAAGTTACAGTGTAAATATCATTTTCATTTGCGCTTTTGTTAGTGCTGAATGAATAAGAACCAACACCCGAAAAACTATGTTTACCATCGTTTTTGATCATTGAGGAACCAAATACATTATTGAAATAGAAGTTTGCATTCTCGTCCATTTGTTCGCGCGTGTATGTTTCCCCTTCGTCATCCATCGGAATGTCAATATTATAGTATGGTTGATTTCCTTTTACCGGCAATTGTTCAGGAGCAATTTTTACCCATTCGTATTGTTTGCTTACATTCTGTGCCGTTGATTGAGTTGCAGGCAATGCGAGTAAAAACAGTAACATCCATTTCATAATTCTTGCTTTAGTTTAGGGATCTGTTTAGTTTTTAAAATGTTAATTGCGTGTATGTATTTTGTTTTGTTTGCAAATATATTTCAATAACAACTGATTAACAAAATATTTTGCAACATTTTTTATTGACAATCGGTTGAGGAATTTTCAATAGCCGAGAATGCCCTTGTTTTATGGTAAATGGACGGGCCATGGGAAGCCTATGCTTAGGAGATAATGTAATATTAGTTTCCGCGTCCAGTGGCAGATGCGAAGTCGCTGGCCGCAGGCTTTTTCAAAAACTGAAAGTAGAGATAGCTGCCATATATAAGGGTAGCCGTGTACCATATCGCAATGATCCGCGAGGCGAAAATAAGCTTGTAATGAACAATTGGTAGGTAATCGGGAAAGCATTTGTCGAGGCTCAGGAAATAGGGAATAGATGCGAGCACATACAACTTATAATTCTTGGAAGTTGCACCATAAAAGAAGAAGAAAATAATTATAGGGTTGGCATAGCGTTCATGCATTTGTGAATTAAAATAGAAAAAGTACAGGCAAATGAGCCCCGTGCCTAAAAATAGCTGTTGCCATAATACTGCAGATACCTGCAGTGCAGCCTGCCTTATCTGCCATATTTTTTTAGCAAGCGGCCACCATACAAAAAACGTAGCAGCGGTAAACAACAATAAACCGGTTGCCTGGTATGATAACAGGAAGAAAGTATCTCTATCATTAATGAAATAGGGATTTTTCGGTTCTATAATGTACCACATATTAAATGCACAGATAGAAAGTTTATTGTACAAACCCACTGAATGCACAGCATGGTAGGCTAATTTGCTAACCCCACCATTAAATAAAAAGGGAGACAGCAGCAACAGTTGTATTGCTGCACTTGCTGCAACTGCGGCAACAATAGTTTTAATATGCTTACAACTATATAACCATACCAGCGCAAGCACAGGTATAAATTCAATGGCCTGAGGTTTCGTATAGAGTGCCAAAGTATATAAAGTGACGCTCAGCACCGGGTATAAGAAACCGGTAACAATAGCCAGAAAACTTAAATTGGTGTAAATGCTATCCAACTGGCCCCAAACCATGGAATTGAATACATAGGCAATGTTCAGCAACAAGTAGAGGTGTGGTATTTTAAATGACAATATTCTTTGCCGGAAACCGCACAAAACAAAGAGTGGCAAAAAATCGAAAAACACAAACAGCATCTTAATACTGTTAATGTGGCTTATAATGCTGGTTTCAGTGCCCTGTAATAAATCATAAAAATACAAACCATAAACATATAAAGGGAAATAGTTTATAGATGAATTGTAGGCATTTGACAGGCCTTGCCTGTGAATAATGAGTGCCCATTCGCGCCAGAAGCCCATGTCGTACTCCATGTAAGCGCGTGGCAGTATAAACAGGTATAGCATAAAAAGCAGCAGGATCTCGACCCTGCTGCTTTTTATGTCTTGTTGTATATCTGTTTCTGTCATTGGGCGAGTGCAATTAAAAGGTTACTATCACCGTAGCCCGTGCTAAACATACGCTATTAGTTTACCCTTTCCAGCCCGGTCTTCTTTTGGGCGGCCTGCTGAGCAGGGGTTGGCGTATTCTGCGGACCGTGCAGCATATTATAAGCTGCATTCATACCCTGTTGCGCCTGTGTATGGTTAGGGTTTAGTTTCAACGTACGCGACCATGCCTGTATAGCTTCCGCTGGCTGGTGGTTAGAATAGTAGGCACCGCCGAGGTTGTAATACAATTCAGGATTGGTAGAATCAATGGAAATACCAATCTCAAATTCTTTTATCGCTTCGGGATACTTGCCAAATTTGCCATAGTTATTCCAGCCATTACGCATGTGGTAGTCGCCAAGCAAGGTGTACAGGCTTTTAAGGGTAGGGTAGCTTGGGTAGTTTTTCCTCACACTATCCAGGCATTTTTGAGCACTGTCCAGTACGCCGAGTTTGTAATAGGCTATACCCTGGTTAAGGTAGCCGGCAACAAAAGTGGGGTGAATGGCAATGGCTTTATCCAGCAGCCCGATGGCCTTATGCAGTTCATCATTTTTGATGTTTTCGTCCTTTTCCTTGTCTGACATGGAGATGTAAGCCGCCGCAACATTGCCATTAACGAGCACACTATTAGGCACCACTTTAATATCCTGGAAGAAAAGTGTCTGGTCGGTTTTCCAGTCTGGGTTGCGCGATATGGTTTTAATAGCGCACAAAACGGTAATGACGCTCATAATGCCTATAAGTGCAGTGCGCGAGGCGGAAACGGGCTGTATTTTTTCGCAAATCCAATAAATGAGCATCGCTACAACTACTGAAAAACCTACTGATGAATGGAATATAAGACGCTCGCCCATGGTTGCACCAATATTGAAGACCATGTTATTGACCAGTAGTAAATGCAGTATATAGAATGCACCTGCGAAAGCAAGCACCTTGAAATTCTTGCGTACAACGGTAAAAAATACGGTTGCACCAATAATGGCAGTATGCACCAGTATAGATAACCATACCTGCGAATTGCTGAAATCTTTATAAGGAATACTGTTATAAGAATAGTCGGCAGAAAGCGGATGGGGGAAAATGAGCAGCTTCAGGTAGTTAAGCGAAGTAGCTATTTCTGTGGCTATTTTTT
The DNA here is from genome assembly GCA_038228575.1 of Chitinophagales bacterium. GTDB lineage: Bacteria > Bacteroidota > Bacteroidia > Chitinophagales > Chitinophagaceae > Flavipsychrobacter. Next base: position 92,389 of record JBBRPD010000004.1, on the reverse strand, counting down.
GGGTGTGTGTAGCGAAGTAGTATGGGTTATTTAAAATTTCCTTGTCTGAATTTTCATTACCATGCCTCATATTGGCAAAGAACTCAGGTAATGTCTGGTCGCTATCGCCAATGGCGACTTTAACCCGGATAAAGAGGTAAATACCCACCACGGCTAAATAGGGGATAAATGCCCGTATGCTTTTAGGAATAGAGTAGTCATTGAAAAGATAGAAGGCGAGTGGTAAAAGCAAACCCAGCGTAATTGCATATTCTTTTGAAAGGAATGCCAGGAAAAAACTAACCATAGCAGCAGCAAGGAAAGCTATCTTTTTCTCGGCCTCAAACTTAAAAGCAAAAATGAATGTGAGGCACATAAATAGTAGCGACATGATTTCGTCGCGGCTTTTTACGTTAGCTACCACCTCGGTATGTATGGGATGAATAGTAAATAGAATAGTTGCCAAAAATGCAACCATCGGGTTGTTTTTCAACACTATAGTGCGCAGAAAGTAAAGCAATACTACAACACAGGCCATATACCAGAACACGGTAAAAAGGTGCCGCATGTGCATGTTGCTCACCAGTTTTCTTTCTTCGGGGCCGCTGATGCCGTAGGTGAAACTCTGCTTCAGCAAGCTGTCAATCTTATCTTCAGGCGTAGCACCAAAAAACTGTTGTTCAATAGCAAAAGTGGCAATTGATAGTGGACGATACCTGCCGCCCGCAAGCTGGTTAACGGTATTCAACTGGCGGTAGTAACTGTCGTAAGCATCCTTGGTAAAAATGCCTTTTAGGCCAGCAAAACCTTCCTGTACGTATTCGTTCTTTACTATAACAATACCATCATCGTGGGCATGCTCATTAAAATAAGTATTAGCATAAAAAACAAAAGCGAGCAGGGCAACTATCCATGCCTGCACCTTAAAATCGTAAACTGATAGCTTTGGTTTAATTACTGGTGGGCTAGGTACTGCTGCTTGCTGCTCCGTTAGGTTAATACTGCTCGGCTCAGTTGCGGGAATATCTGTCTTTTGTTTTTTGGCCATATATTAAATATAATACTCGTGGTAGTAATTCACAGCAATTGGTATGGCAAATTACGATTTTGCGCGTTAATTAATAAATTCTTCTATTACTGATTGCAACTCACCGGTTGCAACGGTCAGGTCTTCGTTTATAACTATCTTATCAAACCTCGGGGCAAAAGCTAATTCCAGCTTTGCTTTTTCTATTCTTTCTTCCAGGCTGTGCTCTGTTTCGGTGCCCCGGAAAACCAGTCGGTTCCGCAGCTCGTCAATGGATGGGGCCTGTATAAAAATGGTGCGCGATATGGTTCGGTATTTGTCACTTATTGCAAGTGCGCCCTGCACATCAATATCCACCAATGGCGATTTGCCGGAATCCCATATCCGTTGCAGTTCGGTTCGGAGTGTACCGTAGTATTTACCCGTATAAACCATTTCCCATTCAATAAAGGCGTCTTCTTCTATCAGCTTTTTGAATTCTGCTTCGCTGTAATAATAATAATCTTTGCCATGCACTTCACCGGGGCGGGGCGTGCGTGTGCAAGCTGAAATGGAAAACTCAAGTTGCGGACAGCGTTCAAGAAGCCTTTTTACCAGGGTTGTTTTACCAGAACCCGATGGGGCTGTAATTATTACTATTTTACCTGTTGCCAAAAGTCATGTTCTATTTGCTGCGAATTAAGCAAAAAAAAATGACTTTTTTCATTGCAGGCAGGTATTAACCGTGTTTTCTTTACATGATTTACATTTTCTTTAAAATCTAATAAGGGTTGCTGCAAGCATTAACACCTTCGCTATTCCTAAATTATGTAACTTGCGCCTCTTAATTATTATAATTCATTACATGATTTTACCGGTTGTGGCGTATGGCCATCCTGTTTTAAGAAAGGTTTGCGATGACATTACTCCCGAATATCCGGGCCTGGAAAAGCTCATTGCAGATATGTGGGATACTGTTTATAACAGTAATGGTGTAGGTTTAGCCGCACCGCAAATTAATAAGCCAATCAGGCTTTTTATTATTGATACGGAGCAGATAGTAGCAGATTTTGAAGACGAGGACCGCCTCAAGTATCCGAATGAAGTGCCCATAAAGCAAGTTTTCATTAATGCCCACATGGTGGACGAGTGGGGCGAAAAATGGCCCTACAACGAAGGTTGCCTGAGCATACCTAAAGTACGCGAAGACATACAACGCCACAGGCAGTTGCGCCTGCACTACCTCGACGAAAACTTTGTTGAGCAGGAAAAAGAGTTTCATGGTATTACAGCCAGGGTAATTCAGCACGAATACGACCATATTGAAGGCAAGTTGTTCATTGATTATTTGCCGCTGTTGAAAAAGAGGCTGATAAAAAAGAAGCTTGACGACATCAGTAATGGAAAGGTGAAGGTTGATTACCGCATGATATTTCATAAGTAATGCCTGACTTGATATTATATTAGTGCTGCAGCTTAGGCTTTTTACACACAATGGTCTATATTTGATATTCAGATAAACGCATTTGGAAAACGTAAAAACATATAGTGAAGAGGAACTCGTTTTGCTGTTGAAACAGCAAAGCAGAGATGCTTTTAACTATCTCTACAAAAATTATGCTGGCGTTTTGTATGGCGTTATTACCAAAGTAGTGACCGATGAGCATACAGCCAACGACGTTTTGCAAGAAGCTTTTGTGAAGATATGGAATAACATAAAGATGTACGATGCCGCTAAAGGACGGCTGTATACCTGGATGCTGAATCTGGCGCGCAACACCGCAATTGATAAATTGCGGTCGAAGGGCGAAATTATGAAAGGAAAAATCCAAATGGGTGAAACCGACGTAAGTAATAGCGGAAATACAAGAAAAACAGAAATTTCCACTGATGCAATAGGACTTAGAAAAATAGTTTCCGGGTTGCGGCCTGAATATGAAGTAATAGTGGATATGGCCTATTTTAAAGGGTACACGCTCGATGAGATTTCGAAAACACTGAATGTGCCGTTAGGCACAGTGAAGACAAGAATGCGCAGCGCAATGCAACAATTGAGGGGGGAGTTTAGTAATTAAAGAAAATATAGTTTCAATACAGTGGATATAGCAGCATACATAGAATCGGGCAATTTAGAAGCTTTTGTACTCGGCATACTTCCGGAAACGGAGATGGCGCAGGTGCAGGCCTATATTGCACGATATCCAGAACTGGCTAAAGAGGCTGCGGCGATAGAAGATGCTTTGCTGAATATAGCTATGGCTGAAGCAGTTACCCCTCCGCCCGAAATGAAGGATAAAATATGGGGTGCTATTCAGGCAAAAGCTACTCCGCACCTTGAAATTTCTGACAAAGAAGCAGCGGAAAAGCAAGGTGCACTGATATTACCACTTTCGCCAAACATGAGGCACACCCGCTTTAGTCAGGCGGCTGTATGGGCTGCATTGGTGGGTAGTTTAGCCCTTAATACTATGTTCTGGTACCAGAACAGCCAGCAGAAAAAAGAAAGTCTTGCCATGAATACCCGCATGGATTCCATGCAGAACAACCAGCAAAAGTTACTTGCAGTTGTGGATAATTATACCAAGGGTAAAAACATGATGGCCGATAACGATATGCAGACCATTGTAATGCATACCGTGCTGAAGGGCCACCCGATGGCCGCAACTTTATACTGGAGTAAAGACAAAGCAGAAGCTTACGTAATGATGGACGGTTTACCTGAACCACCTAAAGGTATGCAATACCAACTATGGGTAATGCAAGACGGTAAGCCGGTTGATATGGGCGTACTGCCCAACACCATGGCCAATACAGCTTTAATACAAAAGGTTGGCAAGCCTGTGGGTCGTGGAGAAGCGTTTGCGATTTCACTTGAAAAAGAAGGTGGAGTTCCTTCTCCAACCATGGAAAATATTTATGTAATGGGAAAATCTTAAGGTCTTTCCATTTGCCGGTCTAATAAAACGTATTTTTAAATTCCTAGTTATTGCTGAAAACAAACAGATTGTTATACAGCAATACAACAACCGCTCTGTTCAATAACTCAGAAAATGAACATACCTCAATAGGGGTAAGCACAATGGAAACATGCGCTGCAGCGGTAGGTAGTATCACCTTTTTCCGTTCCTGATTTGCATCATTTTTATAACGCTGGCTGGTTTCGAGAACCGTTTTTACAAGGTCGTGAAACTGTTTCGGGCTAAGCGTAAGCAGGGTAGATGCAAATGCTACCTTTAGTGCCGAACATGTTTTGCATTGCGTAACATACCCCTCCGATGAATTAATAAGCACTTTATAATTGCACATATTCTCTTTTTTATAGCCTCAATTACTTTTTTAGAAATTCAGCTTGGCAAAGAAACTCCTGATTTCGCTTGCGTCCTTTCAGATAAGGGAAATTACTTTTAGAAAACGGGAAAAAATGAAGAACAAAATATCCAATATCTTCGTTACCAACACGGCAGCATGAAAGTTGTACCATTTCTACTTTTAGTATTAGTTTCATTTGCCAGCAGAGGGCAAAAAAAGAACCATCAGATTCCACCACCATCACCGCCAGGCGAAACGCGTAAAGTTATTTATAGAAAACACAACCGCATACCTTACAGTGAATTAAAGAAGCGGTTTCCGTTTAATGAAACTGAGACTGTATTACTCATTTCGTTTACTGCCACTGGTGGTATTGATCCTGGTATAATAACCAGTGCCGACTCGCCTAGCCTCAGGCAGTTAAAGGCGCCAGCCCGTTTGCCCGGTACTGCAGATACATTCGGACATATAGAAGTTCGGGAGATGATAAAGATTGGAGACTCGCTGATACGGCACATTGCAGATATGTTCTATAATTTAGATTGTGGTGAGGGACCAATGATAGGATATGGTTGCTATTCGCCACGCAATGCTATTATATTTCTCGATAAATATAATAGGCAGGTTGCAGAGCTGGAGATTTGCTTTGAATGCCAGGGTTATGAGATGCGACCGAAAGAATTTGCGGTCGGCGATATGAGGGAATGCAAATATATAGAATTGAAGAAATTTTTCGCTAAGGCAGGTGTGCACTATGGTATTGATAACGCCAATAATAGTAGCCACAATTAGCGGCCATTCTACAGTTAATACCTGAAAGTTATTTTGCCCGGTTCTTATCTAAAAACGAAACGGTAGCCTTGCTCCATTCTTTACGGTAGTTGAGCAAAAAATTATCGTGCCCTGCTTTCGTGTATACCGCCAGTTGTTTGTGGCCGGCCAGGTTCTTATAAATCCTGTCTATTTCATTACGGCCAACACGCTCGTCTTTTCCGCCATATTGCAGTAATGTAGGGCAATGAACATTTTTTGCATAATCGACAGGGTTATGTGCCGATGCATTGAACCCGTTTTCAAGGCCGCCCCAAAACATAAGCAAATTGGCCATAGGGAATTGCGGAACCCCGAGTGTAGTAAAACGTATGCCAACAGTTTCCTTCATGGTAGCAAAAGGGCAATCAATAATAACACCTGCCGGGCTCACCTGTCCGTCATTTATAGCCTTCATTATGGCAACAGCACCCATTGACGAACCATAAAGGAAGATGTTCTTTTCTCCTTTTTGTTGTATATATCTATAACAGTCCGCAACTTCCTGCGCTTCTTTAAAACCAACAGTGGTGCTATTGCCGCCTGAGCCGCCGGACCCCATAAAATCGACCAGAAGACAATTATAGCCGCCTTGAATATACACCTGAGCCCTATCTAACAACAAAGCTTTGCATGATGTGTAGCCGTGGAAAAGCAATACAGTTCCCTTTGGCGATTTTACTGCAGGCATGTACCAGCATTCCAAATTTACATTGCTCTGTATGTTAACAGTAGTGTATTGGTGTAAGGGCTTGTACACATTGGCCGGCCGTGGATTATCAACACCCGTAAAAAGCAAACGGAGCTTTTCAGCAGTGGTTAAATTAAAGCTCTTAGGCCGTTCGCCACCGGTACTGAAATGCGTGAATTTATAGGCATGCATGGCAGCTACAACATTAGCCACTATAAATAAAAACAGTAGCAGCCAGAGGGTGCGTTTCAGAATTTTAGTGGCGTAGCGTTTCATACCCTTAAAGTTCAAATAATGTTCTCTAAGAGAAAGGTTAAATAATGTGAAATTTTATGGCGCTTAGTCGTCCCCCGCTAACTGCCAGAGTACGTCAAACGCCTCCATTATGCCCATATTTAGCAAACACACACAGTTATCAGTTTCCACACCTACATGATCTTTTTTACAACGCCGGGTAATATGCCATAAATGGTTGTTCGCTCGTTTTGGGGCATACTGTACAGGCCGGTAAGTATACCGAAAGCCGGAAGTATCATAAGTTCGGGGGTAATGTGGAAGCAGGGGAGCTTAATGCTTTGCCTGCCGGCGCCTGAAAGTACAATGCCGGGATGTATATGGCCAACAATATTCAGCTTGACGTTTTGTACTGTCACCAGTGGCTCGTGGGAATAAACGAATTGTTCGTCTTCAATAGTATCTACAACAGCTATGCAAATATTCCTGAACAGAGCATGGTCTATCAGGTCGTGGTTGCCCCTTACTAGCGTGAACCGTATTTGCGGAAACAGGGCTATCAGGTCGCAAAAGTTATGCCAGTCGCGGTTGAAAGTGCTGTGAAACAGGTCGCCCAGAAAATAGACCTTTTCAGGATGTACTTTTGCAAAAAGTGTTTGCAGATTGTTGTAGTCTGCAGTTTGGGCCTGTGCTGATATTGAGATGCCCTCTTTACGAAAATGGCTTGCCTTGCCCAGGTGCACATCGGCAATTATCAGTAGCTTCTCATCCTGCTTATACAGTGCTTTTTCATGCAGCAATGTAAAAGGTATTCCCCGTAATTCTATTACCATATCGCCCGGCCCTTCAAGCCCCTATAACTTTTCTAATTGTGCTATCATTTTATTTACCCGGTCTTCAATCGATTCATTACTGAATTTCTCTTTGAACCGCTCCGTGAGAATAGGGAAACTGAATGGAGTGAACCATTTTATATCCTTTATCACTATCTCCTGCCGTTCCATACGGTTAAGTGCTTCCACCATCCTTGCCTCTTCCATCTGGAAGGTCATTACCTCATCATAAGCTTCCTGCAATAATAAGTTGTTGCTTTCATTTTCTGAAAATACGGAGAAAAATAATTGTGAATTGGCCTGCATGTGCCGCGTTTTTACCTGCTTGCCGGGATAGCCCGTAAACACTAAACCGGCTATACTGGCAATGTCGCGGAAGCGGCGTTTGGCCATTTCGGCAATATTGATGCTCTGGTAAATATCAGCTGTTATACCGTTGTTGTCAAATAGCGCATTACCCAGTGCTTCTTCAATGGGTATTTCCTGATCACTGAGCAATTCAAAACCATAATCGTTCAGCGATATTGAAAATGTAATGGGGCTTATCTGCGCTATGCGGTACGAAAAAAGCATGGCCATGCCCTCGTGTACGTTACGGCCTTCAAACGGGTAGAAGAAAACGTGGTAACCTTCTTTACTCTTTATTTTTTCTATCAATAGTTCATTTGGCCCCGGCAGGTGCGACCGCTTTTTTTGCTCTTCAAACAAAGTGGCCAGCGCTTCTATTTCAACATCTTTTTTTCCGGGTCGGTCGTGTTCCTCCATTTTCTGGCGTATGGTTCTGGTTAGCTGGCTGGATAGCGGCATGCGCCCGCCCTGCCATGATGGGAATGCGCCCTTGTTACTTGCGCTTTTACGCACGAACGCCACCATATCTTTTACCCTTATGAGTTCTACGTTTTTTCCGGCAAACCAAAATGCATCGCCAGGGCGTAAACGGGAAATAAACCATTCTTCAATTGCGCCCAGCCTGGCGCCACCTAAAAACTTCACCTGCATCATACTTTCACTAACTATGGTGCCAATGCTCAGCCTGTGCCGCATGGCTATCCGCCTGCTGGTCACTTTGTAAACACCGTCTTCTACCACTACCTTATGAAATTCGTCATAGGCATCCAGTACATCGCCACCACGGGTTATAAAAGCAAGGCACCAGTCGAATTCTTCGCGGCTTACTGATGCAAAACAATGTGTTTGTATTACCTCTTCATATAGCTCATTTGCGCGGAAACCATTTGAAATAGCTATCGTAACCAGGTATTGTATCAGCACATCGAACGAGCGTATGTAGGGTATGCGTTGCTCAATTTCAGTATGCGCAATAGCGTGCCGCAGTGCGCTCCCTTCAATAATTTCGAGTGAATGTGTGGGTAAGAAGTATATTTTACTGGTAGCACCCGGTTGGTGTCCGCTGCGCCCGGCCCGTTGCATAAAACGTGCAACACCCTTGGGTGAGCCGATCTGTATTACAGTATCTACCGGCCTGAAGTCAACACCCAGATCGAGGCTGCTTGTGCAAACCACCACTTTCAGTATGCCATCGTGTAATGCGTTTTCTACCCAAACACGCATTTCCTCACCCAGCGAACCGTGATGCAGCGCCATGGCACCGGCAAGTGATGGGTCGCGCTCCAGTAATTTCTGGTACCATATTTCGCATTGCGAGCGGGTGTTAGTAAACAGCAGGGTTGAATTATTCCTGTGTATTATGGGTAGTACTTCATCAATCATTTTAATACCCAGATGCCCTCCCCACGGATATTTCTCAATTACCGCAGGCAATATGGTCTCTACTTCTATTTTCTTGCTGAGTTGCGTAGTTACCATTACATGTTCACCCGGCAGGCTGCCCAGCAGAATTTCCTTAGCTTCTTCCAGATTGCCAATTGTCGCCGAAATTCCCCATATTTTAAGATTGGGATTTATCGCTTTCAATCGGGATACAGCAAGTTCCACCTGCACGCCGCGCTTTGTGCCCAGCAGTTCGTGCCATTCGTCAACAATTATAAAATCGAGATTCTTGAATGTTTCATGGTATCCCTTTTGCGCCATGAGCAAATGCACGCTTTCAGGGGTAGTGATGAGCGCATTGGGCATCATCTTTTTTTGCTTGGTTCGTTCCGTGTTTGATGTATCTCCGGTACGCAGACCAATCTTATAGTCAAGCCCCAGCGATGCACTCACCCTGTCAGTAGCCAGGAAAATTTCTTTTGAAAGTGCCCTTAACGGTGTTATCCACAAGCAGTGTAAGCCACTGCTTTTTTTCTTTTTGTCATAATAATTCTGTAATACTCCAAACCAAATGGCATAAGTTTTACCAAAGCCTGTAGGTGCGTTCAGCAAGCCGGAATGCCCATCTTTTATGGCTTTCCAGGTATTGCGCTGAAAGTCGTAGGGCTTCCAGTTGTTTTTGCTGAACCATTCTTTCGCTATATCCTTATTTATCTTTGCCAACTGAATATATGTTTAAAAGCTCCTGCAGGTCGGCTTTCGTATTAGCGTCTTTAATACCCTTATCCTGCCGCCACCGCAATATACGCGGGAAACGCAATGCAATACCTGATTTGTGCCTGGGCGAAGGATTTATACCTTCAAAACCTATTTCAAAAACGAGGCCGGGAGTTACGCTGCGTACAGGACCGAATTTATCAATGGTATTTTTCTTCACCCAACTGTCAACATCTACCATCTCTTTATCGGTAAGCCCGGAATACGCTTTGCAGAACGGAACCAGTATGTCACCGTCCCATACGGCAAAGGTATAGTCGGTATACAGATCTGCCCGCCGGCCATGCCCGCGCTGTGCGTAGAGCAATACGCCGTCAATGGTGAGTGCGTCTACTTTCCATTTCCACCAGTCGCCTCTTTTACGGCCGGTTTTGTATTCGCTGTCTTTACGTTTCAGCATTAAGCCTTCACAATTGGTTTCGCGTGCATTCAGCCTTTCAGCTGCAACTTCAGTCCAATTAGTGCAGTTTAACAGCAGCGAGATATGCAAGGGTAAAACAGGGTGTTGCGCTCTTGCATCCCGCAGCAGATTTTCCAGTACTGCCCGCCGTTCCTGTAACGAAAGATGCCTGATGTCAATACCGTTACATTCCAGTATATCGTAACAAACCATCACAAGTGGTGCTTCTTTTCTCGCCTTTTCGGTAACATTCTTTCTGCCAATGCGGGTTTGCATAACATGGAACGGCAGGTACATGTCGTCTTTCATGGGAATTATTTCGCCATCAATAACGGTGCCATTAGGCAAAACATGCACCAGACCATGAAACTCTATAAACTTTTCCGTCATGAGGTCTTCTCCGCGACTCCATACGAAGAGGGTACTATCCCTTATAATTATTTGGCCACGTATGCCATCAAACTTTCTTTCAACGAACCATTCGGTGATATCACCCAATTCTTCCGGCGGTGTTTCCAGCGGGTAAGCGAGATAGAAAGGGTAGGGCTGTGAAATGTCTGCACCAATTTCGCCGCTCGCAAGCAATTGTGCTAATGTATTGCCCCTCGGTTCCCAATTGCCGGTAAGGCGGTGGGCTATTATGTTTTCGCTTACATTATAATACTTTGCCAGTGCCTTAATAGTGATTTTATCAGACACTCCCATTCTGAATCCACCGGTAATGAATTTATTGAACACGAAAAGCTCCTGCCTGTTGAGGCTTGCCCACATGCCGGTTATATATGCTTTTTTCTGCTCGTCACTTTTATTGCCCAGGTCGGCCAGGTTGTGTATTACCTCGTGCAGCGGTAAGTCGCTCGTTGCCCTGGCAGGCGGTAGTAATAGCGCAATAGTTTCGGCAAGATCGCCCACTATATGGTACGATTCCGCCTGTAGCCATGCCGGTATACCGGTAATTTCGGTACTCCAGGCCCAAAGCTCGTTGGTTTTAATGGTTCGTTTGGGGCGCCTGCCTGAAAGCAGCGCAACACACCAAATAGCGTCTTGCTCATTTGCGGTAGCAAAATAATTTACCAGTGCATCTATCTTTTCGTTGGTAGATGCTGTTTGCTCAATTTTGGTAAATAATTCGCTAAATGCCTTCATTGCTTTTATTTTCAGTTGCCTTATCGGTGGTATCGTCAAGTGCTTCGCCTGTATACAGTGTTTCTACTTCTGTAGCATTTAAACCGTAATTGGTTTGTAGCCATTTGGCGTAAATTGATTTGTAGCCGTGGGTAACGTAAATATTTTCTGCGCCGGTTGCCAGTACAGCCGTGTTAAGTTGGTCCCAGTCAGCGTGGTCTGATAGTACAAATCCCCTGTCGGCCCCTCTCCTGCGGCGGGTGCCCCGCAGTTGCATCCAACCGCTGCAAATACCCAGTTTGTAGGCACCCAGGCTATGCAGCCATGGGCTATCCAGCGCTGAGGGTGGGGCAATAATAATGCTGCCCTTAATTTCCTTCCGGTTTACATTGCTGTCAATTCTCCGGTTGGGTTTTAGAGCGCCAATCTGGGTTTCGTATATTTTGTTCATATTATCTACCGCCCCATGTGTATAAATGTCGCCTATGGCAGGGTCAAGATGTTGCAGTACGCGCTGCGCCTTGCCAAGTGCATAGGCGCAGATGACCGAGTTTTTATCTTCATCCCGATTTTTTCGCCACCATGCATTTATATCGTCATGCACAATTTGCGGGTCGGGAAACTTATATACAGGCAACCCAAAAGTACTTTCCGTAATAAAATTGTGGCATTTTACCGGTTCAAATGGCACGGAAATACCATCTTCCTGTAGTTTGTAGTCGCCACTTACCACCCACACTTCCCCTTTATATTCCAGCCTCACCTGGGCAGAACCCCAGATGTGCCCTGCCGGATGCAGGCTTATTTTTACGCCGTTAATAGTTATTGTTTCATAATAAGCAAGACCCTGCACATGTATGTCTGCGCCAAGCCGAAATTGCATAACGGGTACTGTATCTTCATGGGCAAGATAGTGAGTCATACCCGTTCGGGCATGGTCAGCATGCGCATGCGTAATTATGGCTCTATTGACCGGTTTCCATGGGTCAATATAGACATCAGCCTGCGCACAATAAATTCCACTCGCATCAAAAGTCAGCATCAATTTTCCATCCTTTATACCTGCTTTCGGCAGACACCTAAATTTACGGTTTACCAACCGCCTGATATTTAAACACCTCTTAAAAATGTGTGAAAGTTAGCGCCGGGAAGTTACTTGCCGCTCATGTAGTTTATTCATGTTTTAAGTCTATATTTGGTTATATTCATTTCTAGCTTGCTTACCATGTTCAAAAAACTGCCGCTCTCTTTTTGTTGTTTTGCGTTTATTGCTTTCACGCTTTTGATTGCTACACCACTGTATGCGCAAGACAGTGCAGCAGTTACCGCGCCTGATACCGTAATAACGGGCATCTACATCAATAGCATTCACGATATTAACTTTAAGGAGAAAGAATATACCGTTAGCCTTTGGCTGTGGCTGAAATATAAGAACCGAAAATTTGATTTTATGCAGAACCTGGAAGTTCCGCAGGCTAAATCGGTGAACAAATCATTCTCCACCATCGACTCGAGCGGCGAACAGGTATACATGCTCATGAAGTTGCAATGTGTAATGAAGGACGCCTGGACTATTAATAATTTTCCGTTCGATAAGCAGAAACTTCGGTTTTCCATCGAAAACTCACAATTTGATTCCCGCTCTCTTGTTTTCACCTGCGATACTTTCGGTAAACATTTCGATCAACGGTTTACACTCAGGGGATGGCGAATCGACAGCCTGAATATTGCAGCGGGAACTAAGATTTACGAAACCGGCTTTGGCGACCCGGCACTTACCAAACCACGTTCGGAATACAGTACCTACAAAGTAAAGCTACAGATAGACCGTGATGCCATGGGGCTTTTCTGGAAGATGTTTCTGGGTATGTACCTCTCCTTTTTAATTGCCTACATGAGCTTTTTCATACATTATGATAGCATCGATTCCCGCTTTGGGCTTACGGTAGGGGCATTGTTCGCTGTAGTAGGTAACAAATATATCATAGATTCTGCATTACCAGAGTCAACAACATTTACGCTGGTTGATACATTACATGGAATTACCTTGTTTTTCGTTTTGCTTGTAATGATAGCGACCGCTTACACACTGCGGTTAGTAAAGCTGGAAAGATTTGAGCAAAGCAGAAGATTTGATTTCATTTTTGCTCAGGTTTTAATGGCTGTTTATTTACTGCTCAACTGTTATTTTATTTTTGTGGCAGTTAAAGGCAGTTAACCGCTTTTCTATATTTTCTATATTCTCTATATTGGACCTGTAATGCGTACGCCCATTTTTATACTGTTTTGTGAAGATCCATTGGCCGCCAATAGGGTAGAGCCCGATTTTGAAGGCGAATACTTAGCGGCTACTGAAGCTGGCTTCCCGACCTTATTGTTCAATTATGACGATCTTTTAAGCGAGGACAGGCAAGCATTTGCCACAAAAAGGATAAAGCTTGCTGAGGGGAATGCTTTAGTTATTTATAGAGGCTGGATGCTGACACCTGATCAGTATACGTTGCTATATAACACCTTGCTGGCTAAAAATTACTCTTTGGTAAATACAGCAATTGAATATCAAAATTGTCATTATTTGCCTGATAGTCTTCATTTCATTGGTGGTAAAACGCCTGCAACGATTTACGAGCCATATAGTGGCGAAAATAGTATTGACACGCTGGTAACAAAGGCAAAGCAATTTGGCGATGGTCCCGTTATGTTGAAGGACTATGTGAAATCTGAAAAACACGATTGGGAAACTGCCTGCTACGTGCCTGACGCTTCAAATACAGTTTTGTTGCGCACCAGCATTGGCAATTTAATAAGGCTGAGAGGTGCTTACCTGAATAAAGGAATCGTTCTGCGAGAATTCATTCCGTTGCAGCCACTCACAACACATTCTAAGAGCGGCATGCCTTTAATGGAAGAATACAGACTGTTTTTCCTGCATAATAAGTTGGTTGCGATATACAATTACTGGGAAGAAGGCGAATACGAAATAACGAAGCCTGACACCAGCGAATTTGAATTGGTGGCATTGGGTGTGCAAAGTAACTTTTTCAGTATGGATATTGCCCGTAAAGTTGACGGTTCGTTTACTATTATAGAACTGGGCGACGGGCAGGTTGCCGGCTTGCCAGATTGTGCCGATAAGGAGGAATTTTATAGGAGGCTTTGGCAAATGCTCCGCTGAAAGCAGGCACCGGGCAATTTTACACAAGGTGGAATTACGCTCTTATAGCGGAATCGTCATTTTTTCAGCCCAGTTCAGCCCTGCCGGCAAGCTACGGTTGCTGAATTCAATATGTATTACCCGCCTCTTCCGGTCACTCACTGACCTGCCAGACGAATGCATCAACAACGGTTTCATGATCATAACACCGCCTGCGGACACATTGCATATTGTTTCCGATGCGGTGGTCCAGTCAATTGTTTCAGGCCGGTAGATGCCATTTTGGTGAGCGCCTGTAATTACTCTTAATGCCCCATTATTATGGTCCGTATCATCAAGGTGAATGCGCAGGGTAAAGTTGCCTTCCAATATATCAACCGGGGGCTGCACAGCGTATTGACCTTGTTTGTTTGTCCACGGCCCGAAACCCAGAAATTCATGCTTTTGATCAACTGAGATCATAAGGTCCTGATGCCACGCAACAAACCAGTTTGAACCTTCCTGTTTATCAAAATAGATTGACTTTACTACAAAAAAGCTGTCACCCAATAACTCTTCAATGAGCTCCCGGAATTTCAGGTTGAAAACTGCCGCAACAGCTTCCGGTATTTCTTTAAAGAACTGCCGTATCGCAAACAAACCTTCCGCCTTTCTGAAGTTGGCATTCGTTTGGTCTGCCTTATCTATTGCCGACAAAAGAGTCTCCACTTCCTCAGCAGAAAAAACGTTGGCTACGGTTGTAAAGCCGTCGGTGGCAATTGCAGCAGGGTGGTTGGTAAGCCCGGTAGTGTTCATAAACTTAATGTACCTCAAAAGTAAGTCGGTTTTCCTTCCTGAATACCATCTTTACCTGTTACACGCAAACGCATTATTTATGTGCCACAAAAACGGGCACTTTGTGCCGGTGCACCACTTCGTTAATAAAACTGCCCCTGAACATTTCTGATAGCATAGAACGGTGATGTGCACCTGCTACCAGCAATGTATCTCCGTTATCCTCCATCCATTTTTCGAGGTCTTTTTTGTCGGTAATTTTTAATTTGAAGATAGTGACGAGGTCGTAATGCGCCGTTAGGAAATCTTCAATTTGGGAGCGTTCGGGTACTGAATCGCTGCTTTTATTAAAATAGGCCAGTAACACCCGCACACCTTTCAACTGCGGGAATAAATAAGTAAATTGCTTTATGGCAAATACAGCCTGCTCACTGCCATCATAAGCCATAATAATACTATCTGGCAACCTGAAGGTATCCGGAATCAGCACTACAGGGCACTCTGCTTTATGCAAAACGTCCGCAATGTATTCTTCCCGTGTATCATCATCAAGGTTTTCGTAGAATGATTTTCCGCTGAGTACCAGCAGGTCTGCATAGCGTGTTTCGTCAATCACAGCCTGGGTTGGCGAGGTTGTGGCATCACTGAGTAATTGATACCTGATGTTGTTTTTAGCACACATATCTTCAAACAGCGCAATGTTTTTTAGCATCGCATCATCACTGTTCTTCACTACCTCTGTAACATACATGGGGCCAGAGAGCATTCCGGCAAATGAATAGAGTAATTCAACATAGCCTATGGCTGGTAAAAAAACAGCCGTAAGGGTAATGGGTGACTGGTTGTTGAGATATCTCGCGAATTCAAAAACCTGTTCAGAGAAATGTTGTCCATCAAATGCCAGAATTACTTTTTTCATGGTTGTGTGTTTAACAGTAAAATTAATGCTGAGGTTTTTTATTATTAATGATGGCCGTCATTAAAATGACTACTTTGCATCATAGCCAAAAGTAGCAGGACCAATATTTTTGTAGTACTATCAAAGTTAATCACAATTGGAATATACAACAGCAGCCGAAGCCGTACAACTGGTGCAAACTGGCGACAGGGTTTTCATACATGGCGGAGCGTCAACACCAATACCACTAATTAATGCATTGTTAAAAAGGGCTGGCGCAATACATAACGTTGAACTCACCGCTATAAGCACCTACGGCGCAATAGACTTTAACCATCCCGAGGTGCTCAAAAGTTTTTATTGGAATTCCCTTTTTGTTTCAGAAAACATAAGGCCCTGGATAGCGAGCGACAGAGGCGAGTATATACCCGTTTTCCTGAGCGAGATACCCAAATTGTTTGACGACAAATTACTGCCACTAGATGTAGCCATACTGCACGTTTCGCCGCCTGATGCGCACGGGTATTGCACACTAGGCACCTCGGCAGATATTGCCATAAGTGCGATAAGGAATGCGAAAACGATAATAGCGCAGGTTAACCCAAGGATGCCGCGGGTGCTGGGTGAAGGATTGCTTCATATTTCCAAAATTGACGCAGCGGTTTGGCTGGAGTCGGAACTTTTCGAGATAGATTATGCCGCCAAAGGTGATGAATGCACGGCAAAGATAGGCAGCATTATTGCCGGGCTGGTAGAAGATGGTGCAACCCTGCAAATGGGTATTGGCGCAATACCCAATGCCGTATTAGGTGCCTTAGGCAACCATAAAAACCTGGGTATACATACCGAAATGTTCAGCGATGGGGTAGTGCCACTGGTAGAATGTGGTGTTATTAATAATTCGCTGAAAAAAGTGGGGCGCGGCAAAATTGTAAGCACTTTTGTGCTCGGCACCCGCAAGGTCTACGATTTTGTTGACAACAACCCTTATGTAAGCTGTCACGATGTTGCTTTTGTGAACGACACTTCAATTATACGAAAGAACCCCAAGGTAGTGGCCATTAACAGTGCTATTGAAATTGATATAACCGGTCAGGTATGTGCCGACTCTATTGGCACTTATCAGTTTTCGGGCATTGGCGGCCAGATGGATTTTATGCGGGGCGCAGCCTTATCTGATGGTGGCAAACCGGTAATCGCTATTACATCTGAAACCAGCAAGGGTATTTCGCGTATTGTACCGCACCTCAACCAGGGCGCAGGCGTAGTAACTACGCGTGGCCATATACATTATGTGGCTACAGAATATGGCGTGGTAAACTTGTTTGGCAAGAACATGGAACAACGTGCTGTATTACTAGCGGGAATTGCGCATCCCTGCCACCGGGAAACATTGGAAAAAGCAAGTTTCGAGCGGTTCGGCAGAATGATAAAAGGCCTGTAAATAAACTAATAATTGTAGTGTTTCTTATAGAAACGCTGCCATTTCCTTTTGGTACTTGATAGCTTCTTCGTGCGCTTTGCCTGCGAAATAGGTGTCGTTTCCGGCGTAAATAATGCCGCGCGATACATTTATAAGTATGCCTGCATCTTTGTTCATTGCGTTTTTGCAAACAGTATCAACATCGCCACCCTGGGCACCAACACCAGGCACCAGAAAGAAATGGTCGGGTAGCATGGCCCTTACTTCCTGCAATTGTTCTTTACGTGTAGCACCTATTACAAACATAATGTTCGATGGTGTGCCCCATGATGCTACAGTTTTCAGCACACGTTGATACATCTGCTCATCGCCACTGGGTTGCAACTGAAAATCGGCACTACCGGCATTGGAAGTTAAGCCTAAAACAATAGCCCACTTATCTTCAAACGTAAGAAAGGGTTTTACACTATCACTCCCCATATACGGAGCAACAGTAACACTATCAAACGGATAAGTGTGAAAAAATGTACGGGCATATTGTTCTGATGTATTGCCTATATCACCGCGCTTGGCATCTGCAATGGTGAAGATATCTTCAGGTATGTAGCGTAATGTCTTTTCCATACTTATCCAGCCCTGCAAACCTTGCGCTTCATAAAAGGCAGTGTTCAGTTTATAGGCCACCGTATAATCGCGGGTAGCGTCAATAATGGCTTTATTGAATTCAAAAACCGGATCTTCTTCTTTCAGCAGATGTGCTGGTATTTTGGTCAGGTCAGTATCCAGGCCTACACATAACACAGACTTCTTCTTAAAAATATTGGCTACTAATTGCGAACGGTTCATTTTATTTGCTTTTGTATTGCGTTGACGTATTGTTACTGCAGCGGCTATTACGACCATCTAAATTTCTTCGTCTTCCTCGTCGTCATCGTCAAAGCCCATTTGCGATACATCAACCTTTGCTGGCTTTGCAGGCATTGTAACCACGCTTATTCCCAGCCCGTGGCGTTGGTTAATCATATCTAGTGCTGCTTTGCGCTGCAGGTGCATTTCAAGTATTGTTTTAATGTCCTTGCCTGCCTGGTGCAGTATGTCGTTTTTCAGCCTTATTATGCGGGCCATTCGGGCAATGGCCAATATTAACGCAGCCGCAGCTACTGCTATTGCATAACTCGCCATTATGTAGTTATTCAGGTTGGGGCTCCCTACAACATTACTGATATTTTGGTTGTGGTATATGGTATTCATTACCGAAAAAGGCAGTATGGTATGCGCCATGGCAATAAACACAATGGCACCAATAAACAGGCCGTAGCAAACATATTCGGTAATAATGAGGGTAGAATGGCTTATCAGCCTTTGGGCGGCCGGGCGGCGCAACGAAGTGCCCAAAGGGTCCAGCATTTTCATCTGAGTTCCAACCATATTGCATTCCTCAGTAAATTCCTGCAATAAGTCTTCTTTCAGTGTAGTTAATGCCATGTCGTTATAATTATGGTACAAAAGTACCACAGAAAATAACGTATGACCCACTAAACTATCCACATAGTGGGGAAAGTATCAACTGGCTGTGTGTTGGGCGCACTAAAAGCATGCTATCGTGCAACAAGGTGCAGTATTGCACTCAAATTTTCTTTTCGGAATGGTTTCGATATAAAGCCTTTTACCTGTTCGTAATTTTTTGCCTTATCCTGATCTTTTTCGTCAAGTGATGCAGACAGCATATATATCACCGGTATGGAATTCATTTCGGGTCGCAGTTTCTCATATTCTCTCAGGAAATCCCATCCGTCCATAGCGGGTAAGTTGATGTCTAGCAAAATCAACTCGGGTAACGGAAAGCCATCGTTTATCAATTCCTTCAATTTCTCCAATCCCTCCTCCGCGGTTTCAAAAGCAAATATTTTAAAACCTAAGCCTATGGAGCGCAAAATGGAGCGGTTAACAAAGTTGGATAGTCTATCATCGTCTATTAGAAAAACTTTATTTGATTCAGTCATTTGCTTATTGTTTTGGGTATGTTAATCGCCCTATTGAATAAATAAAATACAAATTCAAACACGAAGATAACAAAAGCCTAACAAAGTGGCGCATTTTAGGGGAAAAATATTTTTCTATTAAATTTTGAAGGGTTCTACTACATCCTGATGCAATGTTTTGTAGCACTAATAGCTATCGTGGTTTTGTGTAAGGCACGATATCACTAAAGTTTTGACGGCGTTATAAACGGTGGTCATTTGCACCCTTCCCGCAAAAAGCGGGATAGACTGTTGTAAATGAGGATGGGTGGGTTTAAATGCAATAATTTTATGTTGGCAACATGCGTTACAAGTGCTCTACCATGTAATCATAATCGAAAAAGCAAACTAGCGGAAATATATAAAACTCCTGTCACTTATTTGCAGATAGTTATTTTTCCAGTAAATCTACCATTTACTGAAATAGCTGTTACTAAATACATGCCATTTGGCAGATCGGTATTTACTTCAATTTCAGAGTTTGCGTTACCTTGGAACTCTTTAACTGTGGTACCTAACAAATTAGTAATTGTAAATTTGACTGGTTCATTATCAGAAGATACAAAATGAGCAGAAAACATACCATTTACTATAGGATTAGGAAAAAGGTGCAATGATGATGCTTTTATTGTTGCAAAATCTTCGGTAAGTAATGTCCCGGAAATCTTCCTGATACGATTATTTGCCTGATCGGCGATATAAAGGGCTCCATATTTGTCAATAGCCAAACCTAATGGATTCTTAAACTGTGCTGCACTTGCCAGCCCGCCATCACCACTGAAACCAAGTGTTCCGATACCCGCAATCGTTTTTATAGTGCCAAATGTATCAACAATGCGTATCCTATTGTTCATAGCATCAGCGATATAGATATTCCCTTTTTTGTCAACTACCATCCCTGTAGAATAATGTAAATTGGCGACTGTTGCCGCACCACCATCGCCATTAAAACCTGGAGTTCCATTACCTGCAAAAGTTGTAATTAATCCAGATGAGTCAACTTTACGCACTCTATTATTGAAATAATCAGCAATGTAAACGTTCCGGATCTTATCTATTAACAGAAAATTTGGCTTATTTATCTCCGCGGCCGTTGCAGCACCGCCATCGCCACTGTATGCTCCGGTTCCATTACCAGCGAAAGTTGTAATTATACCAAATGTATCAATTTTCCGTATCCGATTGTTATTTTGATCAGACACGTAAATATTCCCAATTGAATCAATTGCCATACAGGCTGTACCATTTAGTTTTGCTGCACTTGCTGGTCCTCCATCCCCTGCAAATCCAGCAACTCCGTTACCTGCAAATGTGCGGATAATTCCTGATGAGTCAATTTTACGAATTCTGTTACTAGAGTAGTCGCAAATATAGACATTACCCTTAATGTCACAAATAATACCACTCGGACTGTTTATCGATGCATTGGTTGCAGGGCCTCCGTCTCCACTAAAAGACGCTATTCCATTTCCTGCAAATGTTGTAATGATACCGGATGTACTGATTTTTCGTACTCTGTAATTTTGGATATCTGAGACATACAGATTCCCAATGGAATCGAAAGCAACGTGCTCAGGGAAGTAGAACGCTGCATTAATCGCAGGACCTCCATCGCCGCTAAAACCGCCTGTAATTGCGCCTGTATCTGCGCAGCCATAACCATTGCCCGCTATGGTTGATATCACTTGGGCATTTGAGCTGGAAGTCAGAAATATGAAAGAAATGAATAACCAATATCTCATAGGAACTTATTAATAATGGTAATTTGCAGTAGTGCTTTTGATTAGGAGATTAAATATATCACTATTTCATGATTTTTACGTCGTTTTAAATAAATTTATAATTGAAAAAGCCGAATGATTTCTGTTCATTAGCACCACCTACCTAACATGGCTTCAAGTTTAGTAGTTATCACAAAAACACAATCTCTTAAACCTAAGTATCTTTGCTCACTTTTGTAATAGTCGAAAGTAGTTATTAGAAAGTATAAAGCGTTTCTTGGCGCATTGCAGCTTTCTACTTGCGACTTTAGACCCAAATACAACAAATGAGTTATGAAAAAGAAATTGCTAATCAGGACCTGCTCTATTATATTGCCTCTTGAGTAATCTTTAACGGCATCGTTACAAACAAATGCATGCGGTGTGCTAGTGGCTAAACTTTCATCAAATACCATAAACCGCTAAAGCAAAGCAATTACAATAAAAAGGCCTACTTCCCCTAAAAAATAAAAAACATATTGAAGCGATTCCGGGGTATAGGTGCCATTTATCCAGAAAAATGCCAGTGCAGAAAACCCGATTGTTGCCCCAATAAGCGCAAAGCCCCATTTAAATAATTCAAGCCATTGCATAAAAATAAAAGTGGCAGAAGGCTTTTCTATTTTAAGTGCCTGAAAATCATCCTGATGTTGCCGGGGTTGAGGGTGAGCTGCTCGCTCTTTTGCCCTTTTTAATAGCAGCAAAATGTGTGCGTTTTCAATATAGTCAAGCAAAGCACTAGCGACTTGTGCCCATGCAAAGAAAATAAATAGATTGGCTAGCCAACTATCCGTTAGTCTGCCTGCAACCTGCATGCACAAAATGAATATACCACCGTAAGTGGCAGGTATGAAAAGGAGGGAATCTAAGAACGTATGTTTCCGCAGTGCATTTACTGTTTTCCCGGCGTCTTCGGGCAAGGTAAAAATGCCGTCAAGCAGACTTTTCAAATCGTGCTCATTGCTGGGGAACTCCAGCTCCAATATGCTAAAACTGCGTCTCAGCGGGTCTTTCGAGAAGAACCATTTGCTTGCAGCACCCATTAACAGCGTTGAAAACAGCATTACAGCAAGGGCGCAACAAAAATAAAACCAGGGATGTGCTATGTTGATCATTTACTTTTTTGTTTTTTGAACTTGTTCATCATGGAAATGCTTTCTGTGATTTTTATATTCCTGCCAGTCAAACCCCTCCAGGAACTTTACTGCAGCTTCTGCGCCAGTAGCAAAGAGGTCAATCTTCTGTGCGTTGGTCAGGAAGAAATTCAACCAGTTGAATTGCGAAACACCAACTTTACCAACCCCTTTACCCATAATACTATTCTTCAGCATGAAATCCTTATCGTAATAGCTTTTCATGGTGTTGATCATCTTGCCAGCATAGCCGCCAAAACTCCAGCTTGCAGCATCTTCCTGTTTGTTTTCGGGTAGGGTGTCGTCCAGGTCTATTCCAAAAGTGGGCAGCCTCGGAACGATGATCTTCTCATTGTAAAAGAGGTTGATAGGGAAATTGGAGAGCATGCCGCCATCCACAAAACGTACCATATGTGGCGGGGTTTCCAGTCCGAATGTATCTTTCCATAATTGATCAACTTCCGCATTGCACTGGGGGATATCCCTTATATAATAAGACTCAAAGAATAGCGGTATGGACATAGATGCCCTCACAAAACCGGCTGGTTCCAGGGTATCTAACTGGTCGCTGGTCCTGAACAAATTGCTCATTCGCGGCAGTTCAAACTTATTTTCAGTAACAAGGTCAGATGTAATAAAGGTTACGGACCCTTCAATACCATCAAGGTTATTTTCGAAAGTATTGGGGCGCAGATGCAAGCCGGGTATAGGTTCGGCGGCTTTTTTCTTAAGATCTGAAGCCGTTTTTACGCCATGGCTGCGCATTTGGTGTTTTACCCAATCGTAAAAGAAATCGCCGGGATTGATACCCCAGCCTGAATTTCTGAGCCGCCCTAAAAGCGAGCCAATAAAAGAGAACGATATGGCCAGCACTAACAGGTAAAGTCCTGTACATATAAATGATGCCAAGCCAATATTGGTCCATACCGGGTGGCTATGTTGCAATCCGAGTGCTATAAAATCGGTGATGAGCAGTAACGCCAGAATAGCAACAACCACCAGTATTATTGTCTTTAGCCTTTTGGTAAAATCAGGCTCCTTCACAAACCGCTTAATAATGAATCTTGCAGCCCAATGCCCATCCACCAGTCTGAAAAGATCGAGGTCGGACAACGCTGTTAATAGAATATCCGATTTGGGCTCTGATTTTGCGCCAGGTATCACTAATAACGATGTGTTGATGGCACCTGCACTGGTGCCTGCCAGTTTCAGGAACCTTAGTCCGGCTTGCTCCAATATAAAAGTGTAACCAACCAGCGCCACACCCAGTACACCACCACCTTTTTGAACCAGGTTTACGTATTGGTTGTTTTTGTCGTCCAGCACATCAGAAAACTCTTTGCTTTTTAATGCTTGTAGTTTTTCCAGCGCTGCAAGTACTCTAGCATCATTCTTGTAGTCATCAGGCGTGAGTTTTTCCTTGGCGTTCATATCTTTTATCTCTTGTGGGGTCATGTTTTAATAAATTTTGTAAAATCGCTATCGGCGTGATATAATAAAAGGAACTGCGAACCTGTCTATAAAAACATTCATTAAACCAATAAAAAGCAATAATAAAATAAATGTTTCAATTGTACTACCGTAAAAATACGGTAAATGCATCTTCATTTTCGACGGCCTCTTCAACCAATAAACAAAATATCATTTCCTCCCTCTTTTTTCGGACCTTTGCACACATTTAATTGAGTAGAAAGTATATAGTAGAAAGTAGAAAGCTGTTTTGCAGAAGTAGAAAGTAGGAGATATAAAGTTGGAAGCTATGTGATAGCGTTAAACTTTCTACTTATGACTTTAGACCCAATTATAGCTTTAGACTTTCTACTTACGACTTTAGACCTAAATACAAAAAATGAGTTACGAAAAAGAAATTGCCAAACGCAGGACCTTCGCTATTATATCGCATCCGGATGCTGGTAAAACAACGCTTACTGAAAAGTTGCTGTTGTTTGGTGGTGCCATACAGGTGGCGGGCGCAGTAAAAAGCAATAAGATAAAGAAACACGCTACCAGCGATTTTATGGAAATTGAACGCCAAAGAGGTATCTCTGTGGCTACTTCCGTAATGAGCTTTCAATATGGCGATACGCTTATTAATCTATTGGATACTCCGGGTCACAAGGACTTTGCCGAAGATACCTACCGTACCCTAACGGCTGTGGATAGCGTAATATTGGTGATTGATAGCGTGAATGGTGTTGAAGACCAGACCCGTAAACTGGTAGAAGTGTGCCGTATGCGCGATACACCCGTTATTGTTTTCGTAAACAAAATGGACCGTGACGGTAAATTCCCATTCGATCTGGTTGATGAAATTGAAAAGGAACTGAAGCTATCGCTGCACCCGCTTTCCTGGCCTATTAATATGGGTAAGGAGTTTAAAGGGGTGTATAACCTGCACAACAAAAGCCTGAACCTTTTTAAGGCCAGCCAGAAATCGACCGAGGAAAATACAGTGCCTATTAACAACCTGAGCGATACCTTGCTCGATGATAAAGTAGGGGAGCGCAACGCCAACCAACTGCGTGAGGACGTAGAACTGCTGGAAGGTGTATATGGCGACCTGGATGTGCAGGCCTACCTTGAAGGCAAGATTTCGCCGGTATTTTTTGGTAGTGCTGTAAATAACTTTGGGGTAAAGGAATTGCTCGACACTTTTATACAAGTAGCACCCATACCACAGGGCCGCAATACCGATAAACGCTATGTAGCGCCAACAGAAGATAAATTCACGGGCTTTGTATTTAAAATTCACGCCAACCTCGACCCTCGTCACAGGGATAGGGTGGCGTTCCTGAGAGTTTGCTCGGGTAAATTTTCCCGTAACACCTATTACAAACATTGCAGGTTAGATAAAGATGTGCGTTTCAGCAATCCGTATTCGTTCATGGCCCGTGAAAAAGATATTATTGAAGAAGCTTATCCCGGCGATGTGGTAGGTCTGTTTGATACAGGCAACTTTAAAATAGGCGATACGCTTACCGAAGGTGAAGTAATGCAGTTTACTGGCATACCGGTATTTTCACCTGAAATATTTAAAGAACTGGTGAACAAAGACCCTATGAAAACCAAGCAGTTGGAAAAGGGTATACGCCAACTTACTGACGAAGGTGTTGCGCAGTTATTTACACAGCATGGTGGCAACCGCAAAATAATTGGTTGCGTAGGTGAGCTCCAGTTCGAGGTAATTCAATACCGTTTGTTACAGGAATATGGTTCTTCATGTTCGTTCACGCCACTATCGTTCTACAAAGCCTGCTGGATAACCGGTGAGCAGAAAGTAATAGATGATTTTGTGCGCTTCAAGCAAAGCAACATAATGGAAGATAAGGACGGCAACCTGGTTTACCTCGCCCAAAGCGAATGGTTCCTGAATACCGAAAGACAGAACAACCCGGGCATAGAATTCCATTTTACATCGGAGTTTAAGACTGCTATGGCGAAGTAAAGCGTATCCATTTATTGGGTATTATGCTGTTTGTTATCCTTTTTCTACAAGGTTCTTAAATACGTGTTATAACTCAACGTTATACGGTGCAAATTGATGTACCTGTATACAATTTCACCATTTAATACCGTAATTTCGCGGCAGAAAAATGTTCAGACATGAAAATAGATAAAGTGCTCAGTAAGTTGGGTATAGAAAAGATAAATGAAGGTGCCTCTACCGGTACAAAATGGTTAAAAGCCGGCGGCGAAAAACTGGATTCTTTTTCTCCGGTGGACGGTAAAAAGATCGCTTCAGTAAATATGATCACCGATGCCAATTACGATGCGGTAGTAGCCAAGGCGCATGAAGCTTTTGCCGAATGGCGCATGTGGCCAGCACCTAAACGCGGAGAAGTGGTAAGGCAGGTGGGCGATGCTTTAAGAAAATATAAGGAACCACTGGGTATATTAGTAAGCTATGAAATGGGCAAAAGCCTGCAGGAAGGCCTGGGCGAAGTTCAGGAAATGATTGATATATGCGACCTTGCAGTGGGCATGTCGCGCCAGTTGTTTGGCCTTACCATGCACAGCGAGCGGCCTTTGCACCGCATGTATGAGCAATGGCATCCGCTGGGTGTTGTGGGCATCATCAGCGCCTTTAACTTCCCGGTTGCAGTATGGGCATGGAACAGCACTATTGCCTGGATATGCGGCGATACCTGCGTTTGGAAACCATCAGAAAAAGCACCACTATCTGCCATTGCTTGCCAGAATATCATCTCTGAAGTGTTTAAGGCAAATAACGTTCCGGAAGGTGTTTGTGGCTTAGTTGTTGGCGGTCGCGAAACAGGCGAACTGATGAGCAACGATACCCGTATACCATTAGTGTCAGCAACAGGATCGACCCGCATGGGTAAGGCGGTAGGTACTGCTGTAGCTGGTCGTTTAGGTCGCTCGTTGCTGGAATTAGGTGGCAACAACTCTATTATAGTTACCGAAAATGCCGACCTGGATATTGCTTTACGCGCCGCTATTTTTGGTGCCGTAGGTACTGCCGGCCAGCGTTGTACTACAACCCGCAGGCTAATTATACATGAAAATGTATATGATGCCTTTAAGAAGAAAATTGTTGCTGCGTACAAGCAGTTGGTTATAGGCAATCCGCTTGATGAAAAGAGCCATGTTGGTCCGCTGATCGATGTTGATGCGGTAACAGCATATACCAATGCTATTGCTGCGGCTAAGAAAGCTGGTGGCAAAGAAATAGTGAAGGGTGGTGTACTCACCGGCGAAGGTTATGAAAGTGGTTGCTATGTAAAGCCTTGCGTTATGGAAGCGCAAAATGAATGGCCAATAGTGCAGCACGAAACTTTTGCACCTATACTGTATATAATGAAGTACAGTGCTATGGATGAAGCAATTGCAATGCAGAATGGCGTACCGCAGGGTCTGTCATCATCTATCATGACCCTGAACATGCGCGAAGCCGAATTGTTCCTTTCACCGAAAGGCAGCGATTGCGGTATTGCGAATGTAAACATAGGCACCAGTGGTGCTGAAATTGGTGGTGCATTTGGTGGTGAAAAAGAAACAGGTGGCGGTCGCGAAAGTGGCAGTGACAGCTGGAAAGCATACATGCGCCGCCAAACCAACACTATAAACTACAGTAATCAATTGCCATTGGCACAGGGTATTAAATTTAGTGTGTAAGACAGATAATTTGTCAATTTGATGTTTTGCCAATTTGGCAATAGCCCACCTTTCGTTTATGCGGAAGGTGGGCTATTTTTTATAAGTCATGCTTTGGGAACGAATATTTTGATACACTACTGTCATATTAAAATATTACTTGTAGATGTACGTAACACCTGCGACGCCGTCCCGGCGCAGACATTAGAATAACAAGCGTAAACAAAACACGCCGGGATGCTCCTTTTGCCCGCGGCAGCGATTGTCCCGAAAGCATTCGGGATGCGGCTTTCTTTTGCTACTTTTCTTTGCCGCGGCAAAGAAAAGTAGACAAGCGGGGATGACGAAAAACATACCCCCCCCCCAATTCTCGCATTATTCTTATTTTAAATGACACTTGCGCGACTGCGCATACGTTAACCTCCCTCTACAGTTATGGAGAGGGTTGGGGTGAGGATTTCATTCAGGTAGTGCGAAGATTTGAAATGTAACCCTTAAGATGCGCTGCTGTTAGTTTCTTCCAGTTTTATGCCCGTTTGGGTAAACGAGATCGCTCGCTTTTTGTAGAGTGCGCCAGTGGTCATTTTAAACGTTTTTTTGCTAACACCGAAAAAGGCGTAAATAGCTTCGGGGTCTGATTTATCGTTGTAAGGCAGATACCCGTCATTAGCTTTTAACAGCGCTATCATGCGGTCTTCTTCGGTGCCTACTTTTTCATAACCCTTTGTGCCCAGCGAAACATCTATCTTATTATCAGGCCGTATGTTTTTTACAAAACCCTTTACTTTTTCGCCGGTGGCGAGGTCTTGAAAAACCTCGTTGAAATGTAAAACACCCAGGTGTTTGCTGTTAATAATTACCTTGTAGCCAATATCGGTTTTTTGAAAAACCACCAGGTCAACCGCATCATTAACCTGAACCGTAAGGTCGTTATTACTCAGGTGGCGGTCAATTTTTTCGGTGGCAGTTACGCGACCCGTTTTTTCGTCAATAAAAAGCAGCACGAAATATTTATTGCCCGGCACCATCCTTACCGACATTTGTGAATTAGGCACAAACACATCTTTCATGATGCCCCATTTCATAAATGCACCATGTGGCGTAATATCCACAGCCTCCATCATAACGATATCGCCTACTTGCCCTATAGGCTGCGCGGTGGTAGCCACCAGCCTTTGTTCATTATCATGATATACAAAAACAGTTATTTCGTCATCAATTTTTAAACCTGCAGGCACATACCGTTTGGGCAACAAAATTTCATCTGCACCACCATCAAGGTACATCCCGAAGTTGACTTCTTTTACTACTTTAAGCGTATTGTACTTTCCTACTTCAACCATGTGTAATTATTCTGTGTTACAAAGTACAGTTTTTTGTCGGTTTTTATTGCAGGTTTTGGGGATTATTGGTTTTTTTGAGGGGGCGGGGGAGAGTAGTGGGTGCTATAAGTAGCATTGTGTTTTTGCAATAAGAAAGCCAAGGTGGATTTGAAATATAAAATATCGTTGTTGCCAAATATGATGTGTTTTATCCCGAACACGAAAATCTGGCGGTTCTGTACGAAAGCGAAGCGGTTCTCAACCCAACACCCTAAGTCAAACAAATACAATTCGTTTTATTATCTTTAGCTGTTCCAACACAAACCGTTATGTGCAATAGAGTAGCCACACCCACCGAGGACGAAATACACGGATATTTCGATAAGGAAGTGCCCAACCTCAGTAATTTGCTTAAAGTCACTCCCGGCGACTTCTATTACTATGCCGATGGCTTCAATATGCCATTGGTACCATTTGAGGCCAATACCGAACCCTTAAAAGTTCAGCCGGCAATGTGGAAGCTGATACCATATTGGGTAAAAACATGGGATGAAGCAAAAAAGTACGCCAATACTCTCAATGCGCGATCAGAAGAGATATTTGAGAAAGCCAGTTATAAGCACAGCATCCTGAAAAACAGGGGCATAATGTATGTAGCCGGCTTTTACGAGCCGCATCACCCGGCCGATAAGGTTTCCATTCCTTACTACATTACCCGCAAGGACAGGCAGCCGATTGCGTTAGGATGCGTTTATAACGACTGGACCAACCACGATACTGGCGAGGTGATACGCACAGTGTCGATCATCACTACCGAGCCCAATGAAATGTTCGTACGCATACACAACGAAGGGCAGCGGCAACCACTAATAATTGAGCCACATATGCGCGACCAGTGGTTCAACGCCCGCACCCGTCAGGAGGTAGAAGCCATGTTCACTATTTACCAGGGCGACGATCTGCAGGGTTGGCCCGTTGGCCAGTACCTGAATAAACGCGTGGATGGCAAAAATGCCCCACAGGCATGGGAGCGCGTGGAATATCCGCAGTATGAGATGCCGTGAGGGGAGAAATGTCTTTTCAGAATTAGGTGATTAGCGATTTTAAGTACCTTTAAACGGTACAAAATAATCAGGGTGGGTATGTGCAGTGTAGATTTGCTTCATGAAAATAGAAATATCAAATAGAAACTTTACAGAGGCAATCGGCAAAATAATGACCATGCTCACTTCGTTGAAAAGCGAGAAGCACCCGGTTTTAAACATGCCTGAAATGCAAAATGGTCCGTTTACAACTACTATTTTGATTCCTGATGCAACTGTCTGTTTGTTGAACGAGCAGCAAATTGTCGATTTGAATAGATTGAGCACCTGCGAAGCTTAACGAACTGACTACTTATCGAGAACGGGCTAAGGAAATCAAGCTGTGAGTTGGCCTTATATGGTTTAGCATTGCACATGTTTATAGAACGACTTCCATCACGGTACGCTGGCAAAAGACAAAAAGATTTCCGATGATGCGGTAGCAAACGAAAAACCCACTACTTGAGTGGGTTTTCTGATACTTATGCGGCTTTGTCTGCGCCTCCTATCATCTTTCTTTTAAATGCCTTTACTCTATCAAGCATAAACGGGTCGTTCTTGAATTTGTTTCGCAAATAATCGTGTAAATGGCTTGTGCAGTAAATTGTATCTAGCCAAACATTGAAGTGTTCTAGTTCGGTAAATTCATAACAATTACTCATTTGCTTACCTCTCTTATCTTTAAATTCATGCCAGTATTGAGATACCGTTTTAGCCCATGGCTTACCTTGACGGTATTTTACATACATCGTCCCAATAGACCCGTCTACTAAATCAAATTCACATATACTACCTACATTTTGCTCAATTAAAAGCATAACCTGGTTAGCCATCTTAAATACGCACCAGCGATTTGTAGGACAGCTTTTAGCAGGTGCGCTCAGCATTCTTCGTTGATATGTTGGTAATAGGGTAGGGGAATTTTGGCGTTGCTGTTTCAGCAATTCCTCAGCCATTAGATTAAAGGCTTTGATAAAGGCTTCTTTGAACTTTGCAGCTTTAGGGCCGGTATAGCCCAGTGCAAGAAACGCAAAGCCGTCTCTTGTAATGAAATAGATAGGCAAAGACTTGTTTTGTAAT
Source organism: Chitinophagales bacterium (assembly GCA_038228575.1). GTDB lineage: Bacteria > Bacteroidota > Bacteroidia > Chitinophagales > Chitinophagaceae > Flavipsychrobacter. The sequence continues at coordinate 61,732 of JBBRPD010000004.1, read as the reverse complement.
GTCTTATAAGAGGAGAGCTCAAAATTGAGCGCTCTAAATTCGTCACTACATTCAATGTTCTCGATATCCCTGAGCACGTTCTTGTGCTCCTTCCCAAATGTTTCTGCAACAATCATTGATGTTGTCTTTGGGGTATTATTGTTATTTAATATCAAACTAGACATTTTATATAATAATTAATATGAATTTAATGTTGTTTATTAAAATATCATGTCGTACATTTGCTGTACAACAAGGGGGTATCAGTGCACTTGTGCCTGAGTTTTTTGAACATCCGATTGCCGTTGGATTATTCTCCTTAATTTTTTCGAAAACAAATATATGACCGCCGCTAGGCGGTCACTTGTTTATATGGCTAAAGCCAACTAGTAAAGTAACTTTATTCATTTCCATCTTTTGTATCTTTTTTCTTTTCACTGTATTTAAAAACAAAAACGCTTTGCTCTCCTATTACTTCTGTTGTAATGTCGAATGATATTATATTGTTAGCATAATCCCATTTGAGATTATCAAAAAGGACTTTAGTGTTTACGTAATAGTAATCACCTGCTTTACTAACATTAAATGAACCCGTTATTTTTTCTTTATTAACAACGACATAAAGATTTTTGTCGTTAGCATCTGCTTCATTGCATGCAATGCTGAAGCTCTTATTGTTCTCTAGGTCTAACTTTCTTGCAGCTTCTACCGTAAAGCCTAGTTTGCCCGTTTTATGTATCGATGCTTTTAGATTTCTATCTAACTCGTTTGAGTTAAAAAAGCGTAACTGTATTGACATGTGGCAAATATACAACAATTGTAGCCCACATAAACTAAATTACATCTAGTTTATTTGTTAAAAAAATGCTAATGATTTTTAACGATTGTTCAATATGTTTACGTTTTTGTTTCTATTTTCTTTTACTTTTTGTTTGTATTATGCTTTGTATGTAGCAATGTATCTTGTTTCCATATTTTCAATGTCTTTTCAATGTCTTTTCAATGTACAATCCCTTGCCTGCAATTCAATGCGACTTTGCATACTCTTCGTAGGTTTTATTATGTTAATTAGCTTGGGTTCACGAGTGCCATAGTTTCTTACCATTAAGAACAAAACATTTTCATTTTTAGCCCTGGAGCTTTGCTCTTCCTTTTTAGCCCGCAACTATTAAACGACTTAATAAGAAATCGAATAGTAAATATTATGTTACACAAGGATTGGTTATGGTAGATTGGTCAATCTTGTTTAACATCAATATTTATTATGAGCTTCCATTAGTTTTAAGTCGTTTTAAGAGCAAGGGGCTGAACGTGGAGCCAAATCAAAAATGCTTTGTTCTATAATTTCAGATTATGTTACCGAAGGCTAGAATAGGAGTGGCGTAAATTTTCTTACGCTACGAACTATTTAACGATAATGTGATTATAGAACGAACTTCCATAGCCCCGCAGGGAGGCGGCGTTTGCCTTAGGCGGCCATTTATTCATTGTTTTAGCGACAGCGATAAAGGGGATGGATGCTATAAATAGCATTTGGTTTCTGCAATAAAAAAGCCATATGTTCTATATGGCTGAATTGAATGAAGAAACACAAATTCTCTTAGACAAGAGCAAAGATGCTAGTAAGGATTTCATTATTCTTTCTATTGAGGAATACGAAAAACTTTCAGCAGATGTCAGTGCGCTAGAATTGAAGGTAAGTGCAATGATTGACGAGTTAGAGCAAAAATATCCAACAGCACACATACAGATAACTACGCGTACATGCGTGGAAAGGCATCCGAAGGATTATCCTAACTCGGCTAGGGTTCAGTATAATGTTATCGCTGCTCCTACTGGTGCAAATAAGCAGTATTGGTGGGAAGTTTAAATATTGGCAATTGTCAATCCATTTATTTCTAAAAATTGGCCGAATTGAATAGCTTGGCGTGATTTGTCCATTTTGAATTTAACCATGATATCAAGGAAGTTTATTGAACTATTGTTGATTATTGTGTTTAAATCGGTAGCTAGTATTGTATGAGTCGGTTCTCCTTCAAAGGCAACAAGGCATAATTCTGTTATTTCATATGGTTTTTGCGCTTCTGGGTTATCGCCTACAAACATCCTGAATTTATTCCCAATGAGATTTTCTTTTACTTTGTCAATCAAATTGGAGTAGTTTTTATGGTCTCTTGTTATTTCTTCTTTCGTCAATGGTTTTTTCATATTATTCATAATTTTTCTTTCTAGTTAATTGCGAAGTTATGAATTAAAACGACCTTAATAGGTCGTTTTTTGTTTTGAATGCTTACATTTGTTTCATGCCATTTGAATATCCCGACCTAGACCATTTACCTTTTGATGAAGCAAGGCGAGTAGCCATAACCCGAAGGGTTAGTATGCTTATGGAGTGGCCTGTAAGGCCCGACTATGCGTTTGTATCGCATCCTGAATCAACTGATCATTTAAAGGATTTCATAAAGATAGTTGTCGATGTTCTGGGTGCTGGCGTACCGAGTGAAGAATGGGCACCATACTACGAGCAATTCAAGCGAGTAAGGGTGCATTTGACACAAATGTCTGATTATGAAGACGATAAAATACAACAATCTTCTATCTATAGCGATGGGGTAGTGATGATAGGGGAGTGCTTAGAGGATTATTTAGAGTTTGTGAAGGGGTATCACTTTTGATTTTAGAGATTTTACAAAAATGTTTTTTTGGGGTGTATGAAATATTGCAGGCTACCTTTTAATTTTATTTTGTTCGCAGATATTAATAATATATTTACCTCCGTACTTGACTATTTTAAATTCTCCAGAATTTGGTGAAGTTTCACCAATAGCATGCATATTGTAATTTATATTATTATATCTAAGGCTTTCAATAGTCTGGTATATCTCTTTAGCGAAATTTTGACTCTCAGGGTCTTGCCCAAAGCCATTAATTTCTATTATGGCTGATTTGCTCGGAATTTCCGTTAATATATTATCAATATTTTTAGCAGTTAAATACCGCTGGGTAACTGAGTCCGAATAATTGTTAACATCTCCTACTATGCCATTATTGGTGCCAGACACCGCATTTTTTGCGTTAATTACAACGGTTGAATTACTTTGCTTTGTGCTGCTGCTACCAGTCTGATTTGTAATTCTTTTTTTCTGATTCTTAGAGGTATCTAAATACAAAGTTTCGCTGTGTTTAGATACCTCACTAGCCAATGTGTCAACTATTTTACATTGGGTACATATATTTAACCCCCCAAATAGTTGGCTGTTTTGATTATGAGCACACCTATATATGTGGTTAAGAACCGAATATACTATTGCTATTGCAATGAAAGGAATAATAACGTACTTGCCAATCTTGTTTTCCAATAATTTAGAAATTATACCCTTGTTAAGATCATCCATTCTTAGCTACTTTGATTACAAAGTTAAATTTTGTTTCTGATAGCCATTGACTTAATGATAGTTAACATTTTCATTTTTTTGCCCTGGAGCTTTGCTCTTCCTTTTTAGCCCGTAGCTATTAAACGACTTAATAAGAAATCGAATAGTAAATATTATGTTACACAAGGATTGGTTATGGTAGATTGGTCAATCTTGTTTAACATCAATATTTATTATGAGCTTCCATTAGTTTTAAGTCGTTTTAAGAGCAAGGCGCTGAACGTGGAGCCAAATCAAAAATGCTTTGTTCTATAATTTACATTATGTTAAATAGAACCTGCAAGCCAATCTGCCACTATCGCAGAACCTAAGTAACATAATGTGTCTTGGATGAAACAAATTTAAACCCATCATCAGTCTCAGCCACCCTTCCTCTCCCTTACGGTCGGTATTTACTGAAACTTCGTTTCCAGGCTAAACCGCTGCGCAGTTTCTGGATTGTACAATGCAGCTAACCGGGGAAAAACCAACAAATAGAAAGGTTGCCTTCAATTACTCGGGCTCGATTTTTTTAATTAATGTTTTCTTTTTTAGTCGTTTAAATGAAAAGAAAATTTTAACTTTGTATCGTAGCAACAGCAGTAATACTAATTAGCCCAAACTAATTAATTTAGTACTATTTAAAAATCATCACCATTTACTATAATTATTCAATAATGTAAATATCTTTGTACAACCGAAAACACGTGTTTTGAAAATGACCTCGAAGATCAAATTTATTGTAGTGGAAGATGATAAACGGCAGGTGCCCCTGCCGGAGCTAGACCTTGATATTATTGACGAGGACGATGAGCTGGAAAAACAAATACTTATAGGGCTGGGCATAGAACTACATGGCAAAAACTATACAGTTATTAACCAGGTTATTGAATCGAATATCTCAGAACGGAATATTGTATATTTCGTAGCGGAACAAAAATTAGCCAGTTAGCTGGCTGCAGCATCGCTCGGTAACGTTTCTTTATCAGTAAGTTGGTTGGGTGTATATAGTTTTTCATGGAATGCCTCCCCGGTAAACCAGCCACATTTCCATTGCTCCCCTTCTTCTTTGCTAATTACCGTCATTGCCGGGCTTCCGGTAGCAAGCCAAACGATCATTCCTACACTAATTTCCATAATAAAAGGCTTTTACTTGTTTATAAAGTTATCGAAAACGGCAGATATTCTGCACAGTTTTGGGTTAAATATTTACCATAAAAATAATTGCCTGCCGTAACGCTATGTGCTTTATTTATTCGAGGTATGGTGCGTAAGTAGGGTTGTTTATATTGTGTAAGGAGTGCGGGGCTTATTCGCAATATGCGGTACACTTGTAATTTTATATTTCCCTTAGGAAAAATGAAATCTTTTATTAATTTTGAACTCTATGAAAAACGGCATCTTCAAAGTCATAGCCTTATTGCTTATTGTATCATTCCTGGCAAGCTGTGCTTCACGCCGCACCCCATGGCGCAGGCACCGTTTTAATGCCCACTACCGTGGCGAAGGCAAGTACTGGTACAGCCGTGGTGCATAATTTTTAAACTTCTTATTGTAACTGCTAGTTGTCTGTTTTTGTGCGGTGATGCTGTGCACTTTAATGTGTTATTCCAATTGCATCTCAAATTCCGTCATTATATGGTATAACGCAAAGTACGCAGAGGGTTCGCAAAGCAAGCGCAAAGCCACTCAGCTCATTGCCGCCTTTTTACGGTTAGTTGGTAGTATGCTTTTTTGTGCGCCAATATATTAGCAATGCCTAGTTACAGGTAACAAAAAAGCCTGCAACAGCAGTCGCAGGCTCCTATAAATATATTTTTTTGCGGTTATACGTGTGCTGCTAAAGTCTCCTTCAGGTGCAGCAGCATATCAGCCGTCATGCTATCCAGGTCAAAATTGTTTTTCCAACCCCAGTCAGCGCGTGCAGCCGCATCATCAATGCTTTTAGGCCAGCCATCGGCAATTGCCTGGCGGAAATCGGGAGCATAATTAATGGTAAAGTCAGGAATATGTTTTTGTATGGCTGCCGCAATTTCTTTTGGCGAAAAACTCATAGCCGCAAGGTTGTACGCCATACGTGTTTTCATTTGCTCAGCCGGTGCTTCCATCAGTTCTATGGTACCGCGTATAGCGTCATCCATATACATCATAGGCAGGTAAGTATTTTCTGAAAGGAAGCTGGTATAAGTTTTGTTCTTCAATGCCTCGTGATAAATTTCAACCGCATAATCGGTAGTACCACCACCCGGCTCCGATTTCCAGCTTATTAAACCAGGGTAGCGAAGGCTTCTTACATCAAGCCCCCAGCGTTGGTTATAATACTGGCACCATAATTCGCCCGCATACTTACTTATACCGTATACCGTTCGGGGTTCTACAATAGTTTCCTGCGGTGTGTTTTGTGTGGGTGTAGTTGGCCCGAAAACAGCTATTGAACTCGGCCAGTATATCTTGGTTAGTTTTTCCTGAACGCCCAATTCCAATACTTGCAAAAGGCTATTCATATTAATATCCCATGCCTTTTTAGGTTCTTTTTCGCCTGTAGCAGAAAGTAATGCTGCCAGGTGATATATCTGTGTAATACCTTGTTTTTTTACACATTCATGTATACCGGTTGCATCCATGGCATTGAGCGTAACATACGGCCCACTATCTTTCAACAACGGATGCGGTTCGGCCTTAATATCCGATGCCACAACATTATCAGTGCCATATAATTTACGCAGAGCCATTGCCAGCTCCACGCCTATTTGTCCCCCCGCCCCTAGTATGAGAATTTTTTCTTGTTTCATTTTTTTGTAGTAAGTCGTAAGTATAAAGTATAAAGCTGTTTTTTAAAAATTTAGTCGTGAGTATTTCGTTGTTGTAATCGCCTTAAAGTCGAAGCCTATTTTTATAATTTTAGTCGTGGGTATTTCGTTGTTGTTTGCATCAAGGGGTATAAAGAAAAAAGTCGAAAGAAGTTTTTTACATGTTAGTAGTAATTAAATAGGTATAGTAAGTATAAAAATCCATGTGCTATTCTTAAAAGTATATTATTACAAAAAGCCCACCCTATTCATCCATAAATATAGTAATCACTTATAGAATTGTGCATCCGCAGCTTTCTACTTTCTACTTTTGACTTTCTACTTCAACTGCATACTACTTACCACTCTCTATCATTGCAATAAAATCATCAAACAAATACCTTGAATCAAACGGACCGGGGGTTGATTCAGGATGGTATTGCACCGAAAATGCTGGTTTGTTTACCATTCTTATCCCTTCTATGGAATCGTCGTTCAGGTTTACGTGCGTTATTGCTACTGCGGCGCAGGCTTTAACTGATTCGGGGTCAACACCGAAACCGTGATTTTGCGTAGTTATTTCGGCTTTGCCTGTTATCAGGTTTTTCACGGGATGGTTAAGGCCCCTGTGGCCGTGGTGCATTTTATAAGTAGCAATATCGTTAGCGCGAGCCAGCAATTGGTGGCCAAGGCAAATACCAAATAATGGTTTGCCGGTGGTCAAAATGTCTTTTACCGTAGTTACCGCATAGCCCATCGATGCAGGGTCGCCGGGGCCGTTGGACAGGAAGTAGCCATGTGGCTCAAATTGCTTCATTTCTTCCAGGCTGGCTTTGGCAGGATATACTTTTACGTAAGCGCCCCTGTCCACCATGCACTGCAGAATGTTCTTTTTTACGCCAAAATCCATCACAGCTATGCGGATAGCTGCATTGGCATCGCCTAAAGTATAAGTTTCTTTGGTCGATATCTGTGAAGATAGTTCCAACCCATCCATATCGGGAATGTCAGCGAGTGCCTTTTTCAGTGCATCTTCATCCTGCAATTCGGTAGAAATAATACAATTCATGGCACCCTTGCTGCGAATATATTCCACCAATGCGCGGGTATCAATATCGTAAATAGCTACAATATTGTTTTGAACCAGATAATTTTCAAGGCTGTCGGTAGCCGTCATTCTTGAAAAATTATGCGACATGTTTTTGCAGATAAGCCCTGCTATTTTCACTGAATTACTCTCTGTATCTTCTGGTTTTACTCCGTAATTACCAATGTAGGCGTTGTTCATTATGAGCACTTGCCCGGTATAAGAGGGGTCAGTAAAAACCTCCTGATAACCGGTCATACCCGTATTGAAACAAATCTCGCCACCAACTGTACCCTGAGCGCCAAATGATTTTCCTTTAAAAAGCGTACCGTCCTTAAGCAATAGCCAGGCGGGAATGATATTGTGAACTGAAGTCATGAAAAAAACAAATTGTGCAAATGTAACTCAAAAATTGTAGAAAGTAGTGCCTGTAAAGCAGAAAGGTGTTCAGTGGCATGTATAAGTTGTTGAAAACTCGTTGCCAGATTTTACTATTTTTGTCAGCATCAGCAATAGTGGTTCCATATTAGAGTCTCCAATAGAATTTCTCCGGGGTGTAGGTCCGCAGCGGGGTGAACTTTTGCGTACGGAATTGGGCATTGCCACGTTCGAAGATCTATTATACCACTACCCTTACCGCTATTTTGACCGTAGCCAGATAACCAAGATCGGCACCATTAACGGCAATACCGAATATGCACAGTTTGCAGGCACACTAATAAATATTGGCACCGAAGGCGACGGCCGCCGCAGCCGGTTGGTGGCTACCCTATTCGATGATACTGGCCGCATAGAGCTCATTTGGTTTGCCAACATTAATTGGGTAAAGAAAAATATTCGCGAAGGCGATAAGTATATCGTTTTTGGTAAGGTAGCTAACTTTAATGGTTATTATAATATTTCGCACCCGGAAATTGAGCCGCTGAATAGCGAAACCAATATACCAGGCAGGCAACCGGTTTACTCTACCACTGAAAAATTAAGGGTAAGAGGCATTACCAACAGATCGTTTGCCAAACTTACTACGGCTTTGTTCGAAAAAATAAAGCTTCATGACATAGTAGAGGTAATACCAGCTAACATAATGACTAAGTATGGGTTATGTGTCCGGTATTATGCATTACTTTGGTTACATTACCCTGATACCGAGCTCCATGAGCAGATGGCGCGCCATCGCATGAAGTTTGAAGAATTGCTGATAAGCCAGTTATTAATAGGCCGTTTGCGGTTGCAACACACCGTGCAGCAAGGGTGGGTATTTAGTAAGGTTGGCGACAATTTCAACAATTTTTATAAAGATCACCTACCCTTTCAGCTCACTGGTGCGCAGAAAAGGGTACTTCGCGAAATAAGGCAAGATACGGCCACCGGCAAACAAATGAACCGCCTTTTACAAGGCGATGTGGGCAGCGGTAAAACAATTGTTGCCCTCATGAGCATGTTACTGGCTATGGACAATGGCTTTCAGGCTTGTATAATGGCACCCACTGAGATATTAGCGCAGCAACATTTTTTCGGCATCTCAAAGTTGCTGGAGGAAATGGGCATCACCATAAAATTACTTACCGGAAGTGTAAAGGGTAAAGAGCGCAAAAAAATACTGAGCGAACTGGCGGATGGCACCCTACAACTTGTTGCAGGCACCCATGCGCTTATTGAGGACAGTGTGCAGTTTAAAAATCTTGGGTTAGCGGTTATTGATGAGCAGCACCGGTTTGGTGTTGGTCAGCGAGCCCGCCTCTGGACCAAGAATGCCCACCCACCGCACGTATTGGTAATGACCGCCACCCCTATACCCCGCACGTTGGCCATGACCATGTATGGCGACCTGGAAGTTTCGGTAATTGACGAACTGCCCCCCGGCAGGCAGGAGATAAAGACAGTGCACCGCCGAGATGCCACCCGCGCCAGCGTAATGGAATTTATTCGCAAAGAAGTAGATAAAGGCAGGCAGGCATACATAGTGTATCCGCTAATTGAAGAAAGCGAAAAAATGGACTATGAGAGCCTGATGGCAGGCTATGAGCAAGTTAAAATATGGTTTATTGACGATAAATACCGCATTGCCATGGTGCACGGCAAGCAACCCGCAGACGAACGCCAGCGCAACATGGCCCGCTTTGTAAAGGGTGAAGCTAATGTGCTGGTTGCAACTACCGTTATTGAAGTGGGCGTAAACGTGCCCAATGCTTCAGTAATGCTGATAGAAAGTGCAGAGCGCTTCGGGCTTTCGCAAATGCACCAGCTCAGGGGGCGTGTAGGCCGTGGTGCCGAACAGAGTTATTGCATACTGATGACAGGCAACAAAGTTGGTGCGGAAAGTGTAAAGCGCATCGGTATAATGGTAAGCACTACCGATGGTTTTAAAATTGCTGAAGCTGACCTTGAAATGCGTGGCCCCGGCGATATGTATGGCACTAAACAAAGTGGCGTACTTAAATTTAAGCTGGCCGATATTGTGCAGGATGCCGGCATATTAGAGCAAACACGAGAAGCAGCGATATCCCTACTTAATACCGACCCCAAACTTACCCTACCCCAGCACCAGCCGCTCCGCACTATGATTGCCCAACAAGGTAAAGATTCTCATTGGGGAAAGATTAGTTGATACTATTGATAAATGGTGCGGTTTGGTACAAGACTACACCTGCATTAGCTCCTGAATTTACCCAATATTCTCCTTTTTAAGGTGCCCAGTTTAAATCGAATATCTTTAATTATAATGCTTAACGTGCTCGTTTCAATTTTCCGGTTAAGGTCGAAATCCGCTTTAATAAGCACGCCATGTTCCGATATTTTGTGTTCACTTACCTTTCTGTATTTCAGGTTACCATAACCATCAACAAATTGTCCGTTTTTGTAGCGTTCTTTTAAGTGCTGCCGGTAATCATTATTTTCCCGCTCAAGTCCGGGATGCGAATATCGGTCGTGCTTCAGGCTTCTGTACCGCCCTTTCCTCCTTACAACCGGTATGTTCACCATTTCGTAGCGGTCGTATATTTCATTGTCTTCATCGCCCCAGCCCCAATATTCATTAGGGAAACCATTTATACGCATGTATGATGGTCTATCTGTTATAAACACACCACCCATAAATCTGTTATGGGCCAGTTGCCAGCCATATTCGTCAACATAATAAGCGAGGTGCGCCACACCGGGGGCGTAGGAATAATCCGCTTCTTCCGGGTAATAATCAACATCATTAAATGCCCAGTAATCAAAATCTTCCGATTCTTTAAAGCCTATATTTAACAAGATGCCTTTATTGAAAGGGAGGGAATTCGCCTGCTCTACGACGAATATTTTAAAATCGAAATCAGAACAATATTCTTCCAGTCGTGGAAGTAATTCATCCAGATGCTTCTGCCTGTTTCTAAACGGAATAACAATAGCAAGCCGTTTTTTTTGATCCTGTTCACTTTTCCTTTGGGGTACATTCCTGTCCTGCATTTTTGAAAATAATTATTCGACCGAGAGGTTTATCGGTAGGTTTTTGTTATCAATGCGAAAAATTGTTTTCAAGCGAAATCAAACCTTTGGAAGAGCCATTGGTCTGCTTTTATAGGACGGAGAGGGTTTAAAGTATCATAACATAATTTGTTCCTAAATTCATTACAATTATAAAATGGTGCTCTTACAATTATAGATTTAGTTAGCAAAGCTATGTATTTTTCAATAAAAATGCAAAATTTTATCTCGTAAAAACAGAGTGATTAATCGCATCTATTCAATTGATTGATTTTAAAAATATTATACGCTGAAAAAGCCTTATTTTTTTTAAAAGCAGGAACAAATTATTGAAAAATAAGAAAAGTATACTGCAGTATCCCCTAAAAAAACGCATAATTTACAAATAGCATATATAGCAATTTTAGACTTTCTTTGCTATTCAATTAATTGCATTACGGTTCTTTATAGAAGATGCGCAATTTGGCAACACTGCTATATGTTACACAGCAGGGTTGTTGCCTGTAACTCCATTTATTACCCTGTCCCAATCGAATGTTTGCCCTATATCAACTTTGTCGGTACGGCAATTAACATGGCTTACAATGCCATCGAAATTTACAAATTCGCTTTGTGTTAGTGTATTGTAGCGCTTGCTTTCATTCACGAATTGCCTGTCTATACCATACCTGGCAGTCAGGTATCGCAGCAGTGTAATTATACTATCGTATTGTTCATTGGTGAACGTGGCGTAATAACTAAAACCGCGGTATGGCGCAGCCAATGCCTTGTAGTATTGGGTTTCCGCAGCTGTGCAATAAACATCAGTATCAGCGTAAGATGTTACCAGATTATTTCCAATTTTTTTCAAAGGGCCAATATTCGATATTTCAATGCCAAGGCAACTACTGCTCATTTGCTGGTTACCACCAACTGCATTAGGCCCTAAATGATAGCTCCAGTATTTTGACCCAAACAGGTTATATATCTTACCATCTCTACCCACAACAAACGGCACAGATACATGATTGTTCGGTGTTGTAAGTGTTGCAATATCGCCCTTCAGATACCCCATGGTAAAGTGAAGCACTATTTTCTTCTTTGTAATTATCTCCTGATAAAAGAAGCTTGTGTCATTATTCGCTTGCGTCAGCAATATGTAGTCCATCATGCTGGCATCGCCCGGCACCGCAACCGAACTATTCTTTAAAGTAAACTTCTTCCCTTTTGCATCTATTCCGGTAGTTTGAAAGTTTGTTTCGTGTGCACTTATTGCTGAAGCTTTCATAGGCGTTTTTGACCACACAATGATAGATAAATTTATGTTTATAACAAAATTTCAATTAAGTAATTTTAATTAAAATTTTTGTCATATTTATAATGCAAGTAGTGCACGGAAGCGAATTACAGCAAGTGTGGCAAAAAAATATGTGCTTGCTACGAACAGCTACTATTCACCAAATGCAGTAAGCTAAATTACATTTATTAACTAACGATTGCAAGACGAAAAAATGGGTAAAAAAAGTGTTGCAAAGTTGCGTTATGCACAAAATTGTTTCTTTATCTTTATAATAACCAATAAAACTATTTATATGAAAAGACTATTCCTTATCGCCGCATTAGCTTCTGTTACCGCTAATCTTTCAGCCCAAACGCGGCTTGTTTTGTATGAAGAATTTACGGGCGAAAATTGCCCGTCATGTTCCAGCACCAACCCGGCACTCGATGCCATGATGGCATCAGGTACTAATGCGACAAAAATCCACATGATCAAATACATGTGCGACATCCCTTCGGCTGGCCCGTTCTTTTACATGACCAACACTTTGTTTGAAGCAACACGGCAATCATACTACAGCGTGCCATTTGCGCCATTCGGTACTATCGATGGGTTTGTGCCCGATGCTAGCACATCTTATCCCGGCTACCCTGCCTATCTTACGCAGTCAGATCTGGATGCGGGCACGGCAATAGCTGCACCTTTCAAAATAACTGCTACCTATAAGTACAATAGCACGCATGATACCGTTACTATAACAGCAAAGGTAAAGGCGATAGCTGCATACGCACCAACAGGTGGCAGCATTAAATTACGCTCTGCGCTGTGCAAAACACTTCACTTTGCCACTTCCCCCGGTAGTAACGGTGAAACCGAATTCATAAATACAGTAAGGGGCATGTACCCTGATGCCGGTGGTTTATCAATAGCTAATACATGGGCAATTGGCGATTCACAAACGTATGTGCTGAAAGGTGCAGTTATATCTGAAACAAGCAGTGCAATTCCGCATACGGCAACAGATACTAGTGTAGCAGTGTGGGTGCAAAATGATGCAGACAAGAAAATAGCCCAAACAGGTATTGCAACAAGAACTTTCCCTGCTGCGGTTAACGATATAGAACGCAACATTACAGCATGCAGCATATTCCCTAACCCGACAAGGGATAATTTTACGCTGGGTTTTAATGCATCAAAAGCTGCAAACGCAACAATTTCTATTTTCGATGCAGTAGGCAAAAGAATGAACAGGATGGAGTCGCTGCACATTAATGAAGGAAGCAATACTGTAACATTAAATACAGATATGCTATCTGCGGGAATTTACAACGTACAGCTACAGATTGAAGATGCCGTTGAAAACACACTGCTGACCGTTATAAAATAAACGATGATTTTGTTGAAAACATGTTACTATAAAAGCTGCCGCCCAGGCGGCTTTTATACTTTATAGTAGCTTACTTTAGGTAGCAACAACGATATTGGGCTAATGGACATTTGCGGCTCCTATTCCTTTACCAAATCAAGACGGATATCGCCTACGCGCCTTTAAATATTATTGAAATAATATAAAAGAGCCCCTGAAGCAATGCTACAGGGGCTCTTGAAAGATGAATGTTCATCAATTAAAAGTAGAAATGCAGGTTAATGCCGGCATTAATATTGTCAAGACCCATACCAAATGATTTTACACCACCATTAGTATAGCTTTCTGTGGTGATCGAATTTGTTTTCTTGTCAACAAGATTCCAAGTTTCATCGGTGCGGGAAGCTTTTCCATTGGTTGAAAAACCAAGCGTATAGCCTAATTCGCCACCCAATGATATTTTAGGAGCAATAAAATACTCTACGCCACCAAAACCTCGAACGCCAAAAAGAAATGAATTACCCGACTTAACCTCTGTAACACGTGTTGTTGTTACCGGCGCAGACGTACCTGCGTTAAAATCGGTAGTTGATACCGGTGTTTTGAAAACACTATCTATAGTATTGCCATAGGTAATTGTTCTTGTGCTGCCCGATAATCCTATAAGGCCTTCAGCGCCATAGAATGCCTGAACCCTACCTGTACCTCTGCGTTTTTCAAAACCGAGACCTAACAACACAGTATGTGCACCATTAACCGATTTATCTTCAGCAAACGTAGGCTTGTATGGATTGGGGGCAGTATCATTTTTGGAAACCAGGTTCCTCAATGTGGTAGAACCAAAGTTAGCCTGAAAACGCGCACGGTAGGCAAAATCAGAGCGCTTCATGTACTTCGCCATTACTGCATAACCACCTAACTGACCAATGCCAAAAGCACTAGGCGTATTAGCTGTATTGAAGGTTGGTGCTGTATTCAAGGCATTGCCGTTAAGCAAATTGCCGGCATAATTTAAAAAACTGGTAGCAGATATACCCAAAGCCCACTCGCCTTTCTGGGGCAATACTTCATGCCCGTTCTTTGATTTGAAACTTAAAGGCGCTTTTTCCGGCTTTGGAGTAGCAGATTGTTCGGTTTGGGCAATAGCGCTGATACCAACGGTTGTAGCCAATACACACAGCGTAGCAAATTTTTTCATTTTTTTTAAAATTTAATCAGTTAATTAATGATGTAAATAAAATTTGTGAAGGAGGTCTGCCCCTTTCACGGCGCAAAAGTATGCTCATCTACATTTAGAACTGTATGATTATTATCATTTTGTGAAATCATTACCATTAGCACCCATCCAGAAGAGTAAGCGACAGAAAGCAAGCATTGTAATCTATAGAACGCTTCGGGACATTCCTTTTTGCTGAAAGTAATATGCGAACGCAGACGTTATTTCCTTTCAGGCCTTTCCCGATGCAGATCAACACCAAGCAGCTTAGTAAGGAACGTTGAAGAAACAAGCTCCCTCAAAACAAATGGCCATGGCGTTCTTGCCATGGCCATTATTAAATAGTATCCAGATAATATTGACTAGAGATAGCCCTTTTCCGCTAAAAATTTGAACAATTTCTCAAGCGGGCTCATCGGGTTGTACAATAATGTAACGCCCTTACCATCTAAAACCATATTCCAGTCTGCATTGTCGTTGTTATCCTGATGCGTTGCTTTACAAACCAATGCGTCATTCATATTGTAAACGGCGACTGTCGTAATTCCGGCTTCTGAAGTACGTTTGAACACGCCCACCATCTCGCTGTTATTATATATCTTGTTTTCTTTAACGCTAATATCCGCTGGTTGCTTAGCTGCCTGGCGGGTATCGTTATTTACAACTACTACTTTTTCAGGTGCTGGCGGTGGCGTAGCCTGCATAAAAGTGCCACCATACAATGTAACGAATTTGCGCTCCTCTGTTTCGCTAACAACATTATTCTGTACCAAGTTAGCACCGGCAATTATTTTGGCAAGGCGTTTCAGCACGCCAAATGTACTAAAGCCACTGAGGTTGCAGGTGTTACCCGACTTGGTAAAAACAACATAATAACCAAACCCTGAACCATATTTCACCAGCTTACAATAAGCTAGTTCCTGATGTTGCAGATTTTGCAGGGAATAGTCACTTTCCATCAGCTGTTTATTCTTTGGCATCAGGTAAAAGGCATCCTTGCTTTCCACCTGTATCATGCCGGTTTCCTTGTTAATATCAATATCCTGTGCCAAAGCAACTAACTGTACACAAAACAACATCGTGACGAAAAACAATATTTTCTTCATAAACTTCAAAAATTTATTGGGCATTTTTGCCCTCGCAATAATTACATTTTAGGAACTTTAACTAAAAAAATCTGCCATATGACGAAGTTGTTTTTCTTTTATGCGAGGCGAGAAATCTGCGAATAGCAAGCTATTTAAAGACTTTTTCAACGAAGCAGAAATGGAAAAGAACAAGGCAGATGGTGGACTTTTTTAGTTATCGTTCCTTAATAATAGTCAAAACCTTCTTTTGCTCACATAATTTCACTTTACCCATTACCTCATGCCACAAATTTTCCTCCTGATTTTGTGTTGGGATAGCTGGCGAAAATTCCTGGAAGCTGGTTGTTTCAGAAGCCACATACAACTTACCATCAGTTGACATTCTTAAACCTACTATCCTATTGTACATACCACCAGTTGTTTCTTTACTGTATTGAGACCATATTGTACCATCAAAACGTAAAACGCCATAGGCTTCAGTGCCTAGCCAGGCAACATCGTTCTTATCAATGAAGATGCTGTTTACCCTGAATTTGCTCAACTTAAGTGACTCAATTTCAGCAATATTGGTGTACTTAGTGCCATCGAAAATAGAGATACCTTTATTGGTACCCAACCATATGCGCCCTTTGCTGTCTTCAGCGATGGCATTAAAGTTGTTAGAAGGGAAATCATTTTCAGCACCCACTTCATGCCATGCTGTATCATACTTTGCAAGGCCTTTTGAGGTGCCAGCCCACAAGTCACCCTTTTTATCTTTTAATATGCAGAACAGGATATTGCCCGGCAAGCCATCACTCTTCTTGAAGGTTTCCCATTCGCCATTTACGAATTTACCTACCCCCCACTGGCTGGTAGCCCAAAGCACATTATTCTTATCGTATACCATATCGGTAGCACCACCCATACCCGGGCTCTTCGCATAGTCTTTAATTGCACTGCCTTCAAACACCTTTATGCCACCAAGTGTTGATGATGCAAACAATTTGCCATCGGGAGCGAGGTAAATATTGCTAAATGCGCTGTGCATAGCTTTCTCCGCTTTGAAAACTGAGAATGCGCCATCTTTTAATTTTACCAAACCAATACTCGTACCCATCCATATAGCGCCTTCCTTATCTTCCGCAATGCCGTAAGCCTGCCCATAGTAGAAAGGTGTGGTTGTGCTATCGTAAACCTGCCATTTAGGGTCAGTGATTTTCTTATGCTCTTTGTAGGCGACTGCACCACTTTCGCTGTATTTATAGCGGCTTGGGTTTCTATCGCTGCGGTCGTTTACAAACGACTTGGCAAAACCTTCATTCTGGTAACCTGCGGTAAACCATTTATAGCCATTTTTATCAATCCTTATGCTAAGTATCTGCCCGCTGAATAATGGTGAATTTTGTGGAGTCAGTTGTTTAAAGCCACCAGTTGCAAACGATAGTATGCCGGAATTGCGTGTGCCTACCCAAATGGTGCCGTTACCTTCCACCGCAAGCGCTGAAACATCAATCGACGCATTGTTTTGTTTAGAAACGAAATCAGAAAAATTATTAGAAAATCCGTTACTGAACGGCTTCATGCTGAACGCACTGCCATCAAATTCAATCACTCCTTTTGGTGAACCCAGCCAAACTTTGCCACTTGCATTTGTGGCCAAAGCATTAATAACGTTTGTTGGCAAACCATTGCCATTGGTAAATTGTTTCCAGTTCTTGCCATCAAATTTAGCTACACCCACATCGTGCTTGCCAGGTATAGCCCAAAGGTGGCCATTGTTATCCAGCATCAGGTTGCTCATTAAATTATCAGGAATGTCCGATGTAGCTTTTGTGTAATTGTTCCACCCTACCCCATTGTAGAACGAAACGCCACCGCCAGCCATTTCCTTATCGCCAGGTACCATACCGCTAACGTAAACTTTGTCGGTTGCTGTAATGGCAATATCGGTGATCACCATTAATTTGGTCGCCTCCATAGGTATATTGGTGTAGGTATTAGCCTCAAACTTTACCAAACCAACTGAAGTGCCCATCCATATTACATCCTTACTATCGGCTGCCATGGTAGTTATTTCTGCTTTTACGGCATAACAATCAGCTGGCATTTTAGCTACCTGCAGGGTTTTACCGTCAAATATAAAAATGCCTTTGCCTTGTACTGCAAATGCTACATTACCGTTGCTCAACTCAACCGAACCAACGGCTTCTTGTGCGCCATCAAAATTCATTTTAGGATAAGCTTTGTTATCAAAAAACGAATAGTTCCCACAAAATAACTTCCACTGCCCCATCGATTCATAGGTGATGGACGCGCTTACGTTCAGGGCAGTTATGACAAATAACGCCAGTGCAATACAATACTTTTTCATTTTAAATAGCTTTTTGAATATCGGGAAGCAGGGAAGGGAAAAGACAATTGTTTGGGCTATAAACATTAGGGTTATTTACTCTTTACCTGAAACAGGGCGCAAAAGTAAGGAAAATTTGCATGCATTCAGTTGTTAATATTTATACAGGCTGTACTTCGGTGGTGACTGTCGTCAGCAGGTTGCAGTTGTGCTTAAATATAATGGCACAGTTCATCCTCATCTTTATTTTCCATGCCTTTTTAATGACTACCGTCATTTTTTCGGCTGCCTGAAGTCATTAAAGTCGTATAAGCATTGAAATAAGTTTGCAAGTACAAATTATATAGCATGCCGTTCTACCACAGCCTTGGAATTGTTCCTGAAAAAAGACATACTGTAAGCCGTCAGCCCGATGGCAAATTATACCAGGAAGAGCTGGTAGGTACTCAGGGGTTTGGCGGGCTATCTTCCCTCGCCTACCATATTTATCCGCCCACTCTTGTAAAACAAAAAGGGCTACCTTATTCAGTACAACCTAAGATAGCTATTGATAACGGATTGAATGCCATGAGCTTTCGTGGCTTTGATATACAACCTGAAGTTGACTTTATAAAAAGCCGCAAGACACTTTTTGTGAATGCGGCCTTACACATTGGCCTGGCCGCACCATCGGCTTCAACTAATTATTTCTTTAAAAACGCTGATGCTGATGAAATGTTTTTCGTACACAAGGGTTCTGGCGCGGTGCATACCATGTTTGGGGTACTGCCTTTCAAATACGGTGACTATATTATAATTCCCCGTGGTACTGTTTACTGGATCCAGTTCGATACCCCTGATAACAAGCTTCTTTACATTGAATCTTTCGACCCGATATTTACGCCGCGCCGCTATCGCAATGACTTCGGCCAGTTGCTCGAACACTCGCCATTTTGTGAGCGCGACATAAAGCGCCCTATGAACCTGGAAACGTTTAATGAAAAGGGCGACTTTGATATCTTTATCAAGAAGAAAGGTATGATCTTCCCATACGTATATGCGAATCATCCTTTCGATGTTGCGGGCTGGGATGGTTATCATTACCCATACACCTTCAATATTTTCAATTTTGAACCTATTACGGGCCGCATACACATGCCACCGCCAGTGCACCAGACATTTGAAAGCAAGAATTTCGTGGTTTGCTCGTTCGTACCTCGCCTATACGATTACCATCCGTTGGCTATACCTGCACCCTACCACCACAGTAATATTGACAGCGATGAACTGCTGTATTATGTTGATGGCGACTTCATGAGTCGTAACAATATTAAAGCAGGCCAAATAACGCTGCACCCTGGTGGTATACCTCACGGCCCTCATCCCGGAGCGATAGAACGCAGCATAGGCCAGAAGGAAACTAAAGAGCTTGCGGTGATGATAGACCCTTTTAATCCGGTAATGATAACGGAAGAAGCAATGGCCATTGAAGTGGATGGCTATTACAAATCATGGTTAGGCGAATAGCAAATAAATATGGGAGCCATATACCCATCAGTAACAGCGCAACACAATTTTGAAGGCAAACATAAATTAACCGTTTTATGGAAACAGCAAATCTGAAGAATGCAACTAATTACAATTATGGTATTGAAAAGATCTTTGAAAAAGCTCAGGATTTTTTACCCATAAATGGTACCGATTATGTTGAACTTTATGTAGGCAATGCCAAACAGGCTGCGCATTATTATAAAACCGCATTCGGCTTTCAAACACTTGCATACGCAGGACTTGAAACGGGCGTAAAAGACCATGTTTCCTATGTATTGGTGCAAGACAAAATAAGGCTGGTTCTGACTACCCCACTAACATATGATTCGCCAGTAGGTGAGCATATCAGAAAACATGGCGACGGCGTAAAAGTAATAGCGCTATGGGTTGACGATGCCCGCCAGGCATTTGCTGAAACTACCGCCCGGGGCGCAGAAGTGTATTTTGAGCCAACGGTTGAAAGTGATGCTGATGGCGAGATTGTTCGGGCAGGCATACGCACCTATGGCGATACGGTACACATTTTTGTAGAGCGCAAAAATTATAACGGCGTATTTATGCCGGGCTACGAGAAAATTGAATCGGAATATAACCCCATCTCCACTGGTCTTAAATACATTGATCATATGGTGGGCAACGTAGAGTTGGGGGCCATGAATAAATGGGCCAATTTCTACGCAAATGTAATGGGCTTTGCCAATTTGGTTACGTTCGATGATAAGGATATTTCCACAGAATATACGGCCTTGATGAGTAAGGTGATGACGAACGGAAATGGTCGCATTAAGTTCCCGATAAATGAACCAGCTAAGGGGTTGAAAAAATCGCAGGTGGAAGAGTATCTCGATTTTTACGGCGGCGCGGGTTGCCAGCACATTGCCGTCGCAACTGACGATATCGTTTTCACCATTTCTGAAATGAGAAAACGTGGTGTAGAATTCCTTTATGTTCCAGGTAAATATTACGATACGGTGGAAGAACGTGTAGGCGAAATAGCGGAAGACATGGCTACTTTAAAAAGCCTCGGCATTATGGTTGACAGGGATGAAGAAGGTTATTTGTTACAGATATTCACCAAACCAGTTGAGGACAGGCCCACCCTGTTTTTTGAGATCATACAGCGCAAAGGTGCACGATCGTTTGGTAAGGGCAACTTCCAGGCCTTGTTCGAATCAATAGAAGCAGAGCAAGCCCGCAGGGGCACGCTATAAGTTCAGATAGTACAATGCCGGCATTTTACCATCAAGACAAAGCGCAATACAATAATGCACAAAGTGCACCCGAAGGGGCAACAAACTTAAACATCCAATTATGGAACTCGTTGAAAAGGTTGGTAACATTCAGGATGAACTCCTGAAGAAATTTCAGGAAAAAATTGATAAGGGAGATGCCATTGAGCCCCGCGATGACATGCCGGACGGTTACCGCAGGCACCTCATCCGCCAGATGTCGCAACACGCGCATAGCGAAGTGATTGGAATGCAGCCTGAGGGTAACTGGATAACACGCGCACCCAGTTTGCGCGCAAAGCAAATATTACTGGCTAAAATTCAGGATGAAGGCGGCCATGGTCTTTACCTCTACAGTGCAGCGGAAACACTTGGTATTACACGCACCGAAATGATAGCTCAGTTGCATGCAGGAAAGGCGAAGTATGCTAACATATTTAATTATCCCGCGTTAACATGGGCGGATATAGGGGCCATAGGGTGGTTGGTTGATGGTGCGGCAATTGTAAATCAGGTTTCTTTACAACGCACTTCCTATGGTCCCTATAGCCGCGCCATGGTTCGCATTTGCAAAGAAGAAAGTTTCCACCAAAGGCAGGGTTATGAAATAATGGCCAATATGATGAAGGGAACCAAAGACCAGCAGGCGATGGCGCAAGATGCCATGAACCGTTGGTGGTGGCCGTCGCTAATGATGTTCGGACCGCATGATAGCGAATCTCCACATACCGGCGATGCGTTCAAGTGGAAGATAAAACGCCAGTCGAATGACGAACTGAGGCAGAAATTTATAGATAAAACTGTGCAACAGGCCGAAGTGATTGGCTTAACTATACCTGATGCCGATCTTAAATGGAATGAAGCGAAAAGTTGTTACGACCATGGAGCCATTAATTGGGACGAATTCCATAGGGTTATTGCGGGTAACGGGCCATGCAACAAACAACGTATGGCTCATCATAAAAAAGTGCATGCAGACGGTGCATGGGTTCGTGAGGCCGCGGAAGCTTATCGTTTAAAGAAAGAGAAATAATTACTTCATTCATAAAATATACAGTTATGGCAACAGATTCACAGCTGGCAAGTTGGGAAGTATTCATGCAGTCGAAACCCGGTGCCAATTATATACATGCGGGCAGCGTACATGCATCTGATAAAAAAATGGCTTTGCAAAATGCCCGCGATACCTATACCCGCCGCGGTGAAGGCACCAGTATATGGGTAGTTCCATCTGAAGCGATCGTGGCATCTAATCCTGATGATAACGATATGTTCTTCGACCCGGCTAATGATAAGGCGTACCGTATGCCAACTTTCTATACCATGCCTGAAGGCGCAAAGGCAATATAAAACTAACTACAATGACAGAACAACAAGCATTATATAAATACTGCCTCAGGTTGGGCGACAATGCGTAGATTCAATCTTACAGGCTTTCAGAATGGTGCAGCAATGCCCCTATACTGGAGGAGGATTTGGCGCTGACAAATTTCGCGTTGGATATGACGGGGCGCGCTCAGGCACTGCTCACGTATGCAGGGCAAATTGATGGTAATGGAAAAACCGATGATGATCTTGCCTACAAAAGAGGCGAACGCGACTTTTACAATCTGTTGATAACTGAACAACCTAATGGCGATTTTGCCCAAACCATAGCCCGGCTTTTATATACAGCTACATTTGAGTACTTCTTTTACACAGAATTACTGAATAGTGCCGATGTAACCCTGGCGGCAATTGCTGCCAAAACAATTAAGGAAATTAAATACCACAAAGCGCATGCCACCGACTGGATGCTGCGCTTTGGTGATGGTACGGAAGAAAGCCACAACCGCATGCAACAAGGCATTGACAACCTGTGGATGTTTACAGGCGAAATGTTTGAGACAGATAAGGCCGATACATTGCTACGCGACAAAAATATAGCTGTTGACCTTGGTATGATCAGAGATCGCTGGAAGGCGAGTATTGCCGCAGTGCTTAACGAAGCAACACTAGTTATGCCAGCAGATGAATACATGCAGACTGGCGGCCTGCAAGGCATACACAGCGAGCACATGGGGCATATACTCACCGAAATGCAATACCTGCAACGCGCATATCCCGAAGCAACATGGTAAGGACACCACATACCAGGCAAGATGTGCTGGACATACTTTCCGTAATCGGCGACCCGGAAATACCAGTGGTAACAATTGAGGAAATGGGTATGCTGCGCGATGTACTGATAACTGACAAAGGATTCGAAGTATTGCTGACACCCACTTATACAGGATGCCCCGCCATGGGGATTATTGAACAGGATATTAAAATGATGTTGGTCGCCAACGGTGTTAAACCTGCCAAAGTAAAACTGGTATATAACCCGGCGTGGACAACAGACTGGATGAGTGATGCAGCCAAGGCGAAGCTGGAACAATACGGCATTGCTCCCCCACTACATTCAGCATGCAGCAGCGATGTTTTTACCGCTAACGTGATAGCCTGCCCCCGCTGCAAATCGGTTAATACCGCAATTGTAAGCCGCTTTGGTTCTACCGCATGCAAGTCGCTCTACCAGTGCAACGATTGCAAAGAACCGTTTGAATATTTCAAATGCCACTGATAGACGAACTAAAAACAAGAGAGAAAAATAAAAAGCCCAATCATTTTACGAACGAAGCGTTTTTTACCATATAAAAAGCAGGTTAGCATATTTAAAAAACCGAATGGCCATGTACATACAACAAATTTATACCAACTGCCTTGCCCACGCTGCATACTATATTGAATCAGGTAACGAAGCTGCGGTAATTGATCCGCTTCGCGACCCTGAACCCTACCTTGCATTGGCGGCGGAGCGCGGTGCGCACATTAAATATGTGATGGAAACGCATTTCCATGCCGATTTTGTTTCCGGGCACATTGACCTTGCTAATAAAACGGGTGCCAGCATAGTTTATGGCCCGGGAGCCACACCTGCATACCAGATATACCTGGGCGAAGATGGGGAGCGGTTAAAATTGGGAAAAACGCACATAGAGATCGTGCACACACCCGGGCACACAATTGAATCCACCTGTTTTTTGTTATATGATGAAAATGATAAAAAATATGCTATATTTACTGGTGATACGTTGTTCGTAGGCGATGTGGGCCGGCCCGACCTGATGAGTGGTAACCTAAGCAAAGAAGTGCTTGCCGCTATGTTGTTCGATTCGCTGAAGAACAAAATTAAAACACTGGGCGACGATGTGATCGTTTATCCGGGTCATGGTGCAGGTTCGGCCTGCGGCAAGAATATAGGCACACAGTCGTTCACGACCATAGGCGAGCAAAAAGCAAGTAATTATGCCCTGCTCACAGAAGATAAAGATGCCTTCATACACGCGGTTACAACCGATTTGCCAGTTGTGCCTGCGTACTTTTTCAAAGATGCTTCCGTTAATAGAACAGGTTATAATCCATACGAAGAAGTTATGAACAAGAATCTACAGGCATTGAGCATTGCGGAATTTACTGCGGCACATAAACAAGGTTCATTAATTCTGGATACCAGAACAGCAATGGACTTTGCCGCCGGCTATATTAGCGGTGCGGTAAACATTGGCCTTACTGGCGATTTCGCAGTATGGGTGGGCACCCTTATAGATGTTGACACACGGATACTGCTGGTAACAGAACCCGGCAAAGAAAAAGAAGCAGTGGAGCGACTAGCCCGTATTGGCTATGAACAAGTGGATGGCTACCTGCAAGGTGGCATGCACAGTTGGTTTGCCGGGCAACAGCCTTACGACCAGGTAATGACCTTTGATGGCAGCGAATGTAGCGAACTGTTACAGACAGAAAATTACAATTTGCTGGATGTCCGTAACAGGTTGGAGGTTGCCAAACACCGCATGACAGGTTCGGTTCATATACCGCTCAATGTGCTGAAAACTAAATTAGATACTCTGGAAAAAAGTAAAAAATGGCTGGTGTATTGTGCGGGCGGCTACCGCAGTATGATCGCAGCTTCCCTTATGAAAGCAAATGGCTTCAAATTTGTAGCCAGCGTTGAAGGTGGGATAAAAGAAATAATACAGCATTCCCCTCAACTTGTTGAAATGGACATGGAATAATGAAGGTGGTGTATAGTTTAAGACCGGCTAGGGCTTTATAATCCTTCGCCGGTTTTTCTATTGGGTGAAGCAGTGCTCAAGCTCCGATATTAACCATAAGTTTCAACGAAATTGATGGGTTTTTTATAGTCATTCCTTAACTTTGTGCAATGGCGGGTAATAAAATAATAATTGCAATTGACGGCTACTCTTCATGTGGCAAAAGCACCATAGCAAAGCAGCTGGCCGCCAGGCTGGGCTACAATTATATTGATAGTGGTGCTATGTACCGTGCCATTACCCTGTATTTTTTGCGCAATGGCGTAAATTATAATAACCCCAATGAGGTAATTGACGCGCTGGCTGATATTAACCTCACTTTTGTATTTAATGAAAGTGCACAGAGTTCCGATATGCATTTAAATGATGAAGACGTTTCTTTACCCATACGCGATATGCTCGTTTCAGAAAAAGTGAGCCCTGTTGCAGCTATAAAAGAGGTTCGCTCTTTTGCCGTAGCACAGCAAAAACGTATGGGGCGCAAAAAAGGAATAGTAATGGATGGCCGCGATATCGGCACGGTTGTATTCCCCGATGCTGAGTTGAAGATATTCATGGTGGCCGACCCTGCCGTACGGGTGATGCGCCGGTTCAAGGAAATGTATGCAACCAATCCGCACATTACAATTGATGAAGTGCGCCACAACCTGGAACTCAGGGATTATATTGACAGCACCCGAGAAGAAAGCCCGCTGCATCGCGCTGCCGATGCCATATTATTGGATAATAGTTCCATGACCCGGGATGAGCAGTTGGATAAAGTGATTGGCTGGGTTAAAGAACGTGCAATGAGTAAGGCCGTTTCCTAGTATTTTCTGCCCACTATGGTTATTACATTAAAGCAGGCGATTGAACACCGTGGTTCAATATCTTGTGTGGTTTATAGTTATGCACGGAGCCATTGCTAAAAGCACGCCATTTTATAAATTTCAATCACTACTGTCCGACTAAAATATTACTTGTAAAATAGGGAGTGCATAACACCTGCGCCGCCGTCCCGGCGCAGACAAATAGAATAGCAAGTTTCAACGTTACGTGCGGGGGACTCCTTTGGGCAGCGGAGCGATTGCCCAACGGCGTAGCACTCTTTGAGGCAGTTAAAAGACAAACAGATACCGAATAAAGCGATTAAAGCAAACCACTCAAAATGAAATTCAATAGCAGGGTGTGTTATTCGTAGAACGTGCACAATTTAGGCCAGACAAAGGTTTCGGTATTAGAGTAGGCCTTTTGTCGGACAACAATGAATTTCAATTGCTTTTTCCTGTTAAGCGGGAAAGTACCACGCAAAAAAAATGGCTCATTGCTGAGCCATTGTATCTTTTAAAATGAAATGAATTTTACTTATTCCACTGCGATGGCTCGCTGTAGTCAATGTTTGATTCAAATCCGAAATCGTCTTTAATATTGGTAATAGAATCCTGAACAAGGTAACGCATGGTCAGCCCGCTATACTGATTGTAGGTTGTGGTTGTATAAATTTCGCCATCGCCGAAAAAAACTTTACCCTGCAGGCGTTGCACAGGTATTATTAACCTTAGCCCATCAACGTATGCACGAACCGCTGTAGAGTCGTACTTGTTATAAAAGTTATAAATATTTACAAATGTAGGTCCCTCACCGTTTACGATAGTAATGT
This sequence comes from Chitinophagales bacterium, assembly GCA_038228575.1. GTDB lineage: Bacteria > Bacteroidota > Bacteroidia > Chitinophagales > Chitinophagaceae > Flavipsychrobacter. Next base: position 35,199 of record JBBRPD010000004.1, on the reverse strand, counting down.
CATACGATCTTGCCAGGTTATTACTACCCTTTTCAAAAACATGCCAGTTACCGGTGAATTTCTTACGTGTTTCGGTTTCGCAATTGGTGCCTTCGTAACCTTCAGGGCAAGTGCAACTGCCTGCATTACAGATGCCCCTGTTAGCACAAACAATGGTTTTGCATCTGTCAGTATTACAAGAAACACTAAATACAGCAAAAAAAGCTGATAGTGAAGTGAGTGCAGAAACAAGTATAGTTTTAGTTGTAATCTTCATTACCAATGTTATAATTTTAAATGAGTAAATGTTAATTCCTTGGCCAATTAAAATGTACCTATAGCAATAGGTAATTAGTTATGCTTGGTCCAGCTACTTGGTATACTGTGATATAAATCTTCATAATATCCGAAATCATCAACAATATTATTGTTAGCTGAATCAACTACTTCATACCTCATGCTTATCCTGCCGCTCGGCTGGCCCAATGTATCCGCATAAATAAAACCTTTACCGAATACAATTTTACCCATAAGTTGTTGGTTTGGGATAAATATGGAATCCTTTACAACAGTAGCCCTTACCGAAATTGAAAAGTAATTGTATAGCAATTTTACCATTACGCTGTTGATTGGCGCTGTTGCGGCATCTTTTTCAATGGCAATTGCATATTCCCTGGGTACAGTTATAGTGCCTGTTTCTTTAACGGTCCAGCTACTTAAAAACTTATCACGTGTAATTATTTCGCAGTTGTCCCCTTCGTAACCGGAAGGGCAAACGCATTTACCCTCGTTGCAATAACCACCATAGGCACAAGAAATAGCGGCACACTGATCTTTAAAAGGGCTGGATTTGCCGTCTTTGCCACGACACGAAACATATACTAAAGCGAAAAATGCCATGCAGGTAAGCATCAGAGCAGTAAGCAGGCCTTTGGTATTCAACTTCATTTCGGTTAGTGAGATTAATTGGTTAGAAAATTAACGGAAAAATACGAAATTGGAGCGTATTTACCAAAAAATATTACTTAACCCACAATGATGGTGCGCTATGGTACACATCAGCATAAAAACCAAAATCGTCCACAATAAGGTTGTTAACAGAATCAACCACCTCATAGCGGAGCGTAATTTTAGTGCCCGATCCATAACCATTAGTGGAATAGATATATCCTTTACCAAAAACAACCTTGCCTAAAATTTGCTGATTGGGGATAGTAATAGAATCACCCTTCACAAAAGCTCTTACACTTGGTCCGGAAAAATAGTTGTACATGTTCTTTATCTGCACATAGTTAACATCAGCATCGGCTTCAATTGCCAGCGGATACTGTCTGTTAGGCGTAATGGTACCCTGCTCATAAACCTGATACCTGCCTAAGAATTTGGTTCTTGTGATGGTTTCGCAATTTGGTCCTTCATAACCCGGAAGACAATTGCATACTCCCTCATTACACACACCACCATATGCACACGCAATAGCTTTACATTTATCTTGCTTGCACGAACTATAAACAACAGCAAAAAATGCAGAAAGCGTAATAATAATTGTGAATAATATTGGTTTGAGCGTATTCTTCATTATCGTTAAAATTCAAAACGGAGTTTAAATATGAACAAAATAGTGGGCGAATTAAAATTCACCTTGGTTCAAAAGTAATTACTAAAAATCAAAAACACAAACATCGGCGCTGTTTACCGCCCAAAAGTGCTTATGATTTCCGCAACAGGTCAATATTTTGTAATTATTAGTTAGTTAATCTGCATGCGAAGATTAAAATACACGACAGTTGCGAGGCTTTTGTTGCATCTCTTACACCGCAAAAAGCGCGATAATCAGCCGTAAATGGGCCGTTGTAACCACTTGAGATCCCGATTAGCATAAACTGAACGCTGAATAAAAATATCATTCGCAATTTTTACTACTTTTGAAATCAATGAATCTATTCCGTAAAAAATCGGTTGAAGTTATAATTAGGGAAGCTGAAGCTGGTTATGGCGACAGCCATGAGGGCGGCAGCCGGGATATGAACCGGATACTCACCACCCGCGACCTTACCTTTATGGGTATAGCCGCAATTGTTGGGGCGGGTATTTTTTCAACAATTGGCAGTGCTAGTGCAGATGGTGGCCCCGGAATAATTTTGTTGTTTTTATTCGTTTCTGTTGCCTGCGGTTTTTCTGCACTTTGCTATGCAGAGTTCGCCAGTATGGTGCCGGTATCAGGCAGTGCGTATACCTATTCTTATGTTGCTTTTGGCGAGTTATTTGCCTGGATAATTGGCTGGGACCTGCTGATGGAATATGCCATTGGTAATATAGCTGTAGCCATTTCCTGGAGCGACTATTTTACATCGCTTGTTAACCGGCTGCATGTGGGCAGTCATTACTTTCATTTTCCCGAATATCTTTCCACCGACTACTGGACCGCAAAATCGAGCGCACTTAAAGTGGGTACGGAAGGTCAGGCAGCATGGCTCCATGCACCTGCAATTGGTTCGTTCAGGTTAATATGCGACTTGCCGGCATTTTTAATTACCATAGTTATTACCTGGATCATTTACATGGGTATAAAAGAGTCCAAGCGCACCACCAATGCCATGGTCATCCTTAAAATAGGTATTATAATATTGGTAATGGTAGCTGGCGCATTTTATGTAGATACCAACAACTGGAATCCGTTTTTACCCAATGGTATTAAAGGCGTACTGAGCGGCACCGCTGCCGTGTTTTTCTCTTACATTGGTTTCGATGCTATTTCCACAACTGCGGAAGAGTGTAAAAACCCACAGCGTGACTTACCAAAAGCGATGTTCTATTCGCTCATTATTTGCACGGTTATATATGTGGCCATTGCACTGGTACTCACGGGTATGACTAGTTATTCCAAACTTAATGTTGGCGACCCGCTCGCTTTTGTGTTTGGTGAAGCAGCCGGGCATTCTCAAATTGCGCATTATCTGGCTATTATTATTTCTGTTGGTGCAGTTATCGCTACCGCCAGTGTATTGTTGGTTTTCCAACTTGGGCAACCGCGTATCTGGATGAGCATGAGCCGCGATGGCTTGTTGCCGCCGATTTTTGCCAAGATGCACCCTAAGTATAAAACGCCATCTTTTTCTACCATTCTCACCGGTATTGTAGTAGGTGTCCCTGCCCTATTCCTGAACCTGGATGAAGTAGTGAAACTAACCAGTGTAGGCACCTTATTTGCTTTTGTGCTGGTATGCGGTGGTATTGTAAGATTCCACAGTGATAAGAACCGGCCGGAATCGAAGTTTAAAGCACCGTATGTTAATGGCAGGTGGATAGTGCCTATGATGTTTATAACAACCGTTTTCTTGCTGGTGCGCTTCAACCCTGACGGGCTCCACGCTTTTCTAAGCCTGCACAATAAAGTGGGCCCTGTATTGGTGCTGAACCTTTCAGAAAAAGTACCCTACTTTGGTTTTGGACTGGTGTTTTTATTAACGGCTATCTTATCGTTCGTAAAGCGTTTTTCCCTGATCCCTATACTCGGTTTCCTTTGCTGCTCTTACCTGCTCTGCGAATCTGGCACCACCAATTGGCAGCGGTTTTTATTGTGGTTACTGGTGGGCCTTGTTATTTATTTTCTATACGGATTTAAGAATAGCCGTTTGGCTAAAGGAGGTCAGTAAGTATTCACAACCATTAATGTAAACATATTTATAACATAGCTCAGGAGGTTTAATTACTTAATTTTGCAGCGAAACACATGAAGACAAAACAAGAAATAGTTGAAAACTGGTTACCCAGGTATACCGGACAAGAACTTAAAGATTTTGGGGAATACATATTGCTATGCAACTTTAGCAACTATGTAACATTGTTTGCAGATATGCACAAAGTGCCAATTGTTGGGCAAGACAGGCCCATGCAATGCGCTACCGCAAACAATATTACTATCATCAACTTCGGTATGGGTAGCCCAGGCGCTGCCACCATGATGGATCTGCTTTCGGCAATAAACCCAAAAGCAGTTTTGTTCCTTGGCAAGTGCGGAGGGCTAAAAAAGAAGAACAATGTTGGCGACCTGATATTGCCCATAGCCGCTATAAGGGGCGATGGCACAAGTAATGATTACTTCCCCCCGGAAGTGCCTGCAATGCCTTCTTTTGCCCTGCAAAAAGCTATATCTACTACCATACGCGACAACAAAATGGATTACTGGACCGGCACTGTTTACACAACCAATCGTCGCGTTTGGGAGCATGATGAAGAGTTTAAAGAATACCTTCGAAAAATACGTGCAATGGCTATTGATATGGAAACAGCCACTATTTTTTGCACAGGCTTCTTTAACAAAATACCTACCGGTGCTTTGCTGCTGGTTAGCGACCAGCCAATGGTTCCGGAAGGTATAAAAACAGCCACCAGCGATACGGCAGTTACCAAAAAATACGTAGATAACCACATGAAGATTGGAATTGAATCGCTCAAGCAGCTCATTAATAACGGCCTTACGGTAAAGCACCTTCGCTTTTAATTCATTTGAGGAACGATATTAGTTATCACTACTGTCCGGTAAAAATATTATTTGTAAAAGTACGTAACACCTGCGCCGCCGTCCCGGCGCAGACATTAGAGTAACAAGCTTCAGCAAAACACGCCGCAGGGCTCCTTTTGCCCGCGGCAGCGATCGGCAAAAGTGCCGCTTTTTTTGGTTCTTTTTTTGCGGCAGCACAAAAAAAGAACATGGAGACACGATGACAACAACCAGTAGAGAGGCCGGACAAAAGCAGGGTAGAATATAATAAAAATCCGCTGTAATGCTTGCTGGCGCTACATTTCAGTCGATGATTACCTTTTTTGCCGGACAACAGTGATTAGTTATTATATTTACTGCGGTAAGTTGCTTCGGTAATTTATTATTGTCAACAAACTTCTAAACTAAAAACCAAACATGCACAACACAATTAAAAGCATCCTGCTGGTATGCACACTATTGCTCTCTTTCACTGGTTTTGCCCAGGACCAAAAAGCAAAAGATGACCAATTATTTAAGGAGTATTTCGCCAAGAACAAGATCAAAGCTACCAAAACAGCTTCAGGTCTGTATTATATAATAACCAAAAAGGGAAGCGGAGAAAACGCTAAAAAAGGCCAGACAGCCGTTATGAATTACCTAGGTAAATTCCTTGATGGCAGAAAGTTTGATGCTAACGTTGATGACAATTTCAAAAACATAAGGCCGTTCCAATTTGTACTGGGAGTAGGTCAGGTTATACCAGGTTGGGATGAAGGCATACAATTGCTAAACCCTGGCACACGCGCTACTTTATACATTCCGTCAGGTATTGGTTATGGCCCTGGTGGCCGCGGCCCTATACCACCCAATACTGTTATGGTATTCGATGTGGAGTTGGTATCAGCAAAGTAAATGCAGCGTAAAATATATAGTATGCGATCAGGGTGTTTTCAACAATCTGGTCGCATATTTTTTTGTTGAAAATTGCAACAGCAGGGTCATAGATGGTCAACTATTAACTTGGAATAAAAAAATGAATTGTTTTCTTTTTTTCAAAAAAAAATATAGCTTTGTTTATTGCTAATTTTTTATAACACGTACAATGCAAGAAGGAACAGTAAAATTTTTTAATGAAACCAAAGGATTTGGCTTCATTACGCCCTCTAATGGAGGCCCGGACATTTTCGTACACGTATCTGGCCTGATTAGCAAAATTCGTGAAAAGGACCGCGTGTCTTTTAACGTGCAAAATGGGAAAAAGGGTTTAAATGCAGTCGACGTTACATTATTATAATGTAGCTGTTTGCACCAGATCATTGCAAGACGTGTCTGACACGTCTTTTTTTATTTTATAGCAGGTCCAAATGTGCCCTACACCTATTCAGCGCGGGGTGTTATTGCCCAGTGTTTAGCAACGGGCCATCTTCTTCTTTTTTCCAATATTACCCTTGCCTTCTGCCTTGGTTATATAGTCAATAGCGATTGGTATTTTACAATCGGTATCGCCAACATCAACGTGTACTTTTCCTATCCTGTTTGCGGTTTCTTTGGCAAGACTATTCAATTCGGCAACGTATATGCCGATGGAAATAACACACATATTCATGGTTTGCTTCACCCGGTTAGGTACGCTGGATATTTGTTGCTCAATTCTCGCCAACAAGCCCTTTATAGCCGCAATATCCAATGCTTTGTCATCGGTAATGGCAACAACACTGCATATAGTTGACCATCCTGAACTGGCTATCCTTTCATCATCAGCATTTATCCATTCTAAAGCAAGTTCCATACCGTACTTGCTTTCAGCCGCTATCCACGGTACTGTATATTCACTAATACCCTGCGATTTTGCGTTTTTCACCCAATGCTGCAGGTCCTTCCTGGTCATTTTTGTTTCATCGGCTATAAGCCCGGCCAAATACATAGCATCATAAATACCAGAATCAAATAGCTCCAGCGACAACGCATAATCTTTCTTTACTTTTTTCTGAATCTTCTTCAGCTCCTCCACTTTCACACCAAATAGTGGCTCGAAAATTCCATGCTTTAAAAGCACTTTTTTTATTGACGCTTGCCCAAGCTGCTCTAATTCCGATAATATTTCTTTCGCTGTCATGGATAATGAATTACGGGATTTGCCTATTGTTGAATAACGAACTCTAAAATAGTACATTATAGCTTTGACTGCATAATTGCATCTTATATTTTTGAATGCAGAAGAAAGTAGAATTATACGTTAGCAACATAAAAAACAAATTATACGAATTTTCACAAAATTGGACTCAGGTAAATAGTTATCCACGCGTAATTTAGAATTGAACAGCCCTACCTAACTATTGCCCAATTAAATACGTCTACTTAATAAGAGCGCAATTTTTAAGGGTGCGTTTCGTTTTAAATATACCCTGAAGCAGTCGCATTTCTGGCACGATTTTTTCTTGAGTATTTATTGAAACCCTATTTTATTAAAACCTAAATAAAGAAGGAGGCTGAGATGGTGAGTTACATTCTTTTATACGCCGTGATAATGTCTTTGATCATTAAACTGATAGAAGGCGCATTTGAAACCGAAAACACGCCGTTCCCCGATAACGACAGCGTGGAAGCCGATACAGTAAGCAAGTATTAACCCCAAAATTTACTGCAGGTATTTGCCAAGGTGTTCCATCACTCTTGCTGTTGCGCCGCGCTTACTGCGCACATACGTTTTAGCCGCATCACCCATTTTTTGCAGCGGTTGGCCTGCACCAATCTCTGTAATGGCTGCACCCAGTTGTGCGGCATTGTTCACCACGCTTGCGCCGCCAGCTTCAATAAGTTCGCCGGCTTCAATGAATTGGTGATAGATGGGGCCGTATATACAAGGCTTGCCGTAAACGGCTGGTTCCAGCACATTGTGTACTCCCGCCTTCCCGAAACCGCCACCAATATAGGCAACTGTTGCATAGTTATACAACTGCATGAGCATACCTACAGTATCCACCAATAAAATGCGCTTACTGGCGTGCAGTTCACTCCATGCCGACCATTTAACCAGGTTGCCGCAAAACATTGTTTCTATACTAGCTATATGGCTGGCATCAACATTATGTGGCACTACAATTAGTTTCCAGTCTGCGGGTAGTTGTGTAAAGGCTTCCTTGAAAAGCACTTCATCTTCGGGCCAGGTACTGCCGGCTACAACAATACTATGCCCCGCAGCAAAGGTTGCCGCTATGGGTAAATCAACGACCTCGATGGCTGCTCTGATAACCCTATCGAAGCGGGTATCGCCGCTAATGGAAACGTTTTCAACATGAATTTGCTGTAACAGTTTTTTGCTATTTTCATCCTGTACAAAAATGTGCGAGAAGCATTTCAGCATTTGCCGTTGCAAGCCACCATACCATTTAAAAAAACCGTGTTTTTCAGTAAATATTGCCGATACCAGCAATGTAGGAATGTTTCTCTGTGCCAGACCGGCCAGGTAATAATACCACAGTTCATACTTTACAAAAAGGCAAAGCTTTGGCTGCACTGCATTTAAAAAAGCATCTGCATTACCGGGGCTATCAACGGGCAGGTAAAATACATGGTCGGCACCCGAATAGTCCTTCCGCACTTCATACCCTGAGGGGGAAAAAAAAGTAAGTACAAGTGCATACTGAGGATATGCATACCTTATTGCTTCCAGCACTGGCCGGCCCTGCTCAAATTCGCCAAGTGACGCGCAATGCATCCATATGCACGGGCGTTTTTCGGCAGCCATTGCGATTGCAATATGCTGCAATAAACCCTTGCGACCATCAACAAAAAGCTTAGCCTTTGGGTTAAAAGAAGAAGATAGTTTTATACCGGCCGCATAAGCGCCAATGGCAAGCCTGTAAAGCGTGGTATTTATCATTCAAATGAAATATCTTCCGATTTACGCTTGAAAATAGGTATCAGCCATGCAGCACGGAGGCCGACCATCCAGTCGTTGCGCCTTGCATTATCGGCACGCATCACATCAAATAAATAGTCGCGGCGGCCCTGTGTAAAGCCAAAAACGGCATCAACGCCAATATTAAAATTGATCAGCTTGTTTTTTGCGAAATACATATAGCCTACAAACTGCTCAACGAAGGCGCCATTGGTTAATCTGTCGTACCCTTTCTTGTAGCCATAGTCCACCTGAGCAACATCAAAATCTTTATCAAAAATATTTATCTTATGCTGCATGAAACCAGCTGTAGTCAGCACCTCCCAGCCATTATCCGGGTGATCAACACTTCTGTTGAATATCTTACCTACTGAAAGCCCTATCATATACCCTCTTTCATAAATTGGTACGCCAATTCTGTTTCCGTTAATGTTGAGGAACTCTACCAGTTTACCATTGTTGGTGGCGTACCTATCGCGCACATTAATGAGCAGCGAATCTTCCTTTACATTATTACCCAGAATGAAATCAGTTTTTGCGCCGAATAGCCAGTTACTATTCGTTTTGTAATATACTGCCGGACCCAAACGGTAATCGAAACCGAAACGTTTAGCCATATCCAGCAATGGTATATCGGCGGTAAAACTACCACTCAAAATAAAGCCCCTGTGCGCCTTCACACTAGAATCGACCCCGAAAAGGGCAGCCTGCCCAAATGCGCTGGCAACGAAAGCAATGAATAAACCTGTAAAAAATAATTTCCTCATATTGACAGCAGAATCTGTAATGTGAAATTATGAGAAATCTGTTAACAATTCGCTTTCAGTGGTATTTTAACATTGCTATAGTAAAGCAGCGGGAAGTGTAGGATATGTATTTGTGAAACATTTCAATCCGCAATCATTCACCAAAATAAATGTTTCTATTTTGCTCTCGTCATGCGGCCGGAATGTGTTTGAAACCTGAACCCCAATTTATCAGTTCTATCATCAGTTCTATCACAGCAATGTCATCATTGCCATAATCTGCTACACCGTCGAAACATTTTTTAAACGCTGGCAAAAATACTACAGTAGACAACAAATCCCTCTCTGCTTGCACGGAGAGGGATTGATATAAATGCTAATGAAAAATTATTTCTTAGCAGGAGCAGCTTTACCACCACCCTTAGCAGCAGCAATAGCATCAGTTTCAGCCTGGCGAAGAGCACGGGTTGTAACTACAGATGCGATAGGGATACGTGGAGAGTTCAATATTTCAATGTTCTCAGCCTTAACGTCCTGAACACGAATGTTACCATGCAATTGAAGATCTGCAATATCCACAACGATATCTTCACGAAGATATTTAGGATAAGTACGAACGTTCAGCGCCTTGATCTTGATCTCTAAACGACCACCATCTTTAACACCTTGTGGCTGACCCACATACTTAACTGGCAAAGTAGCAACGATCTGGTTGCCTTCTACCAATTCCAAAAAGTCAATGTGGTTCAACTCATCCGTAACAACGTCGAACTGAATGTCCTTTACAATTGTTTTGTATGTTTTACCATTTAAAGCGATCTCAGCGATCTGGAATTCCGGTGTGTAAACCAACGTACGGAAGCCCATAACAGGCGCACTGAAATGTAATGTTTCTTTACCTCCGTAAATTACGCAAGGTACTTGTCCTTCAGAACGGAGATGGCGTGTAGCTTTTTTGCCTAGTCCGCTTCTGTCTTTTCCTTCAATTTTTACACTCTTCATTTGTAGTGTTTTGTTGTTTCAGCGCCAGTCGGATATCTGCCAAACATCTGGTCGTTGAAATTATTTTTAATAATAAAGGTCCCTTTTTGCGGGGGCAGATTTTATTGTATAAACAGTCGTTTTAAATTTAGTCGTAGGTCATAAGTAGAAAGTCGTTAGCTGTTACTACTCAAAACATCCTCTTATAGTTCAATTGGAAAATTGCTGCCGTAATTGAGCCATTAAGCAATTTCGCCATTGAGCTATTTAATAATTATTTTCTGTTACTATGAATAAACAAAGAACTTATTGATTTATTTTCAAAGGTGTTACGGATAGCTATTGCGAAAAGCTCGGCTGTTGATAATACCTTTATTTTACCTGCTTCCTTATCAGCCCTCAGTGGTATAGTATCGCAAACAACCAACTCATCTAACACAGAGTTTTGAATGTTTTCGTATGCTGCTCCACTTAAAACCGGATGGGTGATGAACGCCCTTACCGACAAAGCTCCTTTTTCCATAAGCATTGATGCCGATTTGCATAATGTACCTGCTGTATCGCAAATGTCATCTATCAAAACTACATTTTTGCCCTTCACATCCCCTATAACGGTCATAGCTGCAATCTCGTTGGCACGTTTACGTTGCTTGTCGCAAATAACCATATCCACCTCAAAATACTTAGCTACTTCCCTTACCCGATTGGTACTGCCTACATCAGGGGCCGCAAAGATAAGGTTTTCTATCTTAAGATTTTCAATATACGGTATGAAAATAGTAGAAGAGTCCAAATGGTCAACCGGAATGTCGAAGAATCCCTGTATCTGCGGTGCGTGCAGGTCCATGATCATTACACGATTGGCGCCTGCAGTATGCAGCAAATTGGCAACCAGTTTTGATGCTATAGATACGCGAGGCTTATCTTTTCTGTCCTGACGTGCATAACCGAAATATGGTATAACAGCCGTAATGTATCCCGCTGATGCCCTGCGGGCGCCATCGATCATCATTAATAGCTCCAGCAGGTTGTCGGCAGGCGCAAATGTTGACTGCACCAGGAAAACATAATCGCCGCGGATAGACTCCTGGAAAACTGGCTGAAACTCGCCATCACTGAACTTCTGGATGGTTAGGTTACCTAATTTCTTGCCAAAACTTTTTGCAATTTTTTCGGCCAAATAAACCGAATTAGTACCTGAAAAGATTTTTACTGAAGAATCCATATATAGTTGAAAGAGTGCAAAGTTAATGTTGCAAATGGTATAAAAAGCATAAAGATTAAATTTATGTTAGTTTTTTTTCACGATGAGGTAAAAACCACTGCCTTAGCAATGAATTTTACTGACATACAATGCAATTTCAATATCATTTCCTAAACCGATTGATTACCTGTATACACCTATAAGATTTTGAATGCTAAATTAACTAGCAACATTATAGCACAAACATTAACTTTGCTGCCAAACACGCAGATATATAATAGATGTACACTATAAATTTTAAGTTTGAACAAAAGGGACTTGCACCAATAACCCTTGAAAATGTTGAACCCGGCCAGAGTTTACTGGAAATAGCACTTGACAATAATATTGAATTGCACCACAACTGCGGCATGGTTTGCGCATGCAGTACGTGCCACATCTATCTTGAAACAGGATCGGATTTTGTACCGGAAATAAGTGATAAGGAAGAAGACTTTATTGACCGTGCCCGCAACCCGAGGATCAATTCGCGCTTGGGCTGCCAGTGTGTATTGGCAGATGGCGGTAGCGGATTAATAGAACTCACCCTGCCCGACCAGTCCATGATACACGGAGACTAAGTCAATTGTGAATGGTCAATGGTTAATTGACTTTCCGAACCATACATTTACATTAATTGATAAAGTTTCAATCCTCATTAGCTTACCCGACACCATTTATCATTTACAATTTATAATTTACAATTATCAATATGGCTCATTTTGAACCACCCATTAACTGGACCGATTTCGAAGATATTTCAATGAAGTTATACGAGCGTTTCGGCGACGATTTCACGGAAAGTAAAATATATAGGGTACGTTTTACAGAACTGCTGGAATGGGTTTTGGAAATACCCAATTTTGTCGGCACCCGCGAACAATGCAACGAAAGCTACCTTGAAATGATACAGAGCGGCTGGGTATACGAATGGAGGGATAACCAGAATTAAGCTTTTAATGGCTCAATTTCAATTTGACAATTCGGCAATTCAATAATTCTGCATAAGCAACATAAATCTAAGTATCGGGTACTAACTACTAGATACTATATACTAGGTACTATAAGAACTTACGACTAAAATAAAATGAATATTCTGGAACTTTTTGCCCCGATACGCACATTCGTTTTTGATGTAGATGGTGTACTTACCGATGGTACCCTTGTTCTTACAGAAGAAGGTAGTATGCTCCGCACCATGAGCATTAAAGATGGCTATGCCATGCAGCTGGCAATAAAGAAAGGATATAAGATATGGATAATTAGTGGCGGTAAGTCCGAAGCCGTTCGCACACGCCTGAATAACCTGGGTATTACAGAGGTACACATTGGTATTGAAAGCAAGAAAGAGTTTTTCTACGCTATTGCACTTGCCAATAAAACCAGCCTTGACACCATATTGTACATGGGCGATGATATACCCGATTATGCAGTAATGCAATTGTGCGCTTTGCCTTGCTGCCCTGCCGATGCCGTGCCCGAAATAAAGCAGGTTTCGCGTTACATATCGCCATATGCCGGTGGTAAAGGTTGCGTAAGAGATGTAATTGAAAAGGTGCTCAAATTAAATGGCGACTGGGATCTGCCGCTGTAAACTGCAAACCTCAATTTGCTAAAATATTTATTTCTCATTCAGGCGTTAATTGAGCTTAATAAATTTTAAATAAGCGGAAAAATAATTGATATTTGCTGGACAATTCCCCTCATGTCTTTCCCCCGCCGTTTCCACCCCATTTTAATTTTTGTACTCTTATTTGCAGGCTCTCCTGCACTGTATGCACAACATATCATTACCGGCAAGGTAAATGACAAAGCCGGCACAGCAATACCCTTTGCCAGTGTATTGTTGCAACAGTTACCGGATAGCGGCCTGCTGGCAACAACTATAACCGATAGCCTTGGCAATTATAAATTGAATGCTGCCAAGCTCAGCAAAACCATACTTACGGCTGGTGGCATTGGCTATAAGCCTGCTGTAAAGCTGATGGAAATTGATAAATCCATTACCCAAAGTATAGACTTTGTTCTGGAAGAAGACGCCATAGAGCTAAAGGAAGCATCTGTCAGTTCTCGTAAACCACTTATTGAACATAAAGTTGACCGGGTAATTTTCAATGTAGAAAACAGTATATCAGCAATAGGCACCGATGCACTGGATGCTATGAGCAAAGCCCCTGGCGTACTGGTTTCAGGCAGCGACGATATTACGCTTGCCGGTAAAAGTTCGGTAAGCGTTATGCTCAATGATAAACTGATACAGTTAAGTGGCGATGAACTTGCGGAAATGTTACATTCCATTCCGTCGGACAATATTTCGAGGATAGAAGTAATAACAACGCCACCTGCAAAATATGACGCGGCAGGCAATTCGGGCATCATTAATATTGTAACCAGGAAAACCCGGCGCGATGGGCTGAACGGCACCGTGGGCTTCACTTACAGGCAAAATAACTATGGTTCTTTTCAGCCAACCGGCACCTTCAACTACCGGAAGCAGAAATGGAACCTTTACGGCAATACCAATGGTGGCGAAAATTATTCCAAACCCACGGAAAAACATACATCTTACTACCCCACGCAAACACTGGTACAGAGCAGCGACATTAAAAACCTGCACAACTACCACCGCAGCCAATTGGGTGCAGACTATAATATTACGCCCAAAGCGGTAATAGGCTTTTTGTACACTTACGGTGGCAGCACCCCCAAAATGTGGGAAGACATTAGTGGCAAATGGGTGAACCGTAATAACGGTATTGATTCTGTAATTAACACCAAGGCACATACGTCCGATTTTGGCGAGCGTAATGTTGCCAATGCTAATTATGAATGGAGCATTGACAGCAGCGGCAAAAAACTGAATATTGACGGCGACTTCTTTACCCGCACAGGCCGAACGGTGCGTGACTTTAATACTATAGATATGCTGGGCGACGGCACTATGACGGGGGTAACGAGCAGCAACAAATCAACAGGAAAACAAGTGCTCTACATCAGTTCCATTAAAGCAGATATGGAGCTGCCTTTAACAACAGTAAAATTGTCGTTTGGTGGTAAAGCATCGTTCATACATGTTATCAGCGATAATGTTTTCCAATATCTTGATCACTCGGTATTGGTGACAGATACCGGCAAAACAAACAAATTTGACTACCGGGAAAATACGCAAGCGATATATACCAGTGCCCAAAGAAAAATAAATGAAAAATGGGAATTGCAGGCAGGGTTAAGGGCCGAATATACCCAGAGCCTGGCAACTTCCATTACCACCAAACAGGCGAATGAAAGAAAATATCTACAGTTGTTCCCGACCGCCTATGTACAGTATACCCATAATGATGACCATGTGTTTAGCCTGAACTTCAGCAGGCGAATTGAAAGGCCCAATATGAGCCAGATAAACCCGTTCAGGAGGTATATGACACCCAATACTTATGACGAAGGCAACCCCTTCCTGCAACCCTCGTTCAGTTCAAACCTGGAAGGCAGCTATACTTTGAAGTCAAAATATACATTCACGGTTTATGGTCAGTACAACCAGCAAATAGCTACCCAAATATTAGAAGTAGATTCGGTGCTGAAGGGTTTTCACTTCCGGTATGCCAACATAGGCCAATCGATCAACTATGGCTTTAACGCCAGTGCTGCGTTACAGCCTGCAAAGTGGTGGGAATGTAATATGCAGTTCTACGGTTTCCATGCTTCGGTATATGCCAATTACTACAATGGCGCCGTAACAAATAACTACAGCCGAACGGGTTTCGTAACTGCCTGTGATAACAGTTTCACCTTAAACAGCAGCAAAACACTGATGGCGGAAATCGGTTTTGAATATCAGGGTAAAATGATTGATAATTATGACCTGCATTACCCAAGTGGCAATCTTAACGCAGGTTTCAGGGCGTTGTTCTACCAAAAAAGCTTGATAGTCGGTATTAACCTTGACGACATGCTCGCCACAGAAGTACACAAAAGCACCAATCTTTATAATGGTTCCACATCGAATAACTATTACGATACCAAAAGCCTGCACCTTAACGTTACCTATAAATTCGGCAGCAAAAATGTAAAGTCAAAACGCGAGCACAGTGGCGGCGCAACCGAAGAAAGTAAAAGAGCATAGGGCGGCAAAGCACTAATTCGAAAATTCAAAGTGCTGTAGATTAACGACGTGAAAATTGGAAAGCCCAAAAAAAAACGATCAACCATTACTGTACATCGCTCGGTAATGCAGTCAACTTCTTCCTAGTAAAAATTGGTAAGGTATGGGTAGCGTTCTTCATATAGGGCTTTAACCCTGTTGAGAATAGTTTCCCGTAGGCCATCAATATTTTTACGTTCTGTGGCTGATATGAAAATGGCAGAATTGTTCGTGAGGTGCTGCCAGCGTTCGTTGAGTTGTATCAGCAGGTCTTGTTTTACTTCCGGGTCCAGCCATTCATCAAAAACCTTTGTTTCGTAAAGGTCCATTTTATTGAAAATGGTCAGCATCGGCTTATCGAAAGCACCAATATCCTGCAAGGTTTTATTTACAACGCCCATCTGGTCTTCGTAACCGGGATGAGAAATATCAACTACATGTAACAGGCAATCAGCTTCCCTTACCTCATCAAGTGTACTTTTAAAGCTTTCAACAAGATGGTGCGGTAGCTTTCTGATGAACCCTACTGTATCGCTTAACAGGAAAGGTGTTTGTTCGTACACTACTTTACGCGTGGTAGTATCGAGCGTAGCGAACAGTTTGTTTTCTGCAAAAACCTCTGCCTTGCTTATTACATTCATAATGGTACTCTTGCCCACATTGGTATACCCTACCAGTGCAATGCGAATATAAGTACCCCTTTCTTTGCGTTGCGTTATGGCTTGCTTGTCTATTTCCAGCAAACGCTTACGAAGCAGGGAAATTTTGTCTTTTACAATACGCCTGTCCGTTTCAATTTCAGTTTCGCCAGGCCCCCTGCTGCCAATGCCACCACCCTGCCGTTCCAGATGTTTCCACATGCCTTTTAAGCGTGGTAGTATGTATTGGTATTGGGCCAGTTCCACCTGCACCTTTGCTTGCGCGGTCTTGGCCCGGGAGGCAAAAATATCCAGTATCAGATCGCTTCTGTCTATTACTTTTACGCCAAGGCGATCTGTGATATTACCTATTTGCGAACCTGTAAGTTCATCATCGAAAATAACCAGACTTACACCCTTCGACTGCACATATTCGCGTATCTCTTCCAGCTTACCCTTGCCAACAAAAGTCTTGCTATCAGGATAAGGTAATTTTTGTATAAAGGTTTTTACAGTTACAGCACCTGCTGTTTCCACAAGAAAAGCCAACTCGTCAAGGTATTCCTTAACCATTACTTCTGTCTGCTCTTTATAAACCAAGCCAATTAATATGGCTTTTTCTTCGTGTTGTATTTTATTCTTGCTATCTATCAATGTATATAGTCGTAAGTCGTAAACGATAAGTCATAGCTTTCCCCTTCCGGCGCAAGCAGTAGTTTTTGTAATACCAATTACAAAGTTAACGTTATTCCACAAGAGATAAAATTTCATTACAAGCGCGCAAATGCCCAAATAAATGAGGCAATATGTTCCGTTATTAATGGTATATCCAGCTGTTAAACCAAACGCTCCTGTTCCCTTAGCCAACGCTCGGGCATTTCGTTATTACTGGCTGACACGAAGTCGGTATACGAACAAGGGATGTAGCTGTTATCTGGTAACTTCATCCACCAGCGGTTACTGCGTTTACTCTTCAGGAAGACCGTATCATTATCGGTAAATGCGATATTGAAGATCGTAAATTCGTTCGTGTCTGAAAGTTTAGCTTCATTCCTGCGAACCATCAAACCATCAACAAAATACCAAAGCATTTGTGAAATAAGTTTGGCTGTCATTTCGTGGTTATCGTCAGCATTTTTATAGCCATAAATACCCAAAGATGATAGTTTATTGGCCATACCTGCATAACGGGTAAGTGTGCAAGCCTCTTCGCCGGAAAGGCCGTTAGGCGAACCATTTATGTTTGCAGGAGCATCGGAATACCGCACGGCGGACATATCAAAACTAAAAATATCACTTGAACGCAAAACTGGTTCCATATCCTCAATATTCTCCCTAACCTTACCCAGCCTGAAGAAATCAAACCTCAATTTATCCAGTGTTTCCAGCATTCGTGGCTGCGTATAGTAGCTCTGGAAAGCCATGTGGCTGTAATGGGCAATAAAATTAGGCGTATTGGTAAGCATATCCATCAGGAAACTCCGGTCATTGGTTTCCTCTGTATCGTCAAGATCAATAAGCATGTCAGCAACTGTAGCTACAGCCATTTGTTCCTTTTTCTTAAATACATCATACTGCTGCAAGGTAAGGTCGTGGCTGCCCCCTATTACAATAGCAATTTTACCAGCTTCATCAATTTCGCGCAATACAGTAAGCAAAGCGGCTTTAGTATCTTTTAATGATGCACCCTGCCTTATGTTACCAGCGTCAGCAATAGTTATGCCGTTATGCCACTGGTACATCTGGTATAATTGTTTCCGCACAGCATCTGCGCAATGGGTATAGGGCAATTCGTCGTGCGCCCCGCGCCACTCCCCGCAACCCACAAGAATAATATCCGCCTCATCCATATCAAATTGACTGTCAAAAGCATTTAATATCTTAGAACCCCATTGTAACGGATGATATTTCACATCACCCAGAGAGTCCATAAAATTCACTTCTTCAAAAAACGCGCTTAAATCTTGCATATCAATATAAAAATCGGGTTAAAAGTAAGCAAATGTTATTAACGATTACCCACGAACCAGTCGTTATTTTTGAAAAGTGCCACATTGCCTGTACATACACACAAACGGTTGTATACATACAGAAAACAGATACCTTTTATTTTTGGTTGATAAGCGGCAGAATTATAGTATAATTGTACTTTAATGACGGCCTGCCTCGTTTTTAATGTTAAAAAAGGTTGGGCAACAGTCATTTAATGGGAAATAGCTATTGATTTTTATATTTTTGGACATTACTCGTACCTATGTCAACTGGAAAAAAAGCAAAACCAACATATTTTAATGCCATACTGGGTGTTGCACTGGTACTCTTTCTTTTGGGGGTGCTTGGCTGGCTGCTTATTAATGGCAGGGCACTTTCCCGCGCCTTCAGGGAAGACCTGGAGATCAGTGTAGATTTTCATGATAACACCACAGATGCCAATGTACAGAAAATGCAGGCTGTTTTAGATAAGCAACCCTTCGTACGCCACAGCAAAATAATTACTAAGGAAGAAGCTGTTAAAATGGAAAACCAGGTGGAAGGGACCAATGTGGTTGACTTTTTGGGTTATAATCCGCTTTTTACCAGTGTTGCGCTCAAAATGAATGAGGAGTATGTGAACAAAGACAGTCTGGAAAAGATCAAGAAGTTCATTATGCAAAGCAACATTGTGCGCGATGTAACTTGGCCTAACGTTGTTGTAGAACAAATGACCAGCAACTTCAGGAAAATAGGTATTATCCTGGGCAGTATCTCTATCGTTTTGCTCATTGTTGTTATCTTCCTTATAGACAATACCGTGAGGCTGGCCATGTTCAGTAACCGTTTTCTTATTAAAACCATGCAGATGGTAGGTGCAACCCGCTCTTTCATTACCCGCCCATTCGATATTCGTGCATTCCTTAACGGACTTATAAGTGGCGTAATAGCAGTGGTGGCACTCTGGATGGTGATCTCCTTTGCAACCAAACAATTACCCGTACTCAGCTTGCTGAACGATTCTGTTCTGTTAGGCTCGCTGATGTTGGGTATGGTGGTGCTGGGTATACTTATCTCGCTGGTAAGTACACACCGTTCGGTAGTGAAATATTTAAAAATGCACGTAGACGACCTTTATTAAATCATTTTTGTAAATTTGCTCTTATGTCAACAGTAATTAAACCATCACAGCCCTATGTAGCGCCAAAGCCGGCGTCTGCTAGCAGGACGGCAGGTGATACATCAAAAGCTGAACAGGTTTTTCTTTTTGATAAGGAAAACTACATCTGGATGCTGGGCGGAGTAGCCCTGATACTTCTTGGGTTCGCTTTAATGGCCGGCGGCAAAAGCCCGGACCCACACAAATTTAACTACGAAGAAATTTACAGTTTCAGGCGTATAACCCTTGCTCCACTTGTACTGCTTCTGGGTTTTGCGGTTGAAATATACGCCATCATGAAAAAGCCGGCTGATGCCCCCGTGGTAAGTCAGGCACAATTTTAATTAACAATTACGGTGCTAAACGCCGAAAAACGATATCTTTAAAGGATGCCTCAAGGTATCCTTTTTTTTATGTAAGGGAACGTAACCATAATTTACAATGACGGAATTCAAAGACAATTTTTCGAAGCATGCAGACATTTATGCCCGCTACAGGCCGCACTACCCGAAAGCACTATTTGAATATCTTGCTTCATTAACTGAAGGCCATGCACTGGCTTGGGATTGCGGCACGGGTAACGGACAAGCGGCAAAAGGGTTGACTGACTTCTTTGACAACATACTGGCAACCGACCCAAGTGAACAACAGATAGCAAACGCATTTCCGCATCCTAAAATAACCTACAAAGCAGAACGGGCAGAATATACAAGCCTTGCGCCGCATAGCACAGACCTGCTAACCATAGCCAATGCGCTACATTGGTTCGATTTTGATGCCTTTTATACCGAGGCAAGACGGGTATTGAAACCAACAGGCATTATTGCAGCATGGGCATACGAAGTGCCGCACATTACCCCTGAAATTGACAAAGTGATCCGTTACTATCACGATGTTACAGTGAATGATTTTTGGCAGCCGGAGAACAGGCTGGTAGAAAAAGGATATACCACCATCCCGTTTCCGTTCCGTGAAATCAGCAGCCCTGTATTCACATCAGAAATGCCAATGCATATTGATGAAGTGATTGGTTTTTTAAATACATGGTCTGCCACACAGCGCTACATTGCTAAAAATACTACCAACCCAACCTATGATGTACGGAAAGAGCTGATGCCATATTGGCCGGAAGCAGACGAGAAAAAAATGGTAGTGTGGAAATTATTCCTCAAAGTAGGCCGGCTATAAGTTTTACCCGTGGTTACAATATAAAAAAACTAAGCCCGGAAAAATTAATTCCCGGGCCTTATTTCAATAAAATTAAACTAAAATATATTAGTAGCTACCATCACCTACCAACAAACCATGCTGGCCTGCAGTGTGAATATCTCTCCAAACACGGTTGATCTCTGCATCTTTTGCAGCAGACTGAAGACCGCAATAAGGATAAAGTGTGTTAACACAATCGCGAACCACCTTAGCGCAAACCGAAGAAGCCGCACTTACTTTATACAATACTGATTGGCTGATATCTTTATTAGCCGCACACACCTGCCATGACATGTCAACAGCATAATATAGCTTTTGACGCGCAGTTTGCAACTTGTTCATCAGCGTATCGAAAGTTTCCTGCAAAGCCTGGCCATTAACGTGCGCAGCTTTTTCAGAATTGTTTGCATCAGCTATTATCTTGCCCGCTAATTCCATAAAATGGAAAGCCATACCCGACAAATTGATAGCAAGTGTTGCTTCTGAGAACTGCAGGAACGGATAGTGATATAATGAAGAATTTACGTTTGCTTCAGCGTCGGCGCTGAAAGTCCTTTCTTCAGTTACGGCAAGGTCACGTACTTCAAACGAATTGCTTCCTGTAGCAACCATACCCATACTATTCCAATCTGCATAAACGATAACTTCATTTTTATTGAACAGGAACGAAGCTACTTTAGGGTTACCATTAGCATCTTTAACCGGCTTACCATCTTTTACAACAGCGCAGTTAGCTGTAAATGCGGTAGCTTCATTAGCACCAGTTGCATAACGCCATTTGCCATTTACAATATAACCTGTTGAAGTAACTTCAGCTGTACCAGTTGCGGAACCACTGCCGGCGACACAAACTTTTTCAGTTTCAAGTACCTTCTTAGCTAATTCAGGTTGCATAAAGCCACCAAACCAACCAGCACCTGCACACAAAGTAACAGACCAGCCGAAACTGCCATCAGCACACGCAAGTGCTTCTTCAATCTGCATTGCGTCGGGCAAAGAAAGCTGTCTTCCGCCATAGGTGGTCGGGGCTAGCATTTTAAACCATTCCTGGTCATAAATGAGGGCCAACTGCTTTTTAGTAAGCTTCCCTTGTTTCTCGGCATTTGCCGCTTCGGTTCTGATGGTATTAATCCACTCAGGTTTGAGTAGAGAAATAGGATTTGCTAAATTGCTCATGGCACAAAGGTATGATGATTATAACATCCAAAAAACACATTGCCTTGCTAATAATTTAGATGTTTTTATATTTAACTAATATTTTTGAAAATTAAACAATGCCCTATGAGAAAATAGCATAATCAAAAAAAATAAAGTATCGCATCTCTCCGAGAACTGAAACACAGGTACTTTAGTCTTAAAATGATAAAAAAATATTGTAAAACCTTACTGAACAATACTTATAATTATTAATGCAAATTTAATGCTACACGTTAGAAACTAGGTATTTATACCTATGCATAACAGGTCAAAACAACTAAAATACTGTTTTTAGGCAAAAAAATACTTGTAAAAAAAAAGTACTGCAAATTGCTAATTATTCATAGAATAACAAAACGTTATCGTCCAATTAACATTTTTTGTTGTTCAAAAGTACAAAAAAGCCTTGTTTTTGAGGCAGTTTAGGCGCATATACACACGGCGAAAATGACAATATTAGCCATTAAACAGATAAAATAACAAAAGAAATAGCAGAGTAAGTTTAAATTAGTAGATAACACTATTTTAAAGACGAGCCAATAAAGCAAAAAAAATGCAATGTAACTTACATCGCACTTTTACTTACTTAAAAACAAGTAGATTACCTTAAAACAGCAATGCGCTGATAATACCTGTTTTCACCACTTTGCAGCAAACAGATATATATGCCAACTGGCAAATCGGTTAGTGATAAGGTATACATTTGAGCGGAAGAGGCAACATCTGCCGACTGTATTACCTGCCCCTGCATATTGATAATAGATAAAGTTATTGAGGATTGAAAATTACCACTCCAGGTTACATTGACAGTATTCGTAGCTGGATTTGGGTATATGTTTATTATGGCACTTTCTCCCGTTACACGGGGAACGATTGAATTGTCATAAGGCTTGCGTTTGAAAAAAGTAACACCGCCACGCACATCGCCCACAATCATTTCATATTGTCCGTCGCCATCAATATCCCCAACGGTAGGTGCACTACGCAGGCCTGCGTAAGCACCTGCCATGCTGCCGGGGTGATTGTATTGCAAAAAAGGTGTATCGATATAAGAATACTGGTTGTTTAGTACCGGATATGCGACTGTGGTATCTCCGCAGGCTATACTGTCAAACCTGTATAGCTGCCCCGAATTACTGCCCATAAGTAAATAGTCTTTACCGGTAGCATCAATTTTACCAATGAAAGGTGTACTGTAATTACCAAAAGATTGAGCAGGGTCCACCTGTGCGCCACCCAGACTTAGGTTAACCAGCTTCAAACTAATAGATCCCGCTACGGTGCTCACATTCTGATAGTATTGTATTGTGCCGTAAAGGTTTCCAATTACCAGATCGTTCTTACCATCTTTGTCAATATCATAAATAAACGGTGCTGCATGGCCATCCACATTAATTACAGTTCCCGTATTATCTTGCACCGCAACCTGAACCGGTTGCCAAACGGGCTGAACCGAACCGCTGGCAGCAACATTTTTATAATAAGTAATAGTGCCATCGGTATGCCCAAGCAGCATATCGGCCTTACCATCATTATCAATATCGCCAAAGGCAGGAGCGGCACCCTGAAAACCAAATGTATCAATACTCAAAAAATCGTTGGTTTGCAATGTGAAGGATGGGCTACCCCTGGTGCTTGTATTCTTGTAGTATGAAACTTTACTCCTTAATATGCCGCTGGCTTGCCTGTAACCATCCGAGCCAATGAACAGATCGGGCTTGCCATCCATATTGTAATCAAATAGCATAGGGAAAGATCCTGTTCCTAAATCAATGGTTTTATCCGTAAGGAAAGAATCAGACTGAAATTGCCAGTTGGGAGCACCCGCAGTAGAAAGATTTTTATAAAACCAAATGCATTTATAATTTTCAGATGCACCGCCAAGGTTCGGTGCTATCAGCAGGTCCTTTTTACCATCCTGGTCAATATCTACATTAAAGGCTGTAGGCCAAACAGGGAGTACTACCCTTTTGCCGCCCGATTGCCACATAGTATCCTGGGCTATCATACTGTCAGGCCCTCCGCCATGCTCAATTCTACCATTTTTAAGAAACGTAAGTTCGTTAAATGATACACTTCCGTCCAGATAGTCATAATCGCCATCCATATCCCAATCAAAAAGGCATGGCGTATTGCCGGAATGGGTCTTTTTGCCGCCTGTAGTGTCGTTCGTGGTCCTGAGGAGCCCTGCATTGCTGCACGAGTAAGGCATAATATGTTCCCTCCAGTAAGCCTGGTAAATTTTACCCCAGCACCGGTCCCGCAAGTACACGCGGATACTATCGGTTGGCAAACCTTGTTCTACCTGCATATTCCGGTAGTAGTTAATAGTACCTCCAATAATATTATAGGCGATAAAATCCAGGTCACCGTCGTTATCGATATCCGCTATGCCCGGAATGTCGCCCGGATTGCAGAATGCGTTGGTGCCACCGCCAGAAGAAAGGTCATTATAGTAAAAGAGATCTTGATAAAAAGTAAAACAAAGTTCGTTAGCCGAATTATAGTAGCCTTTGTGAACAGCAAAACCATCAAGCCCCCTTTCGAAAAGATCAGGTATATGATCGCGGTTATAGTCTGCCAATACCATATAGCTATATGATGGTGCAAAGTTCTTTTCAAACTGCGGGTAGTACCTGTAGTCAGGGTTTCCGGGTGCACCTTTATTAATAAAGGTCTTCACACCTTTACCCGGTTCATAAATAACCAGATCCTGTAGCCCGTCATTATTTATGTCCCCCATGCTGAATTGAGGGTTATTATAGCCCCCGCTCCAGGCTAGTGTCAGTTCCCGGCTACCGGCAAACACCTTAACACTATTATCAGGATAATACATCAGTTGAGCGCGGCAGGCTAAACCTGCAATCAGGGAGAGGGCAAGGAGCGCAATACGTTTCATTAAGAATATTTTATAGGTAAAGATAAGGCTAACCGATGAAGATCAGCTACAATCTGAATATTAATGGAGAACCGCCAAAAAGGTCATTGAACTGGAAAAGTATAAGTTACCCCTTTCAATTCCGCATAATCACGAATAGTAACATAATGAAATAGGCTACTATCTTCAACCTCATGCGCTAAAACGTAAACATCATAATCATTGCCTGTATAAAAACCAATTGCTTCGCTTTTATTGGCCAACGAAACATAATATGACATGTATATCTTGAATAATTCATCGCCGAAAGGCGCTACAACCACATCGCTTATTTTACACAGCGTATAATCTTCATTACTGAATTTGGTTCCTATCAGGTCTTCAAAATCATCACAGATATCTATTGCTTCATCTTTTGTAAAGGGTATCAACTGCATTCGTTTTTGAACAAATTTATTGCTTTTTTATGAGGAACAGAGGTTGAAGTAGAAGTGTTTTGTACTAAAATAAAGATAAGCTAAGCAAGGCCTCTAGATGCAGGCAACAAGTATTAACCAATGTTAACTATTAGGTGGTGACTATCTAGGCAATGCAATTTCTTGAAAAATAAAATAGCTTTGTTTACCCAGCAATTCCGCAAAGGAATAATTTTGGTTGTACTGAAAATGTAACCCACATTGCAGGCTTCCGGGAGCAGTTTTGCTAAAAAAGCGGGGTTAAAAACAAGAGAAGGTCTGGGAGCGATAACAGGTTTTCTTTGCCTCAATAAAAAGATTTAGAACGAACAAGCGAGCTTCTTTTTCAGTTTGGAAGACTCTCTTATCATTTCGCCCTCCCCTTTCATCCAAATAAAATACTTGCCATTCATTATAAATATTAAATAGAATAATACTGTCAATATTTAACTCCCCATTTAATGAATATCTAACTTCATTAACCCCAAGTAAATCTAACTGCTCTTTTAATTCAATTGAGTTCATGCTTGTATCGTAGAAATGCAATAATACCATTTATTAGCAATACATTGATGTTGGCAACGGGAGAATGTTAAATACTGTAGCTGGTTTTTGAAATAACAGCACAATCAATGCTTTATGCCAAATAATTACACAAAAACATAACCTACAACAGCAGAACAATGTGAGGTCATTCGTATAACGCTATGCTTAAACCCGCTCCGTACTTTTCACCCATTATTAACTAAGCACATTATCCTATTTGCAAATTGGTTGTTACCTTAGCCAAATGTTCAATAAAGTGTTGCTTGTTTTTACGTTGCTGTTGGCCGGGTTTAGTTTCAGGTGCGCGGCGCAGGATGAATTTTGTGAGGCGGTTACCGTAATACTTCGGGATGCGCCGAATCAATTCAGGAACATTCGTACCAATATTACCCAAACTAGCGCCGGCGTAAAAGTATATAAAAGTGGTATTGCCGTGCCGGGCACTATTACTTCGCGGTTTATATATTCCATGGGCAATTTTTATGAGGGTGCGCTGGCACAATCAAAAACGATTGATGGCATAAAAGAGGCTTACGAGAAATATAAGAAGAAACTGGACGACTGCCTGAAACCACAAGGCCTGAACATGAAATTTAACGATAACTTTTACCCCGGCCTTGCTGACTATAAAAAGGTGGTTTACCTGCCGCAATATAATAAAAACATAGACCCTAAATCGCTGAAAGGCCATGTGGCTATGGAGGTAGATTACAATAAAAATTCCGGACTTTACACACTCATTTTTTACATTTACGAACACTAACAACCTATGACCACCAATACCGACTATTTAGCTACTAATCAGGCCCTCTGGAACGCTAAAACCCCGCACCACATCAATTCAGACTTCTACCGCCATGAAGAATTCAAGGCGGGCCTGAATACCCTCAATGAAATGGAACTTAAGTTACTCGGCGATGTAACGGGTAAAACCATACTGCACCTGCAATGCCATTTCGGACAAGACACTCTAACGCTGGCACGCATGGGTGCAAAGGTTACTGGCATTGATCTCTCGCCTGCCGCGATAGCCGAAGCACAATCGCTGAACACAGCACTGGGGCTGGATGCGGAGTTTATTTGTACTAATATTTATGACCTACCACAGGTGCTTGACAAGCAGTACGATATTGTATTTACATCATACGGCACCATTTGCTGGTTGCCCGATTTAACGGCTTGGGCTAAAATAGTGAGCAGGTATATACAACCTGGTGGCGCATTTGTGTTTGCCGAATTTCACCCGGCAGTATGGATGTTTGATAACCACTTCACGCATGTGCAGTATTCCTACTTCAATAAAGAGGTTATTGAAGAAATTGAGACTGGCACGTACGCAGACTACAATGCGGATATCGCACTCAAATCTACCACCTGGAATCATCATTTAAGCGAGATTTTCCAATCTCTATTGAATGAAAAATTGCAGATGGTTCACTTTGAGGAACTGGATTATTCACCGTATGCATGTTTCCCTCAAACGGTGGAAATTGCGCCCCGTAAGTACCAGATACCTGGAATGGAAGGTAAACTACCTATGATGTATGGCTTGAAGATGATAAAGGGATAGGCCATTACAGTTCTCCCCAAACAACCGGGCTTTTCGATAGTATTTTAATGAGCTCTTTTTCGCGGCGGTGAATTTTTATGCGAAGTGGCGAAAACGTCCAGCGGGTGCGGAGCCTGCCAAGGCGATCTTGTGGTGGTAGAAATATAAGTCGGGCAATCCAGTCCAGCGGCGCAAAATGCTTCATTACATTCGATACCCTCACGAAGTAAATGACCGTTGAGCTATCGCAACGCTCCAGTAAATTGCTCAGTTCTACAGGGTCGGTGAGCGATGATATGCAGAGCACCGTGCCATAATTAGGGTTAAAATATTGTTGCAGTTTTTTATCATCATGCCAGGTGCTGTTACTTATAATGCGGGCTGTTTTTTCAGCCTCCTCCGTGCTTTCCGGCATATTGAAAGATTGGTCAGGCACATAAGCCAGTTTCCATTCTTTTTTCGAAAGCGTATCGTATACCGTCCATACCGCGTTCTTGTAGTAATTCAGCATCTCCTTTAAATACCCTTCGCCCAGCAGGTCGGCTTTAACATCAGCATGAAAAGAAGCGTAGTAGTATAAATGAGAAGCATAGGGCTCAAATATCTCGGGCACCCTTACTACCAGTTCCCGGTTCTTGGCATACACCTTCCATACTATCCGGCGCACATCGTCGCCAGCTTCAAAGTCCTTATAATTCAGCAGGTCGCCCTCTACCCTTCTCAACTGGTCAATACGTACATCCAGGTTCTGCGTTTTCTTCGGGAAAACATCTGCGTCTGTCTCCTCCATTAAAACCGGTGGCTGGTAAAAATGCCCGCTTATGGGTTGCGCTACAGCCAGTGAGAACAGGTGCAGCATATCGTGGAAGTAAATAAAACCACCCTTCAGGTCATACTCCTTAATATCTGGCAATACAACCCTGCTGCGGCCCGTAATAGCACTGCGCTGGTTGCCCATTTCCTTTTTCCGGTTAGATAGCAAGCTGAACACATCGGTAAGCTGGTTGTTGTCATAAACTATTCTGCCATTTACGAAACCCAGCAACGGACGCCATGCCTTTTCAAGCGTGGCATTCAAGAACAGTTTATTCTTTTTGCCCTTGCGGGTTTCCACATTAAAATCGACCTTTAATTTCAGCCCGCTTTTACGACTGGTTATGAGGTAATGCACCCAGCAAATAATAGTACTCAAAACCGAAAGCAATACCAGCCCGGCGAATATCCATAACACCATTTTACCCATGAGTATGACAAAGGGCATGGTCATGGAAGGCATCTCGCCTTTTGGTGTGGGTTTATACAACAGGTATGTAGCGCCCCATATGGCTAACGCACACAGAACAGTATTTAGGGTAAACGGAAAATATTGCATGGCGTATCTTAAACGCCACTTTATTTGCTTAAAGTTCATGATTGGATTGCAGCTTGCAAGGTATGAAAATATAGAAACCGTTGATTAAGCTTTGTTAAAATGCTGAGATAATACCTGAAAAAGCTACAATACCGCTCCAAAACCAGCCACTTGTAAACCGGATATCAATTTCTCCTTTGCCAGGGTAATGCAAGGCATAGCCAATAACACAAACTATTATACCTTTGGCGGCATACCAAACGCATTACCATATTCCTGATGGAAATTATCAGCTCCCTACTTCCGTTTCCGCCTGTTAACTGGTGGGCACAAATTGCAGATGCATCAACAATCACTTTTGATAAGGGAGAACATTTTGAAAAAATGAGCTATCGTAACCGGTATACAATTAGCGGTGCCAATAATGTGAACCAGCTTTCTGTGCCTTTAGTCAAGGGCCGCAACCAGCGTATACCCATGGCCGAAGTAATGATACATAATGCCGAACGCTGGCAGGTGCAACACTGGCGCACGTTGGTATCGGTGTATAAGAGGTCGCCGTATTGGGAGTATTACGAACAAAGCCTGCAGCCATTATTTGAAACGCCTTTTGAACACCTTATCGATTTTAACCTGGCTTCCTTCCAATGGCTGGCTAAGCACTTGAAACTAAAAACCGAAGTACAGTTCGCTGAAACTTTCATTGCCAATTTGCCAGCCGATGCCCTAGATTTGCGCCCGGTAAAGCCCGCAGACCTTCGACATAACGCAGACAACTTCCCTAAATACTATCAGGTATTTGAAGACAGGATTGGCTTCCTGCCAAACCTGAGCGTGCTGGACCTGCTGTTTTCAGAGGGGCCGCGTACGTTGGCCTGGTTAAAACAACACGCAGCCGCCATTAACCCACCAAAAGCTTAACCAATTCGGCCATACCCTCTGTAGCCGTCTTTTCAATAGGGATGATGTTTTCATACCGTATTGCCTGTGGTATGTTTTTATCAATAACATACTTGGGCACCTGGTGCCTTACATAATCAACCAACCCTGCTGCGGGATATACTGCGAGTGATGTACCTATTAACAGGAAAATATCTGCGCTTTGCATCAATGGCACCGCATATTCTATCATGGGCACCTGTTCTTCAAACCACACCACATGCGGGCGAAACTGGCCACCATCTGCCGCTTTATCGCCTAGTTTTATATTGCGTTCTATAGTGTATAATTTTTCTTCGTTCCGTTCGCTGCGCATTTTAAGTATTTCGCCATGCAGGTGCATTACTTTGGTGCTGCCACCGCGCTCGTGCAGGTCGTCAATGTTTTGAGTAATAATGTGCACGTCAAAATACAGCTCTAATTCGGCCAGCGCAATATGGGCAGCGTTAGGCTTTGCATCTATAACATTTTGCCGCCTTTCGTTGTAGAAATTAAGCACCAGCTGTGGGTCGCGGCGCCAGGCGCGCGGTGTGGCTACATCCTGCACATTATACCCTTCCCATAAACCATCTGCATCGCGAAACGTCCTGAGGCCGCTTTCAGCACTTATGCCAGCACCCGTAAGCACTACCAATTTTTGTTTTGACATGCAATAAAGTTAACGAAGAAGGCCAAAAAAATCAAAAAAAAGCCCCGATACCGGGGCTGAAAAGTATTTGAAGGCCCTTAAATTAAAACTCGATGAGGCTCTTCTTTATTATATGCAGACACTCATCAATTTGTGCTTTATTAATGAGCAGTGGTGGCGCAAAACGTATCCTGTCGCCATGCGTAGGTTTGGCTAACATGCCGTGCTCTTTCAGCTTCATGCATATATTCCAAGCCGCTTCTTTATTGGCATGTTCAATAACAATAGCGTTGAACAAACCCTTGCCACGCACTATTGCAATATGTTCGCTTTGCATAGCTACCAATTCCTTACGGAAATAAGCACCCTGAACCGCTGAATTTTCAGCCATTTTTTCATCTTTCAACACCTGTAGCGCAGCTATGGCAACTTTACTTGCCAGCGGGTTACCACCGTAGGTAGATCCATGTTCGCCCGGCCTAATGGTGAGCATTATTTCATCATCTGCCAGCACAGCGGAAACCGGCATAGTGCCTCCCGAAAGTGCCTTACCCAATAACAGTATATCGGGCCTTACATTTTCATGGTCGCACGCCAGCATTTTGCCGGTACGGGCAAGCCCGGTCTGTATTTCATCGGCTATCAACAATACATTGGACTCTTTGCAAAGTGCGGCAGCCTGCGCCAGGTAGCCCTCATCAGGCACCACAACACCAGCTTCGCCCTGTATAGGCTCTACCAGGAAACCAACAACATCAGGATCCTGCAGGGCTACTTTCAGCGCATGAATATCGTTATACGGTATGGTTACATTACCTGGTGTAAACGGTCCGAAATTACGAGTAGAATCCGTATCTGTGCTAAAAGAAATAACACTTATAGTGCGGCCGTGAAAGTTATGTTCGCAGGTAATTATTTTAGCTTTGTTGGGGGCTACACCTTTAACCTCATAGCCCCAGCGGCGGGCCAGCTTTAAGCCGGTTTCCACAGCTTCAACGCCTGTGTTAATAGGCAATACTTTATCGTAGCCGAAGTAGCGCGTAATGTATTCTTCATACTCGCCCAGCACATCGTTATGGAAAGCCCGCGAAGTGAGTGTGAGTCGCTGTGCCTGCTCTAAAAAAGCTTCCATGATAACCGGGTGGCAATGCCCCTGGTTTATTGCCGAATAGCCAGAAAGGAAATCGTAGTAGCGTTTGTTGTCCACATCCCACACATATACGCCCTCTCCCCTGTTTAAAACAACAGGCAACGGATGGTAGTTATGGGCTCCATACTGCTGCTCTTTATCTAAGTAATATTGCGTTCTTACAGAAACGTTATTGATCACCTGCATGATGCAAAATTACATGTTTTATACCATCAGACAGCCATATAATGGTCAAAATGAGTAATTTTGACGTGTATGAACGCTAAATTTAATACCGTGCAACTGCAAATGCATGTAACAACAGGCATTTGGGAGCATTTAGTTTGTAAATGCACTCCCCGGCTGCATCAACAACACGATCCGCGGACAATACCGACCACTGTACGATAACTGGTATAATGCACACACTACTAAATACTGACTAATACCGTATTTTTGCACCCATGAGTGACGATCAAATAGTTGAAGATACCTGGGACGAAGAAATAGAAGATGATACGGAAGAAGCTGACGGGGAACTTGCCATCCGTTTCCATATGGTATGTAAACCTAATCAGGAGCCGCTGAGAATTGATAAATTCCTGATGGTGCGCCTGGTGGGGGCTACCCGTAACAAGGTGCAGCAGGGTGTGGAAAATGGCATGATACTGGTTAACAAGGAAAAGGTTAAACCTAATTACCGGGTAAGGCCAAACGATGATATAATTGTTTATGACACCCGGCGCGTTGAAAGCACAGAAATTATACGGGAGAACCTCCCGCTCAATATCGCCTATGAAGATGATGAAGTACTTATTATAAATAAGGCTGCGGGGATGGTGGTGCACCCCGCTTGCGGTAACTATACCGGCACGTTGGTGAATGGAATAGCCTACTACCTGCAACAGGGGCTACCCGACCCTACGCAGTTGCCAAGGGTGGGCCTGGCACACCGTATTGATAAAGATACTACCGGCCTTATGGTTATTGCCAAGACCGAAAAAAGTATGCAGGACCTTTCTGCACAGTTTAAGGCGCACACCGTGCACCGCCGGTACATTGCGCTGGTTTGGGGAGACCTGCCGGAAAATGAGGGCACCATTGAAGTAAATGTGGGCCGTAACCTCCGCTTCCGTAAAATAATGGACACCTTCCCCGATGGCGACCATGGTAAGGAAGCCGTTACCCATTATAAAGTACTGGAACGTTTCAACTATACCACCCTGGTGGAATTGCAGCTTGAAACTGGCCGCACGCACCAGATAAGGGTGCACATGAAGCACATAGGCCATCCCCTTTTCGGCGATACTACCTATGGCGGCGACAGAATAGTAAAGGGCACGGTATTCAGTAAGTACAAGCAGTTTATTGACAATTGCTTCAACATAATTAAACGCCAGTCGCTGCACGCAAAAGAGCTTGGGTTTGTACACCCTGGCACGGGCGAGTTTGTCAAGTTTAATTCTGAATTGCCTGCTGATATGACGGAAGTGCTGGAAAAATGGCGCAGGTATCCGAGTGCATTATAAAACGGGCTGATTTGCAGGTTCTGGTTGGGCAATTTCTATGTGCTTTGTATAAAAGCTAAAAGGGAGTATACCGGGGAACTGCAATATGTCATTAGAACATCATAAAACGAAGGAAGCAAACACATTAATTTAAAACAAACATTTAAGTAACTGTTTTTAAATATATTTTGAATTAAAAAAATAATATGATTGTTAAAAGTAGTCGATTGTGGATAACAAAATTAGGCAGGCAGGCTAAAAAGCCTATATTTGCACTGCCCTAGACTTTTTATTATCATAATTTTTCAATATTTGCTTATGACAATGCTAAACGTTAATCCACTTTTGCTTACGTTCATGCCATCTGGCGGAGAAATGATCGTTCTTTTACTTATTGTTGTTGTTCTGTTCGGAGGAAAGAAGATACCAGAACTTGCTAAAGGTTTAGGACAAGGTATTCGCCAGTTTAATGAAGCTAAAGATGGTATTAAAACTGAAATAGAATCGGGGATGAAGGAAAAGGAGAAGATCAACACTCCCAACAACAACGCTTAATTTAGTTAAGCAAGAGTATACCACAATATCCTGAAACTATTTTAATGTAGGCTTCCCTTTATAGAGGGTTGCATGCTTCACCGCTTAAACAACGATAAACATGCAATGTAAAGTACTTATTACCGCATTCTTCCTTACCCTAACCGCCGCTACTACCCAGGCGCAGCAAAAAAGTACAGTTAAAGTTAAAAATACAGCCGGCAAAGGTGATTCCATTTCGGCAAGTAGAATGATAACGCCTAAAGCAGGCGCGGCTTTATTGGCCAGTAATACCCAAAAACCAGGTTACGCAGAAGAGAAATTAGGTTATGGCCACGTTCCATTGGCTGGCGAAAAAGCCTATTTTGGCGATAAAGATGGTTATGTAAACGATTTCGTACGCAAGTACATGGAAGTCCATAACCGTACTTTAAGCAGTGTACAAAGCAACAGTGCCGCACCATTTTCAGTTATTGATAACATACTGGAGCAGAAAAAAATGCCCAAGGAATTGAAATACCTTGCAGTAATTGAATCTGCACTGAACCATAACGCTGTTTCGCATGCCGGCGCCGTAGGGCCTTGGCAAATGATGGAAGCTACTGCTAAAATGATGGGCCTTGCCGTAACACGCAAGAATGACGAGCGCAAAGATTGGGCGAAGTCAACCACCGCTGCTACCAAGTATCTTGATCTTTTATATAGCCAGCTTAACGACTGGTTGCTGGTTGTTGCGGCTTATAATAGCGGCCCTACACCAGTGCAGAAAGCCATTGATAAAACAGGTAGCCATAACTTCTGGGATATTAAAGAATATCTGCCACAGGAAACACAAGGGCACGTACTGGCTTTCATAGCCACTGCAAGTATTTTTGAAAACCTGAGCAAATTCATTAATATAGGTAGCATACCTGTGGACTTTAAGTTCAGCAAGGATAAAGATGACGAAGCAATTATTAAAGAAGCAGCGCCAAAGGCAACAGCGGCCACTGCCCCATTAATATTAGCAAACACCACCACCGTTACTACTATTGCAACACCTAAACTGGTATCTTTTAGTGAAGAGGAGCTGAAAAACATGAGTATCCTTAAGCTGGACAGGGCGTTGCCTTTAGATGTGATTGAGCATGAAACCGGCATTGACAAGAAGTTGCTCAGCCGCTGGAATCCTGACTATACACAGTTCCTGAACCATACTTATGCTACCGCTTTCTACAAATTGCGTGTACCAAAAGACAAAGTGGACATCTTTCTGCAAAAAAAGGAAAGTATGAACAAGCTTGCAAAAGCAGTTGAAGGAAGTAAATAAATTAAACATCATTTAGCATATTATCCGGGCCATGTGCCCGGATTTTTTTTTGCATCTGCCGGCCGACATTTTAACGGGTGACACACGGAACGTCCTCATCCAAACACGCAAATATCTACACCGTTGCCACAACCTGCATTGGAAAACATCAACAACTACCACCTGCCCCATTTGCTACATCAAAACATTACGCCATGAAAGGGCACAATACCTTAGCTGTGGGCAATGCCCACCGGAACTACAAGCCCCTGTTTCAAGAACACCAACCACCAACACATTTCCCATTTGCCATAACAAAACGTGACGCCCTGAAGGGGCACAATACCATAGCGGTGGGCAACACACGCCAGCACACGCCCATACGGGAAACACCAACTTAAAAAAACTATCGAAAAACGCCCTATAATACCAATTAACCATCAAAAAGCGGCATTGGAATGACGTGCTTTGCGCCTTCTTTGCGAGACCTCTGCGTTCTTTGCGTTAAACCGTATCATGACGGAATTTGAGATGCAAATGGTATAACTACCCGAAAAGCTTCATTTCAAATTTAATTTGGTACTATAATTTTTCCGGAAGTACTTATACCCTTTATACATCAAAATACGGCGCTAAAATCATGTCATTGCGCTGGTAAGTGCAAAAGGTTTGTAGTTGCTAACCAATTAAATAAACCGTGTGCCGGTAGGTACACAACAATCGCAACCCTGCCGGTTTATTAT
>JBBRPD010000003.1:0-140366 GCA_038228575.1 Chitinophagales bacterium | reverse complement strand
TTCCCCCATACTGCCCCGAACTGAATCCCGCTGAGAAGATGTGGAGGCTCTTCAAAGATGCCATCGCCAATACTATATTCAGAACACTTGATGATTTATCCGATGCACTTATGGCTACCGTCAACAAACTCGAATCTCAAATAGTTATATCAATAACTTCTTACGATTATTACATGGACGCCTTTAATGCCGTTTTTTAAAGTATAAATGGTATTACTACAGATTTGAAACCATTGTCCGACAAAAATAACGACCAGCAATTCTTTTGTGGTAATTACTGTTAGAAAAGCCTGCTTTATTGGTTTACGTAATCGCGTCTCCATTACTTTCTTTTTCGTGGCGAAAAAGAAATGTAACAAAGAAAAACGCCATCCCGAATGCTTTCGGGACCATCGCTCCGCGGCTAAAAGGAGCCCTGCGGCGTGTTTTGTTGAAACTTGTTACTCAATACGTCCGCTTTCGCGGCGGCAGTCATTGGGTTTTAAGCACTAATCGGCTAAAAAAAGAAACCATAATTCTTTAGTCGGACAACAGTGATTTGAAACCACAAACGAGTATACGGAATGGGGACCGCATCGCAGCCTTCTGCTGCTCGCGGAGAAAGGCGGGGAATGAGGACACGAACTACTACAACGCAGTCTATCAATCTCAAAATAGTATCTCCGCAAAAGTTGGCCCTTGTAAGTAAACGAATATCCAAAAATCAAAAAGGCTACACTTGCGGTGTAGCCTTTTTTAATAATCTTATTGAACAACTATTATTCTTCGTCTTTTGGAGCCTTGGCACCTGCGGCTGGTTCGTCTTCAGCTTCCTGATCCATGTGCAGGTTCTTTTCTTGTTGGTCCATAGTACCTGGTAGAGCACTGTTGAACAACACACGCCGTGTAGGCAAATCACCAACAACGCGGAACTCAGTACGACGGTTCAACTGGCGACCTTCTGCATTATCCTTACCATCAGCGGTAGTTTCAGAAGCAACCATGTTCTTTTTGCCTAAACCCTTTGCAGTCATACGACCTCTTTCAACACCATTCTTTTCAAGGTAATCAAGTACAGCTTGTGCACGACGCTGAGAAAGTGGTCCGTTATATTCATCAGTTCCTTTACCATCGGTAAAAGAATAGATCTCAACAGATATTGACGGATTGTCTTTCATGAAGTTAACCAATGTATCCAGAGATGCTACTGATTCCGTACGCAAAGTAGCCTGATCGTAGTCATAATAGATATTGCTTACGCTGAAACTTTGTTTGATGCTATCCAGGTAAATAGTTACGTGAACTGTATCATCAGCATCAGAACGCTTAACAGACATAGTACTTACTGTAGCACGAGATGATGTATAACCTGCTTTGTCAGCCGTCAACACATAAGAATGTCCGCGAGCCATGTTGAACAGGAAGTTACCGTCTTCTGAGTTATAAGTATTAACGTCAGATTTCTGGTCAGTCATTTTTACAACAGTCTGAGCCATTAACTCCTGAGTTTTTTTGCTTACTACTTTACCCATTACTACAAGGCGTGGCTCGTATTGAATGCGCCAGATATCATTACAGCAAGTTGGATTTTTAAGAGCGATACTACCTACACGGTTAGATACTACGTAAGCGTCTGGTTTGCCAACAGGATCTTTAATGAAATAGAACTCATCAGCCGAAGTATTGATCGGGTAACCCATGTTCTGCACTTTGCTGTAACGTGAAGGACCGCC
This sequence comes from Chitinophagales bacterium, assembly GCA_038228575.1. Lineage (GTDB taxonomy): Bacteria > Bacteroidota > Bacteroidia > Chitinophagales > Chitinophagaceae > Flavipsychrobacter. The sequence goes on along the minus strand of JBBRPD010000003.1, from coordinate 138,654 downwards.
ATCAGCAGAATAGATATCAAAACCACCGAATGATTTTTTACCGTTAGAAGCGAAATACAATTTGTTTACGCGGGTATCATAGTAAGGAGTTACCTCGTCTAACTTAGTATTTACTTGCTTACCGCAGTTTTGTGGACGACGGAATGAACCGTTCCTAGGGTCAATAATAGAATACCAGATGTCGTATCCACCACGGCTTTGCAGCTTACGGTTAGATGCGAAATACAATACCTCTTTCTTGCCAACCTTTGCAACGAAAGGCATGGTGTTAGATGAACCTGGTTCGTTTACGTTACCGCCAACTTCAACAACAGGGCCCCAGTTAAATGCATTGAATTCAGAATAGTATATTTTACAAGTGAAGATGAATGAATCACCCACGTTACACCTTGTAAAGTAGAACCTGTTACCGCCCGGGCTATAACAACCGTTTCCGGTTTCTGGTCCTGTGGCCTGTCCGTCAAAGCCACCATCGTAGAAAGGCAAAGGCCATTGGAATGAATCTACATAACCAGGTTGTTTCTGAGCGATCATAAAATGCTCCCTTGGTGCAACTGTTTCACGATGATCAGGAACAATAACAACACCGTTCTTGTTAACAGTACCGAACAAAAGTGCAGTATCGCCAAGTGGATAAGGAGAAAGCTCTGTGTATGAAGAGTTCACGTTAGGGCCGCAATTGAAAATGTTTACCGGCTGAGGATCTTTGATAGAAACCATTGCCATTTCGCAACCGTCAATTTCAACCTGAGCAGACTTCTTCATGTCCTTCATTTCCTTCTGCGAGATCAACCTGTTATACGGGTCAGCCTGGTTTGCGGTACTTGAAGTTTTCTTGTTATCGGCAAGGAATTGCTTGAACCAGACAATAGCCTGCTTGTATTCGCCTTGTTGCTTAAACATCTGGCCTGCATAGTACGATGACCTTGGATAATCCTTTTTATCAAGATAGTATGCTTCTACAAAATAATGCGATGCAGGTACATAGTCACGTGTTTTTGCATAACACTCGGCAATGATGTAGGTGTAAAACGGATTACGCTCATCTCCTCTTTTCAGATCCTGATAGTAATCTACGGCATTAAAATAACTTCCCTCGGCAAATAAACCAAGCGCTAACCCTAACTCTTTTTCAGGCGTAAAAGTCCTCAACGGATCATTTACTGAATTACGGACTTCGATCTTCCGTTTAGTCCCTTGGGCATATAAATTATAGTTAACAGTAACAAATGTTGTCGCTAAAATAAGTAGCAGCCAATTTTTTCTCATGTGCGTGAGCGTTGATAACGGAGATAAAAGTATAAATTGGTTTTAAAAAAAAGAAGGGCTTCTAAAAAAAAAGTTTAGCCCTTCCAAAAACGGTATCAATTTCTATTAAAAACGAGTGCATGGAATAGTGCGCCTGCGTACTACTGAATAAGGGCTGATGTACTTTAATGCTATCTCAAAACCACCATTACCATTACTTACGGTATTCAGGGAAGAGATGTTATAATCGTAGCCTAAACCGATACGGAAATTTTTAATTTCAATACCTGCAGTAATCATTGCAGCATCGCCATTACGCAACCAACCGCCTAAGAAAACAGCCGGGGTAAAGTGCGTATCGCCATATTCGCCGGTAAGGGAGTAGTGAAACTCGTTACCGTAGATCATTTCTGTAGCTGATGATTGATATTGGAACAAGAATGCCGGGCGCAGGCTTAACCTGTCAGCAACATTCCATACCATACCTATTTCACCGGTATAACGCATATCCAGTACAGCATCGCTGTTCTTCTTTTTAAGAAGGGCATCACTTGGCTGGTTAATATTATTTGCAGCAAGACCAATAACGAAGTTAAACTTCTCGCTTACAGCCTGTGCATAGCAAAGACCCGCATTCACTAAATAATAGTTAATAGAATTGCCGAGGCCAAGCTTGTATTCCTGGGTACTTCCCCCCACGAACGAGCTACCCTGAAATTCATCTGCAAAGAACAATTTTGAAAGATCGATACTCTTTGAAGAGTAACCACCCTGCAAACCAACAGCAAGGTCAGAACCGCTGTAGTCGCTACCATTGCCACCAAAAGTCTTGTGGTAGGCAATAGATATAAGGCCTGTAAAGTTGGTAAGGTTACCATCACCAGCCTTATCGCTATACAACTGTATACCGCCGGCCAGATAGTCGCCGTTATTATCGCTTTTAATCGGCAGATCTGCAGATATACCTTCGGTAACATACGGTACGGTAACGCTCTTCCATTGTTGCCTGTAGATTGCATTTGCACGAACCTTGCCATAGAACATACCCGTAAATGCCGGGTTAACTACAAGGGGCTGCATGTCAAACTGCGAGAAATGGATGTCCTGAGCGAAAGTAGATGGCGCTGTTAAAACCAACGCTGCAATACCTAAACGGGTGATAATATTTCTTCTGTTCATTATAGTAGACTTAGCTTATTTACCTGATAATTGTTACGTTTCCTTTCTTATTAAATATCGCTCCTGACGAAGTGACTGCCTGTACTTCATAAACATAAACTGCCAGCGGTTGTGGCTGCCCGTTATAGGTGCCATCCCAGCCTTTATCTATGTTGTTAGTTTCAAACAAAAGGTTCCCCCAACGGTTGAAAATACGGAAATAATTTAAAGTAGCAATACCTCGCTTAATAATTTTAAATTCATTATTTACTCCAGTGCCTGGTGTAAAGGCATTTGGCAACACCAAAAGACCGTCAGGATTTACAATAATATCAATGGAATCAGTTGATTTACAACCATCTGAAGTTGTACCATTTACTATATATCGTGTACTGATGTCTGGCGTAGCCAGCGGGTTTGATATGTTATCTGCATTAAGTCCGGCAGGCGGAAACCATTTAAATGAGTTGCAATTTGTGAGCGGATCTATCTGATAATTTTCACCCGGATACAGCACTACGGAATCAGGAATAGATATCAGCGCGGCAGGGAAAACTGTAGCGTAATAATGTAACGTATCCTTACAGCCATTTATTGTTGTAGCAACAATAGTATAGGTCTGTGTTGATACCGGGCGAATAACAGGGGCACTGCTTGTACTGTCATCAAGATACCTTGATGGGTACCAATGAACCGATGCACCTGTGCCGGCTGCAACATTTACGGTAGGGATGGCGGTATCATGCGGGCAGAAGCTGTAATGATCTGGCGTTATGGTAGCAAAATTACCCGGGAACACGGTTATATGTGCCGAATCGTTCGATTTGCAGCCTGCAGGCGTTGAAACGGTAACATACAGATCGGTTGAAGTTGCACCGCTGTAAACTACTGTGGCTGTTGTGGTGTTATCCAGGTCAGCAGGTGGTGTCCAGCTGTAAGTATAGCCTGTATACCAGCTTGGTGTTACTGAAGCATGAACATGCAGTGTATCGTAAGCACAAAGTAACCGGTTACCACCAGCATAAACTATAGGGTTAGGTTCTACACGTATGTTAGAAGTGGCATGTATTGGGGGGCACCTGCCGAATGTTGCGGTAACCACATACAAAGCAGAAGTATCGGGTGTAATAAGCGCATTGAAAACATTCGATACTGCAATACCTGCGGTTGGCAGCCATTGGTAACTGAATAACGCATCGCCAGTACCCACTATCTGCACCACTTTACCCAGGCAGATGCCGGTATCTACAGGATGAACGGAAATAGTAGTATCAATAACGAATATGGTAATGTTATCAGTAACCGCACAATTGAGTGCTGCCGGGCTAACATTCAGCACGTAAAAATTAGTACCTATTGTAGATGGCGTAATAACAGGGTTAGCAATAGCCGGGTTACTGATATCGGCCATTATTGCCGTTGTCCAGTTATAGGTATATGCGCTTGTACCTGCTGTACCCGGTACAGTAAAGTCGAAATTATCGCTCATACCAATACAAATAGTATCAATAATATTCCTTGGTGTTGCAGGTGTATCTACTTCAATATGGAAACTATCCAGCTGATCGGGGCAATTAGCATAAGAGGCTTTTACAACATATTCCAATGAAACCGGGGGTGTTATTTGCGGGTTCTTGATATTAGGGTTTGAGACGCCAGTTACCGGTGTCCAAACATAAGCGAATTCATTGGAGCCTGTAATACTTGCCTGAACAAACCTGCTGATACAAATAATAGTATCGCGGTTGTTCAGCACAAATGGTGCAATTGCATGAACATGTATCGTATCATAACTGTTACAAGCAGGGTTAGTGCCTGGGTTTACTGTAATAGTATAATTTATATCGCCCGCTGTTGTTGGCGAAACAATGGTGCTTGCCGTTGTTGCTGAACTCAGGTCGGTAGGCGGTGTCCAGGAATAGTTCATGGCAATACCCGTTGGCGTTACATAGGCGTGTAATAAAGTCGATTGGCCCACACAAGTCTTCACATAATGCGAATCTACCGAAACAGTAGGCGGAGCAGGATCAACCAATGTAAGCGGCCCTTTTGTTACCGTTGGGCATAAGCCTACTTTAACCCATATATTGCTGTAAACACCGGCACCCAAACCTGTAATAATTGCGGTATGCGCTGAAGATACCCCTATTGGCACTGGCGCATGAGGCACACCATTTACCGTGTAATGCAAAGTATCGAAATAGCCGGTTTGCAGGCCATGTAATGTTATAGTACCATCAGTATAGCCGCAGACCGTTGGGTTGGTAAACGTTACACTATCAAATGTAGGCGTATAAACGGACACCGTAATTTCCTTCATTTTCGGGGGGCATCCAGCAGTACCGCCAAGCGTAGCCGTAAGCGTATAGGTAGTAGTAACTGTGGGTGTTAAAGTTGGGGTAAGGCTGGTAGCACCCGCGCCAATTGAGGCTGTAGGCGTCCAGGCATAAGTTAATAAGGAACCAAAAACTGGGTCACCTGTAGCTATTGCATTAACTATCTGTCCATTACATATTTCAGTATCAGGGGTAATAATATTTACCCTGAATGAATCGTAAATATCAATTGAAGCCGTAGCACCAATAACATAAACACCGGCATGGCATGGGTCAGGAATAAGAATAGATACAATTACCGTTTTAACACCTGATGAAGCTGATGGCAATGGTATAATAGTTACATCGGTAGTGGAGGTATACGCGGGTAAAATAGCACTATCTGCAATAGCACTGTAGTCAGTACCATTAACAGCAGTACCGGTTATAGAAAAAAGTACTTTGATAGCAGTATCGTGCGTAACGCCAGTTGAAAAACGGAACGTAGCCGGCAGGCAACCCCGCACACACTCAGCAGCACCACCCGTAACACCAAATGAGGTTACTGAAACTGAACCGTTAGAAGTGAGGCTACCCGCTTCAAGAAACACACCGGAATCAAGCGCATGGTCAGATGCATCTGCAATGCCAAGTTTTAAATGGTACGTATCGCATGGGCTAACCCTTGCAATTGCGTAAAGCGGTGTAGTTAGGCCATCATAAGTGATGGTAGTACCTGTTCCGTTAGCAACATAGTAAGCGCAAAATGGCGAACCTGCACCCAAAGCCGTACAATTAGATATAACGCCCGACCCTGTAGCACCACAGTTCACACTGTTGATACATACCGGAATAGTTGTACCGGGAACCCTTGCTATGTTAGTTGGCGTGCCATAAGCACCACCCGAAATAAGAAAGCCGAAAACATCATTAAAGGTTGTGCAGGTATATAATGTGTATTCTTCTGAACCGAATACATACTTAAACCTAACCGTATCGCCGGCTGGCTTAAAATTAAATTCAAGCACACAGGCATCAAAAGTAGGCAAACCAGCAAGTGTGGTAAGGTCGGCATCGCCCGCACCACCTGTAGAAGTACCGGAATTATCAGTATTCGCAAAATTCGTTGTGGCCCCTGCTGTATCGCTGTTAATAATATTAACACCAACAACCGACCCTGTAGTAACCGCAGTTCCGCAGGTTAACACAATGCCGCTATCTAAGCCCAGCGTACTTGCCGTGGTTACAAACTGCCCATAGGCAACTGAAGGGCAAGTTAATGTAGCACCAAACACACTCACACCCGGTCCGGCAAGCTTTGCAGCCATTTGTGCCGCCGTATAGCCACCAGTTACCGTTACCTGAGCATGACTGTTAACGCCCGCCAAAATAAGAATGCAGACCACCATCGCCTTGCAAAAAGACGATATTGCATTAGGATTTATAAATTTATGAGTCATGCTGGGATATTAACAATGATATAAGACAACCAAAAATTAAAAAACGTTGGTTAAAGCCCGATTTAGCCTCCAAAGATATGTTTTTTATAAAATATTTCACAATAGTAAGCAAAATAATTGTCCCGTAAGCGCAAATATCCGTTTTTGAGGTAAGTTTGTACTTTAATAACTGACAGGCGCCCATGGCCACAACGAGTAAAAGTAAAAAAGCGACCACACCCGAACCTCCGCAGGAGATACCTCAGGGTGATTTGCCATTACATATTGACAGAAAAAGGCAAATAAGGCTCGGTACTGGTATATTCTTCCTGCTATTGGGTGTTTTATCTTGCTTTTCTATATTCAGCTATTTCTTTACCTGGGCAGAAGATCAGGATAAAGTGTCGCACATACACAACCTTGCCAGTTTTTTCAAATTCATATTTTTTGAAAACTCGGGCATCGATAAAGATGTAATTGATAAAGTGGTGATTGCCAACCATGGTGGCCGTGCAGGTGCGGCAATTGCGCACGTGCTGGTTTTTAAAGGCGCAGGTATTGCTGCAATTTCCATTGGTTGCGGCATAGCATCAGTGGGCCTGAACCTCATTTATGGCAAAAAAGCACTGGGGCTCATGCGCTACCTGCGCTGGCTATCCATACTGCTATTACTGCTGGCACCTATCTTGTCGTTCCTGCTTCCCGACTCTGCATTTCCGTTTGGTGGTGCCTTGGGCAAGGTAACCATCGGCTATTTTAGCGGGTTGATGGGTTATGTGGGCACGGGTATGCTTTTGCTATCAACCGTACTGTTTTTTGTATTTGTAATTTTCGCATTGGATATAAGCCCTTTCCTGAAGCGGATGCGTCAACAGGCAGCAAAAATGGCCGCCTCCATGAAACCGGAACCAGACGACGAAAGTGAGCCAGAGGTTATTGTTGCTCCACTAACTGCACCAGTAGCGGCAGTTGCTGCTGAACCCGTTAAAGGAAAAATTGTAGCCAATGATGCAGAAGGTGTTGCAGATGTACTCAGCCCACTTCCGGCAACTGCTAACAAGTTAAAGGGAAATGCCGGCAACAACATACCGCTCGTAATTGAAAACGGTGTAGAGAATAAGGAATGGGATATGGGGCTTGTGGAAAAACAAGTGGACACACACCATGCCGAAGCAGGGGCAATAGATAACGAGGAGCCACCCTTCCCGGAAGACGAAGAAGATGATGGTTTTGGCGATGAGAACGACTGGCCGGAGGAAGAAGACGATCTATCAGAAAAAGATAAGCTTTTGGACAGGCACGAACCTGTAATGGAAGAAGAACCTGCGGAAGAGGAAATAGCAGAAGAAGAGGTGGAAGAACCCGCTCTGTCGTTTGAGGTAAAACAACAACCAGCGGTAACACCTAAAATTCAGCATGGTGCGCATATTTCAATTGGCAGCAACGAACCGTATGCGCCTGAATTAGACCTGCCAGACTATAAGTTCCCAACGCTTGACCTGCTTGAAAACAGGACACAGGGCGCTATTTCCATGAACAAAGAGGAACTGGAACATAACAAAGATCAGATTGTACAAACGCTCAACAGCTTTGGCATTGAAATACAGCAAATTACCGCTACCATAGGGCCTACAGTAACGCTATACGAAATAGTGCCTGCCAAGGGTGTGCGCATCTCCAAGATCAAAAACCTGGAAGATGACATTGCCCTTAGCCTTGCGGCCTTGGGTATACGTATAATAGCGCCTATACCCGGTAAGGGCACCATAGGTATTGAGGTACCGAACGCTAACAAACAAATAGTATCGATGCTGGAACTGCTGGCAAGCGATAAGTTTGTGAATAACAAAATGAGTTTGCCTATAGCTCTCGGTAAAAAAATTGACAATGAAAATTACATTGTCGATCTGGCAACCATGCCACACTTATTGATGGCAGGTGCAACAGGGCAAGGTAAATCGGTAGGTATCAATGCCATACTGGTATCGTTGCTGTATAAAAAGCATCCGTCGCAACTAAAGTTCGTAATGGTCGATCCTAAGAAGGTGGAACTTTCCATTTACCGCATTATTGAAAAGCACTTCCTGGCCAAGCTGCCTAATGAGGAAGAACCGATCATTACCGATATTAAGAAGGTTATCTACACCCTGAAAGCGCTTTGCGATGAGATGGATGACCGTTACGGTTTGTTAAAAGATGCCGGAACCAGAAATATTAAAGAATACAATGAAAAGTTTATTGCCCGCAAACTGAACCCGGAAAACGGACACAAATACCTGCCATTTATTGTACTGGTAATTGATGAGTTCGCCGACCTGATAATGACTGCTGGCAAGGAAGTAGAGATGCCTATAGCCCGTTTGGCGCAGCTGGCACGTGCGGTAGGTATACACATTATTATTGCAACGCAACGCCCTTCAGTAAACGTAATTACAGGTACCATTAAAGCCAACTTCCCGGCACGTATCGCATTTAAAGTTTCGGCTAAAGTCGATTCCCGCACGATTCTTGATACAGGTGGTGCAGAGCAGCTGGTTGGCCGTGGTGATATGCTGATCTCTCATGGTAGTGAACTGTTGCGTATACAATGCGCATTCGTTGATACGCCTGAGGTGGAAAACATTGTGAACTTTATTGGTAACCAGCGCGGCTACCCTAAAGCACATGCATTGCCGGAACCGGAAATGGACGATGAAGACAGCGGCGGCAAGAACGTAGACCTTAAGAACAGGGATAAACTGTTTGAGGAATGTGCTAGAACCGTGGTGCAAATGCAATCGGGTTCAACATCAAACCTGCAACGCCGCTTTAACCTTGGTTATAACCGCGCAGGCAGGATAATGGACCAACTGGAGGCCGCCAATATTGTAGGCCCGGCAGCAGGTAGTAAACCCCGTGAAGTGTACTACAAAAGTGAGCAGGAACTGGAAGGATTTTTAGGAACATTAAGTTAACAGACACCAATAAAAACAACAAACAAACTAATGAAGAAGGCATTTTTGATATGCGGATTGGCAATAGGTTGCCTGGCTAATACTGCTACTGCGCAGACCGACGCCAAGGCGAAAGGAATTCTGGAAAATGTGAGTAAAAAGGTAAACACGCTCAAGACCATTAAAGCTAATTTTACGCTAAAAATTACCGGTGGTAAAGGTGGTAAAGTAAGCGACACCAAGAAGGGCAGCATCTCGCTAAAAGGCCAGAAATATCATTTCATGATAAGTGGCCAGGAAGTAATTTGCGACACTAAAACCATCTGGAATTATAATGCCGATGCGAAAGAAGTGACCATCAACAATTTTAACCCGAATGAACAGAACATTTCGCCTGCAAAACTGCTGACCAATTTTTACGATAAAGAATATAAATATAAGTACACCGGCGAAAGAAAAGAAGGCGGCAAAGCTTGCGATGTGATAGAACTGACACCTATTGATGCCAGCAAACAAACCGCTAAAATTGAATTGCTGATTGACAAATCGAGCGCTATGATTGCTGGTGGTACTATGTGGTCAAAGAACGGCAACAAAACTCAGTACGAAATAAGCAATGTGGTAACAAATGCAAACATACCCGATACCTACTTTACATGGGATGCTAAGGCGCACAAAGGTATTGAGGTGAACGATATGAGGTAATTGAAGATGATTAAATAATTATTGCAACAAATAAACTGTATACAAGAGACCGGCATTCGCTGGTCTCTTGTGTTTTTGTATCAATTATGCCTTAGTGTCGCTGTTTGTAACTGAAGTTGTGCTTGTTTTAGGCATGGGGAAATGTATCTGTTCGTAGTCGCTCATCTCTCTTGATAACTGGCGTAATTGTGCATGTTCGTCTTCGTTTAAATTATCGAAACCTTTTTCAAGGTACTGATCAATTTTAAACCGGGTGAGGTGGTAATCGCGTCTTGTTTTTATGGCACTCATTGTAGCAGTAGTTACAGTTGTGATAGATTACAAAGGTCCGCCTATTTTGGGCGTTGAAGAAATTATGCCTAGCTGTTTTTGGTTAACAAATTGTTTTTTAACCTTTGCTGGTAGCTACATTAAATACCCACCGAACAATGCAAAGCAGAAAACACACGGCTTGGAAGAAGAATCGAAAATTAGGCGATGTAATGGGTGGGCGTAAACGGCCTAAACTTACCGATAACATATTTAACAGGCTGCACAATTTACCCAAACCTGTGGCTGGTGAAGAAACCCCGATCTATATAACAGACAACACATCACGCGATTTCTATTTTCCGGTAACAGTTGAAGAAATTAAAGCTATATTGTCCAAATTACCAAGAGAAGATACGATGTCTATCACGCATATTTGGCTCAGGAAAATAAAAAAAACAGCCTATATGGAAGGGGGAATTATCCAAGGGTGTTTTGTACAAGGTAGCGGCGTTTCGCTTGTCATTTTATATCCCTTCCCTACAAATAATAAAATGTGGATGGGCGCGAAAAAGCCAGACCATAAAAATCTGAACCAATACAAAAAATACAATGCCCAGCTAATCACCGGTGATGACGGGTATTGGCTGCAATGGGATGCCGCAACAATAAAGCAATATTACCTCAACAATCTATTGCTTTTCCAGATAGGTAGCGCAGTAGACAGCTACTATAAAAGGTGGTGGAGTAAAGCGAAAAGAAATACAAACTTTAGTGATGGCTATGCGAAATTCTGGGGCGATAAAATTTGTGCAACTGAAAAAGTCAGTTGACCTTATGGCTTTCCATAAGCCAATGCACCAATAAAACCATGGCTAAATTTATTGTCGGCCAGTACATAATAATCGGCCATAGAAAACAAGCCGTCAGTATCAGGTAATTGGCGTGCATGTATGCCGGCTAGCACCCTAAAGAAAAGGTACATACTGCGCAACAATAACCCATGCCATATCTTATTGGTTTTTCTGAAATCGGTAAAAAGCCAACGACCGCCAGCGGCGAGCGAATGATGTAATACCGTGAATGCTTGGTCGCATTCGCTTTGCGTAAAATTATCGAAGAGAAAGGGTGTTATGATGACATCAAAACTGCCAGGCTCAAACTGCGCGTCCATTATAGAAGACGTAATAAATACAACGTCGTTCTTAGCAACATCTCTACGCCTTGCGTGAGCTATCATTTTTGCAGAAGAGTCAATATATGTTATTGAAAGACCAGACAGATGTATTTTACCAATTGCCTCGAGTAACCAGCCACTCCCCCCGCCTGCTATCAGCACCCTGCTACCGGGACGTATGTGATGCAATGTGCTTTCTTGCGCCTTCATTTGCGCATCGGCAAACACCAGTCTCGCTAACGCATCATAAAAGAAAGAAACAGCATCGTATGACATATCAGTTGGCAGTTGGCAGTTTACAGTTGGCAATTCGCAATTGGCAGTTGACCTCGATTCATACAGAAGAATTGCATAAAATTTCGCAATACTACGAATGCTGCACCCCAAAGTAAAGTTGCCAAAAACAGAATGAAATAAGCGAAATAGGCGAAAAATAAAAGTAGACTTCACTCCTACGACATCCGTCTGACCACTATCTACTAAATACTATGTACTAACTACTATCAACTAAAAAAACAGCTTACGACATCCGTCTAACTACTATGTACTAAATACCAACTACTAAAAAACAACTTACTACATCCGTCTAAGTACTATGTACTAAATACTAACTACTAAAAAACAACTTACTACATCCGTCTAAGTACTATGTACTAAATGCTACCAACTAAAAAACAACTTACTACATCCGTCTAACTACTATCTACTATGTACTAACTACTAAAAAAACAGCTTTCGACTTTCTACTTACGACTTATGACTTACAACTAAACTACAATTTCCTGCGCTTCATTTCTTTATCCAGCAACAGCAATTCGCGGCTTGTTTGTCCGGCAACTGAAGTGTTTTCCTGAGCCCTGCGCATCAGGTAAGGTATCACATCATAAACCGGACCATAAGGCAGGTATTTTGCTACGTGGTAACCGCTGTTAGCGAGGTTGAAAGATATATTATCGCTCATGCCATAAAGCTGCGAAAAATACACCCTGTCAGTGGTTGCAGGTATCTTGTGGTCTTCCATATATTTTGCAGCGAGCAGACAACTATTTTCATTGTGTGTGCCAATGAACACCGCATTGTGTTCCAGATTCTCAAGGCAGAAGAGTACCGCCGCATTATAGTCCTTATCAGTAGCTTCCTTGTTAGGTTGTATCGGCGATGGGTAGCCCATTTCAGCAGCGCGTTTACGCTCCTTTTCCATGTAAGCACCGCGCACCAGTTTAGAACCATGCAAGTAGCCTTTCGCTTTGGCAACGCCTACCGATTCCTTCAGAAACACCAGCCTGTCGTGGCAGTATAGCTGGAAGGTATTGAAGACGATAACTTTCTTTTTGTTGTAGGCTTCCATCATGGCATCGGTAAACGCATCAACCGGTTTCTGTATCCAGCTTTCTTCGGCATCAACCAATACCATAATGTTGTTTTCGGCCGCCGCTTTGCACACCTGGTCAAGCCGGTCGTAAATGCGTTTAAATTCAGCTTGCTCTTCGCTAGTTAAAGTAACATTCGCATGTGACTTAGCCAGCAGATCGAACCTTCCAAAACCTGTAACTTTCAGGCTTATGAACGGGATATTTTTATTTTGAGACGCATACTTGATGGCCTTGATAAATTCAGGCACTGCCTTATCGTATTCGTGCTCGCTTTCCTTGCCTTCTACACCATAATCGAGGATAGTACCAACGCCATATTTTCCAATCATGGCAGCAGTGTCAGCAGCTTCATCCATAGTTTCGCCACCACAAAACTGGTGAAACAGGGTGCGCTTTATCAAACCCTTTACCGGCAACTTCCACGAAATAGCGAAATCTGTCAGTTTTAAACCAATACTGGTAAGCAAAGGAGAGGCCATGGAAGAAAAAAGAAAACGGGCCTGTTTAAGTTCTTTATCGCTGCGATATTTAAAAGCAATCTCGGTGTTCTCGAATTCAGGAAGCATACGTATAGAATAGGCTGCAAATGTACGCAGTATCTTGTAGATAGCATACAAAAATTACCATAAATCAGTAGCAGAAACCCTTCCACATCCATTTGGCACAATTGCCCAACAAAACGGTAAATGACAAACTATAAACTCCCAATTGAACCCGACTGACTACTACCAACTGTAGAGTACAGACTCAAAAACTGCAGACGGTAAATGACAAACTATCGGCTTCCAATTGAATCCGACTGACTACTACCAAATGTAAACTGCCAACTCAAAAACAGCAGACAGTAAATGACAAACTATCGACTCCCAATTGGACTCGACTGACTACTACCAACTGTAGACTGCAGACTCAAAAACTGCAGACTGCCAACTGTAAACTGCTAACTGCCAATTCAAAAACTGCCTACTGCTAATGTATTCCCCGGGCATTAAGGGCCTGCTGGTAGGCATGGGCGTTTTTGATGTGTTCGTCATCGGTAGCCGCAAAAACAGAAGCCCCGCTCAGGTCGGCCTTCGCGCAGAAAAAGATATAATTGGTTTTGGGCGCCTGCAAAACGGCATCGACTGAACTCGCTGATGGGGTGCAAATAGGCCCTGGCGGTAAGCCCGTATTCTGGTAGGTATTGTAGGGCGATGCTGTTTTGAGCATTGCACCCGTAATTCGCTTAATAGTAAAATCGCCAATGGCATATTTAACGGTAGGGTCGGCCTGTAACTTCATGCCTTTGTCCAGCCTGTTCAGGTAAACACTGGCGATATTGGGTTTATCATTCAAATCATTGGTTTCCTCGTCAATTATGGAAGCAATGATCGTAACCTGAACGGGCGTGAGGCCATGGTCCTTTGCCTGTCGTTTGCGGGTTTCGGTCCAGAAGCGGCTGTAGTTCCTGAATATTTTCCTTATCGCCTTGTCGGCACTTGTGCTCCAGTAAAACTCATAAGTATCAGGTATCACAGCGCACATTGCGGTACTGGTATCGAGCCCAAACTCTTCCATATATGCTGGCTGCGAAAGCATATCGCGTACTTTATCGGCGTCCACTTCCAGGTTACTGCTCAGCAAGTCCACAAAATCTTCCTTAGTGCGCAGTTTATTAATAACCAGTTTTACCGGCACCTGGCTGCCATTACGCAGTTTGCGCACCAGTTCAAAACTGCTTATTCCTCGCGAAATCTGGTATTTACCCGGCCGCATGTGTTGCGCAAGTTTCCATTGCTTGGCAATAATATCAAAGCTGCCTGTGTTATTAATATAGTTGCTATCGCGCAGGTCGGTAAGCAACTGTTCGTAAGTTTCACCAGTGCGCACGTACAAAAACCTGTTTTTCCGGCTGTTCGGTCCAAAAAAATAGTAGCTGCTGCCCAATAAAGCTGCGATAATAATAAGCAGGATAACGAGCGGCGCCCGCGATTTTGTTTTTTTAGCTTTGCCTCTAGCTTTTGCCATGTAGCAAAGTTAATAGTTAGCCCATAACTTTTAGGGAAGAATACATAAATTTTATTACCATAAAATAGGTATCTTCTCCGGTGTAATTTTCAAAACCATAGTTAATGCTTATAACATAGAGAATGCAATGGTGCCCCGCAAAAAATCAAAAGAAGCATAGGTCATATAGTATACGACTAGAACGGATAACCAATACCAATATTCAGCACCATATTGGCCCTGCGCCAAGCTGCATCGCCGAACTGAATATCGTTAATGACCCAACGCTCATTTTCGGCCAACCATGGTTTACGGATGGGTATACCTAAATCGAGCCGCAGTACAAGAATCTTAAAATCGAACCGCAAACCTACACCCGCATCAACGGCGATCTCTTTATAAAAATTGGTCGAAAACTTACCACCTGGGAAGCTGGTGCTGCTGTTGTAGGTCCAGATGTTACCCGCATCGCAGAACGCGGCAGCATTCAGGAAGCTGTAAATATGATGGCGCAACTCAATGTTGCCTTCCAGCTTTACATCGCCAAGCGTCTGAAAATAATTGCTTTGTTTTCCATCGCCATAAGCGGAAAAAATACCGGGGCCGACCAAGCGCGAAGGGAAACCACGCAGATCGCTATTACCACCCGCCCAAAACTGTTTAATGTTCGGTAGCTGTTTTGAATTGCCATTGGGTATACCTATCCCGGCAATTAACCGAGATGCCAGATTCAACGAATTTGATACCTTGAAATAATACCGGAAATCAGGCTGCACTTTCAGGTACTGCGCATAGGGCGAACCAAACAGAAGTTCTGGCTTTTTCTCATAGTCAGCCTTCTGGGCTATACCCAGCAGATTGCCGGACAGGTCAATAAGACCATCAAAATAAAACGAATGCCGCCTGGAAGGGCCAGCTTGGGAGTTATAAGTAAATTCATAGGTAGGGCCAATAATGATACCGTTAAAAACAAGGGCGCTGTAGTAGGCGTTCAGCTTGCTGATATCACCCAGCGTATCGGTCTTAACGTAGGTAAAGTTGAAAGGATATAGCTGATGTGTTTTATGCACGCCTTCCTTCCAGTTATAGCCATAGGCCGCTGTGTAGGAATTAATACGCAACAGATCGGACTGCGATTCGTAATTGTACTTCAATTTAAAAATAGAATGCGGCAGCGAATTTTCAGATGTCTGTATTTTAATGAATGGTATTACAAACCGGGGCATGGCAAGGTCAGTTTCCGCGCCTACATTGTATATGTTCGATTGTTTGGTTATGCCGCTATATTGCAACTCAAAACCACCGTGTAATTTTACGGTAAGCTCTTCCGCTCCCCGGAAGGTATTGCGGTTTTTCCAGCTCACACTCGCCTGCGACCCCGCTTTATTATCGTTCTGTGTAAGCGCGCCAATCTGGAAACGTAACGATTTTTTAGGGTAGCTGGTAAGGTAATAAAAAACATCAAGCAACGAATCGCTCACCGGCTCCAGGCGGTTCTTCACAAACTTAAACGTACCCAGGTTTATAAGCCTGCTTACCGATGAATTCTGGTCGGTTCTGTTATACACTTCACCCTTTTCAAATAGCAACGCATTGCTGAAAATAAAGGGCTTGTATTTCTTCTTGGGGTCAATTATATGGTAGGTATCAAAAATAACAGCCTGGTCTTTGCTGGTGTCAGCATTTTTGCCATTGAGTTTGAAATTGGCGTAAATAAAAACATCGTTTATCTTGTAACGTGTGTATGCGTCAGGAGGAATTTCCCTGTGCTTTAGCTTTACATAAAGGTTAAGCTTTCTATCGCCTATGGAACTATCTACAATTATAAGCAGGTAATCGGGCTTGAAAAAAAAGTACCCTTTCTCTTTCAGATCCCTGTCAATGCGCAACCGTTCCGCCTTTATCAGGTCAAGGTTGTAAGGTGCACCAGTGGCCAATAAGGTACTTTTGGTAAAGTCGCTGTCAATATCAGCATTTATGCGCGATGAATCTTTTACAAAAACCGTCTTATTGATAATATACTGTGGTCCGGTCTTTATTTCGAAGACGGCAACCGTCCTCTTTTTTACGGTATCTGTTTTAAAAGCGCCTGAAGCAGTAGCAAAGAAAAACCCCCTATTCTGCAGGTAATTTTCCATCAATTCCTGGTTTGTCTTTACTTTTACAGTGCTTGTCAGTACGGGTGGCTCACCAACCTTGTTCCTTATTAACTGACGTAGCCCTTTTTTCTTAGTTGAAGGCCCTGCCGCAGTGTACAATCTTAGTTTTATTCTAACCCCCAAAAATACTGTGTTCGGTTTCGGCCTCACCAGTGCATTAAGGTCGTGAACAAGAATTTTGCGTTCCTTTTTTGTAGCCTCATGGTCATTAATATGCACCTGTGTTCCCACAAACAAAGTCTCCCCTTTGGCAAGGTGCTTTGTATTGCTGCAGGAAATAAAGAGACAAGATAAAACGAGGAGGACAACAACTTTCATAAACTACTTAGTAAGGATTTTAATTTTTAACATCGGGGTTTTTATTGCCTTTCTTCTTCAGCACATTCTTAAATTTATTATAGTCAACACTAACAATAAAATTAAGACCAGTTTCCGTTACAAAGCCTTGCAATACACCTTCATTATAATTCTTCCTGTATGCCTGCAAGGTATACTTTCCATCTGAGCTCAACAGATAGTCTGCAGAAAGATCGCTGGGTATGTAGCTGCTTTGGTTGTTATTATCGCTTTGCGGCCCATCTAGCTCAAAATCATTGCCAACTGTTAACTTCAGCCTGTCATTCAGCAAACGCTTTGATGCGGCAAGGTTAAGGTCTGTTCTTTGCCTGAGGTCTCCTGTTGTATAATCTTCAGTTGTAGCCAGATCGACAGAAAGGTCAACTCCCTTTATGTACCTTCCGGCAGCCTGATTCAGTTGTTCACCAATAAACCTACTTACACTTTGCAGGGCGGTATTTCCTATGCTTGTTGAGGCCCCATTGCTGAACGGATCATCTGCCACAAAACGGTTAAGTATCAGCACTGCAAATACCTGCTTGTTAAGTTGAGATGTATCTCCACGCAATTGATTGAGCTTTCCGCGCACCAACTCAATCTGATCTGATGACAAAGGATAAACTTTGTTTTCCGGCAGTATCACATCAAAGGTAAGTGCCGGTTGCAGTATAGGCCCCTTCATATTGAGTTCTACATTAAAAGGCAATCTCTGCTTGAAGTAATTTAACTGAATCGGGTCTTGAATCTCCTTTTGCACAAGGTCGTAAGGTGGTATGTTGGTGGCATAAACAGCGGTAACATCAAGTATAGTATTTTTAACCGGATCGCCAGAAAACGTAATGGTGCTACCCTGCTTTATGAGGAATTTACGTTTAATAAAATTATAGTTCAGTTGGTATGCACCCTCGGTTAATTCGTAGTTCCCAGTAAGGCCAATTGTGCCATCAGGCAGGAAATAAGTATTCAATGCCGCTACGCCCCTAACTTTTATAAAGTCGCCGCTAGCCTGGTCAAGAACAATACTCATCTGCGCCTGCTTGTCAACAGTTATATTCACGTTCACGTTCGAGCCGCTGCCATGTACTATGCGGCGTTTGGTACTGTCTGTTTTGCGGGGCGTGAGTACTGTTGAGGCACTGGTATCATGCATATTCTTGAATACTACAATGCCCTTACGGCTTTGTAATTCGGGATTCGATTCCGGCGTTACCACAACAATGTCGGTACCCTTCAACACATCTATATTACCGTCAACAACAGGCATGTAAGTGGTGCCTTTCACCCGCACATTAGCATTCAGGTAAAGGTCTCCGTAAAATACTTTATTATGTTCGGCACGGGAGTGAATAGCGCGCCATTTTTTTGCTGAGATGGTAAAATCAAATTCAGGGTTTACAAGGTCTTGAATATTTACTTTACCATTTACAATTGCCTTGCTACCGGCACTATCCTGTACAGTGAATTTATTGAAAACAACTCCGTAATCGGCAAACGTAATTGTTTCATGCGGGAACGTGAATACACTATTTATTTGCGTTACAGTAGTAGTAAGTTTATCGGTGGTAATTGAGCCTGTAATTTGAGGCGCTTCAATGCTACCTTGTAATTTAAGATCTCCTTTTACTACACCTGTAGAATTCTTGAATTGATACCCCGACATGCTTTCAAAACTATGCAGATTAAGCGATGTAAGTTTGAGGTCAAGATCGAACTGGTTGTAGTTGACCGGCTTCAGGAAATAAGTGCCCTTTACTTCAAGATCGTTACCATGACCCTTGAGCGTTACTTTGGTGTCAATTGCATCGGCTGTTGAACTTGCCGCATTAACCTGTAGGTTTCCAAGCGTATCGCCCATTACCAGCAAGTCTTTAATGCCGAGGTCGGCAGTAATTTTATTTATACCACCCTCATTAGCATACGTTGCGTTTCCGCTTAAAATACCTTCGGCCAGTGAAGTATCAGCCTTGCTGATAGCCCTGGTAATATTGCCAATAGCAAAGTTGTTGAATTCCGCCTTTACAGTAGCACCCGGCCTTTGTTCCAGGCTGTTTACTTTTATGGCTTGGCCGTTATTGCTGATCTCAAAATTATTTACAAAGTAGCCGCTATCGCTGAATGTAATGCTGTTGGGTTGTGCAACCGTCCAGGTGTTGTAGTCTAGTTTAAGCCCTGGCAATAATTGCAGCACTTTATTATTCCCCTGCTGATTCATACTGGCGGCTAAAGAAAACCGCTCCTTTTTATCGGCATCAGAAAGGCTGATATTTGTTGTTATAAGGTCGTGATCTACATTGCCATGAATATCAGCATACCACAAATCAAATTGATTATAGGTCATTCTGTCTGCGGTAATTTTGTAGGTTAGCGCAGAGTCTGTGCCTCTTACTTGTATGACAGCAGCCTTAACGGTGCTGCTATCGTATATTATTTGCGGAACGCTGACGTTTAACGCCAGATCGCGTTCCGTCAGGCTCGCATCTATGTGTATTGAATCGAACGACCTCAGCTTTGGCAGAAAACCATGCAGCATAGGTTTGTCGGTAATTGTAGCCAAAAATGTGAGGTTGTAGGTAGCATCAAGCTGCGTGGTATCGGTTTTTGCAGCAATGGTATTTTTGGTACTGTCCGCAAGTAAAACACCATAGTGCTTGCTGATATGATCTTGCAGAATTAAGGGTATTTTTGACAATGGCATTTTGCCCATTAACCTTGCCTGCATAACATCGAGATAGGCATAAATATTCTGCCCGGTATCGGCTGATGGGTTTGAAATGATGATAAGACTATCGGGGGTATAGCGTTGACCGTTAATAGCAATAACAGCGTCTTTCCAGCTGAATACACCTCTAGGATAATCGGGGTTCAACTCCGGGAAATCAGCATGGATCAAACCATGAATCCTGAACGGACCATGATAAAGATTCAATTGCTGAAAGTCTATACTGTCAATCCTGGCATCTAATTTGGCGGCTACATACTTACCCGTAAAATCAGCATGACCGGTCATGCCTAAACTCAGGCTTGGGTCGTCGCTGTTCAACGTAAGATCGCCCTGCTTATCGTAGACTTTACCATTGAACTTAACACCACTGTAGGGGTAATTATTGAACGCAGCAGACTGTATATTCCCTTTAAATTCACTAGCCATTTTTTTAGGGTCAAAGCTGGTTCCCTTTGCATTAAGCGTTGCCGTAAAAATGCCAATTAATGAATCTTGCTTCAGTACACGCCCTGCATTAAAGTTGCGGGCCGCTATAGCCAGGTCATATTTTTCTTTACCACTGCCCGGCGAAAGCAATAAGTATCCTTTTATATCCGCATCGCCATCGGTAGTAACAATGGTAACATCGGGCCGGTAATCAAGAATGGTTCCTGCAATTTTACCCTTTACCGTAAAGCGGTCGGGCACGCGCACGGATTCCAATTGTTTTGCAGGCACAAACAGCGCCAGCATTTTTGCTGAAGATTGCAGTGTGCCTATATTCAGGTCATAATTGATTTTATCAGCCTCTGGCAAACCATTGAATTTACCATTCAGCATTACTAAAGTATTATCAAAACCTGCAAGATTTAGTTTTGCAATATTGAGCTTGTTTAGCGACCCGCTTATATCGGCATCAATTTTTAAATTGTCATTTTTATATGCCCTTATAAAATCTTGTTCAATGAGGAACGGAGCAAATTGCAGCAGGTCGGGAATTGCAAGGGTGCTGTTTTTAAAATTCAATTTTATCTGCATGGCACCCGGGTGCAATTTCAGGTCTTCCAGCGATGCGTAATGCACTTCGGCATAATCATGCAAGGTGGTGTTAGGGGTTTGCAGTAACAGCCCCTTGAGCACAACACCCTTGGTATTGTAAAAGAAATCTGTTTTCAGTTCGTCCACTATAAGGCCGTTATGTTCTTTAACAGCAAGGTGCTGTATGTTGCCCATTATGGTATCGCCAGTATACCGAATGTTCTTCGCATCGAGGTTAAGATCTTTCGCATGCAGATGGGCATAGTCCAGCCCGGCCTTTGTTGGCGTGCTGTTTTCATTGTCCATGTTGAAATTCACGTTACCGAGATGCATGCCGGCTGTAGTAACAGTCCAGCCCATAGTGCTGTCTATTTTTACAATAGTATCAATGATCGCCGGCGACCTGGTGAGTTTCCCTATCTTGAGATCAACATTTGTATTGTCAAGGTTAAACTCATTCACCGCAACCGTAGCAGTACCAAGGTCAAATAATTTAACCCCGGTTTCGAGCGTACCCAAACCTAAATCGAACAATAACTTATTCAGGTTATCGCTGTAATGCACGGCTATTGTTTGCAGGTTTACCTTATCTGCCATAAGCCTTAACCTTGGCTTTGATGATGAAGTATCGTTAGACGCAGCGAGGTACGATGAGTCTTTAAGATAAGTTGTCTGCACCCCGCTAAGCGTAATGCTCTTTACGTGAAAAAGCATGCTGTCCAGGTCCAGCGCTTTCATTCTTACGTCAAGATGCGCTAAACCCAGGGCCAGCCTGTTGCCGCCTGCTATATCATCAAATTTAAACCGTATCTGATCCAGCTTAATTTGCTGAACATCTATTTTGAACGGAGATGAAGATTTTGCTGTTTTTTTTGTTGTGGTATCAGGCGCGCCTGCAAATGCCCTGATGATGTATGAAAAATTAAAATCGGTATCATGCATTCCACGGCTTATATTGCCCGTGGCGTTTTCCAGCAGTATGGCCTGCACGTTAACTTGCTTGTGTAACAAGGCCAGCATATCCAGGTCAATTTCCAGTTTGCCAACACTTAAAAGCGTGTCCTTAGCCTGATCTTTGAACAACACGTTTTCCAAAACAATGTATTTCGGAAGGCCGTAACCCAAACTGCCAATTACGACCTCTGTTTTTAATTTACCCCTTAAAAACGCTTCAGCCTTGCCCCTTACAAAATTCATACCCGGCTTCGTATTCAGCCATACTATGGCTGATGCTATAATGAGCACAAGGCAGCAGAAGATGATGAGCACTATTTTAAAGAATTTCTTCATTGTATGATTTTGGCCATGCTATTTCTATTTTTCTGATAAATATAATCAGCAACAATACTTTAAAATGTTGAATAGCGTGTAAAGATATTGATACAGCCACAAAATAAAGTTACACTATTCTAGGAAAGTCTTATATAATCCGCAGATTTACAGCTACATATTAGCTTTCCGAAAATTCAAAAGTTAGCTCTTTTACTTGTGAATGACACCTGAAAACCGAATTTGTAATCCACCCACTTTGTTTATCTTTGCTTCATGCACATCGGATTGTATTTCGGCAGTTTCAACCCCATTCATACCGGCCATTTAATTGTTGCCAATCACGTTATTCAATATACCGATGTTGATAAAATATGGTTTGTTGTATCGCCTCATAATCCGCTGAAAGATTCGCATTCCTTATTAAATGAATACGACCGCCTGCACCTCGTAAACCTGGCTATTGATGATAACCCGAAGTTCCGGGGCAGCAATGTGGAATTTAACCTGCCGAAGCCATCATACACCATTGATACACTGGCGTACCTCACTGAAAAATTTCCTTTGGAGCGTTTTTCAATCATAATGGGTGCCGATAGTTTCCAGAACATACACCGCTGGAAGAATTTTGAGCAGTTGGTAGCTGATTATTCTTTTATAGTTTACAACAGGCCCGGCTTTGAAATTGAAGACACCTATGGTGCTAAAATAACCAAGCTGGAAGCACCACTGCTACAGATATCTTCTACCTACATCCGCAGGCAGATAAAAGATAAAAAATCAATAAAGTACATTGTACCAACGGCTGTTGAAGAATATGTACTCGCCAATAAGTATTATGCGAAATAGACGCAAAAAGGTTCAAGAGCTGCGTTTATAATGTTGATGGGCTTTGACAAATACAATGCCAACCGCATACTTTAGCTAAAGCCGAAGCTTTGGTCACTTTTACCACGACTTAAAAGTCGTGGCTATTATGGCTATTTTGTCTTGCACCGAAACAATTATCGCCGCCGCTCTTGCAAGTATTTATTTACCTTAGCGGCAAAATTATTGTAATGAAGCACGCATACATATTTCCCGGACAGGGTTCCCAGTTTGTTGGGATGGGTAAAAACCTATATGAACAAAGCTCGATAGCTAAAGAATATTTTGAACAGGCCAATGAGATACTCGGTTTCCGCATAACTGACATCATGTTTTCGGGCACCGATGAGCAGCTGAAACAAACTAATGTTACGCAACCCGCCATCTTCCTGCATTCCGTTATACAATTTGAAATTACACCCGGACTTAAGCCCGATATGGTTGCCGGCCATTCACTAGGCGAATTTTCAGCCCTGGTTGCCAATAAAGTACTATCGTTTGAAGACGGACTGCGGCTCGTTGCCAAGCGTGCGGATGCCATGCAGAAAGCATGCGAAATAAACCCATCGACCATGGCTGCGATATTGGGCCTCGATGATGCCCGGACCGAAGAAATTTGCAAAGAAATAACCAATGAAGGCGAAATAGTTGTAGCAGCTAATTTTAACTGCCCCGGCCAGTTGGTAATAAGCGGCAGCAATGAAGGTATACGAATAGCCTGCGAGCGCATTAAAGCCGCAGGCGCCAAGCGCGCATTACCATTACCCGTGGGTGGTGCATTCCATTCCCCGTTAATGGAGCCCGCCCGCGAAGAGCTGGAAAAGGCAATTGCCGCTACCACATTCAACACACCTACCTGCCCCGTTTACCAGAATGTAGACGCCATGCCATATACCGATGCAGCAACTATAAAACAAAACCTCATTAACCAGCTTACTTCACCCGTACGCTGGACACAAACCGTACAAAAAATGGTTGAAGACGGTGCTACACACTTCACTGAATCGGGCCCCGGCAAGGTTTTGCAAGGGCTTGTAAATAAAATAGCCAAAGAAGTAACTACCGATGCGCTGAGTTAATAACACAAAACACTT
Organism: Chitinophagales bacterium; assembly: GCA_038228575.1. GTDB lineage: Bacteria > Bacteroidota > Bacteroidia > Chitinophagales > Chitinophagaceae > Flavipsychrobacter. The sequence continues at coordinate 114,607 of JBBRPD010000003.1, read as the reverse complement.
TTGAATGCAATAAAGGCATCCTGCAAAGGATGCCTTTATTGTGTATGCTACCCATTATGCTTTAAAAAACACCACTAAAATCATGTCATTGCGCCGGTAGGTGCAAAATGTTTGTAGCTAGTGACCAATTAACTGAAACCGTGTGCCGGTAGCTACGCAACAATCGTAGCAGTGCGCGAACATTATACATAATTGGCCTAATATGAGTACTATGTTCTTTACAACAAAAAAAGCGGGCATCCCGTGTAAGGATGCCCGCTTCAATTATATACTCATCAAATAAACTTATGCTTTCTTAGTAGCTGTCTTCTTGGCAGTTTTATCTTCTGCGCTAACTTCCGGCTTAATTTCGCCATCAATTTCCAACATTTTTTCCAGTTGCTTTACTTTCTTTTTCAGGTCGTAGATGGTTTTATAAACTTCATCCATTTCGCTGCGGGTTGCTACGGGAATGTCTTTCAACATTTTTTCTGATTGCAATTCAACGTCTTTAGTTATCCTTGCCTTCATTGCTGCAACTTCAGCCATCAATTCGCTGTAAGCACTGCTTTCAAACAATGATACATAAACCTTGTCGCTGATGTTCAACCACTCCTGGTACAAGCCCAACATGCTGCCCACTTCAGTACCGTTCTCAATTTTAGCGGCAACGTTTTCAGCAAGCTTATCCATAACCTTAGTACCCTGATTGTACATCATGTACTGAAGTTCTGCATTCTTAATGTTGTATTCGCTGATGCGCTTAGCGATATCGCTCCACTCCTGTATCGCTTTTGTCTGATCGTTTGGAGTGATCATTTTTGCGAAAGGACCAGCTGCTTCGGTCATCATGTTGTTCCAGTTGTTGTAAGCATCGTTAATGCTTGCAAAAGCCTGGGTCTGGTTGCCTAAGTTGGTCATCATGCCACGCATCTGGTTGTAACCGCCCATAGCACCTTGTGTCATATGCTTCATGCTATCAGTGATAGTGTTCTGCATATCGTGCATTTGCTTGCGGCTGCTTTCTGGTAAAAAACCAAAGAATTTGTCCATGAAATCTTTATACAATTCAGGGTTCATCATTTGCTTGTAAGCATCCATGTTGAAGCTCTTGTCTTGTATTGACTTGAACATTGGCATCCACATTTCAGCGAACTTAGCGAAACCTTCGCCGGTTGACATCATGCCTTTAAAAACATCTTGTGTAGTACCATTCTGGAAATTCTTCTGGAAATCGCCCATTGTTTTGTTCAGCATGTTGGTATATTCAGTGAACATAGCCGTCATGTTGTCAGAAGCTTTCTTAAAGGTATCATTGCCGAAAGGATTAGCGTTCTGCATCTGGCTCATCCAATTGTTACCCGTCATGTTATTCATCATGCCAGCAAAAGGATTGCTTGCATTCGTGAACGGGTTTGACATATTTGCGAATGGATTTGACATATTTGCAAATGGGTTTGATGCATTTGTAAAGCTATTCTGCCATGTAGCAAACGGGTTAGTATTGGTTGTGCCATTAGTGAACGTCTTTGCAGACTCCTGACCCATTTCAAATATTTGTTTAGCAAAAGCTGATTGTGTGTTCATCCAGTTCTGGTAGAAATCAGTCATTTTAGAAGTGCTATCCTTTACAGTTTCTGTTGTTGTTTCAGCCTGAGCTGTTGTCTTATTGAATAAGTTCTTCTGGGTTTCAAGCCAGTTCTTATACCAATCACTACCCTTTTCAATTGTTTCATTGATCAGGTTATTACCGTTTGTCAGTTTCTTAGTGCTTTCAACTACATTTTCAACAACTTTTTTTTGAGTGTCGAGTAATGTGTCTACTAAGTTTTTGCTGTCTTGGAAAGCCATGGTTGTTATTATTTAATTTAAAAAAATATTTTTGAAAAGTTGTTGTAATTAAATCATTGCCTATCTTAGCCGCTCAATACAACTGTTTCGTGTTGTACACCCTCCGTTTTCCTTAGGCGGTGCAAAGGTATGTATCTTTTCCTAATCAAATGTAAAAAACTGTGTTAAAACGACACTTAACTATTTATTAATAGTTATCGTCATTAATAATACCAGCCTTCCTGCAAGTTCATCTTTTTACAATAATGCCATTGTTGGTTATACAAATTACCTGAAATCTACTACTTTAGGGGTCAAAATTGAAACGATATGTTACAAGTAGGAGATGAATTTCGCCATAAGTACAGCTATACGCAAGATGATGTTAATACCTATGCACGCATAAGCGGCGACACCAACCCTTTGCACATTGATGAGGCCGCAGGTAAAGCAAGTATGTTTGGCCGTAATATTATGCACGGCTTTTTAGGTGCCAGCGTTTTTACCAAAATATTCGGTTCGCTGTGGTATTTTGACGGGCATGTTTACATGAGCCAAAACCTGAAATGGCTGAAGCCAATGTTTGCAGGCACTGAATACGAAGCCGTAGTTAAGGTAAAAGAGATATTTAAAGAAAAGAACCGCGTATTGTATGAGTGCGCTGTTTATGATGCTGCCACCGGCGAACAAACCATTGCCGGCGAAGCGTTGTTACTGAATAAGAAACAATACGTTTGGGAATAGTTACCCCTACGTTTATTATAGTTATTGGAACGGCCCGCAAATATGTTGCGGGCTTTTTAATGGGAGGAAGTAGCAAGCTGGATATAGCATAGATAATATTTTCAACATTGCATATTGATTTTTTTATTATTTTTGTGAATAGCCATTACCCTATGCAAAGGATATGTTTTCTGCTTTTGCTTTTTCCATTCTTAGGCAGTTCGCAAACTATATATGTTGTGGCTTCCGATACTTCCATCTGTGCCGGAAGCGCAGTTGCATTTACAGCTACAGCAATGGGCGTGAGTTCTCCGCATTACCTATGGAAACTGAACAATGTAATTATTGGTACTGATACGTCAACAATATCACTCAATACTTTGCACAATAACGACACAGTAGCGTGCACTTTAACAAATGCTGCCAACGATACTACATTCGCGGTATCGGCAGGGATAGTGATGGCTGTTGATAACGTTCTGTATGCGGGAACAATTACCGCAACCGATTCCAATATTTGCGAAAGCGGCTCCACACTATTAACCGGTACTATTGCAGGCGGCGTGTGGTCGGTTAGTAATAATCATGCGAGCATTGATAGTTCAGGAAATTTAAAGGGCATATCCGCCTTCTATTTCGAATGCTCATCACCTATAGACGACACTGTATATTACGTTGTGACTAATAACTGTGGAATAGATACTGCACGAAAATCAATAACCATATTTCCGCATCCAAACGCGTATTTTGAAATTTGGGGCGATTATGGTTTGCACGCTCTTTGTGCCGACGGCAACCTGGCCTTACGAAGCCTCAAACTTGCAAGTGGCGTTACAGATTTTATGTGTGAAGGGGTTGTAACCTCAAAACATGGCTTTGTGACTGTAGGTTTTAATGCTATATACGGTAGTAAACGCGGACTGGATACTATTGTGAATACTTCAACCAACATTTGCGGCACGAGTGTCTACCAGATTCCTGTTACGGTCGATGCCAAACCAAAGTCTATATCGATTGTAAGGTCAGTTAGTGCGTTATGTGTAAACGCTGTTGATACCTTATTCGCGTCGAATGCACCATACAGCCAGAGTTGGTCGGGTGACAGGAATACAAATTTGAAATTGGAACCAATAACCGCAGGATTAAAAATAACCGGAAGCAATGCCGGTGACGAAACGATTATTTTAAGCATTGGGAATTCCTGCGGGGCAATTGACACTTCAATTACCGTAAGGGTGAACGTAACACCTACACCAATAACAGGACCTGATAGTGTTTGCAAAGGTTATTCAATTGACCTTGCCAACACAGTGACTGGTGGCTTTTGGACCAGTAATGATATAAATATCGCGAGCGCCGATGCAGTATCTGGTGCAGTATCAGGTATTGAAAAAGGCAAAACAACAATCAAATTTACTCTACCTGATGGGTGTTTTGTTACAGGAGATGTTGAAGTGACGGAATGTGCAAGTGAAGCAGAGATATACCCCAATCCGACTGCAGGGGAAGCAACTATTCGCCTGTTTGTAAACCTGTATAACCACTACCAGTTATGTAATACCCTTGGCCAGGTTATTACCAGCAATACCCTCAATAGTGTTTTTACTACTGTAGACTTGGGGCAACTTTCGAGGGGCGTATATTTTCTTAGGTTAACCGGAAAAGGCAATAAAGACGCTGTGTATAAACTTGTAAAAAACTGATGATTTTTTTGAACAGGCCGGTGGCAGTGCATAATTGTTACATGCCCCCTTACCGTAGTATAGTTATCCTGAAATTACCCACTTTGCCTTTTGCGGCTGAGGCCGTACAAAAGTAAATGCCTGCCGGCACTCCGGCTGTGTTCCAGGTGCAATTGCCCCGGTTGTTGCCATTGGTGAATTGCGCCACCGTCTTGCCTATTATATCTACAATTTTTATGGTTACCACTTTACCCGCGGGTGCGGTATAAACAATATTCGCGACGTCTTTTACCGGGTTGGGATACACCACTACGCCCACGTCTTCGCCATCGCCCCAAAGCTCCTTCAGATTCACATTATTATTGGGGTCGCAATCATTTTGCTTATCGGTCCACGCATTGTAAATAGCATCGGCCTGGTTAAACCCATAGCCATTCATGGCGCTGTAATAGGTCCAGTGCCGGGTAAATATCTTGCGCGCCGGCATAACAAAATAGCAATTCTTGTCCAGCCTGTTTACCTGTGCGCTGGCATAACAAAGCCACTTGTTACGGTAGTCCTCTGTTTGCAGTGCGAACCAGCTTATTTCATCGAAACCATAAACCGTATAGCAGGTAGCATAAGCAAGGCAATTGCAATTACTGGTAAGGGTATTGTCCAGCCACACCTGGTAAGGCATCGCATCAGCATACCAACCCAGGGGCGATAGGCCACCCAGCATCTTGCCATACGGGCTGCAATCGGTATTGGTTAGTTGCCCCGGCCCACCAAATTCCGACTCATGATAATTCCACATAGAGGACCAGGTACTGTCAGTACCAGAATAGTAGCCCGATACTCGCGTAGGCACAATGCAATAATCGTAAAGAAGTGTATCGGTATTTTTAAGCCGCACACCGTAGGTATCGGCGTTAATGAGCACTAAACCGCGGTTATGGTTAGCGGCATAGTCGCGTATCTTGCAAAGCAGCGCCCATGTATTTACATGTCCGGCATCGTTATGATCTTCATCGCCTATTATGCCCATGTGCAGGGTTTCAATACCGCAGTCAATATACCGGGTAGCGAGGTAGTAGAAATACATTTGCGTCTCCGGCCTGCTAATGTCAGGCGTTGCTCGGGTGGCCTTATCGCCGGCATACTTAATGCTATCGAAAATAAACCGTCGTTTTTGTACGTGAAACGTGTTGGCTACTTCATCACTCATCCAAATGCTATCTACATCGTGCGTAACTTTTTCCCATATAGCCACGCCCACCAGGGGTGGCTCCAGCCCCAGCCTTGTATAAGCCAGGGTCACATCCTGCACGGTGTTGCGCACACTATCAAAGTAGCCTTTGTTTATGGGCAGTTCGCTGGCATAGCCCAGGCCATAGCAGTTATGCATGCACCGCGCATTGGTTTTTGCCGCCAGATTTATGAGGTCGTAATATTCCTTTTTACCGCGGTTCAGCTGATCAAAATCGGTTACCATGGAGCGGGATAAATACCCCTCCAGATCTTGCCGCGACATTTTTCCATTGAAATGATTCACCTGCGCAGAGGCACGGCAGCAGCAGGAAAGCAAGCAAAAGACAAAAGCAATAAGTGGTGTGAGGGATATTGCGTTTTTCATGTGTAGTGTTTATAACGTACAAATGAAAGATTTAGTATATTTTGACGCCCGTTTTATGAGCTGTTGGGTTGACGATAATGAGGAGGGGACAAAGCACTGAACTGTGCTACACACTTTCGTACGCGAGGTTAGCGCACTAGAAACTAACTATTAAAATCATACGAGGGCTTCAACCGGCTGGCTATCCGCTTGCCCAATTTTATGAACGGCAGTTCTACTGCATAATGCAACACCGTTGCCAGCCCAAACGTTATTGCTGCATAAATAACAAACAGCACCAACAAGGCTACCCACCTATGACCAAAAACGCTATTGGCCTGCGCCCAATAGTCAAAAACATCGACCACTGCGGCCCAGTGCATAAGGTAAATACCAAATGATATTTTACCGAAAAACCGCAGTATACCATGCTCCAGCACTTTCTGCGCCTTGGGGCTTTGTATAATAGCCACTATAAAAACAAACGATGCCACAGCCGTGTAATGGAAAAGATCAATACCAAAATAGCCGGCGAGATATTGGTATTTACCCGGCAATGGCCAGATGCGATCAATATGCCGGATAGAGAACAACAGGAACGCAACTAACAATAACAGGTAGCGGTTTTTGTACCACTTTGCCTCTTTAAAGCTTGGCGCGGTAATATTAGTAAACAGGCAACTGATAAGCACGCCCAACCCAAAATGAAAATGAAACATGTACAGGTCGCGCATATTGTTACCTATAAGCAGGTAGGCAATGAGCAGCCAGCCAATGACTTTAGTATTTTTCTTTGCCAGTACCACCCAGAACGGGATAAAGAAAGACAAAGCCAGTTCCAAATTAAGCGTCCAGCCGGCGCCGTAATAGTTGACCCGGTTGCGAATAAGAATGGCTTCTTCCCAAAAGCTGGTTTTGTTTTTAATAAAAATATCAATGAAGGTGTGCAGGTCCGGGTTATTTCTATTGGTGTTTATCGCGTTCAGCACTATGGTAACGAAGAACGCGGGCCATAGCCTGAAAAAGCGGGTCACATAAAAACGCTTTATATCAAGCGGCTGATGGAGCACAATGTATTTGTAAGACAGTACAAAGCCGCTCAGCACAAAGAATAATGACACCGCATCGCTGCCATTGAATACGGTTGCGGCAAATTTTGCGGTTGTGGTGTTAACATACTTGAAATTAATGAAATGATACACCATCACCATTATGGCAGCCAGCCCCCTTGCCGAGTCCAGGTAACTCAGGTGACGGGGTGCATTCGGGCTAACATTTTCTGCCATAAGGAGTTAAAGATAATAGCAAACAGGTGCGGTAGCAAGGTAAGTTTTAGTGCGTACGCATACCGCTTAAAAATTCATAAGCAAAATACGGCTTAATGCAATACGGTATGCAATACCGCCAGCGACCGTATGTTACCCATGTGCTGGCTGTGCTGTTGCAGAAAGGCAATGTACCATTCCAGCAGGCGTGCGCGCATTGTTCCGTTCATTGCTATTTGCTTGAACGCCTCCAGGTCCTGGGCATGCAGCAACCTGCTTAATATCCTCACGTCGCTTTCTGGTATAAAAGGCGGCAAGGCAGGTGGGTGCGCCGTATAACCACCTTCGTGCAGGTTAAGGTAGGGTGTATCCGGGCTATAGTCGCCCTTCAGTTCAAAACCCATACGGTGGCTGCACATAATAATAAAGTAGAGCGGAAAATTACCAATATCCTGCTGCGGTGTTTTATCGAGCACATTGAAATATGAGAAAGCAAACTCAAATATTTCGTTCATTGGCGCATTTTCGGGCAGCAGGCGCAATAGCAGCTCTATCGAAAATAACGCTACTGCGTTCTTCGCCACATCTTCCTGTATCGTCTGGTAAACGGATGCCGCTTCAAATTCCTTCAGGTGTTGCAGGCTGCGTTGCAGCTGGTGGTTCACCACAAGATCGAGCAAGGTGGCAGGCTGAAATAAGCCCGCCTTATTGCCGCTCATTTTTGCCGTGCGCACACCCTTTATCATGTACGATTCAATACCGAAATGATCTGTAAAAATTGTGGTGATAAGGCTTGTTTCGCCATACTTAACCGAACGCAGCACAATGCCCTTTGTCTTTTGCAGCATATCTATTGCAAAAATACCATTTTGCCTGCATAGGTCTGCGTGCCATCGCTATTCGTAGCAAATACCAGGTATACGCCCGATGCCGGCCTGTGCCCTTTATAATCCATTCCATTCCATACCGCCTGTCCACCCAATGCGGTTGTGCGGTAAACCAGTTGTCCGTTAATATCCGTTATTCTTACATCGGCATTCGCAACAAGCCCTTTAATAGCTATTGTACCTTTGTACCCACTTGGCACAGGGTTGGGGTAAGTAACTACTGTTTCATTCTGGGTGCCACCTTCTGTAGCCGAACCGTGGAAACTTACCATGCCTTGTTCAGTACCTATGTACACTTCGCCGGTAACACCATCAATAGCTATCTTCTGAATACGGTTCGATGGCAGGGGGCTGTTATCAACCGTAAAACGATATATAATGCTACTGTTCCCAGCATCGGGAGATAGCAGCCAGACACCATTATCTGTGCCTATCCATTTACGGTTCGCACCATCAACGGCAATTGCATTTACCGATTGATCTTTGAAGAAATAACCGGCAAACTTATCATACTGCACTATCGGAATTTCAGCATCGCAATGGTCGTTCCTATTCAGGCAATTTGATGCATTGTAAAGTATGCCGATTCCGTCTGAAGAACCTATCCAGATATTATCGCTCTTATCATGCGCCAGGCATTTTACTGCTGAGCTTGGCAAATTACCATAGCCCACTGCAGTTACCAAATGGGTGCTCACATCATCGCTGGCATCGCTTAGCGTATTGTTGGTATTATAGCCAATTACACCACCACCAAATGCCGAGGCATACCATACATGGCCAGCATCATCGAACACCATGGGGCCACCCGCATTTTCATAAGCCGGGCGGGAATAAGGGAGATGAAATTTATACCAGTTGCCGGAAGCGGCCTCCTTCACGTTCAATTCGTTGTAAGAGCCAAACATGGTAACCCATAAATTTTCGTCTTTATCAATTGCAGTGCCAATTACCGGGTAGTTGTTTACGCCGTTGGGTATGCTATGATCCAGTACTGAACCCTGCTTGTATATTTTGAAGGTCTGGTCGGTATGCAATTCAAATAAACCACTGCCAAATGAACCTGCATATATGGTGCCGTCCTTTTCACTTTTGGTTATAGTTACAAAATCAGCGATCGTGTCAGAAAACGGGAAGTATGGATAATTTATGTCTCTTTTATACTGCTTCCATTTACCATCAACAAATGTTGATATTCCGTTGCCATTGCCTAGTGCAAGGTACGACTGGTTGTAGCCGCCATGGGCTACATATATTTCGTGGTTGTGCGCATAAATATCGAACGAAGTAACATCGCCGGGGCCGCTTGGGTTAAAGTAACCCATCCTGGTGCGGTAGGCCGTGTCCATCCTGCGGTTGAGGCCGGTGTATTCGTCAGCCAGCCAAACGGAATTATCTATCAACTGCACAACCTGTTTCACTTTATCGTAAAAGAAAAAAGAATCTATAATGTTGTAGGTGCTATCCATTACATGCACCTTGCTGGAATAAGGGTGAAATTCCCCAATGAATAATGCGTTGTTACCGGGGTTCAGGTTAACTATGGAAATATCCTTTGCATGAAATACTGCCTTGGCAGTATCGCTCTGCAAGGTATAAACGGTTGAATCATCGCAAAGGAAAAGCTTATTATTCAATGCCTTAACTGTACTGAAATTATGGGTACTGTCTATGCGCTTCCATATCTGGAAGTTTTGTAGCTCAAGGCTGTTTTTAGGAGCCCTGTACAAACCGGAAGAAGTTACCGTATAAAAATAGCTGCCCGAACCAATAAAACTGGTTACCGTTTGCAACTGGCTGCCATTGTAAAATTGATAGGTCTCGCTGATATTTTCTTTGGAAAGGTCAATAACCAAAACACCCAGCGAGGTACTCAGGTAAGCCTTTCCGTTTTCGGTATAAATATCGTTTACATCTTTAGCGCCCGCAACAGTCTTTAATTTAAGGTCGGGGATATTGGTGAAGGAATTATCTTTAAACAGATCAATATTGCCGTTGGCGTATACAAGTATAGCTGTTTTGGTAGCCATATCATAAGCTACTTTTTCCATGCCTATATCTGACATGCCATTTACTTTACTGTAGCCTATAACTTCCGTTGTTAGTGTATTTACGGTAAAAAAGGCATCTTTACTTATGGCATAAAGAATATTGCCATCGGTAGCCACGCCCAGCCCTACGTTGTATGACATGAGTGAACTCCAGGAGCCTATCGCCTTGTTCTGTGCGCCGGCACCAAAAGAACACATTATGAATAATAAAAATAAATAACTGCTTTTTGCTAACTTCATATCAAAATCAATGCTCCAAAAATATATCAAATAACGCATTAGGCAAGTTAATATTGCACCAGAACTTTAAATGGATCAGTACCGATGCAAGTTTCCATAGCGTTTTCGCACATAATAGTGTATGCATGTCATTCATTGCCAGCCGCTATCGTTGCCCTGTAACCTTGTTGAACACCTTCGGCGTTCGAATGACGCTGCCTGAAACGGCGGGTTTACACCCGCCGCTATTATTGTTTTGCCATTTCAGGGCATTCCCCCTCGCTAACTTTGTTATCCTGAACGCAGTGAAGGATCTCCGTAAGACGTTCTTGCGAATAGCATTAATACGAGCAGCTGTGACATATTTTTTTTTAATACGCCTTGCCCTGTAACCTTGTTGAACACCTTCGGCGTTCGAATCGTGCTGCAGGGTACGGCAGGTTTGCACCCACCGCTATTATTGTTTTGCTCTTTCAGGGCATCCCCCCCGCTCTAACTTTGTCATCCTGAACGCAGTGAAGGATCTCTGTAAGACGTTCTTGCTCGTAGCATTAATTCAAGCAGCTGTGACGTATTTTTCTAAATGCACCTTTCCTTGCCCTGTAACCTTGTTGAACACCTTCGGCGTTCGAATGACGCTGCCTGATACGGCGGGTTTGCACCCGCCGCTATTATTGTTTTGCCCTTTCAGGGCATCCCCCTCTCTAACTTTGTCATCCTGAACGCAGTGAAGGATCTCTGTAAGACGTTCTTGTACATAGAATTAATACGAGCAGCTGTGACGTATTTTTCTGAATGCACCTTTCCTTGCCATGTAATGTTGTTGAACACCTTCGGCGTTCGAATGGTACTGCAGGATACGGCGGGTTTGCACCCGCCGCTATTATTGTTATGCCCTTTCAGGGCATTCCCCCTCTCTAACTTTGTCATCCTGAACGCAGTGAAGGATCTCAGCAAGACGTTCTTGCTCATAGCATACAGGAGAACCAAATCGACTTTCAAAGGCAGCAACGTATTTTGCTATCTTCAACTTACCTTTATGGTACAATGAAAACGACGCATCCTATTGGTGTTTTTGATTCTGGTTACGGCGGGCTGACGGTGTTCAGGTCTATCGCCGCCCTGCTGCCGCAGTACGACTTTATCTATCTGGGCGATAATGCCCGCGCACCCTACGGTAATCGCTCTTTCGAAACCGTGCACCAATATACTTTACAATGTGTGGAATGGTTTTTTAGCATGGGTTGCCCGCTGGTAATTATCGCCTGTAACACAGCATCGGCAAAGGCATTACGCACCATACAACAACTTAATTTACCCCATTTAGCACCTTCCAACCGCGTGTTGGGCGTTATAAGGCCTACCGCTGAAGTAATTGGCTCTTATACCCGCACCAATGCGGTGGGCGTTTTAGGCACAAGGGGCACTGTAAGTTCGCAGTCATACGAAATTGAGATAGCTAAATTCTTCCCGGAAATAAAGGTGTATGCCCACGCCTGCCCCATGTGGGTGCCATTGGTGGAATATGGCGAATACCAAAGTAAGGGAGCCGATTATTTTGTGCAAAAATACCTGGACGAGCTGATGAACAAGGCCCCGGAAATTGATACGATATTACTGGCATGTACGCACTACCCTTTATTGATAGAAAAGATTGAAAAGTACCTGCCCCCGCACATCACCATTGTGGCGCAGGGCAATATTGTGGCACACAGCCTTACCGACTACCTGCAACGCCACTGCGAAATGGAGGTACGCATTACGCAAGGCGGCACTAAACGCTTCTTTACAACCGATGATATTGCTGATTTTAACCAAAATGCCACCATATTTTTTGGCGAACCTATTGATGCGGAATTCGCACACTTGTAATTTTTAGTTTTGTATTAGCGACACCTCCTAATTTAACGAAATGTGTCTTTTACGGTATTGGTAGGTGACGCAAAGTTGCTAACTGCAGCATAACAAAAAACCTTAACTTTACATCAGTTACGAAATTCTACGCTATGCAACAATTAACCATTCACGTCCCTGACAATAAAATAGCATTCTTTATTGACCTAGCCACCAATCTTGGCTTTGAGGTGGAAAATAATATTCAACAAAATGTACTAACTGACAGGCAAATTGAACTTGTAAATGAAGCGCGTAAAAAAATAACAAGCAATCCAGAGCAATTTCTTGATTGGGAAGACGTGCGCAAAAAATTTGATCAAGAATAATTGCTGTGCCGAGAAAAATAAAAATCTATATCCAAGCGGTTCAGGATATAGATTCAGGATTTGAATATTACCAACGCAAGCAAAAGGGTTTGGGTAATAAATTCAGAAAAGATGTGCATTATACATTGCGTAAAATTCAGAATTATCCGTTCGCCGCATCGTTTGCATATAGTACTATCCGTTATAAAACCATTGAAAGATTCCCATACATAGTACTCTACGAATTTGACGAAAAAAACATATACATTTTAAGGCTATTCAGTACTCATCAAGACGCAATATACTTACTATAACTCACGCATGGCTAACCTGTTTTTTTGTGCGATTACGTTAATAAGTCATTGCAAAGGGAACGAATTAAACATAAATTCCGCTTGAGGAATATACTATTTGAGCATACCCTAACGCACCAATGTTACATTGCCTGATGTGTAAACCTGTTTATCTTTCACACCCTTGAAGAATTGCAGGGAATAATAATAAACACCTATATCTGCCGGCTGGCCTTTATAGGTGCCATCCCAGCCTTTACCCGGCACATCGGAAGTATACACTGGCTCACCCCAACGATTATAGATGGTAAACTGGTAGCCGGATACGGTGCAGCCCGGTTGTATGAGCGGGCGGGCTATATCATTGATACCATCAGCATTAGGGGTGAAGGCGGTAGGTACATCGTACCAGCAATCGCAATAACCGGTTACTACTCTCACAGTATCCAATATCTGGCAATCGCCCTTCTTCACATACACCCAATAAGTACCGCTATCAGTAACAACACGAACCGGGCTGGTACTACCGTTGTCCCACAGCACACTACCTCCGTCAGGTGGTATAGCCACCAGCGGTAATTCTATCGGTGTCCCCTTGCAAATGAACGTATCAGGGAGGTTCTGGCTGAGGTGCAAGAACCCGACACTAACAGTATCGGTTGCCATGCAGCCGCCAATAATAGCAGTGGTGTAATAAATACCTGTGCGCGATGCCGAGTAGGTGTTGCCAGTTGAGCCATCCTGCCAAATAAAAGTTGCAGTGCTGTCTTTTACTGATGGTTGTATAAGGTAGTTGCTGCACACAACTGTATCTGGCCCCAGAGAAAGCCCAAGCGGCACATATTTTACGTTGAAGGTATCTTCATACTTCATGCAGCTACCGGTTGAGCGTACCCAGTACGTGCCAATGGCTGTTATGGTATACTTTGCACTATTGCTGCCATCCTGCCAAATGTTGGTACTGTAACCTATAGGCGCCACCAGGTCGAACTTGCCGGGGAAACACAGGAAAGTATCAATGTTGCGGGATAGATAGTTGTACGGTATAAGGGTGAGCCTTGTAGTATCGTTTAATGTATGGCAACCTGTTGTGCAATAGGCAATGTAGCTACCCGATGCAGAAACCGAAATAGACGATGCAGAACTGCCTGTGCTCCAATAATAGGACGTATAGCCCGCGGGGGCTGTAAGCGTAATAGCCCCTGCGGAATCGCAGATGCTTAAAATTACCCTGGCGTATGCTGTATCGCGGGGCGCTGTCTTTACATAAATACTATCCTGTACAATGCACATTTTGCGGAATGAAATATCGTCAAGTGCAAAATCATTACTGGTGCTGGCTGTATTCAGATCTACGATAACAATATCGGCCTGCGTGGCACTGCCACTATACCAGGTATTGCGGAACTGTTGCCAGGTGCCGGTTGCGGTAGGCGTAAAGGTCGCACCTATCTGGGTGCCATTAATGTAAAACGCCAGGTTAGGATAGGATGACCCAGTTAGCGCAGCTACCCATGCCGAAAAGTCGTAGTAGTTAGATGGGCTGACCAGAATGCTTTCGCGCCAGCAGGCTTTACCCGTGGTGGTGTAACCATCAACCACCATCATATTACCGGTGCCGGTGGTATGGTCGCCAATAGCCGCATACGTGCCGGAATAGGCGGTGGGATTGGTGCCAATGCCAAAATGCGTAGGGCTGATGGCTGTTGTAAGCCACAGATAATCATTCGTGAAACCGGAATTACTAAAATCGAAGTACGGATTTACAATGAGGTTTTGTGGAATGAGCGACGTTACCGTAACATAGTAATAACCGGAAGTAGAACCTACGGTTAGCGTTGGGTTCAGCACCGTAGTATCTGACAGACCCGCTGGCGGACTCCACCTTACTTTAATAACAGAATCTGGCCCGGCAACCGATGCAGTAAAACCAACTGTAGCGCCAGTACACCCCAAAACAGAATCGGCAAGCGTAACCGAGTTACATGCAGGCGATGCCGTGCCGCAGGCATAGCTATTGCAATTGGTATCAGCATCATAAACAATGGACGGGATGCCGGAGGCCGATGATATAGTGCCATACATATCTAGCCCCGTAGGGTTGTACGTAGCCTGATTGTAATTGTTAACTACCGCATTCATAACATGGTTACCTGCAGGCAGGTAGATGGTTTTGGTATAAGCGGTAAAGCCCGTAAAGCATGCTGCGGTGCCAGGTGCAGTTTGTGAAAACCCGAGATTGTAGGTGCCATCAACATCGAGCGATGACATCCAGTTATCATTGGCAATGTAAAGTGTAAACTTAATGCTGTCGTTACTGCAAGTGCGGAACACGCGGCCCAGCATCATGCTGTAGTGGGTGGTGTCTCCATAAGTATTATAGCCCAGCGCATTAATAACGGAAATCCACGTACCGGGATAGGTTACCGGGTTCACAGCCCACGTGCCCGCAACCGGAATAACATAGGCTGCAGTGCCTACGGCAGCAGCACCAGTAATGCTTGACGAATAACCGGTAACTATCCAGTGCGGGTCGCGTACAGGTGCCGATGAAGTGCCTGCCGTTAACGATGAATAACTTGGCGGATTGAGTGCGGTATTGATGTAGATGGAATTGACCAGACATTGCGCACCAGCAATGCCTGACAGCCCCAAACAGATAAACAGAATAAATAAAAGTAGCGTGTGCTTCATAGTAATACCAACAGCAATTTGAACACCTTCAAAAGAATTTGTTAAAATACTATGCAAGTTTAATAAAATTTGTTCGTATTTTATAACTACGGCACTTACAAATAGTCATTTGTGGATAAGCAGTAAACTACAGTTAATAACAACGCACCAAATTTCACTGTATTGCTTGCAGAATGCCCCGCACAATAGCGCCCGAATAGGGTTCGTCTAATATCTCGGTGTGGCCGCATTTAATATTATAGAGCCGGAAAGCACCACGGGTATATTTTTTCCAGTTATAACCATGGTCAGGATGCGTTTCAAAGGTGCGTGTAGCACGGAACATAATACAATTGCCGGGTATCACGGCCTTGCTCTCGGCCTTGGCTTTAGCATAATATTCGTGCCAGAAATAGTGCTTGCCCTTGGGGCGGAATGGTGTGGGCGCAGGTGGCACCACGCTGGTACCTGTGAGTTGCTTTTTAATACGGCTGCCTAAATAATTGCCCAGCAAAGGCAGGTCTGCTGCGCGAGTGGCGTTTTTAAATACAATGCCCAGGCTGGCCATTTTAGAGCGTTTTTCCGCATAGGTCATTATCTCGAAATAGTTGTAGGTATCCATCAGCACGCAGTCCTGCACTTGCGGGTACATGGCCGCCAGTTGCTGACCAATAAAACCCTGAAAACTGAGGCCCAGCACGATGGCACCGCCATCAGGGCTTTGCTTTTTTATCAGGTCGCCCATTGCTGTCAATATCGCTTCCGCTGGTTCCACCTGCTCAATATCTTCCATGTAATAGAGCAGGTGTATGAGGTTGAATCTTGCTGCCAGTTCGCTATTAATAAGAAACTTATAGTCGTTGGCACCACGGAAACGGTTAATGAAATAAAAATTGCGGCGCCCTTGCCTGTGTTCGTTAATAAAATGGTAGTGTATGGTGCGGTTGTGGAGGCCAAAATTAATGTACTCCGCCAGCTTTTCGGGCGTCTGGTGAATCCAGATGCAATACCGGGGTAGTTTTAAGTGCAGCCTGTTTTCTATTTCCGCCAGCACTACAAGGCTTTGCAGGGAATCGCCGCCCAGGTCGGTAAAAAAAGAAGTATGCTTCGTAGCCTCATTGGTGCTGAGCACCTTGTTGTAAGCATGCATTATCTCTTCTTCAATTATAGTACAGGCCTCATTAGGTTGTGCCACGCGGGTATGCATCGGCTCAAACTGTTGCTGTTCCAGTTTCCGCTTATCAACCTTGCCAGTATGGGTAAGTGGCAATGCTGCCAGCCTGCAAAAATAGTTAGGGTAATGGCTGGCCGGCAGTTTACCGGGAATGTGTTTGTTGATCTGATTCAGGTCAACTTCTGCGTCGTCAGATTGAAAGAATGCTACCAGCGCCTTTCTGCCATTTCTTGTATCGTTCACCACAACGGCGACCTTACTCAATTCCTTGTTCTGGCTTAATACATCTTCAATAAGGTGCAGGTCTATTTTTATACCGTTTATTTTTACCTCGGCCGATTTACGACCCTTTATAAACAGCGCGCCACTTTCGTTGAGGTAGCCCATGTCGCCAGTGCGGTAAACAGTAGTAGCACCATTGCTTGTGAATGCAGTGTTTTGAGCCGCATCGCCACCCGCATAAGCACTGGCTATAAAGGCCGATTCTACTACAATTTCGCCAATTTCCATGGGCGGTAATTGGCTGCCGTCTTCGCCTAAAATGTACACTATTTTATTCGCAACAACCCTGCCAACTGCACCTTGAAAATGAGACAGTTTTTCATCATTGTCAAAAATGCCCTGTGCTATGGTTCTTGTTTCTGTTGAAGCATAGGAAATTTTAAGCCGGGTGGCCGCAGTAAATTTTTCCCGGAAAAAATCAAGCGCAACTTGCGTTACCTGCTCTGTACCTAAGCCCAGGCAGCGCATATTTTTGAGGTGGAAGAAATTAGTATTAAGCTTGCATATAGCTACGAATACCGAAACAGAAATAGTAGAATAGGTAACACAACGATCTTCCCAGAAAGCTACCAGCCCCGAAACGCCCTGCTGCCTTACTGAGTAGATACAAAGTTCTGCACCCGCCACCAGTGCCACATACAGGCAGGAGACCGACGCGCTGAACGTGAGCGAGAATAGCAGATCAATTTTATCATTGGATGTGATATTGTTATCTGCTATCTGCCTGAAAATATCTTCACTTATATTGCGGTGTGGATGTATTATTATTTTAGGTTTACCGCTGGAACCTGATGTAATGAGCACATAGAGTTTATCAGCGTCACTACTAGGAACGGGTTGGTAAGTGAGATCATTGGGCAGCGTTGCTATTGAAATGGCATTCGGGAGCTGGGTCTGTGCCGCATCAGCGACCAACGACAATGCAATGATCACCGGAAAATCATCATTGATATACCAGGCATTATCTTCGCTTACAGATAAATAATAATTACCGGAAAGCGCTACCCCTACTATTGCCGTTAGGTGTCCGATCAAATCATCGGTTTCAATGGCAATGCATTGCCCGATAATTTCTTTATTTTGCAGATAGGCAGCTACCAATTGAGCTCGCATTGCAAGTTCGCTGTAAGTAATACTTTCCCCTTTAAACGTTATGGCTGTTTTATTGGGATACTTTTCGCTATTGAGTAAGATGGTTTGAGGGATGTTCATCCGCAGCTGGCAAGTTTTATTGGTAAAGATAGCAAAATACCTACCTAACGTTCTTGAATACTGTACAACACGGCTATTGATATCCACATGGCAACTATCTAATAATTAGGTAATTGGAGTTATGCACTAGTTGCAATATCTTTATGGAAAATTACACTTATGAAAATGTGGAAATATCTGGTGCTCGCAACTGCCGTAATGCTTACCTATTCGTCTTTTGCGCAGGACTGTAATTTTGATGTGAACGAAAAAGACAAATTTTCGGGCGAAATGACTAAAAAAGCCGATCAAAGGCTGGGGTCAATAACAACGCACTGGAATATTGTATTGGAACAAAAAGGAAGTAAGTATTTTATAGGATTAAGAACAATGAAAAACGAAGCGGTAAGGGCTATCGTAGCTAAAGGCGATAAATTCTACCTGAGGCTTGAAGATGGCAAGGTGATAGAAGTAGCCGCCGATAATGACTACGAGCCATCATTTTACGCAGCAAACGGCGGTGTACAGACAACAATAACAACCAGAGGCGAAGTGGACATTGAAACCATGAAAAAACTAAGTATTTCGCCTTTGACGGATATAAAAATGACCGTAGGTGGTAAAGACCTCACACAATCGAAAATACTCTCTAAGCAATCTGGCAAAGTAATGGAGTATGCGGCATGTTTGTTTGCATCCAAATAAATGTTGCGTACTTGTAGATAGAGAGGTTAATTAATCAATGTCTTTCCTGATCCCGACAGACGAACTACCGGTTGTCCGGTCGTGCATCTGCTTTTGAGCCTTTCGCTTGTTTTCCTTTCCTTTGTACCGTGCAAACAGATTACATAATTATAGGTCATGGCTTATGTGGCACCTTGCTAAGTTGGCAATTAATGAAAGCTGGCAAGAAGGTAGTGGTAATTGATGAAACCAACCCATTTTCAGCTGGCAAAGTGGCTAGCGGCCTCATAAACCCGGTAACGGGTATGCGGGTGGTAAAATCGTGGATGATTGATGATTTTTTACCCGTTGCAAATGATACCTACAGCGCACTTGACAGGGAACTCGGCATTAATATTGTAACGCCTTACAGCCTGCTGGAGTTTCATGCAACACCAGAGATACACAATACTTACCGCGAACGTGCCGAACAAACCAACTACCTGAATGCATACACGAACACAGACCAATTAGAACCCTATTTTAATTTCCATTTTGGCATTAGTGAAATAAGCCCTTGCAGCATAGTTGATATGCGCCTGCTGCAAAGCACCTGGCGGGCTGAACTGAAGAAAAGCAATTGCCTACTGGAAGAAAAATTTGACTGGAGCCAACTTACCACTACCCCCGCCAGTGTTACGTATAAAGGTATCACGGCCGAAAAAGTCATTTGCTGTGAAGGAACCATAGGTGCTGATAACCCTTATTTTAAGCTACTACCCTTTGCGCTGAATAAGGGCGAGGTATTAATTGCCGATATACCCAACTTGCCCCGCACTCATATTTTTAAACATGCGCTAAAAATAACGCCCTGGGAAAATGGCTTGTTTTGGGTAGGCTCTTCATTCGATTGGAAGTATACCGACCTGCTGCCTTCCGAAGCATTCCGGGCGAGGGCTGAACTACAACTAAAAAACTGGCTGAAAATACCATTCGCGATACAAGAACATTGGGCAAGCTGCCGCCCTGCCACGGTTGATCATAAGCCTTTTACCGGCTTCCACCCGCAGCACCCTTCTGTGGGTATACTGAACGGCATGGGTGCCAAGGGCTGCTCGCAGGCACCCTATTTTGCACAGGATATGGCAAGGCATTTGGTGGAGGGTACGCCGCTGTTGGCAGAAGCGGATGTGATGAGGTTTAGGAGGGTATTGAGTAGGGGTTAAAGGAGATTTATTTGTGTCATAAAGCAATCCCCTCCCTCACAACAATGCACACAATTCGGTGCAGTAAATCTTTTACATACTGACTCATCCTCGTATAAAGTAAGGAATTTGTAGAAAAATAAATAAATCTACATAATGACAAGTATCAATTTTGCTACTAATGACCGGGACCAAAAAACTGGTTTGCTCATTGATATTGAGTAATTAAAAACAGATGGCAAATCCGAATCTGACGTTATGGATTTTATGGAAGATCTTGAAAACATCCTCGCTATAGAACTAGCCAATAGTGAGCATGGTTACAACAATTGTGCCGATGCTAAAAAAGGTTGGGTGATAAAGGTGTTATTGACTGATGTGCAGTATACTCATCAGTCGCTTAGCTGAAAAACAGAGGAAAAATTACCCCCGACCAATTGCAACCGCTATCACCCCTGAGATTGGTGCATTGGTGGGCCCCGGCCACTGGCCGTAAAAATACAAGGTAATGAAAACGCTTAGCCGGTTAAATCTGGTGACTACCGCATTGTATATAGGGTTCAGGATGGTAGGTTGATTGTGAAAGTCATCAGAATTGGCCATAGGAGGGACGGCTATTCAAAAAAGCAATACGACTTCTTCTTACTAGTCTAAGCCGCATTTGCGGCATAATGCTTTATACCATCCAACTCAGCTGCTTTCTTCTCTTGTTCCGCTTCAATGTCAAAATCATCTTGTAACCCTAACCAAAATTTTGGGGTATTACCAAAATACTTTGACAGGCGCAATGCAGTATCTGCACTAATTCGCCTGGCTCCCTTTATAATTTCAGATATCCTGGTCTGTGGTAATCCGGTATCTTTCGCCAACCTGTATGCCGATATACCCAGCTCTTTTAAGAACTCTTCCTTCAGTATTTCACCCGGATGTATGTTTTTCAATTTGTGCATTGGTTTAGGTTTTTAATGGTAGTCGATAATTTTAACCTCCGTAGCATTTCCATTTTGCCATTTGAATATTATTCTCCACTGGTCATTGATGCGTATGGAATAGAACCCTTTAAAATTTCCCGATAGTCTTTCCAGCCTGTTAGATGGGGGAATGGTTAAGTCGGCCATATTTTGAGAGTTATTCAGCATTCTCAGTTTACGCCTGCCAATTTCCTGTATCTCGTTAGGCAAGCGGCCAATGCGCTCACCCAGCCAGATTTTTTCAGTTTCCTTTGCTCCGAATGACAAAATCATACTATCGCGATGCGTTACTTACGCCAAAGGTAAGTATTTTGTGGTAAATGCACCCTACTCCCTACAAACACCTTATTTTGCGCTGGATATGAAAGCACGATAGCCCTTACAAACAACCCAACAAAAATGGCAGAAGCATATTTATTTAAATCGGCACGGCTGGGTTTCAGAAACTGGCAGCCTACGGATATACCTTTAATGGCAGCCATCAATGCTGACCCGGTTGTAATGGAGTTCTTCCCATCCACTAATACCTATGAGCAGACCGAGGCATTTGTTACCCGCATGCAGAACCTATATGCGGCAAAGGGCTATTGTTATTTCGCCGTAGACAGGCTGGATACTGGTGAATTTATAGGCTTTATTGGCCTTGCCGACCAAAGTTATGATACATACTTCACCCCATGCACAGATATAGGCTGGCGCCTTGCTACCCAACATTGGCACAACGGTTTCGCCACTGAGGGCGCCAAACGGTGCCTGGCCTATGCCTTCACTAAACTGCACTTACACAAGGTGTATGCCGTGGCCCCGAAAGCAAACCGGAGATCAGAAAAGGTTATGCAAAATATAGGCATGCACCAGCAAGCAAATTTTATGCATCCACTGTTGGCTGGCAATGATAGGTTGCAGGAATGCGTGGTTTATGGGGTGGAGAAGGATGGTGAATTGTAAATAAGCAAATCAAATACCCGGCATTATGGTAGCTACAATTCGGGCGCAATTTATTCTTATAAATTGTCCATTCATAAAAAGATATAAAATGTCGTCATCCTCGTTTGGTTTCGCTTGCAGAGTAATCAAGTTATTTGCATCTCTGTCATTAGATGGGAAAAACGAAATATCGCTTAAACAACGGGCATTATCAAAAGTACTTTCATCATCTTGCCCACCAACTGTAAAGTAAGTAACTATTTCATGTACTAAAACTAAACCAGCAATTTCGTTTTCATCAACCCAATCTCCTTTTGATTTATTCCATGTCAATTTGACCTGCCTAAGTGTAACGTTGTAATCTAAACTAACAAAATCGAAATTATTGTGCAGGTCAATATGCCGACCTTCAATACATATTTCATTACTATGCGTTATATCAAAATTTGTCTTCATATTCAGTTGCTTTTATGGCAGAATATTTGGTTTGTCCTTATTTCTTTAGCAATATACATTGTTATCAACGCCGACCAAATTTATATTTTAGATAAAATCAAGTGACGTGAAAGCGAAAGGATAACTTGGTATTTAGCGGTTGCGAGTAACAACATAACGATTTTCTAAAATACACTACGTAAAAAACCGCATTATAGTTACATTTGCAATCCACAATCCCAAAACTGATTACTTTGAAGTTAAAATCGCTTGAAATAAAGGGGTTTAAGTCGTTCGCCGACAAGACCCATATTATATTAGATAACCCCATTACCGGCATCGTAGGGCCTAACGGTTGCGGTAAGTCCAATATCGTGGATGCTATACGCTGGGTTATTGGCGAACATAAAATAAAGGCACTGAGGTCTGACAACCTGGAGGACCTTATCTTCAATGGTTCGCGCACCCGGAGCGGGTCGGGCATGGCCGAAGTATCGCTCACTTTTGAGAACACCCGCAACCTGCTGCCTACCGAATTTACCACGGTAACCATTACCCGGAAATTTTATAAGAATGGTGAAAGCGAATACCGCTTGAACGATGTAAGCTGCCGCCTGAAAGATATACACAACCTCTTTCTGGATACAGGTGTGAGCAACGATTCTTATGCTATCATTGAACTAGGGATGGTGGATGATATCATTAAGGATAAGGAAGGCTCCCGCCGCCGTATGCTGGAACAAGCTGCAGGTATATCCATCTACAAAACAAGAAAGAAAGAAGCCAAACAAAAACTGGAAGCCACCGAGCTGGATATTGCCCGTATTGAAGACCTGTTGTTTGAGATAGGCAATAACCTGCGCACACTGGAAAGCCAGGCACGAAAGGCTGAAAGATATTTCGCGGTAAAGGGTGAATTTAAAGAAGTGAGTATTGAGCTGGCAAAAGCTTCGCTGGAGCACTTTAACGAGCAATACAAAACCCTTAACGACCAGAATAATACAGAAACCGACCGCCGCACCCAACTGGAAGCTATTGTAGCTACAGAGGAAGCCTCGGTAGAACAACAAAAAGTAAAGCTGATTGAAAAAGAGCAGGAACTCAACGGCCTGCAAAAACAATTCAACGACCTTACCAACCGTTTGCGCCAACTGGAAGGCGATAAAAAGCTCGCGGCACAAAAACTGGAGCACCTTAAAGAACGGGAAAAGAACCTCAGGGATTTTCTTTCTGGTGCCGGTGGCCAATCGCAGAAGCTGGAAGACTCTATAGCTTTTTCCCAACAACAAATAACGGAAGAAACGGAGGCCCTCGAAAAGATGCGCAACGAACTCGAAAACCTGCGTAAGTCGGTTGACGAGAAGCGCATAGCTTTCGATGAAAAGAAACGCATATTGGAACAAATGCGCAACGACTTCCAGCAAAGGCAACGCAGCCAGTTTGAGGCAGAAAAGAAAGTAGCCATAGCAGATACCTCTGTTATGAACATACAACGCAGCATACAGCAGGTGCAAAGCGAAAAGGCACAACGCGGCACCCAGATAAGCCAGCTGAATGTAGAGCAAAAAGACACCGAGGAAAAGCTGGAAGACAAACGCGAAGAACTGGAAGACCTTGTTACCAAACACGAAGCAGTAAAAGGCAAGATACTGGAAAGCCAGGCACAGATGGAAACCTACCGTGCCAAACTGGTAGAAGAAAACCGCAAGCTGGATTCCCGCCGCAATGAGCATGACCTGCTCAAATCGCTGGTGGATAGTTTGGAAGGCTACCCGGATAGCATTAAATTCCTGAAGAAAAATAAGGAATGGGATAATACTGCACCCTTGCTCAGCGATGTATTTGTGGTAAAAAATGAATACCGTACCGCCCTGGAAAATGTGCTGGATAATTACCTTAACTACTACCTGGTTGCCAATACCGATGAAGCGGCTAAAGCGCTATCGTTATTAGAGACCAATAAAAAAGGAAAGGCCAATTTCTTTATTCTTGATCACCTTGGCGAATACACACCACCAGTTACAGAGGTACCCGCCAACGCTATACCAGCGCTAAGCCTGGTAACCGTTGATGAACAATATGCCGACCTGGCCAAGCGCCTGCTGGGCCATGTTTACATTACCGAAAACAGCGCGGACATTACCAGCGCCAATTTGCATTTCGGCACGGTACTGGTTGATAAAAGTGGCAAGATGATACGGGGTAAGTATACCCTTGGTGGCGGCTCTGTGGGCTTGTTTGAAGGTAATAAAATAGGCCGTGGCAAAAACCTGGAAAGGCTGGCCAAAGAAATTGAAGACCTGAAACAAACTACTACTGAACTCAAGCAGTTCATAGCTGATACCCAAACCAAAATAACAGGCTTCAACAGCGAACTGAACGACCGCGCCATTGAGCAGGCAAGGCAGGAAATTAACCGGCTGCAAAACAGCATGGTGAATCTCAAAAACAAAATTGAGAATTTTGAGCACCTGAACCAGGGCGGTGAAAAACGCCTGGAAGACCTGCAAAACCAACTGGAAGACACGCACGACAGTGTACAAGATACCCGCACCCAACTGGAAGAAATTACTGCCGACCTGCAGGTATTGCAGCAGAATATAGCTGCCGCTGATGCTGAGTTCCGCGCGGTTGAAACTACATTTAATGAAGTAACGGCACAGTACAACCAACATAATATTGCCAGCACCCGCCAGCAAAGCAAGCTGGAAGGTTTGAAGCAGGAGCTACAGTTCCGCAATAACCAACTGGCCGACCTGAAGCGCCAGATAAGCAGCAACAGCGAGCAATTACAGGAAATAAACAAGCAACTGGAAGACACGGAAAAAACGTTGCACAGTGGCGACGAAGATTTGTACCAGCTCATGACCCGCAAAGAAGCAGACGAGCGTACGCTTAACGAAAAAGACCGCGACTACTACACCATGCGTAATGGCATTAGCGCGCAGGAAAGCCAGCTGAACCAAAAGCGCCGCGAAAAAGAGCATGCTGAATTACTGCTGCAAACCATTAAGGACAAGCTGAACACCATGAAGCTGCAAGTTGCCGGTATGAGCGAAAGGCTGGCGATAGAGTTCAAGGTAAAGCTGGATCATATACTGGGCGAACCACGCACCGGAGAACAAAGCATAGAAGAGCTTACCTCGGAGACCGAGCGCATGAAAAAGCGCCTGGACAATATGGGCGAAGTGAACCCAACCGCTATTGAAGCCTATACCGAAATGAAGGTGCGCCACGATTTTATTGTGGAACAACGTAATGACTTGGTTAACGCGAAAGATTCACTGCTTTCAACCATTGAAGAGGTGGAGAACACCGCCAATGCTAAGTTCCGCGAAACATTCGATTTGGTGCGTACCAACTTTGTAGAAGTATTTAAGGCCCTGTTTTCAGCAGAGGACAGTTGTGACCTGCGCCTTACCGACCCTAATAATCTGGCTGATAGTGGCATTGAAATTTATGCACAACCAAAAGGTAAAAAACCAAGTACGCTCACACAGCTTTCGGGTGGTGAAAAGACGCTGACCTCAACCGCTTTTTTGTTTGCGATATACCTTATTAAGCCAGCACCATTCTGTATATTAGATGAGGTTGATGCTCCGCTTGATGATGCCAACGTTGGCAAGTTCACGCAAATGATCCGCAAGTTCTCCGACAACTCGCAGTTCATCATTGTTACTCACAACAAGCAAACAATGGCTGCCGTTGACGTTATATACGGTGTAACCATGCAAGAGCCGGGTGTAAGTAAATTGGTGCCAGTGGATTTCAGGAGTTTGAATTAAGTTGACAGTCGGCAATTTGCAGTTAGCAGTCTACGCTTATTGAAATATTTTAAGGTGGTAAGTATAGGAGATAGTTCATTTTTTGTTAACTTTATGATATGAGAA
Organism: Chitinophagales bacterium; assembly: GCA_038228575.1. Classification (GTDB taxonomy): domain Bacteria; phylum Bacteroidota; class Bacteroidia; order Chitinophagales; family Chitinophagaceae; genus Flavipsychrobacter. Next base: position 88,472 of record JBBRPD010000003.1, on the reverse strand, counting down.
CTTCCGCATTGCCAACAAAAAAAACGGCGCTAGAAAGAAAAAAAGCACTACTGGAAAAAATAAAATATGACCCTGCCAAAGCAGCTTTAGCATGGGCTGCTATAATTGGCGTGTGGGAGCACAGGACAGATATTGACGCTACTAACGTAAGAAAAGAAGCATGGACGATCAAGAAATAATTTTGCTTGATACGGATATAACTATCGATCTTTTAAGAAAAAATGCTGAAGTAGTTTTGCTTGCCCATCAGCTTGGCGCACCGAATCTTTTCATTAATTCCGTTGTACGAATGGAGGTTTTATATAAAGCTGTTGATAAAAAGGACCTCACACTCATTAAACGTTTATTGGAAGCACTACCTTCACTCCCACTTGAATCAGCAATTTCAGAAATAGCTGAAACCCTTTTTGAAAATTATATTTTAAGCCACAGGCCTGCGATCCCCGATATGCTTATCGCAGCAACTTGTATCAACTATGATATTCCCTTACTTACCTTTAATAAAAAAGATTATCGGTATATAAAGGGTCTGAAATTAGTGCAGCATGATTGCAAACCAATGGCACGTAAGCCTGGTACATGGTTTGGGTAATACCTAATACTGAAAGCCACTGAACAAGCAAGCCATGGCTGTCGTTGATGTGATATATGGTATAACCATGCAAGAGCCGGGTGTAAGTAAATTGGTGTCAGTGGATTTCAGGAGCTTGAATTAAGTTGGGCAGGCTGTTAATTTGCAGGTTGCAGTTTCAAAAAAATGTAGTGCAGTATAAATGAATTAAAAACGAGGCCGATTGCAATTGGCGGGACAAAATATCCAGCGCACAAAAAGAATGAATTGAGCGCGGTCTTTGGGACATGGAAAGCGTTAACACCATACCTCATGAAGAGATGATGAAAAATGAATACTTGCATTTGTCAAATAAAATGCACCGAGATCAGCAGCCCTCCAACGATAAAAATAAAAAATAATGTCAACACAAGAACGTGATTGTCACCATACTCAACTATTTTCCCATCTCTTGTAGTGATTTTTTCAAAAAAATTGAGCTTGTATTCACCATCAGGAGCAGGCTTATTTGCGTGTAACACATCACATCCAATTGCCGGCTCATGAAATTTTGATTGTCTGATTAGGATTTCTCCATTAGGTATATGGTAAGGAACCCACTCTAAAATTTTGACTATAACTCCTTCTGATATCACTAGTATTCGGTCACCATAGGTGGTAACATTTCCCTCGTTAAATACTGTTCCATTTCTGTGCACTTTACGATAGAGTACGACATTTTCTTCTGAGTAATTGTCCAAATCTAAATATTCAACTTCCTGGATAATTTTGTTATTTGCTAATGGTATTTCAGAATGTTTATTATCAATAAAAGAATTTAGATATCGTTCTACGTTTCCATCCAGAATTAATTTGGGGTCATATAAACAGAAAGGGCTTTCGTTCGTGCCACTTTTCAAAAAAATCAATACCCCTTCTCCAAGAAAAGCATGATCCAGAACTAATGGTTCGGGCCTGTGAATTAGCATTCTGCTAGACGGCAAAATCTCCCATTTGCCAATCGTTGTCTGTTGGTCACTTTCCCGAGAAACAAACGTCATAACCAATCGTCCATCTCTTAAAAATTCATATGTTTGAGTGTTAACGTCATTGTCAAAAAGTAACCATTGTCGATCACAAAAACTCTCAATTTTATCCAATTGTTCAGTATATCCAACAATTCGTGGCAGAATGTTTTTTATGAACGTAACCATATCAGAATATTAGTATTGGATTAAGACAACAGCAAACTTGGGAAAATGATGACTCGGTGCAATCACTCTTCCTCCTTCCCCGGAATAGAAGCAAACAATTGAGCAAGATCAAGGGAAAAACCTGGCAGTACTGCTGACGTAAAAACATCACCCGCAAACATAAACCTTGATGCAACAAACTTACCATCTACTAGTGTGTATATCATTATTGAATCATCTGACGGAAAAACTACCCAATATTCTTTGACCCCAGCTTCTTCATAAACTTCATACTTATATTTGAGTTCTTTTTCGGTGTTAGATGGGGATAGAATTTCTACAACAATATCAGGCGCACCAAGGCAGCCCCTGCTATCTAATATTGCAGGGTTGCACACTACACAAATATCAGGTTGAAGCACCGTTATAATATCCTTATCCTCTTTTGATTTACGAGGGAAACGCACATCAAAAGGCGCAGCAAAAACATTACATTTTCCACCTTTTAAATAATATACCAGTTCTGCATTAATTCGGGAAGAAATTAACTGGTGAATAAGATTAGGCGCTGGAGACATTTTAAAAATAATCCCTTTAATTAATTCTACACGTTCTTCAAACTTCCATTTGAAATAGTCGGCATAGGTATAAACTTTATTGAGGTCAAGGTCCGCGAATTCCATGGAGTGCTTTTTACAAATTTATGCATCATTATTCAAAAAAAACAGGGCTGACCAAAATTGGACAGCCCTGAATAAACAAATATAATGAACATCCCAGCTATCAACTGCGGCTCGCCACAGATATTGATCTCCATCGCCCTTCGTAGAGAGGGTTGGGGTGAGGTTGTATTAAGCGATAGTAACAGAAGAATCCAGGTAAACGTCCTGAATTGAGTTTAGTAACTCAACACCTACCTTCATGTCTTTCTGGAAAGCCTTACGGCCACTGATAAGACCCATGCCGCCTGCGCGCTTGTTCACAACGGCTGTTGTTACTGCTTCTGCGAGGTCGGTAGCGCCTTTTGATTCGCCACCTGAGTTGATCAATCCAACGCGACCCATGTAGCAATTCGCAACCTGGTAACGGGTAAGGTCAATTGGGTGATCGGTAGTCAGTTTATCGTAAACCAGTTTGTGTGTTTTACCGTATGCCTTCGCATTTTCTCCTGCGTTCATAGCCGTATAACCACCGTTATTGGTAGGTAATTTCTGCTTAATAATATCCGCTTGTATAGTAACACCCAAGTGGTTAGCCTGGCCGGTAAGGTCTGCTGCAGTGTGGTAATCAACACCATCTTTCTTAAAGGCACCATTACGCAGGTAGCACCACAGTACCGTAGCCATTCCTAATTCGTGAGCATATTCAAATGCCTTAGCCACTTCCACTATCTGGCGTGCACTTTCGTCAGAACCAAAATAGATAGTTGCGCCTATTGCTGAAGCACCCATGTTCCATGCATCCTTTATGGTGCCGAACATGATCTGGTCAAACTTATTTGGGTATGTAAGAAATTCGTTGTGGTTTACTTTAACGATCATAGGTATTTTATGAGCGTATTTACGTGCAACAGCACCTAGTACACCATAAGTTGAAGCAACAGCGTTGCAACCACCTTCTATAGCCAGCTTCACGATATTTTCAGGATCGAAATAAATAGGGTTTGGCGCAAATGAAGCTCCACCACTGTGCTCTATACCCTGGTCAACAGGAAGGATAGACACATAACCAGTACCACCCAAGCGGCCATGATCCATAATTGAATTCAGGCTACGTAATGTTTGTATGTTGCGGTTTGAACTTGTCCATACATCATCAAGATGAGAAGGAGAAGGGCAATGGATAGAAGATTTGTCAATAGTCTGGCACTTATGCCCTAAAAAATACTCGGCTTTATCGCCCAGTAACTCCTGAATTTTTGTTGAAGACATATTATCGTTAGTTTTTAAATTCGGGTGCAAAGGTATTTTAAAAAATCAAAAGATAAAAGAGTGGCCCGTATAAAGTGACGATTAACAGGCCGCATAGGCGCAAATTACCGGCATAAGTCGCTCGTAGCCACCCGAATTCCTAAAATTTACCGCTTTTAAAATGAATTACATTAATTCGTGTTGGTACATTAAGAGCATACTTGTGCTTCCAAAAAGAATATACCTACGTGAATACAGCAATAACGGCTATCGGCTGGGAGGCCGATATATTGGTAGGCAGCATAAGGAAATTCATAAAAAAAGACAGGCACTAGCCCATCTCTTCTTCCAGTTTCCTGAGTGCTTTCTTTTGCTGTTGCTTTTTTATGAGGTGCCGGGCACCTTTATAGGTGAGTTCTATTGCTTTCCATTTCAGGTAGCCGGTAAGTATTTCAAGGGCAACGGTCTTTACAATGCTACCGCCTTGCCGGGCAATGCTATCGCCATCGGTGTCACCCTTTTTACCTTGCTTTGGTTTTGCCGTAAAAAGGCCAAAGAACTTGTCCTTTGCCATATTCACAACCGACTCCAGCAAGGGATATGCCATTGGCAAAAGTTCCAGCACAAAATCCCATTTGCCGCCACCAGTTTCTTCCGCCTCTGCTACTACTTTGCTTTCCTTCTTTTCGGTATTTTTTTCCCTGCCCAGCAGGCTATCCATCGAAAACACATCTTCAAAACTCAGCTTATCGAGCTGTTTTCTCAGTTGCGCCTGTTCCCGCCGCAGTTCTTCAATATTGCTTAATTTCTTTGGGTAGAGGCTCATGTTATTTTTCGCTGTTTTCGTTATCGCCTTCAGTAAGTATGCGAATGAACGTATTGGTAAAAAAGCGGGTAATGCCTTTACGCATGGCCACCAGCAACACCATTAATAATAAATACAGCCCAAAGGTGACAAAGAAAGATGCCACACGCGATAACCCCATAGCACAAAAGCCTTCAACCAGCGCAAAACCGAACAAGATCATAGTGCAAAAAAACAGCAACATGAAAATAAAAGCATACATAACATAGGCTACAAGGCCCGATGTTTTGCCAATTACATTTACTTTCAGCAGCTTAATGTACACCTCGGCATACTTCGCTATCGTATCTTTAATGGAACCGAATATATTCATTTATAAGGGATGTAGGTGTTGATTAAGAATGATAAATTTCTTCCTCTACATCCATACCTTTTTTAGCGAATTTACCCTTCAGGGAATTAAGTGATTTTTTCACCTTCTCCATATCGTCCTGACGTGTTTCTTTGTCAGTTGCCAGAATGTAACCTACTGCAACACCAACTGCTGCACCTATTAATAAACTCGCAATTGTATTGCCTGCCTTAGCCATAAAATATATTTTAAAATGTTTGAATACCAGAATAAACCGTAATATCCCGCTCAAAGATACGAAAACGATAATTAGTCAATACAATTAACCAATAATTTAACTTGTTTTTTTTCGACCGCATGTAACGTCAGCACATAACGCTCGCTGTGAATCTTTTCCAGTAGCTTATAATGTTTGTTTGCGCCTGCCATAAACGAAAATACTCAGGTTAAGCAGTGCAGCTATTATCGCCCCACTCGAAACCGAACCTACAATATGGTTTATGAATTCATTTTCGATAAGCGGAATATCGCCAAGTAGTATAAGTCCAAAATAGCCTCCGGCGAAACCCGCTATAATATCGAGGAAAACTATTTCGTTGCCCACAGTAAAAGTGTCGCTTATGAGCCAACCTGCTATGGAACCAAACAGGCATATAATAAGTAATTCAAGCATAAAGTTTATGGCAATTAAGTGTGTGGTTGGGGGATGCATTCGCGTTTGTATTGCATTTATCTATAGTCGTGTAGATTTTGCAACAGCTAAACCCAAATATTTAGGTTGTAAATTTGCAGTATGAATTGGATAGAACTAAGTGACGAAAAGCAATTGGAAGCTATTAACGCACAAAGTGCGCAACAACCAGTCGTCATTTTTAAGCACAGCACCCGTTGCTCTATTAGCAGTATGGCAAAAAGCAGGCTAGAGCGCGAAACGGCACCCGAAAATATAAGTTTTTATTATCTGGATCTGATCCGCTACCGAAGTATATCTAACAAAATAGCCGCAGATTATGCGGTGCACCACGAATCACCGCAATTGCTGCTCATTAAAAATGGCGAATGTGTGTATGAAGAAACCCACAACGGCATCAGCATGCACGACCTGGCGGAACAACTTTCCTAGATTGATGCGGGAATGAAGGGGCTAAATAACCTTACCCTTCCATTTGCCACTTTTCAGATAAAAAGCGGAGCCAACGAGCAGGAAGGTCCAGTACACGAATTCTGAACCCCAGCACAGATACAACTCGCTATGCCAAAGGTGAATAACGAAATAACAATACACCAGGTACAGGCATACGCAGGTTATTTCCATAGTAAGGTTAACTACAGTATTACCTGTGCCCACCACGCCATTGAAAGCGACAGTTGAAAGCGACATGATAAGCGTTGCCAGCACAATTACGCGCAGGCTGGGTATGGTAAAAAGTATCAATTCGGAATCCTGACTGTAAAGCGATAAAAAAGCAGAAGAAAAGAGCAACAGCAATATCGATAGCACAGCCGAATAAATAAGGCTGAGCTTACCAATTTTTACAATAAGCCCTATAACCTGCTTGGGTTTGCCCTGCCCTATAATATTGCTCACCATGGAATTGCAGGTGGTAGCCAGTGCCCAAGTACCCACACCAACAAGGCCAAAAATGCTCCTGAGCATTTGCGAAGCCGCCAACGATTGCTGGCCCAGATGCTCAATAAAGAAGAAAAATATAAGCCAGCCACCTATACTGAACATAAACTGAACAATAAGCGGTGCAGAAACCTTCAGGGTTTGCATAGATTGTTCAACATCAAAGTAAAAATGATCGAAAATAGCGTACTCCTTGTGTATTTTATGGGAGAAGAAAATGCCGATCATCGTTAATCCGTAGAATACTTCTGCTATTACCGAAGCAATGCCCGCCCCTTTAAAACCCATAACCGGGAAACCAAATTTGCCGAAAATAAGCACATAGTCGAACACGATATTGAGCACCGTAGCGGCAACCGAACCATAAATAAGCAATCGCGACCGCCCAATGGATATATAAAATGCGTTAAACAACTGCGCCATCATGAGGAATGGCAAACCCCACACCCGTATATAGATAAAGGTTACGCTCAATTCAAAATTCTCATTACTATCCAGGCTGAAGCCAAAAAGCAGCGGCACAAACCACATGGTAATAAGCATAAGCCCCAACGAGAACATTAGGGAAAGCATTGCGCCATTCATAAATGTTTCTGCAATACCTTTCTTATTCTCCTCACCTGCCCTTCGGGCCATCTGTATCTGCACGCCACTGCTCAACCCATAGCCTATCATAGAAAGGATAAGGTAAAAAACCCCGGTTATACCACTCACACCCAATTCCCGCTGGCCCAGCATACCCATAAAAATGTTATTGGTAAAAAAGCTAAGCTGGGGTATAAGCAACGCTACCGATATGGGTAGCGCAAGTTGTATTATATCTTTATTAGTAGCTGTTACGCTGAGTTTATCCATGATTTAGTTCTAAATTACCTTCACAACTCTCTTACACACTGTTTTGTGTAAAAATATAACTTTACCTTTATAGCAATTAAGAAATTTGCATGAAAATATCTAGGCTATCCATTAAAGACTACCACCAGTTTAAAACGTTGGATATTGATCTTACCTATCCCGAAGGGCATGCTAAAGCAGGGCAACCATTAGATAAGGTATGTTTTATAGGGCAAAGTGGCACAGGGAAGACTACATTACTGAAGTTATTGTTTGAGTGTACAATGTCTAAAAATGGACAATATCCACCTTATAAATTAGAGCTAGACCATAAATTATTTATCACGCATAATTTGCATGGATATGAAACACTTTCAACAATGAGTGGCCATGTACATAAAAAATTAAATGGGAAGCTAGTCAGTGCGGATGACCTTGGTTTTGGAGAAGAATTGAATCAATTTATAAATAGCCCACATCCATTTTTGCTATTTTTCCCAGCTGAACTTAAATATCAAAATTTCAATCTTCCTCAAATTGCAGAAGGCAGTACAAGAAAAATATACGATTTTTCCGATGATGACATACAATTAATTTGGAATAAAATACTTAATGAAATACAAATACATCAAGAAAAAGTACTTAGTATCAACCATGATATAACAAAAATTGTAAGCAATGGAAATAAGGATTCTGAGGCCTTACAACAATCTATAAATGAATTAAAATCCCTTACAAGTTCAGAATATAGTCCAATAAAACAACTTGCTGAAAAATGCCTTGATCCTGTTCTGAAAAAATTTAAATTGAAAGTTAATACCGATTTAGACATTAAAACAAAAGATGACCTGGGCAAAATAAAAATAGTAGATAATCATGGTAGCGAAATTCCTTTTGAATCACTAAGCACGGGTACAAAACAAGTATTTTTTAGTGCACTGCCATTGTATACTGTTAAACCTGCAAACGCGATAATTTTTTACGATGAGCCGGAACGTTCTCTTTATCCTGATTTGCAAAAGATGATAGTTGAGTATTATACCTCTTTTACTAAAAATTCTCAATTTTTCTTTGCTACGCATTCTCCGATTATCGCATCTTCTTTTGAGCCATGGGAGATAGTAGAGCTCAAATTTAACGACGAGGGTTATGTGGTGCAAGAACTATATTATCCTGTAAACGAAGAGAGGCACGTTGACAATTATACTATCATTCCGCAATATCTTACCTATGATTCCATGCTTCACAGGGTTTTTGATGTAAAAGCGCCAAATAACGAATTGCGAAATATTAAAATAACAGAATTACTTACACTCAAAGCGCAACTAGAAAAGCTGAAAGGAAAAAATGATACTCATTTTAATGACTTGTACAACCAATACGAGGATCTTGCAGAAAAATTATCGTGGGATTTTAAGAGTTAACTGCCTATGAAAGCGATAAATAAGAACCTATCATTAGCCACTGCATATAAAAAATGGGTAGATGAACTGGATGCCAGCAACAAGCCTCACCCTGAATACAATTCATCTGGAGGGAAATATTATTACGATATAATAGCGAACTTACTCTGGGTGCAAAACGGGTTATGTGCTTATACCGAAATGTACTTAGCAGACCCCGAGAAGTTTAACCCCGACAAATGGAAAGAAGGGCGATTTGAACCTTTCAAAACATTGGGGCAACTTGACCACTACGACAGTACGCTGAAAAAAAACAAAGGCTGGGATTGGAGTAATTTTTTTATGATACATTCGGATGTAAACATGAAACAAAAGCGAGACAGAAAAGTGAATTACCTGTTGAAACCGGACAAGCCCGGCTTTTTAGCTGCTCAGCATCTGCAATATGACATTGATGTGCATTTTTTCGTCCCTAATATTGAAGGAAAAAATCAGGAAGAAATAGATTTTATTAGAGGGGAAATAGACGCTTTAGGGTTAAATTTTGAACCGATTGTAGACTATAGGAAAAAACGTTTAGCTCCCTTGTTTAATAGAATTAACTTTGGCAGAATTACCACGGAAGAAGCAAGGAACAATTTAGATTGCATACCTACTGCTTTTGAAATGGGAATATTGCAGATAAACAAATAACTCGCATTAAATACTTTTACAGCTTTTAGCGTTTAGGCATAAAGTACTATTTCGCAAATTTATTCTATAATTGTGTGCTTTTATATGGCTACTGAAAAACAGAATATATACCGGCAGGTTTATAATGCAAGTGACGACGTCAATATACTGGCCGATATTGCCAGGGTAACCTGTGTGCTGAACCGTAGAAGTATGCTTGCCGCTGCCTTTAACCCGGCTAATGAACTGTTATCGGTGCACTTTGTGGGCTATAACCGGGAACGGGTGGTTTGGGACCTCGATTTCTTTGAGCAACTTTTTTCGCAGGAAGCGCTTCTGGCTGACCGAACCAAAATAACCAAAGTGTTTTTCTTTACCGCGGCACAACTTACTGTGCCCGACGAACTCTATGACGAGGGCGAAGCCATGCAATGGCTGAAACAGGTGCAGTTTGTTGATGCGAATGACGTAGTGAAGGAACATTACCAGAAAGAAGATAAGGCGCATTACCTGTATTCCATACCGCTGAATATAGAAGCACTGGTAAAAATAAACTGTGTAAACGCTACCATTCTGCCATTAGCAGCCTATCAGTTTGCCAGCAACCATACAAGGGGTGTAAGGGTACATTGCTTTTTAACCAACGACCAGGCCTGCGTATCGCTGTATCATTTTGGCACACTGCTGTGGCACCGTATATTCGAATACCGCTGGGCGGAAGACATAGCCTATGAAATAAGGCTGGTTTGCGAAGAACATAAAATTAATGCCGATAAAATAAGTGTTGCCTGCAACGCGGTCAGCTCTTCAGAATATAAAGTGGTGAATGCCTTGTCGCAATATTTTTCGGGCATTACAACCGGCACAGGGCATACCATAAGTACAGTATGGTCGCCTGCCTTGTCACTAATAAAACAATTGGAATCATGCGCATAGTTGGCGGCACCTTTGGCGGGCGTAGGTTCAACCCGCCCGCAAACATACCGGCCAGGCCTACTACCGAAGTAGCGAAGGAAGGCCTGTTCAATATACTCAATAACATGATAGACCTCGATGAAGCCAAAACGCTCGATCTGTTTGGCGGCACGGGAAGCATATCTTACGAACTGGCATCGCGCGGTGCTACCGACCTTACCCTGGTAGAACGTGACGACAGGACTTTTGACTTCATAAAAAAGACCGCGAAAGAACTAGGTATCGCCGACAATATGCAGCTGATAAAAGGCGACGTATTCCGGTATATGAAACAATGCACAGAACAATTCAACTTCATTTTTGCAGGGCCACCTTATGCCCTTGAAAATATTGATGAAATACCTGAGCTGGTTTTTGAAAAAAAACTCTTGCTGCCCGAAGGTATTTTCGTGCACGAGCATACCCCGCGCAACGATTACCAGAACCACCCTAATTTTGGCCGCATGAAAAACTATGGCACTACTGTATTCAGCTTCTTTATACAACCTAAAGCTTAACAATGGAACGCATCTGCTTATTCCCCGGCACCTTTGATCCGGTTACGAACGGCCACATTGACATTATAGAACGTGCTGTAGGCCTTTTCGACCAGCTGGTGATAGGTATTGGCGTCAACTCATCAAAGCAGCCTATGTTTTCGGTGGAACAGCGTACCGGGTGGATACAGGATATATTTAAACACGAGCCACGGGTTAAAGTGATCAGCTATGAGGGCCTTACCATTAACTGCTGTAAAGAACTGAACGCCCGTTTTATTTTACGCGGCATCCGTTACGTAAACGATTTTGAGTACGAAAAAGCTATTGCAGATATGAACAGGATGCTGGCCCCTGAAATTGAAACCATTTTCCTTACCTGCTCTCCGCTCTACTCTACCATATCATCAACGCTGGTGCGCGATGTAATTCGCAATGGCGGTAACTCCTCTTTGTTTTTACCAGAAGCGGTTAAGATATAATGTGCTTATGAGTTTCATAAAAAATAGCCTGCGAGGGCTTTTCAGGCAGTTGTACTATGCTGTATACGGCAAGGCAGGCAAAAGCATAACCATCAATAATGAAGCCTATCAGGTTTCCGCACATACCGCGCGTGGCATCAATTCAGTAATTGACGAGCTACCGCTTAAGCTATTGGGCAATTTGGTAAAAGATGCCGATGTTGTTTTTGACATTGGTGCAAACATTGGTGTCATCTCTATCATCCTTTCTAAAAAAATGAAACAGGGCGCTACTATTTATGCGTTCGAGCCTGCGCCCAATACCTTCGTCTATTTAAAAGATACGGCACGTGTGCAGACTGGTAATGCAGTAATAATACCGTTCAATAATGCCATAAGTAACAAACAGGAAGTACTTCAATTTACCAACCTGGAGCGCACCACACGGAACCATGTTGTAACAGGCAACCAGCCCGGCACGATAGCCGTTAAAGCTATTACTATAGATGCATTTTGCGCCGAACATAAGGTAGTGCCACAGGTAATGAAAATTGATGTAGAAGGCGCTGAATACTGGGCACTTTTGGGCATGGAGCAAACTTTGAAGCAGAACGATTGTACCATACTGGTAGAGATACATCCTGAATATCTGGCTTCGCATGGCATTACCGCTGCCATGTTTCAAGATTTTATACAACTGGTAGGCTACAAGGTTTTCAATACCGCAGGCCAAGAGCTGCATGCCGCTGAAATACTGAATAACATAATTGTGATACTGGCCCGCAAGCAACCTGCCTCAGCAGTATTTATTGTATAGCTAAAAGCAATGGCCGTTAACACCACAATCGGCACAAATTAATACGGCTAATTTCGATAAAAGAAATCAGCGTTTGAACCCACTATTCATTGAGATCATCTTTTATTCCTGAATTTTTCCGCATGGGCGGAAGAATAGCGACCGGCAAAGAACTGAAATTAGCAGCTCTGGAGCACGGGTAATTGTATTGCGTTACACTCGGCTTGATAACCAATTTAAGGCCATTTTTTAAAATGTCAGCTACCCGACACACCGAGCGGCGAACTAAACGCACCTTTGCTTTACAAATTAAAAAACTAATGAAACGCTTATTTGCCATTGCAGTTTTGCTTATTGCATTCTTCACTTCTGCCGTTGCACAAACTGCATTAAGGCAGCAGCACTATAATCTTAACAAGGGCCTGGCAATTGAAGGCTACGACCTGGTAAGCTATTACAAAGGCAAACCCATAAAAGGTAGTGCCACCCATGCTTATACTAATGATGGCGTCACTTACTACTTCACCAATGCTGCAAACCTGAATGCATTTAAACAAAACCCTTCGGGCTATGAACCACAGTACGGTGGGTGGTGCGCTTATGCGATGGGCAATTCCGGCGAAAAAGTTGAAGTGGACCCAGAAACTTACAAGATAATTGATGGTAAACTCTACCTTTTCTACAACCATCTTTTCACCAACACATTAAAAACATGGAATAAAAGTGAAAGCTCACTAAAACCGAAAGCCAATAGCAACTGGCAAAAAATATTCCACTAAAAAACAGCCTTGGCAAATCTAAAAAAACAAACGCTTCGTTTCTAACAAGCACCACACTCAATTAACCGACATGAATTTGCAAAAAGTTATAGCAGCTGTTTTTAGCGATCTGGAAGACGCTTTACTGCAAATACCAGACGCCAGCTACAGCAAACCCAGCAGTCACCTTTTCAATGCAACTATAGGGCAGCATGTGCGGCACATTATAGAACTGTTTCAATGCCTTGCCAATGGCTATGTTACCGGCATTGTAAATTATGATAAAAGGAAGCGAGACCTGCTTATTGAAACCGATATCAACACAGCCCTGCTTTGTATGCGCGATATTATCCATTCCATTAACCAGCCAGCTAAACTACTTACAATAGAAGCGTCTTTCGGGATGGCCGATAACGTGATTGTAATTGAAAGTAACTTTACACGCGAACTGGTTTACAACCTGGAACATGCCATACACCACATGGCCCTGATAAGGGTGGGTATTAATGAGCTTACCGATGTTGTGGTACCGGAAAAATTTGGCGTAGCACCCTCCACTATTCAACATAAAGCCGCATGTGCACAGTAACTTTCATACCGCTAAATGACCGTATACTCTTCACTTCAAACCGCGACGAGCAGACTTTGCGGGAAACCGCAGCATTACCTGAAACCGTAGACTTTAGTAGTGGTAAAATACTCTTCCCGAAAGATGGACGCGCAGGTGGCACATGGATAGCCCTGCACAATAACGGCAACGCAATGGTGTTACTGAACGGCGCGTTCAGAAGACATAAACACGAACCACCTTACAGAAAAAGCAGGGGCCTTATTTTTCTTGAAATATTTGACGGCGATATGCCTGTGACCGAATTTGAGCAAATTGACCTCTTTAATATTGAGCCGTTCACACTGGTTATCTGGCAACACAGCGCATTGTTCGAAGCCCGCTGGGATGGCGCACAAAAATACCTGACACCATTACCAGCAGACCAACCCAGAATATGGTCTTCAGCAACCTTATATGATGAAGACGTAAGTGCGCTGCGGCGGGATTGGTTCAGCAAATGGCTCCACGCAACAAAATACAAAACCGCGGAAAGAATAAGGTTATTCCATGAATTTGGCGGCAATGGTGATGATAGCATTAGTATACGTATGAACCGCAGCGGCATATTGCAAACCGTAAGTATTACGGGTATTGAGTTGCTGCCCAAAAAAGCAGTTATGCATTATAAAGATATGCTGGCCGGGCTTGTATCTGTAAATGAATGGTACATCAATAATCTATTGCAACACACATGAAAAAACTATTGCGCAACCCCTTCTTTATACGACTGAAAAATTGGGAATACTGGAACAGCAACATTGTGTACGCGCCCATTTTCCCTTACTGGCTCTGGCTTAGCCTGAAGGCGCGGTCGTTCTACTTTCTCACAGCCGCAAATCCCCGCATAAAAAATGGTGGCTTTATAATGGAAAGCAAGCGCGATGTGTATGACTTGCTGCCCGAGGAATACTACCCTGCCACACTGCGGTTTGAAGCTGGTGACACTGTAAAAACAATATTGGCTGCCATGAAAGCTAATGGCATCAACTATCCCTTTATTGCGAAACCTGATATTGGGGAGCGCGGCCTGGGTGTTAAGAAAATAAACAATGAGGCCGATCTTATTGACTATGTACATACCATGCCGGTTGCCTTTCTTGTTCAGGCGTTTGTACCCTACGAAAAAGAAGTGGGGATATTTTATTGCAAACTGCCCGGTTCACCCAACGGCTATATCTCCGGCATTGTAAACAAAGAACCTGTAACCGTAACAGGCGATGGCGTTACAACATTACGTACACTGGTTAAAAACAACGATCGCTATTTGCTTCAGCTTTCTGCTATTGAGGCCATGCACCCGCACCTGATGGATACCGTAATAGATGCTGGCAAAGAACTTGTTTTAGTACCTTATGGCAATCACAGCCGGGGTTCAAAATTTACTGATGAAACTTTTCGGGTAACAACCAATCTAACTGCAACTATCGATCGTATATGTAAGCAGATACCTGAATTTTATTATGGCAGACTGGATATAAGGTTTGAAGATTGGGACGCTCTGGAACGCGGCGAAATGTTTTCTATAATTGAAGTAAACGGCAGTGGCAGCGAGCCAACCCACATCTATGACCCACAACATTCTATATTTTTTGCGTGGCAGGAAATAATAAAACACTGGCGTGTGCTGTATGCAATAAGCGATGCTAATAACAAAAGAGGCATACCCTATATCACTATGGCAGAAGGCCGTAAGGAACGTAGCTCTTTCAGGGCTATTGATGCATTGCTTTCGGCGAGAACATGGTAGTTTCAAAAAGTAAAAAAGTAAAAGTAAAAAAAGTGTGCTTTGTCTTTCATTTTTGTAAGTAAAAAGTAATTTCTCTTACTTTAAAACTAAAAGAAGAACACTGCATTCAGGTAATAAAAGATAAAAAATAAAATGGCAATTCCATATTTGTCCAATTTTCTTGCAGGTCTGTTCATAAGCTTATCCGGCTCGCTGCCACTGGGTAATCTTAACGTCACCGCTATGCAAATTGCCGCCACCGAAACATTGCGCAAGGCACTGTGGTTTGCACTGGGTGTAACGGTAATTGAGATGGCTTATTTAAGGCTCACGCTGGGTCTTGTGGGTTCTATATCATTGCACGATAAACTGTTCGTAGCATTCCGGGTGATATCGGTTCTTATTCTTTTAATATTAGCAACGGGCAGCTTTATGGCAACAGCAAGTAAAGAGGGTAAGCACATAATATTGGATAGTAAGGCTAAGCGGTTGCTGCTTGGGGCAACTATGAGTGCTGTAAACCCAATGCAGATACCGTTTTGGCTGGGCTGGCTTATTTACCTGCTATCACAAAACTTGCTGACCGATACTGCGCCCGGCCGTAACATTTTCACTTTAAGCGCCGGGATAGGTACATTTGCTGCGCTGCTTATATTTATACTCGCAGGTCGCAAATTTTCGGCAGCCATGCAGCGCAATAAAAAGGCCGTTAATATTGCAATGGGTTGCCTGTTTACGGTAATGGCGGTTTATCAAACTATTCAATTGTTCTAATTAATCAAGATCAACCAATGAGCATAGAAGAACAAATGATCATCATCAGGAGACACGATTTCCTGGTAAAATTAGAGCCGGACGATTATGAACGGCTCAACATACTGCACAACTATATTATAGCTGACAAAGACGCTTACATTTATTTCGATGCGCAATACCTGAACAAACTCTACTTTGTAAAAGAAGGCTTTGTGAAAATTGGTAATGTTGACGACAATGGCGAAGAACTGATAAAGGAAATACTACAACCCGGAGACGTTTTTGGCCAGTTTATGCTGGAGCGCAATAACATGAACGGAGAGTTTGCACAAGCCCACAAATGCGAAACTATTCTGTGCTCCTTTACCATAAACGATTTTGAAAAATTACTCGGGCGCAGGCCAGACCTCGCCATCGTGTTTTCGAGAAAAATAGGGCAGAAATTAAAGAACGTAGAAAACCGCTTACTGAACCTGCTGCAAAGGGATGTGCGCACACGCCTGCTCTATTTCTTCTGGACATTGCTGCAGCAAAAAAATAGTGAACTAGGCGAAAAAATAACGATGACCAACTACCTCACCCACGAAGATATAGCCAGACTAACCGGCACCAGCAGGCAAACCGTAACCACACTGCTCAACAAGTTCTCTGAAGAAGGTCTGCTAGATGTAGACCGCAAATCAATAAGCATACACAATATTAAATTACTACAAAAAGAGGCTAAGGTCGGCTAAACGACAATCTGCCATTTTGCATCCTTTTACTTTTGTTTTTCAAATTGATCGTCATGAATGTCAAGAACATTTCCATGTGGGTACTCCGCATTATTGCTGCATACATCTTGCTACAGACGCTACGCTTCAAATTTGGCGCGGCACCTGAAAGCGTCTATATTTTTACGAAGGTAGGCATGGAGCCATGGGGCCGTATCGGCTCGGGAATAGTGGAGCTGATAGCATCTGTATTAATACTGTGGCCGCGCACAACCGCATGGGGTGCGGGCTTAGCTATGGGCACCATGACGGGAGCCATCTTCTTCCACCTTACTGCACTGGGTATTGATGTAATGGACGATCACGGCCAGCTTTTTTATATGGCTATTACTGTATGGGTTAGCTGCGCCGTTTTGCTCTTCACCTACCGGGAACAGATCATCAAATTTCTACCAGCAGCTATTGCCAATAAGCTAAGGCCGCAGTAATTAGCTTTAATTAATGTACGCGTCCGCTTTGTTTTTCATACTTTCATGAGGCTTTAATCATGCTTATGAAACACAAACTTTCCGTCGCTGGCTGCGTACTTGCCGTCTTTATTTCGTCTTGCTGTCTTGCGCAGGAAAAATACAACCTCAACATGGAAGAGGTTGATGCTAAAACCAACTGGCCTAAGGGCTGGAAAATGGGCAGCATAGGTAAGGATGACAGTTTAGAGAGCAAGATTCGCCTCGCCTATCTCTTAGATGAAAAAGTAAAGCATACCGGCAAATATGCACTGCAAATTGACTGGACTACTTTGCCGAAAGACTGGACTGCTACCAGCTATGTAATAAAGAAAGCGTTCAAAGGCAAAAAAATAGTACTCAAAGGCTTTGTAAAAACACAAGATGCAGCATCGGTTGGTTTGTGGATGCGGCTGGATGGGGATGACGGCGAAGCAAAAGGTTTTGACAATATGATGGACCGCCCGATAAAGGGCACCACCGATTGGAAAGAGTACACCATAGAGATGGATTACGCGCCCGATGATGTAAGCAAAATTGTTGTAGGCGGACTTATTATAGGCAAGGGCAAAATGTGGATGGATGATTTGCAAATTACCATTGATGGCAAGGATATTTCTCTTGCGCAGGAGTTTGCCAGAACAAAACTAAAAGCTGATGCCGATACTGCCTTCAGCCATGGTTCCGGCATTTCCCGCATTGATCTTGGCGCAAATAAAACAGAAAACCTTACTAACCTTGGCTTGCTATGGGGCTTCATGAAATATTACCATGATGGTGTGAAGCAGGGTAATTACAATATGGATGCAGAACTTTTCAGGGTGCTTCCTAAAGTGAATGCAGCGGTTAGCCCCAGTGAAGCCAACGCTATAATGGAACAATGGATAGATGGTTTTAGCAAGCAACCCGAATGCAAAAAATGCACCGATAAGTTTGACAAAGATGAATTAAAACTAAGCCCCGACTACAGCACCTTGTTTGCCAAAGACAATTTGCCGGCATCGTTAGTGGCTAAGCTGGAATACATTAAAACCAACAGAACAAAGGGTGAAAAGCAATACTACAACGCGCCAGCAGCTATGGTTGGCAACCCGGGTTTTGTTCATGAAAAAAAGTACGATGAGGTAACCTATCCCGATGCCGGGCTACGGTTGCTGGCACTATACCGTTATTGGAATATGGTACAATACTATTTCCCTTACAAGCACCTGATTGGCGAAGACTGGAACAAGGTATTGCCGGAATCAATACCAGACTTTATTAATGCGGCAAGCGCACTGGAATATCAAACAGCATGCCTTAAACTAATTGCGCGCATACACGACACCCATGCCAATTTATGGTACGGCGCTGATGTGCTGATGGAATCGGGAGGTACTAAAATGCCGCCATTTATAGCAAAATTTATAGAAGGCAAACTTGTGGTGGTCGATTATTTTGCTGACACACTCAATATAAAATCGCTCGTAAAACCCGGCGACATCATAGAAAAAATTGATGGCGTGCCCGTTTCCGAATTACTGACAAAGCACCTGCCGCTTACTGCCGCATCAAACTACGAAACACAATTACGGGATATTTGCGGGTTCAGGGGCTTGCTGCTGCGCAGCAATAAAGACAAAGCAGAACTCGCTATTGCACGCGGTGGAACAACGACCAATGTTACGGTGCCCAGAGTGCCCGCACAACGCAGCTACTACACGTATGCATACAACGGAAACCATACCAAGGGTTATGAAATGCTGGACAACAACATTGGCTATATCTACCCCGGCAAACTTGAAGATAACGACCTGGCAAGTATTAAAGAGAAGTTTGAAAATACGAAGGGTATAGTCATCGATCTGAGATGCTACCCTTCATCATGGATAACGTTTACCTACCCGGAATGGTTGACGCCCAAGCCCACACCTTTTGTAAAATTCGTAGTAGGGAGTAACACTACTCCTGGGCTCTTCACTGTTCATGACGGCCCTAAAGTAGGTAAGCAAAGTAAGCGCAATTATAAAGGCAAGATCGTTATTATAGTGAATGCTACCACACAAAGCCAGGCTGAATACGTAACCATGGCATTAAGCACCGCACCCAATGCAACAGTTATTGGCAGCACCACGGCTGGTGCCGATGGTAACGTATCTGAAATAACACTGCCCGGCGGCTTGTCAACCATGTTTTCCGGTATTGGTATCTTGTACCCCGATGGTACAGAAACACAACGTAAAGGCGTTAAAATAAACAAGGTGGTACAACCAACCATACAAGGCATAAAGGAAGGCCGCGACGAATTGCTCGAAGCAGCGTTAAGGATAATTAAAAGCTAAAGATGCGCAATCGCCGTCAATCACAATCATAGTTACGAAGCAAGACGCTGCGAGGATGAAGCCGCCAACTTGCATCGCATATTCCGGACACCAACACACGGTATTTCTTCATTCTGCTTTCGGAACATACATATAAACAGCGGGTGTTTCTTCCGAAACACCCGCTGTTTATTTAAATAACATCTCATTTTATTTCTACCTGATCAGCGTTACGTTACCCTGGTGGTGTTCTGATTTACCATCACGGAATGTAGCGTCAAGAACGTATACAAAAACACCTTCTGGCTGCGGTATACCGTTCAGCATACCATCCCATCCTTTACCTTCTGTTTTATCAGTCGTAAAGATCAGCTGACCCCAACGGTTATAAACATCAAGCTTGAACGATGTAAGGCCCTTTGCAAGGAAATCGCGTGGGAAAAAGTAATCGTTAATACCATCGCCGTTTGGTGTAAATACGTTAGGTATATTCACGTAACAATCTTTTACTATTAAAATTGAGTCGGTAGCCTCGCAACCGTCAATGATAACTTTAGCAAAATACAAACCAGGTTGAGTAACGGTTATACCCGATTTACTTTCACCGTTATTCCACTGCCATCTTGCCGAAGCGTTGTCAGCATTCATGAAATCTTTCAGGAAGATAACGCCGCTACCGCCACACAATACCGTATCAGGACCCAAATAGATTTTCGGAGTAGGGAATACAGTGACCGTTTTACTTGTCGATTGGCTAGGGCAAAGTTTGTAATAAGACTGTGCTGTAATAACGTAAGTGCCCGGATAGTCGAACGTATGCATAACCGGATTAACATTCAGTACCGAATCGTTACCAAAATGCCAGGTAATACCGTAGTTATTTTCTCCTGTGTTGCCACCATAGAAGGTAACACTATTACCTACGCAGAAAACGCTGTCGGTCTGTGTAAGACTTACTACTGGGAACGGTACAATTTTCACATTTATTGCAGCACGTTCGCCCATGCAACCAGCCGCAGTAGTTTGTGATACATACCAGGTAAATGTGCCTGGCAAGGCTGTTGAAGGCACTGGTGCCGCACCTGTACCTGAGCCTGTGTAAGCATCAGTGTACCAGGTAAGGTTGGTGCCTGCTGCAGTTAAAGCAGGTATAACATCAAACTGGCAATATTCCAGATCTGCAACAACCGGAGCCGCTGGTATAGGGTTTACTACAACGTTTGTTGTGGTATTATCCTTACAACCGTTCAGGAACATAGTTACCGTATAAACACCGGTTACAGCTGGCGAAGCGTTACTGATTGTCGGGTTCTGGTTAGTTGAACTGTAGAAACCAGGGCCGCTCCAGGAATAAGACGTAGCACCATTGCTGGAGAAACTGGTTAAGTTAAGTGTGTTGCCAGCGCAGAACGGACTATTGTTATTAGCAAAAGGAAGTGGTTTTGGTTTGATAGACACAAACATAGTGTCTGAATTAAAGCAATTCGCCTTGGCTACCACAACAATATACCTGCCGGTATCGCTGTAAACCGAGGGGTTACGCACCGGATTCTGGAAAGTTGATACATAACCGCCCGGACCAGTCCAGCGGAAGGTACATCCCGTGGTTGTTTCTATTACATTTATAAGCAGGGAATCGCCAAGACAAATAGGGCTATTACTGCCCGCATAAGGCTTAGCTGGTGGTAATGGGTCGCTCAACACTACACTCCTGGTAATATTAAACGGACAACCTGCAGTGACAACCGTAAAGCTATCGTACGTGCCCTGAATAAGGCCTGAGATTATTGCCGTTCCGCCCGCAGATGCGGTTACAATTGCACGAACATGCACGCCATTAGCAACATAATCCAAAGTATCGGTTGAGCCTGGGAACAATCCGCCAACGGTAATGGTACCATCGCTACCACCGCACGTAGTAGGGTCGGTAGAATCGGCGAAGAAAATAATGTTAGCAGGTGGCTGAGTTATTGTCGTGGTCAGGAAACCAGAGCAACCCACTGAGTCTGTTATTACACAAGTGTACGTACCCGCTGCAAGCCCTGTTGCCGTGCCAGTGTATTGTGGTGGAGCACTGCTCCATACATAGCTTAATGATACCGGGCTGGTAATGGTTGCTGTTCCATCGGCTCTGCCAAAGCAAGAAGTAGGTGTATTACTTATAGTAACCGGAATAAAGTCTCCGCTTACAACTATAGTATCTGACTTAGTGCAACCCGCTGGGTTGGTAACTGTTACATAATAGGTAGTGGTGGTTCCGGGTGTCGCAATCGGGTGTGCACAAGTATCACAACTCAAGCTTGATGAGGGTGACCAACTATACGTTAACGGCCCTATGATATCGGTAGCACCAATATCCATTACCAGGCCGGAACTAAAGCATAATGTTGTATCGCGCATGCCCCGTATCTGCAAATTAGATGGCGTAATTCTGGCATAGAGGGTATCTGGGCAACCATATCCCGCATACGGCGTTAGCACAACGGCATAGGTAGTTGCGGAAGAGGTGGTAAATGTAACCGTTTGTGTGGTACCCAATACTGTAGAAAAAGTTGATGAATCGTACCAGGCGTAGGAAGCATATCCTGATGGCGCGGTTAATGTATTATTATTAGAGTCGCACGATAGTGTGGAAAGCGCAAACAAAGAACAGTTCATATCAACATATCCATAACCAAAGTGACCGCCTAATGAACAGTCGCCGCTGGCAAAGTCAATGGTTACCGTACGCCCGCCCATACCTGAAAGGTTGATGGTAGCCGTTGTCCAGGGCAGATATAACACATCGCTGGCTGAAGATGAAGTTGTAAAGCCCGGAATGGAACTACCCGCAGTATATATATAAGAAGCACAAGTACCATGAACAGGTATACCTGTTATAGAATCGGTTGCATCAACTCTAAACCTTGGCTGGATAGAAGCCGGATGTGGAGTACCACCAGCTGCACCGTCCTGCAATACAATTGCGAAACGATATACGAGCGAGTAATTGGTTGAACCTGTTGGAACGTGCACATAATAACGCGCCCTTTCAGCTTCTGACCCGGTATTACTGTTACCCAGCCTGAAAGAATAAGAACCACCACCCGGTGCTACTACAGGAAACCCACCATAAGGGTCGGTTGCAGTACCAGATGTAAGCCTGTGACGCGTGGCTATTGGTGTGGTGGAAGTCCAGCCTACCATAGTACCGGAACCGCCGCCTGTGCAGCAACTACCCACATAGTAATTCCATACGGAGAGGTTACCCAATTCAAAATCGATATTGTCGGGGCATGCGACCTGCGCGTTTGAACTGTAAGAGAAGCCAAAGAAAAGAAAACTAAGTAAAAGTAAAACTCTGTTTTTCATAAATGAGTGTCTTTATAAACGTAAATATTCCAAGCATAATTCCTCATCACAAAGTCTAATCGCACAAAACATGGAAATCATCAGGCAAAATATGTATTTTTTTTGATAACTACCCTATTTTTTCATCTTGCAGATAGAAAAAATGTAAACAATGTGGTGATAATATGAAAGGATTTAATTTTCGGTTAAAAACAACCATCAAATAAAATAAAAATAATATCTATTAACTAAAATTTCTATCTGCGCTAAGTAAGACACATAATTTTGGCTTAACGTTGGGTAAAACAATTAGAATTTATACGTTGCGCTCAATTTTAGAAAGAACGGTGTGCCCGGTGTGTAACATACATCGCTAATTGCCTGGGGTTCAAGTGTTCCGTTGCTATTTTTCAGCCTGGTCTCGGTATCAAATTGCGCTTCCCTCCATTTTACATTAAATAAATTCTGCACCTGCGCACCAAATTCGTAATGGGCACGGGCATAATTTACCACGGCATCGCATACGGTATAACCAAGTGCAGTAAGGGTGTTGTCGTCATTCGCTGGCCTGTCGCTGATATGCCTGTAGCGCAAACTGGCGGAAAGGTTGCTGTTATACTTATATGTTATTCCCCCAATGGATGTGAAAGATGGAGCCAATGCTATAAAATTAGCGCCGTCAGGCAGATCGGTGGACCGACCATGGGAATAATTCAGGTCCATATCAAAATACAACCATTTGTTCATTTGATAGCGCGCTGACAGATCGAAACCGTAGCGACGGGTTTTGCCGCCGCTATCTATAACGGCAACATCGCCTACGTAACTGTATTCTTGTTGCATATTGAGTAACCAGAGTGCACCGGAAAGCAACAATCCCTTCGCTGGCTTTACCACCAGTCCAAGATCGTGCCCGTAAGCGCTCGGTATGGTATTATGTATAATAACATTGCTACCCAATTGCCTGCCCAGGGCAAGTGTGCGGGTATCGTTGGTATGGAAACCTGTTCCGTAGCTATAATACACGCGGGCATTGTCAGAGAAGTTATAGTAAGCGCCTGCCTTCGGGCTGAACTTGCCATTATTGAAGGTGTAACGTGGCTTATCAGACAGCAGTTTGTTATCATATTGTTGAATAAAATAATCGTACCGGGTGCCTAAGTTCACCACAAGCTGCGGCGTAAGGAAGAAAGATTGATTTAAATAACTATAAAGGTTCGTTTCATGCACATCACCCAGTTCAATTGGGTTAATGACTGTTGTTTTTGCCATGGTATGCGTCAGCTCATCGTCCTTTACATCATCGTACCTGACACCGATACCTGCCTGTGTTTTGGCTTTCAGGCTGCCTATATTATAAGTGGTGGAATACTCGCTGTTATAACCCGCAATAACACGGTTTTCAGCCTGGCGAATCTGGTCACCATGTACCGAATCTTCCAGGAAGTAGGTAAAATCGGAATACAGCCTGAAAGAATAGGAAGTGAGGTAAAAATTACTCTTAAAGTAGCTATTGGTATTGATGCCCTGAAAATATTGCAGGTTCATATTATACCTGCTGGTTACGCCACCTTCCGGGTCTATACCACCGTACTCCCCAACAATATGCTGGTCAACCGCACGCGTAGGTATCTGGCCCGAAGCATCCCAAGCTGAATGAAAACCAGATAAGGTTAACGACAATATTTTATTGGCCCCAATGTAGTTGGTATACTTGCCCATGAGGTTGAGCTTGTTAAAATTCTGCGACTGATCGAAATAGCTGCGGTTATAACCATACTCGCCCATAACATAGGCTTCCTGGTGGCCGCCCGTCTTCCCATCCCTGCTCAGCAATTGCAACCCGGCAACCGACCTGAAATAACCGAAGCTACCGCCGTCAGCCTTTACAAAGCTGTTGTCAATATCATTTTTGGTTTTAAACGCTACAAAGCCTGCGGTATTCATGTTGCCCTTATCTATCTGATACGGACCTTTCCCAAACTCAAAACCCTGCACTGATTCCGGAATAATAAAATGTGCATCGGCAAAGCCCTGGCCATGCGCATGTGAAACCATATTTACCGGCATGTTATCCACACTCACATTAACGTCAGTACCGTGGTCGCAATCGAAACCCCGTAGAAAAATCTGTTCCGCTTTGCCACCACCCTGATGTTGTGCTATAAACAGACCTGGCACCAACCTCAGCAAGTCTTGACTGCTGTTAACCGGGCGTTGCTTCAGGTCCAGCCCGCTGATGCTTGAAAAATTCAACTCTCTCTTTGCATTTACCGATACGGAACTCATTTGCACGGCGGCGGGTTGCATGTTATAGGTAACATCGGTAGTTACTTCGTCTTCTATCTTAACATCGGCAGTTATATTTTCGTAACCAAGGTGGCTTAGTACAACACTGTGCTTACCTGGCTCTATACCCTTCATGAAAAATTTCCCGAAAGCGTCTGTCAGTGCGCTATGGGCTCCGTCTTTAATAAATATGCTTACGCCTTCAAGCGGCTTGTGGCTATTGCCATCGTAAATAACACCCCTTATGCTGCCTTTGTGGGCAAAGGAAGTGATTGAAAAAACAAGTAAAATTATGGTGGTAGTGAATGTTTTCATTCCGAAATATTTTAGAAAATAAAAAAAGCAGGTGAATTCGCTTGCTGAGGTCGTTGCTTCCACAGGCAGTAAACATGTATGTGCTTTACACCTTTTTTACAAAAAGCGAACACATAACATAACCAGCCAAAAATGGATACACAACCAGCTATATGCCGGTTGTAACAACAACATTTTCTAAATTCGGGGAGGGGGATAAAAAGTGCTGCCGAAAGAACTAAGGTCTGCACATATAAACACACTATAAACACTAACTAAATTAGGCACAAATGAAGCCTTGGAAATCGAGATAACCGGCAAAACAAATAAACTTTCTTCCTCCTGTACCTTAACACTCTTGGAATGCTCTCCTTCTGCCTGCTTAGCCGCATTTACTACTTCTTGGTGCACGTGAAACTTGCCATGCACTTCATGCACGATAAGCATGTGCTTACTTTTCCAGAAGGTGTGCGCCATAGCATCTGTCATAACCGGCATCATTGGCTTCAGTAGCATGAGCACATAAGCAAATATGACCAGTACGGCTACTTTTCGCATGATATGCACCTTCACTTCACGGGCAGAAATACACAAGTCCCTGAGTAGAGACGTATAGTAGTTGCTAAAGCCAATATGAATTGATAAGTGTTTCATTATGTTCTCTTCCGGCACAAAACCAGTACTAAAATACCTACGTACAAATACTAAGGTTTAGTTTCTTTTTAGCAGTATATTTTATTGGCGCAGCGCAACATGAAGGTGGCTTAAAACAATATAGACCTAAACGAAAAATATGCGTTCAATGGTCCACCAGGTAGCTATGAGGGCTATAACCACACTTATGGGTATAACCACGGCTCGGCGGTACCACAGTTTCTTCGAAAAGGGACGAGATAACAGGAAGTATAAGAGCAAAATAATAGTGAGCTGGCCTAATTCCACACCCACATTAAAACTTACCAATGCTGTTGCAAATGCATACTGCGGCATACCCAGTTGCGATAGCGCACCAGCAAAGCCCATACCATGCACCATACCAAACAGAAAAACCATGACTAAACGCCATGGCTTTACTTCAGTAAAATATATATTTTCAATAGCCAGAAACACAATAGAAATCGCGATAAGCGGCTCAATAATATTGGATGCAGGGCTAATTACACCATACATGGCAAGCCCCAAGGTAATAGAATGCGCAATAGTGAACATAGAAGCCTGCAATACAATTTGCCTGAGGCTCTTATTCAGTAAAAAAACGCAGGTGATAAATAGAATATGATCGAACCCTAGCGGTATAATATGCTCATACCCTACCAATGTATACTTCCAGAAAACCTGCCCTTCGCTCATCTTATCCAGCTCATACTTAATTACATGCGCCTGCGAAGGCACAATGGCAACAACAAGTAAAGCAATAAGCAACCAGTATTTTTTCATGGAAATGACGAGTAGTTCAAATTTTGCTACAAGATACTACTGTTTGTTTATGGCTACCGGCTGCTTTGCAGCACCAAGTACCCTTGCATCAATATACGGGTTCATTGCCAGGGCTTCGCTCATTAGCTTCTGGCCTTTTTCAGCATCGCCCGCACCGGCATAAATTGCACCTGCTTTGTACAGTGTTGTTGGGTTTTTAGTATTAGTAGCCAGCATTTTATCGGCATGCAATTTGGCATTACTATAATCTGTCTTCAGATAGTATATCCAAGCAGCCAGTTCATTAGCATCAATGTTATTGGGGCGCATTTCAAGATCAGTTTTTGCATACTTCATTGCCTCATCAAGATTGCCGACATTCAAGTTGGCGGTTGCCATTTCGCGACTTACATTATGTTTAACCAACGCTGTTTTTTCTTCGCTCTTCTGGCCTTCTTCCAAAAGCCTGATCACATCATTTTTTGTTTCCTTTGCTTTAGCTGCATCTCCCTTCAGTTCGTAAAGGTCGCCGAGCAATGCAACAAAAGCTACTTCACTCAACACCCTTATCGCATTTTTTGTTTGCTCAATAGCACCGTCATAATTCTTCCTGGCCTTTTCAACCCTTGCCAAACC
The DNA here is from genome assembly GCA_038228575.1 of Chitinophagales bacterium. Taxonomy (GTDB): domain Bacteria; phylum Bacteroidota; class Bacteroidia; order Chitinophagales; family Chitinophagaceae; genus Flavipsychrobacter. The sequence goes on along the minus strand of JBBRPD010000003.1, from coordinate 61,081 downwards.
AATTAGTGCGAACGGATAATTGGGCCTGTACACTAATGACGAGCGATACATTAATGAAGCGCTGTCCAGGTTGCCAAAATTCAGATAAAGATCGCCCAATGTAGTTCTTGCCCATTCGGTGCTTTCATTGCCGGGCAACCCTGCATCAACGGCCATTTTCATAGCTTCAATCGAACCCGCATTCTGTCCATAGATCTGCCTGAGGTAAGATGCGCGGGAATAAGCACGGAGGTCGGGCTTAATATTCATCATAGAATCGCAGTCTTTAACCGCATCATCATAGTTACCCATCTCTACATTGGCATCCACCAATGCGCCGAATATACCCGCATTATAGTTGTTGATGGAGGCACCTTGCCTTGCCGTTGCGAGTGCATCTTTAAACTGGTGCATATTCAGCTCAATAGCGCTTTTAATGTTCAATGCCTGAAACACAATATCTTTATTAGCCGTTTTGCTGTCTATTACTTTGTTCAGCATTTGCATGGCAGCATTGCCGTAGTAATTATTATTGCCGGTTACGCGACCTTCTGCTACAAAAACACTCGCAAGATTTACGTATTGCTGCAAATCGTCAGGATTTTTTTGCACAGCCGCGAAAGCCTTGTCGTAAACCGATTTTATATTGGCCTGTTCTTCAGGTGTGCCTAATTGTTTTTCGCGTGCGAGTAAAGCCGGTATGCCGTCTTTCGTTTCTGTTTTGCAGGATAGTACCGTGATACTGAATGTAAAGCAAGCCAAAAGGATGGCTATAAGTAAATGATTACGTTTCATGTGGTTTGATTTTATAGACATACGCAAACGTAGGCCAAACCGTTTTTCAAATGGAAAAGAAAATTGCGTAAACCATTCATTACTATACGAATTTCGTTGATTTAGTACAAAAAAATAAGGCGTGCTAGAAAGCACGCCTGTCTATTTTTTCATTAAATCAAACCGTCTTTATTTAGTCTTTACCAACTTAACCGCTTGTTGCGTTTGTCCGTTGGCAATTAAATTTGCTATGTAATTACCTGCTGGTAACTGTGAAGCATCCCACTGTGTGGTATACTCGCCTGTAGCCTTGTTACCTTCATTGATAACTTTAACTACGCTACCCTTAATGTCGGTAATATAGATACTGATCTCTGATACTGCTTCCAGTTTGTAACGGAAGGTAACATTATTCACCATCGGGTTAGGATATGCGTTCATTACTACCAGTGGAGTGCCCAATGGCAGGTGTTGCAGATCGTTGATACCCAATACCGGACCGGTATAACCAGCACCAGTGAAACCTGGCCATGGATCCTGAACGTAAGGGAAGCAACCCTTAAATGTGGTATCATTGTGTGTTACACCAGCGTTGAAGCTAAGTACATTCACCAGATCAGCAGTTACAGGGCTACCCGAACCTGAATAATCATCATACCACAAACCAATAGCTGCCAATACTACACCTGAAACAGCCTGCAACTCAATAGTTGTAACATCATCTTCAAGGCGGCGACCGTTAGGGAAACCATCCATATTAGGGATAAACTGTAAAGTAGAGGTTGTGTTGTACGCTGCATCTGTAAGACCCAATACAGCAGCCTTAATAAGACCTAAAGAACTGAAATTAGGATCGGTACGCGATGTAACAGGCACCGCCATGTTTAACCTGAGCATATCGCAAAGCGTAGGCAAAAAGTTATTGATGAAGGGCTTGCCAGCGGCAAGAGGATCGCCACCTTTACCTGTTGCTAACTGATAAGGACGAACGTTAGGCACACCAGTGTAGAAAATAGGTAAAAGGTCAACAGCACGCGGGCTGGTAGAATCTGGCAACAATATGGTACCGTACAAAGCATCATCAAGAGCCGTACCTGCTACTGCAGTTGAGCCTTTTAGCGGCCAAAGACCTTTATGCGTGTTACGGAAGTCAAAAGCACCTAATGACGCAGTTTGTATGCGAAGGTTAGCTAAGCCAGGAACCGCACCACCATAAGCTGATGCATCCATGTATAAAGCTAATTCAGGGTTCTTGAAGAACTTTGCATAGTTAAGATCAGAAGCATAAGGGTTAGCGCTATTCCACCTGTCTTTCGCTCCTATAGGTATTACTACCTCGTTTGTAAGCGGCATACCAATGCGGGAAATCTGAACCCATGAGCCTGATGTTGACGGCGCACCACCTGTTGAACTTAAAGTAGTTATTGCAGGGCGGCTTGCTGAAGCCCAAACACCAATAATAAAACGGGAATCAAGAATGCTTGTTGCAAAAGTGGTATTAAGACCTGACTCCTGCAATTGGCTGATATTAACTTCAATAGCTATACTATGGCAGTTAAATTTAGCAAGACCGTCACGGCCAGCTACGCGGAAACCACCCACATCAAATGCGCCACCTAAGTCAACGAAGAACGGATCGTCAGACGGACCACAAAAAAGCTTTTCGCCGGTAGATGCGGTAGTTACAGCACCCATCATTAAATCATCGTAACCAGCAGCATGGCCGAGACCTACTGTAGAATTGATAGAACGTGGGCCAATGTTTGCCGGAGGTACAATACCACCAGTTTTTATGGTAGAGAAGGTAGTACCACCATCAAGGCTTCGTTCGCAGATGTAGGTAGTCTTCTGGTTTTGCTTACCCAACCTGATGTTGAAGAACGTAGTGGTATCTTCATTGATCACCGTGAACGTGAATCTGTAAACGATATCATCGCCAGTGGTAGACGTCTTGTTCTTGATATGGATCTCATACCGAACATTGTTACCAAATGTGTACCAGTTTGGGCCGCCCGCAGGGTGCTCAAATGGAATGTAATTAGCTATAATTACAATTTTATTCGTATCGCAAGGGCTCCTGAATACGTAAAGATCCGTATTGTCAGCCTGCGCGTCAAGCGATATAAGCGGGGCCTCTCTGTGAGATGAAGCCGTGGCTTTTATCTGTGGCAACAAGCATATAGCCGCTGCAACAAACAGTTTGTTTATAATATTTCTCATGATTTTTGTTTTTGAAAATTGCTGAATAAATTGGCTTTAAAATCTTGCCTGATAAGTGTAGTCATAACCACGCCATGGCTGTTGCACATAAGGGAATGAAGCCTGAAAAGCTGTATCGTTCGCGGTAACGCCGGCATTGAAGCTCAATACATTTACCAAAGCCGGAGTAACAGCAGAACCTGCACCAGGATAATCATCATACCACAAACCAATTGCTGCAAGGGCAACACCACTCACTGCCTGAAGTTCAATAGTGGTAACGTCATCTTCAAGGCGGCGGCCATTAGGGAAACCATCCATGTTAGGAATCATTACCAGACTTGCGTTATCCATATAAGGAGATACAGTAAGGCCAAGAACAGCAGCTTTAATAATACCTAAAGAACTGAAGTTAGCATCGTTTCTTGGGGTAGCAGGCACGGCCATATTCAGGCGCAACATATCGCCAAGTGTTGGCAAAAAGTTGTTAATGAATGGCTTACCAGCAGATAATGGTGAATTTGCAGGCTTACCGGTAGCCAATTGATATGGCGCAAGGTTAGGAACACCTGTATAGAATATTGGCAGGATATCAACAGCACGGGGGCTGGTATTATCAGGCAATAAAATGGTACCAAAAATAGCATCGTCAAGGGCAGTACCCGCAACAGCTGCAGTACCCTTCAGTGCAAACAAACCTGGTTTGCCATTCCTGAAATCGAAGCTGTGTAATGAATTGGTTTGTATGCGTAAAGCATTCAATGCCGGAACTGCACCGCCAAACGCTGAATTATCCATATACAATGCCAATTCAGGATTTTTGAAGAAAGGTATGAACTGCGCATCCATTGCTGGGGTGCTTGCATTCCATTTGTCCTTCATACCTATTGGTATAATAACTTCGTTAGTTAAAGGCATACCTAAACGTGATACCTGTACCCAGCTACCAGAGTATGCAGAAGAACCTGTAGACAACGTTTTAATTGCCGGGCGACTAGCTGAAGCCCAAACACCTATTACGAAATCAGGATCAAGGATAGTTGTAGCAGAAGAGACACTCAGGCCGGTCTTTTGCAGCATGCTTATTGGAATTTTCAAAGCAATGGTGTGGCAATTGAAACGAGCCAGACCATCTTTAGGCGGGTTAGCCGTGCTCAGGCCACCCGGGCGCATATTAGCCAGATCGAAAGCACCACCAAGGTCAACAAAGAAAGGATCATCTACAGGACCGCAGAAGATATTTTCGCCTGTTGATGCCGTAGCGATAGCCGCCGTCATAAGGCTGCCGTAGCTTGATGCACCCAGACCTACTGTAGCGTTCTGGATAGAACGTGGCCCGATATTTGCAGGTGGTACAATACCCGTAGTTACAATTGTAGCCCATGTAGTACCGCCATCAGTGCTCTTTTCGCACATGTAAGTGGTCTTGATGTTCTGCTTACCTAAGCGGATGTTGAAAAACGTTGTAGTGTCTTGGTTTACAGCTGAAAAAGTGAAACGATAAGTAATATCGTCGCCAGTGGTAGAGGTCTTGTTTTTAATGTGTATCTCATAGCGTACGGAAGTACCGAAGCTATAGTAGTTAGGACCACCTTCAGGAGATTCGAAGGGAATATAGTTAGCTATAATAGTAACCATATTCGGGTTGTCAGGGCTTACAAAGGCGTACAAGTCGGTATTGTCGGCCTGCGCATCGCGCGAAATAAGTGGAGCTTCCCTATGGCTGGAGGCTCGCGCCGTAAAACCCAGTGCCATAACTCCGAGAAAGACGGGCACCAGGCCAAGCCTCCTCAATAAGTAATTTTTGCTTTTCATACAAATGACTGTTTAGTAATTGAATAATTCGTTGGATATGCACTATGCCGGAAGGCGTAGCGAGAAGACTTACGCACTAAAAAGTCTTTCAGTTTTCAGTTAATAAAAAAACAATGAGGAAAAAGAGTGGTACAAAGCTGAATTGACAGCCTATCTAACCCTAAGGCTAACATTCCATTGAAAAATAAATACGGGAAGACTAGCCTGTAATTATATTACCCTAACGCTGAAAGTTCATTAAGCTAAGGCGCTTAGCTATGTCACCCCTTACGGGGTTTTGGCCATTTTATAACCTGTTCTCTATAATCATATCACCCATTCTGGGTTGCATATTTACTTAACCTAATGATATGCCCTAACGCATCGCTCCAAACATCTACAAAAAATAAACTTTGTTTTGCAACAACTTAACATCTATAAAAATAAATATTAGTACCTTTGCACAAAATTTCAAAAGATGAATTTTAACGCACTAAAAATTTCTGAGGAGCTGATAGCAACATCAGAAAAAATAGCCAAAGGATATAAAGTATTACAGGAAATAGGTGAAGTTGGTATTGGCGAAACTCCAAAAGAATTGGTTTGGAGCAGCGACAAAATTAAAATGTACCACTACACCCGCGAAACACCTGCTAAGTGTGCAACACCAGTATTGGTATCTTTCGCTATGCTGAACAGGCACGATGTGCTTGACCTGCAAAGCGACCGTAGCCTGGTTAAAAAACTGGTTCAGCAGGGTTTAGATGTATATATAATGGACTGGGGCTACCACAACAGAAGCGATCGCTACCTGACTATGGAAGACTATATTGACGGTTACATGAACGATGCCGTTGATTTCCTGCGCAGGCGCCATAAAACTGAGAAAATTCATAAAATGGGTATTTGCCAGGGCGGTACTTTTTCTATGATATATGCTTGCCTTTATCCTGAAAAGCTGAAATCACTCACTACTTACGTAGCGCCTTACGATTTCTCCACCACCAAATGCATGCTCTACAAATGGACCAAGTACATTGATGTTGATGCAATGGTAGACCAATTGGGAACTATACCGGGCGAAATGATAGATGGCGCTTTCGGTATGCTGAAACCAAGCATGAACATTAGTAAATACCTGGGTGTTATTGACTCTCTTGAAGATAAAGACAAGATGTTGAACTTCCTCCGTATGGAAAAATGGAAGAGCGACCTGCCTGCAATACCGGGCGAAATGTACCGCAAGTACATCAAGGATCTTTTCCGCGATAACCTGCTGATACAAGATAAATTTCAGTTAGGCGGAAGGCCGGTTCACCTTAAAAATGCAACTATGCCTTTCCTTAATGTTTATGCTACTGAAGATACCATCATACCTAACGAAAGTACCAGGAATGTAATGGATGTTATCGGTTCAAAAGACAAGAAAGAGTATCCTTTCGGCGGTGGCCACATTGGTGTTTTCGTTGGTGGCAAGTCGCAGAAAGAACTGGCGCCTGCTGTTGCTGAATGGATCATTGAGCGTTGCTAATATTACCAAAACAATAAACGAAGCTTGTTTCGTTATCAATTTATACAAAAAGGTGCACCCCTTCCGGTGCACCTTTTTAATAGTTACCACTACTACTAACCGCACAACAATACATGACCGCACCGTTTTCTTATCCGTACAAGACCCACACTACTGAACTACCCGGCAATTGCAATATTGCCTACATTGACGAAGGCAAGGGGGAAAAAACACTCCTGTTTATTCATGGCCTTGCTAACTATGCATTGGTCTGGAAAAACAACATTGACTATCTGAAACAATACTTCCGCTGCATAGCCATAGACCTACCCGGCAATGGCCTGTCAGACCAGAACCCGCACGATTTCAGCATGGCATTTTTTGCCGATGCGGTACATGATTTCATTAAAGAACTGGGGTTGAAAAATGTGTGCATCGTAGGCCATTCCATGGGCGGCCAGGTAGCCATGACAACGCTGTTGCGCCACCCCAAAAGTGCACAGGAAATGGTGCTTTGCGCCCCCGCTGGTTTTGAAGTTTTCAGTGCACTGGAAAAAACAATGTACTATTCTACCATGCACCTGTTTGACTTTTTTACATCGGAAGAACATATACTTGCGCAAACCATCGGCAACAGTTTCTACAACGCTCCGCAGCAAGGTAATGGCGTAATTGCCGACCTTAAACAGCTCATGCGCACCTACAAGCCGAACTACTACAAAAAAATGATAGAAGCCTGCATTAAAAGCATGGTGGAAGACACTGTTTATAACCAATTGCCTGATATAAAAACCCCTACGCTGGTCATCTTCGGTAAGAAAGACGCGCTGATTCCCAATAAATTGATACACCACACTACTACTGAAGCCCTGGCCACATCCTGCACGGCAAAAATAGCTAATGCACACCTTGTACTGATACCGGAATGCGGGCATTTTGTACAGTGGGAAAAGAGCGAAGAAGTGAACAAAAGTATTGTAGTGTTTCTGGAGGAGAAGGCATAGGTAGACGAATAATTTCCATAAGAATCACGAAGCCGCGCATAGCCATTCGCTATACCTCAACACCTGTAAACTCGAATTTATTACCATCGAATAAGCCCTTGTCACTTAGTTTTAGTGCAGGTATTACCAGCAGTGCCATGAATGACAATGTCATGAAAGGTGCGTGTAAGGTTGTGCCCAGCTTTTTCGCAAGCCGGTCTATTTCCTTATAATCTTCCGCAACCGAGTTACCATCAGCCAGCGACATGAGGCCAGCAACCGGCAATGGCATAGCGGAAACATTATCTCTGTTCTCCGCTACTGAAATGCCGCCTTCATTATCTATCAGCGCATTTACGGCAGCGCACATAGCTGCATCATCAACACCCACGGCTATTATATTGTGGCAGTCATGCCCCACCGTTGATGCAATGGCACCAGACTTAAGCCCGAAACTTTTTATGAATGCGGTTGCTACCGGCGCATCGGGTTCGTAGCGGTTAATAACAGCCAGCTTTAAAACATCATTCTCTGTATTGCTCACCAGGTAGCCGTCCACCACCTTACCAGGCAATAACAACTGGCTGGTCACCAATTGCCCTTCAACCGCCTTGATCACTTTTATCATGCCCGATTTCCTTTTTGCTTTAATGGCAAAATCTTCCTCGGTTTTTGGGTTGGCTTTAAAATTATTTATGGGCGATGCTGCTACGTATGGCAGTAAGCTTTCGCCATGCTCACTTACCAATTCACCATCAATATACGTTTGCAGAATTTTAAAGTCATCTATGTTATTCACAACAATAAAATCAGCGGGGTCATTAAGCCTCAACATACCTACCGGCAATTGGTAATGCAATACCGGGTGCACGCAAGCCGCGCGCAGCACGGCATACAGGTCGTACCCTTTTTGCAGCGAACGTTTTACCAATGCATTAATATGGTTCAGCACCAGTTCATCGGGGTGCTTATCATCGCTGCAAAACATTACTTTATCAGGGTGCAGCTTCAGTAACTCACATAGCGCTTCGTAATTCTTAGCTGCGCTGCCTTCGCGAATTAAAATATGCATGCCTGCCTTTATCTTATCCAGCGCTTCATCGAGTGTAAAACACTCATGGTCGGTAGTTATACCGCTTTCAGCATAGGCCATAGCTGTCTGTCCCCTCAGGCCGGGTGCATGTCCGTCAACCGGCTTTCCGGCCTTATGGGCAGCGGCTATTTTCGCCATTACTTCCGGGTCTTTATTAAGCACGCCGGGATAGTTCATCATTTCTGACAGATACCAGATATCCGGGCTGTTAAGCAGCTCCGCAACATCGGTAGCATTGAGCGTTGCCCCGGCAGTTTCAAAGTTTGTTGCCGGCACGCACGATGGCGCACCAAAGAAAAATTTAAACGGTGTTTTCTTACTGTTATCAATCATATACTGCACACCTTCTTTACCACATACGTTGGCTATTTCGTGCGGGTCGGAAACTGTTGCCACCGTGCCATGCACCACCGCCATATTAGCAAATGCAGTAGGTATGAGCATGGAGCTTTCAATATGAATGTGCGCATCTACAAAACCCGGCAGCAGAAACTGGTCATCGGCATGTTCAATTTCAGTAATGGTATGTATAATACCATTTTCAACCACAACCTGTGCAGGGTAAATGCGTTGCGCAAACAAATCAATAAGCTTGCCTGTAATGGTGAATGAATGCATACTCAAATATACCAACAATTATTTATTGTTTTCTACTCGCCTATTAATAGAAACATGTTACCTTAGTAACTGTTCGTAGTTATGGCGTGCAAGCAGTACGCTTTCTCGCATATTGCTTATTATTGCAAACAACGGGTTCATTAAAAAACAAGCGACAACAAATGTATAGAATAGGCCAGGGAATTGATTTTCACCAGTTGGTTGAGGGTAGAGAATTTTGGTTAGGCGGCGTGCTGATACCGCACACAAAGGGTGCATTAGGGCATTCAGATGCCGATGTACTGCTACACGCTATTTGCGACGCCCTTCTGGGCGCTTTAAGCCTTGGCGACATAGGCAAGCACTTTCCCGATACCGATGCGGCCTACAAGGGCATTGACAGTAAATTACTCTTAAAACGTTGTGGCGAACTGATCAGGGAAAAAGGCTATGGCGTGGTAAACATTGACAGCACCATACTTTTACAAGCACCTAAAATAATGAAGTATGTGCCAGAAATGTGTAAAGCTATTGCTGACATACTGGGCATAACCACCGATGATGTTTCCATAAAAGCTACCACCACTGAAACACTCAGTTTTATTGGCAGGGAGGAAGGTATTGTAGCAACCGCAAATGTGCTGCTGGTAAAGGGATAGCCGACTAACATAAGCTACAAACCTTTTGCACTTACCAGCGCAATGACATGATTTTAGGGCAGTGTTTTGATGCATAAAGTATATTACTCCTATTCGGAAAATATGGGTCAGCTAATTTCTTAGCAGCATTGGTGTCAATATCAATATAGTGCAATTAAATTTATGAATAAGGGCGACCGTTTGGCCGCCCTTATTCAATAAAAAACAAAAATTACCGAATTATCACGTTGCCGAATTTACCACCTCAACTTTCTTCCTGCCAAAGCCGGCCAGTTTCGATATAACTACAAATAATACCGGCACTACGAATATTGCCAGTGAAGTCGCAGCAAGCATACCACCAAACACGGTAAAACCTATGGTGCGCCTCGCTATAGCACCGGCTCCTTCCGCCAGTACCAACGGCAGTACGCCCAAAATAAAGGCCAGTGATGTCATAATAATGGGGCGCAGCCTGAGCTTTACAGCTTCCAGTGTAGACTGTAATATATCCTCGCCCTGGTCAACACGTTCTTTGGCAAACTCCACTATCAGGATGGCATTTTTTGCTGAAAGACCAATGAGGGTAATAAGTCCTATCTGGGCATAAACATTATTGGTAAGGCTTGGCACCAACGTAAGCGTAAGTATGGCACCAAACGCACCGATAGGCACGGAGAATAGCACCGAAAATGGTATAGACCAGCTTTCATATAAGGCCGCCAAAAACAGGAACACGAAAATAATGGAAAGCAGGAAGATGTAAACCGTTGAAGAACCCGCATGTTCTTCTTCATAACTCAAACCGGAAAACTCATAGCCATATCCTTGCGGCAATGTTTTAGCGGCAATACGTTTCAGGGCATCCAATGCCTGTCCGCTGCTGTAGCCTGGCTTTGGCCCTCCATTAACCTCCGCGGAGCGGAAGATATTGAAGTGCGAAATAAGCGGTGCGGTTTCAGTTGGCGTATAGGAAATGAGGGTGCTTAATGGCAACATTTGCCCACCGGCATTGCGCACATAGAACTTATCCAGATCGCCTATCACTGTACGGAAATTTGTATCGGCCTGCACCACCACGTGATAGTTACGGCTGTAGAGGCTTATATCGTTAACATAGAAGCTACCCATGTACGTTTGTATGGTGCTGAAAACGTCAGCTATGCTTACGCCCATGCGTTTGCACTTTTCGCGGTCAACAGTAACATTGTAACTAGGGGTGTGTGCACCATAAAAGCTGAAGGCACTGCCTATAACAGAATCTTTCTGCGCCGCTGCCACAAAGGTTTTCACCACTTTTTCAAACGCCCTTACATCATCACTGGTCTGGCGTTGTTGTATCTGCATACTGAAGCCCGCGGTTTGTCCTAAACCGGGTATTGGCGGCGGCGAAATAACAACTACATTGGCCTGCTTAACACCGGCTTCCGCAATCCGCTTTTGCAGTACCCCAATAATGCCCGGCACCTGCTCACTTTCTTTAGTGCGCTCATCCCATGGTTTTAACTGGCAGAAGATACTACCACTGTTGGACTTGGTTGAAAACGTAACCACATTCAGCCCACCCAATGCAGCAAAGTGCCCAACGCCTGGCGTGGCTTTTACCACGTCCATTATCTTATTCAGCACCTCCAGCGATCGTGTTGTTGATGATGCTTCCGGCAGTTCGTAAGTAATGAAAATACGGCCTTCATCTTCCGTCGGTATAAAGCCGGATGGTTTTGCTTTAAATAATAAAATCGTGCCAAAACCAAGACACACCAACAATATAAGCACCAGTTTCGATGCCTTTATACTGCGCCTTACACCATTAGTGTAAGTGGCAGCCAGCCTATCAAACCAATTATTGAATTTAAAGAACAGTTTATTCAGTCCTTTTGCTTCCTGGTTTATCCTGCTTTTTCTCAATAACAAGGTACACAAAGCAGGTGTAAGCGATAGCGCCACGAAAGCCGACAATATTACTGATATAGCAATAGTAATGGCAAACTGCTGATATAAACGCCCCACAATACCGGGAATAAATGCTACCGGAATAAATACCGCAGCCAGTATTAAGGCAATAGCCACCACAGGCCCCGATATATCTTTCATGGCTGCTGCCGTCGCTTCTTTGGCACTCATGTTATTATGGTCCATGTAGTGCTGTACGGCCTCCACAACCACAATGGCATCATCAACCACTATACCAATGGCCAGTACAAAACCAAACATGGTAAGTGTATTGATGGTAAACCCAAGGGGAATGAAGAAGATGAAAGTACCAACTATTGAAACCGGAATTGCCAGCAAGGGTATTAATGTTGCCCGCCAGTTTTGCAGGAAGAGATATACCACAAAAGCCACCAGTGCCAGCGCTTCCAGCAAGGTAAGTATCACCTCGTGCATAGATACTTTTACCACAGTAACTGATTCAAAGGGTACACTTGCTGCAATATCTGTAGGGAAGGTTTTTTTCAGCTCTTCTAATTTCGCGTATACGCCCTCGGCTGTTTCCAGCGAATTGCTGCCCGGTGCCTGGTATAACAAAAGGTACGATGCCCTTTTACCATCAACAAACGAATTACTTGCATAGGCAAACTTACCCAGTTCTACCCTAGCCACATCTTTCAGATAAACGATCTGGCCCGAGGCCGGGATGGTTTTAACAATGATGTTTTCAAAATCGGTAGCCTTGTTTATGCGGCCGTTAACCAGCAAACTATATTCATTCACCTGTGTGCTCTGTTGCGGTGGCACACCTACCGAACCTGCGGCTACCTGCACATTTTGTTCGCTCAGCGCACTGGTAATATCTGTTGCTGCAATACCATAGCTGGCCAGTTTATCGGGCTTCACCCAAATACGCATACTAAAATCATCGGTACGGGTAACAATATCACCTACACCTTTTACACGCAGCAATGCATCGCGCACAAAAATATTGGCATAGTTATCAACAAAGGTTACGTTATGCGTTCCGTTAGGCGATGATATGGCTACGAGCATCAATATGCTGGGGTTTCTCTTTTTTACGGTGAGGCCCAGCCGCTTTACCACATCGGGTAACTGCGGGGTGGCTATGCTCACCCTGTTCTGCACATCAACGGCGGCAACATCAATATTAGTACCTACATTAAATACCGCATTAATGGTCATAGCGCCATTGCCTGTGCTGCTGCTTTGCAGGTAGGCCATACCGGGTGTGCCATTTATCTGCGCCTCAACCGGTGTTGCCATGGTCTGCTCCACGGTAAGCGCATCGGCACCGGTATACTGCCCGGTTACCTGCACGGTTGCCGGGGTAATTTCAGGGTACTGACCTACGGGTAAATTCAGTATGGCAATAGCACCCACCAGCAGCAACACAAGGGAAATTACAATTGCTGTTACGGGGCGTTTTATAAAAGTATCTGCTATCATGGTGGTGGTGGTAATGTTGTTGTTAATGTGTTGGTGCCGCAGCGGGAGCCTGTGTGTTAATAAATGAACCGTCATGCAGTTTCTGCACACCGTCCACAATTACTTTTTCTCCTTCTTCCAGCCCTTGCTTTACTATTACCTTATCGGCAACCTGGGCGCCCAGTACTACTTTCTTTTGCAGAGCATGTGGCGCAACTTTTGCGGTGCTGTCACCCGGCATTTTCATTGCGGTATCCTTGGCTATATACACGAAGAATTCACCCATCTGCTCCACTATTGCCTTACCCGGCACTAACAACTGGGGTTCCGTATCCTGGTTCCGTACACGGACCCTGCAACTCATGCCCGCCCGCAGCACACCTGACGGATCTGCGAATTTCAATCGTATGGTTATGGTACCCGTCTGTGTATTTACGCCACGGTCAATAAAAGATATTTCACCGGGATAGTTGTACAAGGTATTATCAGGCAACAACAAGGTGAATACCGAATCTGCCAGGGCCGATTTCAGTTGCTGCACCTTTACAAAGTGTGGTATTTGTTTTTCGCTCACCACAATATCAACCGCCACCGGCCCGTCTGTTGAAATGGTGTTCAGCACCGTTTGGCCGGGCACAATAGTATTGCCAACCTTTACCTGAGATATGCCAATAGTACCATCGAACGGTGCCCTTATAACAGAATAGTTAAGGTCGGTCTGGTCTTTTACTATTTGTTGTTTGGCTGCTGCCATTTGTTGTTTGGCGTTTTGCAGCGAGGTGAGCGCATGGTCCAGCGTTTGTTTGGCCACGGCCTCATGTTCATTAAGGTAAGTGTACCGGTCAGCATCTTTTTGCGCCTGCGCCAGGTTAGCTTGTGCTACCTGCAAATTGGCTTGCGACTGCCCTATTGTAGCCTTGTATTTGCTGCGGTCAATATCATAAAGCACTTGTCCCTTCTTTACCCTTTCACCTTCTTTAAAATGTATGGCGGTAACATAGCCTTCTATCTGCGCCTTTATATCCACCTGCATCAGCGGCACAACTGTACCGGGATACTGGTCAAAATATACGGCCGCTTCGGGGTGCAATTCATAAAGGTTCACGGGCACGGGTATGGTTGCCGGGTTAGGTGCATCCGGCTTTTTATCGCCGCATGAGCCCGCAATAAGTGAACCCGCAATAATTATACAACTTAAAACAAACCTGTTCATTTATGCTGTTATTTATACGCTTGTAAATAATGTTTTCAGTGGGTGGTGGCTGGTATCTATTGCACGGCTATATCGCCCTTGGCCTTTTCAAATTCCAGCTTGCTTTCTAATACCTGAAACAAAGCGTTCAGGTAATTTATCTCAGAAGTTTGCAGGTCCGATTCGGCTATTATTACATCCAGATAAGCCTTAATGCCTTCAGCATATTGCAGCTTTACTATATTGTAAACTTCACGTGCCATAGCCTCATTTTCGGCTTGTGTGCGTAAGGCGTACAAGCTGCTTTTATAACCCGCCAGGGCCTGCTGGTATTGGGTATTAATATTTAGTTTCAGGTTTATTTCGTCCCAGTCAATACGGTCTTCCTGCAATTGCGCTTTATGAATATTGTTGTGGCGCTTGAGTCCTGAAAAAATAGGTACGCTCAGTTGTAAACCCAGCAGCGAATTGGGATAAGCCGCCGAATAAAGATCGGAATTGCTGTTGCTTTGAAACTGGTAGTTGTAGTTATAAAATGCCGAAACTGATGGCACAAACCCAAGCTTGTAATAGCGCGTTGTCTGGTGCTGTATATCCTTCATTATCGTCAGCGTACGGTATTCAGGGCGTTTTTCAATACGTAAAGCTTCCAGCGTATCGGTGTAAATGTTCTGCAGCATTTGTGCTGTATCGAAACGTACCGCTATTTGCTGGTCGGCAGGGGCTCCCAGTAATTGTTTCAGGTAAGCATACTTACCCGCCAATTGCTCATCAGCCGTCTTCAATTGAGAAAGCGAGTTATTCAGCGAAATGGTGGCTTGTTTGTAATCTACCTTATCCGCAATACCGCTCTGGTAGCGATAGTAGGCATCTTTCTGGTTTTTTATGAGACGCGCGGTATCCTCCCTGTAAACAAATATGCGCTCGGTGGAAAGCAACACATCGTAAAACGCCTTGCTTACATCAACTACCAGGTTTATTTTGGTTGTGCTGGTATTTTCCGTTGCGGCATCCCTGTACAGCCTGGCTATTTTGCCGGCAAGCAAGGCATCATTATTAAATACATTCTGGTTAACGGTAAGCTGCGGCAGCGAACTGTAACTAACCCCGGTTTTTACTGGCGTAAGGGTGCCATTGGTGCGCAAAAAAGAAGTGGGTAGTTGCAAATAATGTATGTAATTGGCGTTACCCGTTACCTGTGGCAACCATGACCCAAGCGCAATGGATTCGTTATCGTGCGCTATAGCCTCATCAATGCGGGCCTGGTTTACTGCGGGTTGGTTCTTCAATGCAAAATCAATACAGTCTTGCAGGGTGAGGCTTTGCCCCGTTGTTGCAGCCCCACTGTTGGGCATTGTTTGGGCATAAATATTGGGCGCAAAGAGCAGTAAGGTAAAGAGTGTGGTGATGGTGCGGTGTAACATAGCCCTGTTTATCGGCAGTTTTAATGTTTGTGTTTTCAATAGTACTGGCAAAAGAATGGCAAAGGTAGGGGTGGCAAAAAAAATGATGTTTATACCTCTATTGATATAACTGATAAAGGAGGGTTTAACGGCAAAATATATTTATTTTTCTATCAAACGAATATTGTGCAGCCTAGGGTGCTTCAAAAGTAAAAGTTTTCAAGAAAAAGAAATGCTAATATTAGCCTGCCGCAAACCCGCCACAAATATTACGATAAAACTACTGTTATCTGGCAATTTTTTTGGTGAAAAAGCGAATGTAGAATATCACCTTCGCAGCCGCTCAGGCGCAGACAAATAGACTAACAAGCTTCAGCCGGACACGCCGCAGGGCTCCTCTTTTGCGCGGAGCGTTGCAAAAAAGCGGCGCTTTCTTTGGTTCGTTCTTTGCGGCGCGGCAAAGAAAGAAACTAAGCGGGGATGACAGCAGCCTACACAGCGGTGGGGTAAAAAATCGGGTTATCAAGCAATAAACTGCTACAAGAGAATTCCTCCTTATTGGTTTCAGCAGGAAGGCGCTCTTTTTGTCGGACAACAATAATTTTATTACTATTATCTTTGCGGCAGGATGCCAGCTTAATACCGATTGGTTTTCCTGCTTTGCTTTGCTTTGTTTACTTTTCACATATATTAGCCTACATGTTTCGTATAGTACTGCCTTTATTTATTTTATGCTGCCTGTTTAGCGGTTGCCTGCCTTCGCCCTATTACCAGAAGCAGGAATCAATTCCTAAAAATCAATGGAGCTATAATTTCAGGCCGTTATACAAATTCGAGATAACCGATACGGTATCGCGCTACCAGACTTCATTTATTATTCAGCACTCGCAGGCTTACCCATACAGTAATTTATGGCTGTGGATGTATATTAAATCGCCCGGCGATAGCATTATTAAGAAGGAAAGGGTAAATGTTGTGCTCGCAAGCCCTACCGGCAAATGGCTGGGCCGTGGTTTTGGCACTATTTATGAAGAACGGGTAGTACTTGCACTGGGCGACTCTGTTAAATTCAATAGAAAAGGCACTTATGAAATTGCTTTGGAGCAGAATATGCGTGTCAATCCGCTACCGGAAATATTGCATGTCGGCTTAAGGGTTGAAAAGTTCGGGCAAGGCTATATAAAAAATTAAAATGCCCTTGTAGCGGCAGCAGTTTTAATAACCACAAACGGCTGTTCTTTTCGTAATTTGTGCCTATATTTTGCCCGCTATGCGTGTTTTCACCTCCTTATATTTATTGCTGCTGGGTTATATAGTGGTTGCACTGGGCTTTTGGGAATATAGCCTGCAAAAGCAAAGCGGCCGTATATATGCACAGGAAGTGCTTACCCTTAAAAGCCGCATTGACAGTGTACGTGCCCCCTACGAATACCACCTGGAACATGAAGTGCTGGAAAGTAACCTGGAAAAAAGAACTTACCAGTATATAGGCGAAGGCAGTGCGTTTCTGCTGGTAATACTTATTGGCGCATCTATTGTTTACACCTCCTTCCGGCGCCGCATTACCCTATCGCGCCAGCAGAATAATTTTATGTTGTCGGTTACCCATGAGTTGAAGTCGCCCATTGCGGCCATGAAGCTTAACCTGCAAACACTGGAACGGCACAAGCTGGATGAAGAAAAAAAATCGCTGCTCATAGAAAGGTGTATTAAAGAAGCCAACCGACTTAACGACCTTTGTAACAACGTTCTTTTTGCTTCGCAGATAGATGGCCGCCAGTACAAACCCACCAGCGAACCCTTTAATCTTTCTGAAATGACAGAACAGGTAGTAGAGCAGTATGCCGCACGCTACCCGCAACGATTCGATGACAATATTGCTGCTGGCTGCCACATGATTGGCGATATGGTAATGATGCAGATTGTGCTGAACAATTTGCTGGAAAACGCAGTGAAATACACCCCGCCTGATACACCTATAACCGTGCAGCTCACCCGCAACGAAAAAACAGCCCTCATACAGGTAATTGATCAGGGGCAAGGCATAGCCGATGACGAAAAGAAGAAGATATTTAATAAATTCTACAGGGTTGGCAGCGAAGAAAGCCGCAAAGCGAAGGGAACGGGTATAGGGCTTTTCCTGGTGCATAAAGTGGTAAAACAGCATAAGGGAAAGATAACAGTAAAAGACAACCATCCCCACGGGGCCATTTTTGAACTGGTTTTGCCAATAAGGTAATCGTGAAATCAGTTGGTGCTGTTCGCCGTCATAAACTGCTAAAAAGATTTCGATTACTTTTGCAGCATGTCGAAAAAAGTAATGCTCATTATTATGGATGGCTGGGGCCATGGAAAAGTTCCATCGGCTGATGCAATTGCGAATGCCAATGTTCCTTTTGTAAAATCATTATACAACAAGTATCCACATACCGAACTGATTACCTGCGGAGAGGCCGTAGGCTTGCCCGACGGACAAATGGGTAATTCAGAAGTAGGCCACCTTAATATTGGTGCAGGCCGTATTGTTTACCAGGAATTGCAGCGCATAAACGTTGCCGTGCGCGATGGTGAACTGGAAACTAACACCGTGCTGAATGCTGCTTTTGAAGATGCAAGGAACGCCGGCAAAACACTCCATTTCATGGGGCTGGTGAGCGATGGCGGAGTGCATTCTCATATTGAACATATTAAGGCATTGTGCACCCTGGCGCAACAGAAAAACATACCTAATGTTGCGGTGCATGCATTTACCGATGGCAGGGATACCGACCCTAAAAGTGGCCTCGCTTTTATAGAGGAATTATATGAGCATACACAAAAAACGGGTGTGAAGCTGGCTTCGGCAACCGGCCGTTTTTATGCAATGGATCGCGATAAACGTTGGGAACGGGTAAAGTTTGCATACGATGCCCTTACACAGGGCGTTGGCGTGCACACTACCGATATAATTGGTGCCATAAAAACATCGTACGAGCACGATATTACTGACGAATTTATTCAACCCATTATTGGTTGCGATGCAGCGGGCGTTCCGCTGGCATTGATAAAAGAAGGCGACGTTGTTGTGTGCTTTAACTTCCGCACCGATCGTTGCCGCGAAATTACCATTGCACTTACCCAGCAGGCTTTCCATGAACAGAATATGCACCCGCTGGCATTGCACTATGTTACCATGACGGAATATGACAAGAGCTATAAAAATGTAGGCGTCATATTTAATAACAGCGACCTTAGCAAAACACTGGGCGAAGTATTGCAGGACAATGGCAAGACGCAGATACGCATTGCCGAAACAGAGAAATATCCGCATGTTACGTTTTTCTTTTCAGGCGGCAGGGAACTACCGTTCACCGGCGAAAGGCGCATTATGAAGCCTTCTCCGCGCGACGTTGCCACCTACGATATGAAACCAGAAATGAGCGCCTGGGACCTCACGGAAGCAATATTGCCGGAGATAGCGGCGCAGAGCGCGGATTTCATTTGCCTCAACTTCGCCAACCCCGATATGGTAGGCCATACAGGCGTATGGGATGCGGTGGTAAAAGCGGTAGAAACAGTGGATGCATGTCTAGCAAAAATCGCACCCGTGGCACTGGAAAATGGCTATGCTATATTCCTGACTGCCGACCACGGCAATGCCGACTACATAGTAAATGAAGATGGAACACCCAACACAGCCCATACGCTGAACCCGGTGCCTTTCTTCATTGTTTCCAACGACTTTACCGGTACTATAAAGCCTGGTAAACTTGGCGACCTGGCACCGACAATACTGAAATATATGGGTTTAAGCATACCTGCTGAAATGACAGGCAATGTACTCATCTAGCAACGTATTTTTGTTGATCAGTTATTTTATGCCGTTGTTATCATTAACCATTTAATTAGCCATCATTGAAACACAACGTTTCATTACAACCATACAATACATTTGGTATAGACATGCAGGTGTCTGATTTTGCCGAATTAAGTAATATGGAACAGCTCGCAGAGCTATCAGACTATGCTGCCCCGGTGCATGTACTGGGCGGCGGCAGCAATGTATTGCTTACCAACCCGGTGGAGGGCCTTATAATACTGAACAGGCTTAAGGGGCTTAACGTTATTAAAGAAGATGACGAACATGTATGGTTGAACGTGCAGTCTGGCGAGGTGTGGCACGAACTGGTAATGTTTGCCATCCATAATAGTTTGGGCGGCATTGAAAACCTTGCCCTCATACCCGGCACGGTGGGTGCAGCACCCATACAAAATATAGGTGCTTATGGCGTTGAGGTAAAAGATACAATTGAAAGTGTTGTTTGCTGGTACTGGAGTGAAAAGAAAATTGTTACTTACAACAATACCGAATGCAGATTTGGTTACCGCGATAGTATTTTCAAAAACGAACTGAAAGATAAAGTATTCATTACTTCAGTTGTATTTAAACTGAACAAAAAGCCATCATTCAACACCAGTTATGGTGCAATAGAAGAAGAGCTGGCAAAAATGGAAGTAGCCATACCAACGGTAAAAGCAATAGCACAAGCGGTAATTAATATTCGCACCAGCAAACTACCCGACCCTAAGCAAATTGGTAATGCCGGCAGCTTTTTTAAAAACCCCACAATACCTGTTGTGCAGTACCATAAGCTGAAAGAGCAATTCCCTGCCATACCACATTACCCCGTTACTGAGGCACTGGTTAAAGTACCCGCAGGCTGGCTTATAGAACAATGCGGCTGGAAGGGCTACCGTAAAGATGACTATGGTGTGCACGCCCGCCAGGCATTGGTTTTGGTAAATTATGGCAATGCCACCGGCAAGGAGATATGGGCCCTTTCAGGCGATATCGTTACTTCCGTGCAGCAACGCTTTGGCATTGTGCTGGAAAGAGAAGTGCAGGTATGGTGAGAAGGTTTATAAAATGGGGTTGAACTTATTGATGGGGCGCGGCAAGAAAAAACCAACGATTGACTCTGGATTAGTGACACAGATTTGTAAATGCAAACGTGAACTTATTTTCGACCCTGCAAATAACTCACGACCTTCAGGAAAGGCACATCTAACGGTGTCATACTTTTTTTCGCTGTTAGATTTATGGATATATTGAATTACAGCGCAATCCAACGACCTGTTGTCTCCTTTATTTACCGGCATTTTTTCACCAGCTTCTTCTGTTAGCTGCTTCAAACCCTTATATGCCGCACCTACTATTTTTAAGGAATCTGAATCTACAAGATTTAAGCATCTGCCCAAATCAATAATTGCACCTAAAACAAATGGCTCTTTTATTCGCGTCTTGTTATATTGATTCCCTTCAGCACATTCGAGTGCGTATTCCCATGCGCGTGTTGGATTTTGTTCCCAAAAGTAAATTCCATGCCCCAGCCAATCCCACGTATTTTGGCTAGGCAAAAGATTGTCCTCGCCATTCAGCACTCGCATACCAATTTCTCTGTCGCAACTGTGAAACCCTATGATACTATATGGTTGATAAAGCACCTATTTCTTATTTTTGCCTTTCTTCACGGTTGAATCCTTTACAATCCCTGCTTCCACTAAAAACTTCAGTGCACTTTTTTTACTTTTTAAAGCATCCTTAGTTGCCTTTTCAATAATACGAACCTGCTCATCTACGTCTATTGCTACCATATAATGGAACTTATGTTAGTGTAAAAATAAGATTTTCTTTGCAAAAAGCTAACGATACAGATATTTTGATACCAATCTTAATTAAGGTTAATTGTACCAATGCCCGCAAAATATACTACCGCTTATACCGTTCCAATAGCAGACAATAGAATAAGCCAATACTTGTAGTCTGTTTTTCGCAGTCAGCATTATAGTCATTTGGTGAATTTTTAGTATTTTTGTTGATTATTTAAACAAAGTTAATGGAAGAGATAGCGGCAGGACCCCTTCTGAGTTTAATTGATACCCCCGAAGACCTCAGAAAGTTAAACAAAATGCAGTTGCAGCAAGTGTGCGATGAACTCAGGCAGTTCATTATCGATTGTGTGAGCGTGCATGGAGGTCATTTTGGCGCAAGCCTTGGGGTAGTGGAACTTAGCGTAGCATTACATTATATATACAACACGCCCGATGACCAGTTGGTTTGGGATGTAGGTCACCAGGCTTATGGGCACAAAATACTAACCGGCCGCAGGAAAATTTTCCATACCAACCGTAAATACGGTGGCCTGAGCGGTTTCCCTAAACGTGCCGAAAGCAAGTATGATGCATTTGGTGTAGGGCACTCTTCAACGTCAATCTCTGCGGCCTTGGGAATGGCTATTGCTTCTAAATATAAGAAGGAAGAATTCCGCCGCCACATTGCTGTTATAGGCGATGGTGCCATGACTGCGGGTTTACCATTTGAAGCTCTGAACCATGCCGGAGTAAGTGGCGCCAATCTTTTGGTGATACTCAATGACAACAATATGTCCATTGACCCGAATGTGGGTGCATTGAAGGAATACCTTACTGACATTACTACCTCACAGACCTACAATCGTTTCCGCGACGATGTATGGAAGATGTTGGGTATGTTGCCTAGTAAAGATTTCCAAAAACTGGCATCGAAAGTAGAAGCAGGCCTGAAAGGCGTGCTATCGAAAAGCAGCAATCTTTTTGAAGCTTTGGGATTCCGTTATTTTGGCCCGGTTGATGGCCACAATATCATGAAGCTCACCGAAACACTGAAATCACTCAAAGATATTCCGGGGCCGAAGTTACTACACATTAAAACCGTTAAAGGCAAGGGCTACGGACTGGCCGAAAAAGACCAGACCTTGTGGCATGCACCGGGCACTTTTGATAAGATAACCGGTAAAATAAATAAGAAGATACCGAATGCCCCCGAGGCACCTAAGTACCAGGACGTATTCGGACATACACTGCTGGAGCTGGCCGAGAAAAACCCGTTAATTATGGGCATTACCCCGGCAATGCCATCAGGTTCATCACTGAAGATAATGATGGATGCCATGCCCGACCGCGCCATTGACGTAGGCATTGCCGAACAGCATGCCGTAACACTGAGCGCAGGCCTCGCTACACAGGGTTTAAAGGTGTTCTGTAACATTTACAGCAGCTTTATGCAGCGCGCGTATGATATGGTGATACATGATGTGGCTATACAAAAACTACCCGTTGTGTTTTGCCTTGACCGTGCCGGCCTGGTAGGCGACGACGGCCCTACCCACCATGGCGCTTATGACATATCGTTCATGCGTTGTGTGCCCGACCTGGTAGTTTCTGCACCCATGAACGAAGCCGAATTGCGTAACCTCATGTACACCGCCCAGTTGCCGGAACTTGATGTGCCTATGGTCATCCGTTACCCGCGGGGGCAGGGCGTTATGCCGCAATGGCGTACCCCGATGGAAAAAATTGAAATTGGTACGGGCCGTAAAATTTGTGATGGTCAGGAAATAGCCATTCTCACCATAGGGCATCCGGGTAATTTTGCGGTTGCTGCCTGCAAGGCTCTTGCGCAAGAAGACCTGCACCCCGCCCATTACGATATGCGTTTCGTGAAGCCGCTTGATGAGGCCATGCTGCACGAAATAGCACAGCGCTACCACAAAATAATTACTGTGGAAGATGGTACTGTTGTTGGTGGCTTTGGTAGTGCCGTACTTGAATTTATGGCAGCCCACAACTACACACCCGAAGTAAAAATACTAGGTATACCAGACCGCATTGTAGAACATGGCAAACCAGAAGAACTACACCGCGAATGCGAGTACGATGCACAAGGCATAGCCGATGCCGTTCGCGAGTTGGCAAGTGTTAAAGCATTGCACGGAGATTTGGTGTAATAATATAACCGGCAATTAATTAATTTTTCAGCAGCCCGCAACTTTGCGGGCTGCTTCGTTAATGTAAGGTTATTGTTACAACTTGAAATATTTTATGTGTACATTTATGCATTCGTGAAATAAAAATACCCCATGCATTTTAACCGCCGTAATTTTCTCAGGTCAGCAACAGTACTGGCCGCTCTTTCGCTGAAAGAAGTTGACCTGTTTGCCGCTGCGCAACAGGTTAAAACCGGCGGTGCGCCCGTTGCTGACGATGATGAAGCCTACTGGGCCAATGTGCGGCAGCTCTTCCCCCTTACCAAAGATCTGATTTACCTGAATAATGGCACCTTCGGGCCATCGCCCTACCCCGTAATTGATGTTACGCGTGCGGCCATGATGGACGCCGACCAGATGGGCAACTATGGTGCATACGATAAAACGCCACCTAAAATAGCCCGATTCGTAGGTGCGAATGAAGACGAAATTGCACTTACCCATAATGTTACCGAAGGTATAAACATTGCCTGCTGGGGCCTCCCGCTAAAAAAGGGCGATGAAGTAATACTCACCACCCACGAACATGTGGGTAATGCTGTTCCATGGCTCAACAGGCAAAAACTGCATGGCATCGTTATAAAGAAATTTACACCCGGCCCTACTGCCGATGAAACGCTGAATCGCATATCTGCACTCATTACCAGTAAAACAAGGGTAATAGCCAGCCCGCATATACCCTGCACGGCAGGCCATGTGCTACCGGTAAAAGAAATTTGCACACTGGCACGTTCAAAAAACATTTACTCCATTATTGATGGGGCGCACGGCCCGGGCATGCTGATGCTGGACCTGCATGATATGGGTTGCGATACTTACGCAACCTGCAGCCACAAATGGATGCTAGGCCCCAAGGGCACAGGCTTCCTGTATGTGCGTAAAGCTTTCCAGGATACCTTGCAGACCTATAATATTGGTGCCGGCGGCGACGATGGCTGGGATATACTCAGCAACCCGCCTTCGCTGAAAGGATATGCACCCAGCGCACACCGCTATTATGGCGGCACCCAGGCCAATGGCCTGTACGCAGGCGTAAATGCGGCTATCGACTTTATAGAGTCGATAGGTATGCAGAACATTCACAACCGCATAAAAAGCCTCGGTAAGTATACACAAGACCGCCTGCTGGAGTTTAACGACAAAATAGACTTACTCACCCCCACCGAGGAACGCAGTCGTTGCGCGGTAAACAGTTTCCGCATAAAAGGGCTCGATTACCAGGAGTTCTACAAGAAGTGCGCCGACCAGAAAATACGCATCCGCAGCGTACCCGAAAACGGCCTCAACTGCTCCCGCATCTCCACCCACATTTACAACAATAAACAAGAAATAGACCAGATGATAGATGTGCTGAAAAAGGCAGTGTAGGGGGTTAGCGGAATGCTGATATCTTATAATTGAAGGTAAACAGGAAATACCGTTTTAAGATACTACTGCGCGTGTCTTGTATATATGTTTCTGTAACCGAACGTTGTACGTTATTGTTTTTATTCAGCAAATCAATGGCGGCAATACGTATATCCCCTTGTTGTTTTTTGAAGATTTTTTTACCAAAGCTCATATTCCACGTTACATAACTTTGATTGTAACCTGCGCTGAGTCCGGCATTACCCTGATAATTAAAGGAGGTATTATATACAAGGTGCTTGGGTAAAAGCAGGTTAAGCACCCCGCTGCCGCCCTGATTGTAATAGGTAGTATTCGCTTCTGGGTTAAGGGAATTGTTGTTACTGGTTATGCTGGAATTAAAGGATATGCTAAAATCAATTTTCTCGTTGATGTTGCTGGATAGCGTAATGTTACCCCCGGCATCCTTACTCAATTGGTTGTTTGTTGCTCCGTTAATAAGGGCTGGAGTAGTACTTAAACTGGCGTTCACGCCGACACTTAACCTGCACTTCATAAAATCTAGCGGCGCACCGTAATATACATTGCCATTAAAATTGCTGCTTGCGCTAGTATTTAAAGGCATTGTCAGTTGCGAGCCTTTGGGTAATACTATCTGCCCCTGTAGCACAGTATCTTGCCTGGCGATGATGACGCTATTGGTTACGTTATGTAAGGTATAATTAGCTGCCAGGGTTGCATTAAAGCTGCTGCTGGATATTTTATTAATGGTGTTATAATTAACATTGATATTGTGCGAATAAGGCTGCACCAGTGCCGGGTTACCGGTAGATAGGTGCAGCGGATCAGTATTATTAACCACATTTTGCAATTGACTGGCGGAGGGGGTGCGGGTGTTGGTAGTGTAATTAAGCAAAAGGCTACTGGTTTTTGATGGCCTATACCTTAGCATAGCTACAGGTAGTATATTTTCGAAATGCTGCCGCAGGTAGAAAGTAATGGGTAGTCTGTTATCGCTCAGTAAATAATTATATTGATAATTAAGGCCGACGGAAAATTCATATTTTTTCAGGGTTAACAGATAGCTGCTCCCAATTTTACCACTAACGTTCTTGCTGCTGAAGGAGCTGGAAAGGCTGCTATCGGGGCTGGTGTAATTGCCAGGTGCCTCTGCATAATTGTAGGCTTTTTTATCGGATACAGATGGCTGCATCGTGAGACTCCCATCAACTTTCAAAAGCCCGTTCTTGCCTGCGGGTTCAGTATAGGTAATATTGCCAATGATTGACCAATTATCCTGCTTGCCATAAGTGCGCTGGTTAACGGTATCGCTCAGCAATGGGCTGGCATAATAAATATTTTCCGCTATTATTCCCGATGTATTGTCATTATTGTTATCGCTGCCTGAAAGGTTTACGGAAAGTGTCCTGCGTTTTTTCAGGAACTTGTGCCTGTATAATAGATTGCCGGAAAAGTTGATACCTGCTTGCCTGCTGCCGGTAGTATTATCGGTCTTATTCACATCAGCTTGCCCGGCAGTAGTGTTGCCTTTTTTTATAGAGTGGCTGTTATTTTTTTGGATAGAAATATTGGGGGTTAGTAATATGGAATTAAGCGTGTCAAAAATATAATTGATCCTCAGGTTGGCGCGGTGATTACTATTTTGGGCGGTGTTATAACCCGTCTCGTGGTACACCTGCCCGGAATCTTGCGCAAGCAGGTACGTCTTATTAAGGCTCCTGTCATAACCTCTGTTTGTGTTGTTTAAAAAATAGCTTCCGCTAAAGTCCGCCTTCTCGCCCCATTTATTACTATAATTGATCCCTGTAGTCTGTATGTCCGATGTCCCTTCACTGGCAACACCGGGGCTACCATTAGGGTCAGTAAAATTATTTATATTGGTGTTGTTGGTCTGCGCAGTAAGGGTAATACGTTGCTTACCCTTGAAGCTATTAAGGTCAAACCCGGTGGCATACCTGGTTTTGCTGCCATCACCGGTTCCCAGCCCGCCATATACCTTGCCGAAAATACCATCATGTTTATCGGGCTTGGTAACAATATTAATGGTTTTGCTGGTATTGCCTTCACTAAAACCTGTAAACTGTTCCTGATCGCTTTTTTCGTTATACACCTGTACCTTGGCAATAATATCGGCGGGCAGGTTTTTGAGGGTAGCGTACGCATCGTCGCCAAAAAAACTGCGCCCGTCCACCACCACTTTCAACACTGTTTCCCCAGCAGCGCTTACTTTATTGCCGTTAATAATTATGGAAGGCATTTTACGCACCAGATCGGCAGCATCAGCATCAGGGTTTACCTTGTAGCTACTGGCATTATATTCTGTAGTATCCCCCTTCAGCACCACAGCGGGCATCTTCTGTTTTATGGTTACCTCTTTTAGCTTATGGGTGGTAGTGTCAACCATTTTACGGCTCGTAGAATCCTGTGCGGAGGATACCACATTGGCAAGCAATAAAAGAAGGAGAAGGGTATTCTTCATAGGAAAACCTGTAATGTCTAGCTAAAAACAGAATTGTCATCGGCTAGTCAGCAAACACTATTTTCATTTTTTTTGCAATGCATACTGCTTCGCTACCTGTGCATCTGTATCCAATTCTTATATGCAGCTACTCTGGTGCATTTCATTACCTGCCCATAATAATAAGTCTTTAAGAATTGCTCCACCTCAACCCCTCCACCGGAAATAATACCAACTAACTCCCAATTATTGCCGTTTTTCCTGAACAAGCCACCACCACTATCACCGCCAGTACAGTAACATTCCAGGTTTTTGGGTATGCTACTCCCCAATTTGTTGCAACTTCCATGATACCTGATGCCTGTAGGGCAATCAAAATCAAGAAACAATATAGAGGCCATGCCTTCAATTGTTGGCCCACCAATTGAGTCAATAACATTTTCTCCAGCCAGTTTACCTTGCACAAGCTCGTCATCACTTGTGGTCGGCTTATCCGCCATCAACATAAAACCAAAACCAACCATAACGGCGTCAGAATGTAATTCAGTTGCCCTGGTATTTACCGTTGCAGGTGTAACATCGGTCACTTTTTTTTCGAGTTCTATGATCGCGATATCATTTTGCCAGGAACCATAGTCATATTTGTCATTAGCATAAATTTTCTTTGCCTTATATCGTATATTTTTGAATTCAAATGAAAAAGTGTCAGGCCTCGATGTGGGTTTAAGAAAACAATGTGCTGCACTAAGTACATGGGTTGCATCAATCAAAATACAGGAAGGACCTGGCAGGCCGGCTTTATATATCTGCCCAACACAGTCAAACTGTTGCTGGGCAGCAAGTTGCGCATACTGGGCTACAGTTCTATCGTGCCGATAAACGCCTGCCTTCAGCGAAAAAAATACAGTAGTCAGTATTAGAGAAAAAACAGCTATTTTTTTCATATTTTATCAATTGATAAGGTAAAATGTTGATTCCGGAATAAGGTGAAAATACGCACGGAGTCACCAACATTTGAAATATCTATGGAAAGTACGGAGCCGAAGGGAATATCCTTAAACTGTAGTTCATCAATATTTTTTTCGCCTGTATCTAAATTGTATTTAAAATAATAGTATTTCTTAAAAAAATCGTCTTTTACTAAACAGTGCATAAAATTATCACCTATGCACATACTCACTATTCTTTTGTTGAATAACGTGTTCAAAGAGCTGATGTATTTTAATTTGTTTTTATTTTTATTGCTTTTTAGGAGTTTGTCAAGTTTTTTTTTGTTCTCGTTTGATACTTGGTCTACATTAAACAATCGTATAGTGCCAATGACATTTGACTTTACATCATACATATTGATTTGCCCCGATTTTCCATCAGAAATAAAGTAACAACTGTCTTTAAACGCTATTAATGGATAAACCTGAGAATAGCCGCATTTATATTTAATGAAAATTGAATCTAGACACCCTACGTTAGGGGCAAATTTTCGTTTATTTATATCGTAAATTGCAAAAATATCTCTATGATTATAAAATTCATCTAAAAATGGGTTTTCCCTATCGTTAGAAGGAGTTAACACAGAATAGTCCGTACCAGTAACAGGCCATCCTTTTTTTAAAGGAATAAAAACCTTGTCGCCCAAAATTTTTGCACCCGGATGATTTAAATTATATCCGCAATTCTGCGCATAATATTTTAACGTGTCAATTTGGAAAATTCTATTTTTACTAGTCTTGTGAATAAAACTAACTATATTAGTATAGTTTATAATCGTATCGTTTTTTACAATATACATATTTAGCTTTGGGAGGGATGCAGTAATCGTAATATTACTATCCATCTGTTCTAAAATACCTAAGTAGATTACCTTAAGGATATTGTTGTTAATCATGTTGATTTGTTCCGCCGTTGACACTTTAAATGAATCAGTCAAAATAGTATACTCAACAAGTTTAGGCTTAACTTTTGTGACACAGGAATCTTTATCCCAATAATACATGCTTACAGTTTTGGTCAGCCTGTCAATGAAAGTATAAATTCTATCTTTTGAATTAATATAGGTATACAGAGGGTCAGAAAAGTATGTGCTGTCCTCCTTTATTACATGTAATGCATTTCCGACATCTAATTTCCGGCCTGCAATTATCTGGCTTGGAACTATTGGTATATTTTCTTTCTTTGATAATAAATCCGGCTTTTGAGCTAACAAAAATGTGTCATTATAAAACGCCGTCATTGTTTCCTGATTAACATTTATTCCGAGCATTGGCAGGTAAGAGTTCATTAGCCCTTTTTGCACATTAACATTGTATACAAACGGCACATTCAAACTTCCATTATTTTCATCATGATTAAAAACCTGAAGAAATAATTTAGCTGTATCAAT
The DNA here is from genome assembly GCA_038228575.1 of Chitinophagales bacterium. Lineage (GTDB taxonomy): Bacteria > Bacteroidota > Bacteroidia > Chitinophagales > Chitinophagaceae > Flavipsychrobacter. The sequence goes on along the minus strand of JBBRPD010000003.1, from coordinate 31,488 downwards.
ATAGAATCTGTCAACAAGGAATGAGTTCTCCAATATATAGTTAACTGCCGGTTTAGTTCGCGGAAAATCAACTATCATAAGGGTTTTAAAAGAGGTATCAACATTTTTTAATTTACGTATAGTTTCATTAATGAGTCCTTCGCATCTTGGACAAAGTGCCGGACTGAGGTGTACAATGAATAGTTTTGTTGGTAAGGGTACGTTTCCGAATGCATGGCTAATACACATAGTGAGTAATGAGTCTGTATTTTTGTTTTGATAGGTGCTGTATAGCAAGTCTGTCGAATTTAACTGTGCTTGTGAACGAATACCCATACACAAGATACAAATAAAAAAAAATATTCTTTCTAGCATAATCATAAGAATAAAAGAAGTGCGGGGCTACCCGCACTTCTAAAAAAAAATCACCTAATTAATTGACCTTGATTAGGTCGCAATTTGAACTTGTAGCTTTGTTTAAACCAGGAGTGCTTACGATATTTGTAATACTGTTGATCTGTAGGTCGTCATTATGCACGATTTGGTTAGCATCTGTCCATGTAGCAGTTCCCACAGCATTGAGAATAGATCCGTTAACTATAGAAGCGCCTGAAGTAATTGTTGCGCAAGTTTTAGTCGCATCTGCAGTTGGGCAATAAGTGATCTTTGATCCGTCTTGAGTCGCACCACCGGTGCCTGAAATTTTAACTACAGTAGTGGCAAATGAAGAATTGGCTACGCAAAGAACGAGAGCTACTGATGCAATTTTAAATAAATTTTTCATGTTTGTTTTTTTTAAGTACCCCTACTCTATCAGCTTTTCGGGTTCCGCTACAATATACAATTTAACCGCGCGTATTTAAATATCTATTGCAAAATAAAAGTAGGTGGAATTATAAAATAAATATCACCCTATTTTTCGGGTGATTTTATTTATTTTATTTGTTTTGGTTTAAATTAAATTTTTAACTACATTTATTGTATTACCTTACTAATATTGTATAAATACCCTCTTATGTATAATACCCACCCAATTGTCGTAGTAATCGTTGACGACTGCGAACTAATCAGATTTAGCTTGAAGACAATACTGGCAAGATTGCCCTATGCTGAAGTGAAATTTGAAGCATCAAACGGTCAAGAATTATTAGAGTCATTAAAACTAACAGACCGTTTACCGGATGTGGTATTGCTAGACATTGGAATGCCAATTATGAACGGGTATGAAACCCTACACAAATTGAAAAAAGAATGGCCACAAATAAATGCGATCGTCCTTTCCCAGAATTGTGCAGAATACAGTATCCGTTACATGCTACAGCACGGTGCAAGTGCATTTTTATCTAAAAAAAATGCTTTATGTTCTATACTAAATGTAATTAAGGAAGTAACCGAGTTGGGGTATTCATATTCTGATGTAGTACCAAAGGATATGTTTGAGAAAATAATACGAAAGAGGGAGCCGATTCCTGAACTCTCTTCGCAGCAAAAAAAGGTATTTCAACTAATTTATGAAGGATTATGCAATAAAGAGATTGCTGCAAAATTAAATGTTGGTACCAGCTCAGTGGAGTCATACCGAAAGGAAATAGGACGGAAACTTGATTTGAAAATAAGAGCAGAGTTTATGCTTTTTGCGGTACGAACCGAGTATTTTACTTAGTTGCATTGCGCCAGCTAAACCATATATAACAGTAACCTGTGATTTTTGCCCGTATTTCATTAATTTTGAACGAAACGACAAAAATACAGCATGTTACAGGGCAAATTAATTACACTAGACGAATTTACTATACAGGAAACGCGCAAATTTCCGCAGGCTACGGGTGAGCTGTCTTCTTTGCTCCGCGATATAGCCCTTGCAGGAAAGGTGATCAATAATAAGGTGCGTACCGCAGGCCTTTCTGATGTGCTGGGAAAACAGGGTTCTTCTAACATACAGGGCGAAGAACAAATGAAGCTGGATGTACTTGCCGATGAAACACTGATACATGTGTTAAAGGGTAGCGCCGACTGCGCCGGTATAGCTTCGGAAGAAAATGACGATCACGTTTCTTACGAGGACACATTTTCTGCCAATTCAAAATACGTTGTATTATTCGATCCTCTGGATGGGTCTTCCAATATTGATGTGAATGCCTCTATCGGTACTATCTTTTCTATTTACCGCAGGGTAAGCGAATTGGGTAAAACCTGCACTGAAGCCGATTTTCTGCAGGCTGGCAATAAACTGATGGCTGCTGGCTACATCATCTACGGTTCCAGCACCATGATGGTTTATGCTACCAAGCTGAGTGTGAACGGCTTTACGCTCGATCCTTCCATAGGTGAGTTTTGCTTGTCGCACCCTAATATGCGCGTACCGGAAAATGGTAAAATATATTCGCTTAACCAGGGCAATACGATTAAGTATAGCGAGGGTATGAAAGCCTACCTTAACTATTGCATGGAAAGCAATAAGGAAGAAGGAAGGCCATATTCCCACCGCTATATTGGCTCTATGGTGGGCGATCTGCACCGTACCTTAATTAAGGGCGGTATCTTTATTTACCCTGCCGATAAAAGTTCGCCAAAAGGCAAGCTGCGCCTGCAATACGAGTGCAACCCCATGACATTTATTGTGGAAGCCGCGGGTGGCTTAGGCCATAGCGGTTATGAGCGCATACTCGATATTCAGCCAACAGAATTGCACCAGCGTGTGCCGATTTACATTGGTTCAAAAAACATGGTGAACAAAGCACTTGAATTTGTAAAGGAAGAAGTTGCCGTAGGGTAGTACCGAAGCAAAAAATTTAATAGAAATGGCTGCCACGCAATTGCATGGCAGCCATTTCTATTAATAAACGTTATGCAACTACGCTACCGCACATACTGTATGTTATAGGCGGTATCGGGCGTATGCCCTGCCGCCATACACAACATGCAGTTTTGCGCAGAAGGTGCTGTAAAATAAAATTTGATGATATCGGTTAGCGGGCCATTGCCGGTATTCCAGTTGCAGGGGTTGGCTACTTTAAACACATGGTTGTAGGTTGTGGTGCCATCCACCCATCCGTTCTGCCCGAAGGTGGCACCGTCAGTAAACTGAATGGTGGTCTGCCCGCAAATGGAGTTAATGATGCGCCCCGAATATAGCCTGCCAGCAACCGGAGCGGTTGGCTTCTTACACGATAGTGCAGCAAAAAAAGGTAAAGCCAAAAGCAAACATATTGTAAAGCGCATAGTTATAAATTCAGGAACTTTTTAAACAACAACTATTTTGCCAATTGCGCAGCGTAAGCTACCTACCAGTGGGTAAGTTTTACGCTGCCACCCATATCGCCCAGCTTCAAAAAATAATTGCCGGGCGCCAGTTTCTGGCCGGGTATAGTGGTGTTTCCTTTTTGTGTTAAGCCCAGCCATACCGAACGCCCTTCCATATCGTACAAAGCCAGCGTCACACCTTCATTCACATATTCCACCTGCCAGTTATTTTCGGTAGGGTTAGGGAATATTTTTATGTCTTTCAGCGGCAACATACCCACGCCTAATTTGGGGTCGTGGCTTACCGGATTGGTAAGTTTCAGCAATGTCCAGATATCGGTATTAAGGTAAACATTGGTCATGGTTGGAGCCCAGTCAAAAACATAAATTTGTGTATCAGCACTGTTGTACACTTTAATAAAAGTATCTGCAGTAGCGCCATGTAATTGCAGTTGCAGATGTGTGCTGAAATGGTTATTGAACCTGCTTGGGCACGATCTTTTTTGTGCCAGTTTCACGTACACTGTAGTCCCCACCTGATCCCACGACATGGTATAAATAGGATAGCCGTAACCATATACCCATTGGTTGAAAAAAGTATCGAGGTTGTACCCGTAATAAGTCTCTGCCAATGCCTTCAGATCGGCAGTGCTGGCGTGGCCCAGCGCGTAGGTTGTTTGGTAGTCGCGCAGGGTATGGAAGAACACACTATCAGAAGGTGCGGCATATTGCAGCATCCGCACCACAGCCGCCCCCTTAGCGTATACTGTAGTGCCATCAAAAAGAGTGGCTGATGATGTAGTATCATCAACATACAAACGCCCGCAAACGTTGCTGGTAGCGGTATTGAGGTAGTTCTGTCGCTGTGCCTTACCGGCAGCGGGGCTCCAAAAATGATCTAAAAATAACTGCTCGGAAAAAGTTGCGAAACCTTCGCTCAACCAGGTATCGCCCCAGGTTTTGTACGTAACATTATCGCCAAACCACTGGTGGCATAATTCATGGGCAATTACATAGGTATTTGGTACACCAATTGTCACCATGGTTTGGTGTTCCATGCCACCCGGCAATGTGGTATAACAAACGCCATATTTTTCGCGCCAGAAGGGATAGCGGCCAAACAAACCTGAATAAAAATTGATGATCATTGGCAAGCTATCAAACCGGGGTTTGAAGGCCGGGTTAAAAGTAGCGGTGTCCATGAAAAAATTATGGACCAGCATAGAATCGGTGCTGCCCGTAAAATGCATAAATGATTTGTATTGCGTGTACCTGGCAATAGCAACAGAAATAAGGTAATAGTCAATTTTATAGTTCGTTTTCCAGTGGTAAGTTGCGAAGCCCGAAACCGTGCTGGTATCTACATTTACCAGCAGGCCATTGCTGCCATCCACCACGCCACGCGGCACGGTAATGAACATATCCACCGAATCAATTTTATCAGGTATCGACTGCTTGCAAGGCCACCAGTTTTTGGCAACATAAGGGTCGCTTATGGTAAATACCATGTGGGTGCCGCTACCGGAAACAGAATGTGTTATACCATTAAAAAAACCACCTCCGCCGCCGGGGGGCAAGCCTTTGTAGTAGATTTTCGCAGTGAATATGGCACCGGCACTCAGCGCTGAAGGTAATGTTATGGTTCTGATAGCGCCTGCTGTTGCCACCGTAACCGCTGTGCCGTTAATAAAGGCGGAGTCTATATTCAGTGTAGTATCTAGTTCAAAAACATAAGTGGCCATGGTGCTTGCCACCACTTGTGCCGTAGTAGCTACATTGCCCGCTACGTATACTGAAGTATCAGTAAAACTGAGGTTGAATTTCAGGTACTTGATATCATAATTATCTTCGGCAAGGCTTGCCAGTGTTGTCTTTGCCGCAGGGCCGCCTTTATGGCTTTTCTGTTTAGAACACATACCCGCCGCACCCGCAAATGCAGCCACAGAAAATAAAGAAAATAAAAGGCAGACAGGTAGTAACTTTTTATAGAACATTATGATATTTTTTTTGAACGTGCATCCTCACGAGCCTGCAATAATACAAAGCCTGAACATAACAAATTTACATGTTTATTGCGAAAAATGGGAGGCGGGCAGAGTGGAACAATTCAAATTCTACGCATTACCTGAATAAAATCCTCACCCCAACCCTCTCCATAAATGTAGAGGGAGGTCGATGTCTGCGCAGTCGCGCAGGTGTTATCTAAAATAAGAATAATGCAAAAATTTGAAATCCACCCCAGGCGGGAAGAGGCGTGCGATTCCGCGTGTATTCTAACTACCCTCCACTACGTTTGCGATAGCTATTATCTGCTGCGCAATGTCAGCGCTATCTGCGGGAAGCCAAATGGTAGCATTGTCTTTTTTGAACCAGGTCATTTGCCGTTTGGCATAGTTGCGGCTGTGTTGCTTTACTTTGTCAATAGCTTGCGGCAAGGTGCAATTACCATCCAGGTATTCAAATATTTCAGCGTAACCCACTGTTTGCAGGTTTTTGAGTTCCCTGTGCTTATAAAGCGCCCTTACTTCCTCCAAAAGGCCCGCGGCAAGCATCATATCCACCCGGGCATTTATTCTGCCGTATAACACCTCGCGCGGCAATTCCAGCCCTATCTTAACTATATTGAAGGGACGTTGTTTTTTTACGCCAGTGCGGTAAGCCATAATACTGGTACCTGTGGACCGAACAAAAATAAGTGCCCTTAAGAGGCGTGACGGATTATGGATCTCTCCGCTTTTATAAAAAGCAGGGTCTTCTTCTTCAACGCATTCCTGCAACCAGCCTATGCCGTTCTGGGCATAAGCGGCTTCTGTTGCGGCCTGTATGTGTTCGCTTACTTGCGGCATGGCATCCATACCCTCGCAAAGTGCCTTTATGTACAGGCCAGTGCCGCCGCAAACCACGGCAGTATGGGTTGTACCGAAAATTTCATCAAGATAGCCTAAAGCCAGACTTTCGTAATCGGCGGCGGAAAGTGCGGTTGTTACCGGGTAGTTGTTAATAAAGTAATGGCGTACGGCATTCAGCTCTTCCAGAGAGGGCTGGGCGGTGCCTATAGCCATACCTTTATAGCACTGCCTGCTATCGGCCGATACTATTGCAGTACCCAGCCGCTGCGCCACCGCAATAGCTATAGCAGTTTTGCCAACAGCCGTGGGGCCTTGTATAATTATCGCGGTCTTTTTGTGTAGTGACAAGCCGGCCTGTGTTATATTATTTTGTATAGTTTTTTAAAAGTCGCCCCCGCCACTGTCGGTATCTTCAGCATGGCCTTCGTCGGCTACGCCCATTTCGCTGCCGTCGTCCGATCCGAAACCTTCGGCCATTTCTTCCGCTCCAAGGTCGTACTTCTCTTCTATTTCCATCAGCTTGCTCGGGTTAACTCCCTTTATGCCATATTGCGCCGGGGCAACACCTTCCTTGCGCAAAACAAATGGGTAAACCCGTTTGTAAGTTTCCTCTTTGTTTACGCTGGTTAGTTCCACCAGAAAAGTCCACTTCTTAACCGGGTCGTAAACGTAAATAAACTTTTGGTTAGGGGTTGATACCAATGCCGATACCGGGGTGCGGGTCATAGAAAGTGCAGGTGCATCTTTCTTATTGACCAATACTTCCGAATTAAATTCTCGGCCATAGGCCCACTTATCATTGCTTTCGTAAAATGATGCCGGATGCTTACCATCAAACTCATAAGCGAGCAGGATAGCTTTATGAAAATCTAAAAAAGTCTGTTGTCCCTGTATCTCAATATCGCGATAGGTAAGGTCGTCATCTTCCCAATATATTCTGAAACGAAGTATGGCCATTATAAATAGTTAAGGCGGTAAAAATAATGAATTAATATTGCAGTACGATTTGCGTATTTAAAAAGAGTGAAAACGGGCAAAATCCATAGTTATAAAAAAAATATAACGCCAACACTCAAAAAATAAATATTCAATACAAAAATTAATTACCTTTGCAATCCCAAATTTGAATACCATGCCAAAAATGAAAACGCACTCACGTGCGAAGAAAACATTCAGAGTTACAGGTACAGGCAAGATACGTAGGTACAAAGCTTTTAAGAGCCACTTGTTAACTAAAAAGTCAAAATCGCGCAAGCGCCACCTTCGCATACATGGTTTGGTTCACCCAAGCAATTTGCCTTTGGTTAAGCGTATGTTGTGTATGAGATAAGATTTTCAATGGCCCTAACGGGTATTGAAAATGCGACAGCGAGAGCCGTGAGAAGGAGAGTATAAACAAATATTATTTAAAGTTATTAATTTTAAGACATGCCACGTTCCGTAAATGCAGTAGCATCTCGTCAGAGAAGGAAAAAAATATTAAAGCAAGCCAAAGGTTTTTACGGTAAACGTAAGAACGTATATACCGTTGCTAAAAACGTATTAGAAAAAGGCTTAGGTTACAAATTTGTAGGTCGTAAGCTGAAAAAGCGCGAATACCGCAGTCTTTGGATCGTTCGTATCAACGCAGCAGTGCGCGAAGAAGGTATGAGCTATTCAGTTTTCATCAACAAACTGGCTAAGAAAGGTATTGAGTTGAACCGTAAAGTACTGGCTGATCTCGCTATGAATGAGCCTGATACCTTCAAGAAGCTTTGTGCTGAAGTAAAGTAATTCAATTACTATAAATAATTTGCAGCCCGTATCTCGCGATACGGGCTGTTTTTGTGTTTTGTTTTTAAACGAATTTTATGGTTATTTTTAGTGAAGAAAACTATCGCACAATTTCATTTATATTGTAAGCAGGCAATTGTATTTCACGTCAACTATATACGCACTTATGAAAAAAACATCTCTCTTTTTAGCCCTTATTATTGTTGCAACCAACGCCTATAGCCAGGACCTCAGGAAAGATGTGCATATAGACTACCCGATTCCCCGATTCAGTATCGAGGCCATTGGCCTTACAGGTAATTTATCCTCCAATATCACGACACGAGAAAATAATGGCAACTACGAGCAGCCAGCCGTATATCATCCGGGCACTGTTAAAAGTGGCGACTGGAAGATGAAGGGTGGCGGGGCGCTGGAATTCGCCTATTTCTTAGGTATAAAGCATCATTTTGGCGTAGGCCTGGGGCTTATGTGCTATAATACCGCTTGCACGCTTACCCTAGATAGCTTTAGGGTAGAATACAAGGAAAAAGACAGTCACAATTATGATTTCCGGCAGCTGGTTACCATAAAAAATGTAAAAGAAGCTGTCTCGCTTACACATATCAGTATTCCCGTAACAATCAAGTACAAAGTAAATTTTTCCAAGCGCATCACCATTTCGGCTGATGCAGGCATCGTGGTAAATCTTGTTGAAAGCGGTAAATATAATACTGATGCAACGGGCGATTTTGAAGCTATTTATAAGTTCAATTCAAACGGTACGGTATCGTATGATAGTGCGCCTACCCCCGATAATCATGACTGGCAGATAACACGGGCTGTTTATTCGGTTACCCATTCAGGCGGGCAGGTTGATAAATATTTTGATTCACTTAGAGTTCATGGCTACGACGTAGGGCTGGGTGTTGAGGCAAAAAAACAGCCAGGAAGGAGAAACTATGGCGCAGGCTCAATAGGTTTCATAATACGCCCCGCAATTGCGTATAATTTTTCAAAGAATCTTGCGGTTACAATGGGTGGTTACTACATGAGCCAAACCGTTAAAAACAAGCAAAATGACAATTACCGTATAATGGATGTAGATGGGAACTACAATACCTTACTCCAACAGGTAGCTACGTTCAAAACCTCATCATTTGGCGTTAATTTGGGCGTGAGGTATTCCTTTGGCTGGTAGCTCCGCCTGAACGGCCGCTGCTGCCCCGCAAAACACTTTAACATAAATACCTGCAATTTTAAAAGTCACCTATTGCGGTTTGTGGTATCAATAGAAAACAAACCTCTATTCGCTACAAACTATTTATCTTCCTCGCCATTGCCAGCTTGTATTTGCTTGGCTCGTGCGGCAACAACAATCAAAAAGCAAAATTTGAGAATGCCCGCAATGCGGCTGCAGAAGCTGCGAATAAACCATCTGTTACCGATGGAGGCGCATTGGCCGGCCAGGCGGCACCAACGGCCAATGCGGGTGCTCCTGAACAAAAAATCATCCAGTCTGCAGATTTTAAATGCCGTGTAAAAAATGTTTTTGGTACTGTAAAGCAACTGGAAGCCATGGTAAAAAACATGGGTGGCATTGTGCAGGAAAGTAACTTGGAAAATAGCATTGCCGAAACAAAAAGTACTTACAAAGGCGATTCAATTTACCAATACAACAGCTACAATACTATTGCTACTATTATTTTACGGGTACCCTCGGCACGGTTCGATTCGGTGGTGCAAAGTATACCGGCAATGGCCGAATTTGTACATTCGAGAACCGTTAAAGAAAGTGATGCAACAGTACAGTACTACAGCAACAAATTACGTGCAGACGCGCGCCAGCAGCGCCTTCAGGAAATGAAAAACGTGCAAGGCGACAAAAAAAACGTTGCAGATATTGCTGCCTATAAAGACGCCTTGCAGGACGACCAGACCAATAACCTTATTAGTAACATGGCCATTGATGCAGATGTTGCCTATGCGGTAATCGCGGTAAAATTTACCCAGCCGCAGCAGGTATTTGCGCAGGCTATGTATAACCCTGAACAAATGATGGCCAGCTCTTTTGGCGAAGGTTTTAAAGATGCTTTAAAGGAAGGTGCGGACATGATAAAGATGTTCATACTCGGCATGCTGAGTATATGGCCCCTGCTACTCGCTACAACGTTGGTAATTATAATGGTAAAGCGATACAGGCGCAGGCGCGTAAAGGCTTGATGCGCAGCAATAAGTAAGCCTGCACTTTACGGTGCAGGCTTACTTTACAACTTGAAAAAGAGGCATGTTTTATGCTACTACGCTATTCTCTCTTATAGATGCTGCTTTGTTTTCCTCCTGTGCATCTTTGGCGGCCTTTACGAACGCTACAAACAATGGATGGGGGTTTTCAACGGTGCTCTTATATTCGGGGTGAAACTGAACACCTACATAGAACGGATGGTCTTTCAATTCTACTATTTCAACAAGGCCTGTTTTAGGGTTTTTACCTACCGGCATAAAGCCATGCTGCTCAAATGCGGAAAGGTATTCATTGTTAAATTCGTACCGGTGACGGTGACGCTCGGTTATATCGGTGCTGCCATATATGTCGGCAGATAGGGAACCTGGTTCCAGCGTGCAATCATAGCTGCCTAACCGCATGGTGCCACCCTTCTGTGTAACTGTCTTCTGGGCTTCCATCATGCAGATAACACCTTGTTCCGTATCCGGGTCCATTTCCGTGCTGTGTGCTTTCTCATGCCCCAATACGTTACGGGCAAATTCCACACACGCCATCTGCATACCGAGGCAAATTCCGAAGAATGGTATCTTATTCTCCCGCGCATAACGGATAGCATCAATTTTACCTTCTATACCCCTGCTGCCAAAACCAGGTGCTACCAAAACAGCATCCAAGTTCTGTAGTTTCTCTTTAGCATTTTCCTTGGTCAGGTATTCTGAGTGAATGTTGCGTACCTCTACCTTACATTCATTCATAGCACCGGCATGTATCAGCGCTTCCAGTATCGACTTATAAGCATCCTGCAATTCTACATACTTACCTATAAGGCCTATTACTACCTTGCTCTTCGGGTAGCGCAGTTTATTTAAGAACTCCTTCCACTTATCCAGGTTAGGTTCTTTGCCCAATGGCAGGCCCAACTTATTAAGGCAGGTAATGTCCAGTTTTTCACGCATCATTTCCAGCGGCACCATGTAGATACTATCTGCATCCAATGCCTCAATAACTGCGTCCAGCGTTACGTTACAGAATAAAGCAATTTTCTTTTTAAGATCTTTATATAAAGGTTCCTCCGTGCGGCAAACCAGTACATCGGGGCTAAGGCCATGCTCGCTCATTAACTTAACGGAGTGCTGCGTAGGCTTTGTTTTCAGTTCTTTTGCAGCTTTCAGGTAAGGGATAAGAGTAAGATGCACTACCAGGCAATTATTGCCCATTTCCCATTTCAGTTGGCGAACCGCTTCAATGTATGGCAGCGACTCTATATCGCCAACAGTACCACCCAGTTCGGTAATTACTATATCGTACTGGTCATTTTCGCCGAGCAACTGCATGCGGCGCTTAATTTCATCTGTAATGTGCGGAATTACCTGCACAGTCTTACCGAGGTAAGCACCTTCGCGCTCCTTGGTGATAACATGCTGATAAATGCGCCCTGTGGTCACGTTGTTAGCCTGCGATGTAAATGTGTTCAGATAACGCTCGTAGTGACCAAGATCGAGGTCGGTTTCCGCCCCGTCTTCGGTTACATAGCATTCGCCATGCTCGTAAGGATTCAATGTACCCGGATCGACATTGATGTACGGGTCAAATTTCTGGATGGTAGTTGTAAAGCCGCGAGCCTGTAGCAATTTAGCCAGTGAGGCTGCAATGATTCCCTTACCTAATGAGGAAGTAACACCGCCGGTTACAAAAATGTACTTGGTCATAACGTTCTTGATTTGCAAGACCGTGCAACTCTTAATTAATAAACTGTGTATATGGAGAAGCTAAAGCGGTCAAACAAAGCTACGATAAAGCCTACAATTAGCCTACATTATTTTGCCTGACCGCTCAAAACAAATTTGAACCTATGTTTTTATTAATCAATAACCGCAATGCACTTGAGTTCTATGGCAATAGCGGTAGGTAACGAATCGATACCTACTGTTGTGCGGCAGGGTTGATTATCCTTAAAATATTCAGCATAAATTTTGTTATACGTTTGAAAATCGCGCTTCATATCCACCAGAAAAACGGTTACATCCACCAACTTATCCCAGCTGCTGCCACTTTCTTCCAGAATGGTGCGCACATTATCAAACACACTGCGGCACTGTGCCGCAAAATCGAATTCCATGTGGTTGCCATGCTTATCGGGCACCAAACCCGGAATCTCGTCCGTGCCCGCCTTGCGTGGCCCTACCCCAGAAAGGAATAATAAGTTACCCACTTTCTTTGCATGTGGATATAAGCCAACCGGCTTGGGTGCTTTATCAGTAGAAATGTGTGACATTGTTGTTGTTTTAATTTTGTATAAGTTGGTGCTACCTAACATTAAGGCGCAGCGCAAATGCTAATTAATTCACCGAGTGTAAACTCACATTGTTGCCTTCCGTGTCTTCTATAATGGCAATGTTGCCCATGGCCCCGACGGCTGTTTTGCCAATAATTACTTTACCGCCAGCTGCTTCAACCCTGTTCAATACTACATTCAGGTCGTTGCCTGCATTCAGGTAAACCTTGGCACCCGTTTTTGAAGGCACGTATGATTCACCATGCACAATGGCTCCGCCAATTCCACCCCTATCGCGGTCATGAATCAAAATGCCCATTTTAACCGGCCCCATGCTCATTTCGGGCATATCGTAATCGTATATAGCACTGTAGAATTTTTTAGCCCTGTCAAAATCAAGAACAGGGATCTCGAACCACGCAACACCATTATGCAGCACTTCCATTACTATAGCTTTTTTTAGAGGCTAAAGGTAAGGAACGAATACCAAAATTACAGCCCTGCCAAAATTGACATCCATCCCATTTGCTTTGTTAAAGAAAACTTATCATTATTAAGATTGCCTCTTTCTGAAAACTAAAATTCTCATTTCTTCGTTTATGTTGTAGAAATGTGGCACGATGTTTGTTTTAGCCATATCAAACAATTAATAAACACACAAAAAAAACTCTAAACATGAAAAACAGAACAATCGTTTATCTGACCAAAAATAAAGCTAGAAAAATACTGGAAAACCCATTACAGGTTGATCTGAAAACGTTCCTCAGTGCAACGTTCACACTATCTAGCAATAACATTGTGAAGAAGCATATTGGTAGCACCTTACAGCAACTGGGCGCGCGTACTTACAGACTTTCAGCATAAAACATACAAACGAGTCTATCTTATTAAAAACTGCACCTTGCGGAAACGTGCATGATTTAATGTCGCCTGAGCAGAATATGCCACAGGCGATTTTTTTTGTCAGAGAATCATCTATATTTCCAATGAGTTTATCGCAAAAAAAATGCCCAGCGATGGCGAGGCAAAAAGCTTTTTATTTCGGTTGGTGGTAAGCTTGGTTGACAGTTAATTGATTGACAAGGTTACCGGCAGCATTTATAAGTATATTATTCTTTGCAGCCCATACACTCAGTGTTTCATTTACAGCATATCCTTCTTCCGTTTCTGCCATAACAACAACGTCATACAAGGTTCCTTTGTACTCTTCCAGCGCCAATGCGGCATTATTATCAAAAAGCAGGTAATACGCAAAAAAACGTTGTTTAAATCCTGAATCAAACGGGGTAACAATAACCGCCTGAATTTTTGTAATAGTCCTGTCGAAGGGTGTGCCGACAAGATATTGGTAATCTCTACACAAATTCTGCGCTTCTTGCAATGAAAAAGGTAAATTCATCTAAATTTGGTATTTGCCGTTTACAGTGATTTTCTCCCTCTAAGTTACCCCAAATTCCCACCACTCTTTGCTTACAAACAGCAATAACACAACAATAATAAATCAATAACAGCACTTTAACTCTATTTACAGGGGCGCCGCAAAAAAACAGGCATTTATACTCTTTCCCGTTTCAGAAAAATAAACTATGCTTTCACGAAATATAAAAATAACACTTATTTATCGATAAATTTTGCGGCTTGTTTTTTATTGCGCCAGCCAGTACTTACGCAACAGCCATTCGGTAACCGCAATAAGCATAATGAGGAAGAAATACCATTTACGGTCAACAAAAGGGACGCTTTCCGTATTCACTTGTATCAGCGGTTTTATATGCTCATTACGGGTTATACTGTCGTATAATACCCCGACAGCAGAAGCAGGAACGAATGCACCATTATATTTCTGCGATAAGGCAAATAGCAACGGATAGTCGGCACCCTGTTCCATTAACTCAACAGGCATTGTTTCTACCGCAAAACTGCCACCGGTAGTGTATGCTTTGCCATTGTACGTAGTGCGGGCAGTGTAGGTATAATTACCGCCAGCCCATATACCTATATTCAGAATGTAGGTGTTACCTGAACGCTCAAAAGAATAATCGTGCTTGCGGCCCGCACTATCTGTAATGGTGAGGGTTGCATCGGGCGTATTGATCTGTTCATTATTGGCGTTCACAAGATAAGCACGCAAGGAAATAGGCTCCTGATCGCGCCACACATATTTGGAAAGCCCTACACTAAAAGGCTTTTCATTGCTGTTTACAGAAAGGAACGATACCGTTTGACGAATGCATTCGTCAACCACATTGTGGGTGTTGAAATTTTTGAACTCGTACAACCTCCAGCGCCATATACCATCGCCTGCCAATAATGCCATTGGCGCAACACCTTGCTGCAAAAACCAAAGTGGCGCCTGCACATTACCGAGCCCTGCCCGTTGTGTAAACAAATTACTGGCCGATGGCAGGGTAGTTATATTACCACTCGCAACACCCAGCGGCGGCATTTTATCGGTTACCGATTGTATTTGTTGCGGCAATGTAAATGTGTTGAACGAAGTGTTATAGGCACCCAGCACATCGTGCAGCGGTGCGGGCATAACATTGGTATTGGTAAGCGCCCTTAAATTATTGAAGGCCGGCACATTGGTTTGGGTGGTAAGTATATACCAGGTTGGCTTTTTAGCAGCCAGCAACTGCGCCGAAATATCGTTACGTACCGAAGGCAGGCCGTGCAGAATAATAACATTGTAGGGTGCCAGGTTAGCCGGGAAGGTTTCAGGGGTGCATATCGTTACGCTATAATTCTGCAAGCCGGCCAGCGCCTCTTTAATGGCATTAACATCGGGGTGCGGAGATGCTGAAGCGATAAGGATGTTTCTCTTTTCATCTACAACTTCCACAAAAATATCTTTCCGGTTATTCTGCACATTCTTCTCGCCTTCCGCAACCGGAACCGTAAGAATATAATGGTGCAGCCCTGCCTTATCGGCCTTAATGGTAAATGAAACAGACCTGTCAAAATGCTCACTGTTTACTTCAAGTGCTGAACTATTGAGCCGATTATCGCCGTCTTTCAAAACCACAGCATTATTATAGCCTTTGCATAAACGGGCAACAATATCGGCACGCAATTCAAAACTGGAATTGAGCGTAACCACTTTATTGGCATAAACCTGCGTAATGCGCATATCTTTCTGCACCGCACTATCGCCAATGGCTACGGTATATACCGGGCTATGCAGTGCCAACTGCTGGTAAACCGGGTTAATGCCCTGATTGAACCGGCCATCAGAAGCCAGTATAACGGCACCCAGGTTTTGCATACCGTAATATTCCTGCACATTGGTAAGCGCGGCTGCTATATCGGTGGCAGATTGCTTAAAGTCGAAAATACTATCGGTTTGTATGCCGCTGCCAAAACCCCATTGTACTACTTTGTATTTGTCGCCAAGGCGTTGCATTAACCCTTCAACATTTTTGCGGTATTGGGCGGAATCAGCCCCCAATGCAACGGATACCGATTTTGTATTATCCTGCAATAAAACAATAACAGGCTTTTCAATGCTGTTTTTAGTAATCAGCAATGTTGGCACCAGTACCAGCACCAGTGTAAAAAAAACCACCAGCCCACGTAATAGTGAAGTAAGCCAAGGGTGCGGTACTGCACGCTTTTTATCAGTACCATATACCCAAAAAGCTGCTCCTGCAGATAGTAAAACGGCAATTAGCCAATAGATCAGTTGCATCAATCGGCAAACTAACGAAAAAATCAAAAAAATCACCACAAATCAAAACAAATCAGCGTGTTTAGTTCATTTTTAACTTTGATTAAGCAAACAAAGTCTTAAATTTATCATGAAGCCGGTTATTGTAGAGTTGCAACCGTTTTGAAGGGATGCCGGGTTATATAAATACAGATAATACGGAAGCGCTATGAAAAATAAAATATTACTGTTTGCTGTCATTCTGCTTGGCGCATTTTCAGCCAACGCACAATATTATTCGCCAGGCGAACTGGGCATGTACGATGGCCGGGGCCAAAGGTATGATGGCCGTTCCACCAGCGCCTCACCGTTTAGCGATGTAGAATACAAAATTACGGAAGGCGATGGCTACCTCGTTTACAAAAAGGACACTATATGGGGTGTAGTGACGCTTTCGAAGGAGGCTGTTTCACTTGAAAAAAAGCTGGACCAGAAGCACAATTTTTTGTGCTCCTACAATCTGAAAGACCTGAATCTGAAAACAGTGGTCATGTATAATTCCGACAATAAAGCCCTGTGCCTCACCCGGGTTACGAAAAACGATAAAAAAATGATGCGCCTTATTCATGAAGGCAAGCTGAATATTTATGATGGCCGCACGGATTACGTATATACGCCGGGCGACATTGATAAGAACCTGATAAAAATATCGTACGATAATGTGGTGGAAGACCTCAGCTCCTTCCTTACTGAAAATACGAAGCGCGACCTTATTTTATTTGTAAATGACATTTATGGTACGAAGCTGGATGCCAAAACGATAAGCTGGCGAGACCTGCTGGTAAAAGTTGACCTGCTCGATTAGCCCTTTCCTACCGCCACACCGCAACCAAACTGGCGAAGTACGCTTTCTTTAAATCCTTTCATGTAAACCGTATGAGATACTTAATACTGATAGCTGCCTTGCTATTTATGCACAGCAGCCTTTGCAATGCCCAGCAAAACGGAGGCAAAACCAATACCACCGGCCGCACTAACCGACCAGTGCGTAATAATACAAAGCATGCCTTGGAACCCATAAAACCAAATACCGAAAGCAACATACAGGGTGACGGCTACCTTATTTATAAAAACACCATGATAAGGGGTAAAATAACGCTGGGTAAAAATTTCATTAACCTGGAACGCAAGATAAACGACACCGAGAATTTTGTTACCAATATGTACCTGACTGATACCGCACTGAAGCTGGTAACCATTTATAAACCCGGTAAAACACCATTATGCCTCAACAGGATACGGAACACAGATAAGGCTATGATGCGCCTGGTGCACGAAGGCAAGGTGAATATTTTTGACGACAGAATATTGAGCTTCTATGCTACCGCTAACGTTGACAAAAATAAAATTGTAATTACCATGAAAGATGTGCCGGAAGACCTGAGCTCCACCCTACCTGACCGCACCAAAAGTAAACTCATAGAACGCATCAACAAGGCCTACGCCCTGAACTATGATGCAAACGATATGGCATGGGCTACATTGCTGCAAAAAATTGAAGGACTGGATAAGTAATTATAATTATGTACCGGAACACATAGTTTGATAGGATGGATAATGATCATGTTCCGGCCGACACAGAACGGCCTTTCTGTTATTTCAACCGCCATTGATGATTTACCGCGATAAGCGGTTTCCAATAGCGGGCATTACTTTTCGTGCCAATTTTGTGTCTTTTCATTATCTTGTTTACCGAAACTGCAGTTCCGCAGTTGACAATGCATTATGATGAAGCACTTACTCTTTAGCTTAATACTTACGCTTTCGTGCGTGGCTCTTTATGCACAACGCAACCAAACCATAAAAGGAAAAATTGTTGATAAAGAATCGCATGTGCCATTGCCGGGTGCATTGGTTATTATTACTGACGTTAGCCCGCAATTAGGCGCATCAACCGACGCGAACGGCGCATTTACCATTGATAGTGTGCCCGTGGGTAAGCACAACCTTGTTATCACTAATTCCGGCTACGCCACCACAGGCATCAACGATGTGCAGGTAACTTCGGCCAAGGAAGTACTACTCAATATTGAAATGGAAGAAGCACTGGTAAAGCTTACGGAGGTTGTGGTTTCACAGAAAAGGGAGCACATTAATGATATGGCCATCGTGAGCACCAAAACCTTTAATGTGCAGGAAACTGAACGCTATGCCGGCAGCCGGGCTGACCCTGCACGCATGGCTTCCAACTTCGCAGGGGTGCAAGGTGGCGATGATTCCCGCAACGATATTATTATAAGAGGTAATTCGCCACAAGGGGTATTGTGGCGGCTGGAAGGGATTGATATCCCCAACCCTAACCACTTTTCCATACCCGGCACATCGGGCGGGCCGGTGAGTATGCTCAATAGTAAAACCCTGGCCAACAGCGACTTTTTTACAGGTGCGTTCCCTTCGGAATATGGCAATGCCGTGGCAGGTGCATTCGACGTTAAACTACGAAATGGTAATAATGAACGAACTGAGTTTACCGGGCAGTTTGGCTTCCTGGGTACTGAACTTGCAGCGGAAGGTCCCATTTCAAAAAAGGCGGGTTCGTCCTTTCTGTTTACGTACCGCTATTCCTCGCTACAACTATTTCAAAGTCTGAATATCAAAATTGGCACATCGTCAGTACCCCACTACCAGGATGCTACCTTTAAATTGAATTTCCCTATGGGCAAGAAGAGTACGCTTTCCATATTCGGCATAGGTGGTTTAAGTACTATTGACCTTAAAGTGAGTGACCAGCCGGTGGAAACAACGCAGCTTTACGGAGAGTCCGACCGCGACCAGTACTTCACATCTAATACCGGCATCTTAGGTGCATCGTTCAACCACATCATCAATACATCTACTTACACCCGCGTTACAGTAGCGACTACCGCCAACGACATTTACGCACAGCACGATTTCATTTTCCGCGATACGCCAAGCCTTGCATTGAATCACCTGAAAAATATACTGGGCTATGATTTCACTACCCTGAGCACGGTAATGCATTGGTACGTTAATAAGAAACTGTCGGCAAAATCGACACTTAAATTTGGCATCATCAACGATTTTTACCAGATGCATTTTGTTGATAGCAGCCGCCAGTACCCGGTAACCAGGGCAGATTGGCTGTACCGGGAAAACTTTAAAGGCAATACTGACCTGCTGCAAGCGTACGCACAATATAAATACCGCCCAACCGAAAAAATATCCCTTTCTGGCGGCCTGCACTTGCAATACCTTACGCACAACCAATCGAAAGCCCTAGAGCCCCGCATAGGCATGCGCTGGGCTATTAGTGAGCGCGATATATTTACCGCAGGCTACGGCCTGCACAGCCAGATGCAGCCTTTGTACCAATACTTCGCAGTTGATTCCAACAAAGCGAAACCGGCAATGGTAAATTACAATATCGATTTTACGCGCAGCCACCATTTGGTTGCCGGCTACGACCGCGTGTTAACCAAAAAAATGCACCTTAAACTGGAAGCGTATTGTCAGTACCTGTTTAATGTGCCCATAGAAACGAGGGCGGGTTCTTCTTACTCTGCGTTAGACCAGGGTACTGGCTATTCCCGCTATTTTCCCGACACATTGAAAAATGCAGGTACAGGCTATAATTATGGCCTGGAGGCCACCCTTGAAAAAGGTTTCAGCCATGGGTTCTATTTCATGGTAACGGGCTCGCTGTTTGAGTCAAAGGCAAAAGGTAATGATAGGGTATACCGCAACACCGATTATAATACCCACTATGCCGCCAATGTGTTGTTGGGCTATGAGGCTAAACTGGGCCATTACAGTACCTTGATAACAGGCCTGAAAATTACTACATTGGGTGCCAAGCTGTATTCACCCATAGACAATGCACGTTCCATGGCCTATGGCGATGCGATAGTTGTTGATAGCCTGCGCAACACCAAGAGGTTTGATCATGATTATTTCCGTGCCGATGTAAAGGTAGGCGCAAGATTCAATTCGAAAAAAGTAACCCATGAATTGGGCCTCGACCTTGTAAATGTTCTCAATACCAAAAACGAACTTTCCAAAACCTATAGCCAGGGATTAGCCAACCTGGGTAAAGACCCTTTCTTTACCCAATATCAGTTGGGCTTCCTACCTATATTTTATTACCGCATAGATTTTGGCGTGGGCAGAAAGTAAGGAACGTTGACGAAATAATATTGCGGGAGTTGATCGTATGATGTTTATAGGGTGTTGCCCATCCGGCCACCCACATCGCATGAAGCGGATAATTGCCTTTATTGGTTTTGCCTAACGCACTATTAGCACGGTTCGCGCCACCTTAGCGACCTTTGCAGTCTTAATAACTTCTCTATGGCAGATAAAACGCTGCAAGAAATAAAATTTTCAGTGCTTGACCTTGCACCTATTACAGAAGGTAATACTGCCGCTACATCTTTCAAAAATAGCCTGGCACTCGCACAGCGCGCCGAACAGCTTGGCTATAACCGGTACTGGCTGGCAGAGCACCATAATATGGATAGTGTCGCCAGTTCCGCAACCGCTGTACTTATTGGCTATATAGCCGGTGGCACAACAACCATACGGTTAGGCAGTGGCGGCATTATGCTGCCTAACCATGCACCCCTGATGGTGGCTGAGCAATTTGGCACATTAGCTTCTTTATATCCCGGCCGCATTGATCTTGGGCTGGGCAGGGCACCGGGTACTGACCCAATAACCGCAATGGCGCTACGCCGTGGAAGAATGGAAACAGCCGAGGATTTCCCCGCAGATGTACAAACCTTGCAACGGCTTTTTTCGGCCGAGAACGTAAACGCAAAAGTAAGGGCAATACCCGGCGAGGGGCTGGATATACCGATATGGATATTAGGGTCCAGCACGGACAGTGCGCGGCTTGCTGCACAAATGGGTTTACCCTATGCATTTGCGAGCCATTTTGCGCCTTCCCAGTTCCTTACGGCAATTGGTATTTACCGCCGTAACTTCCAACCTTCGCCGTACTTAGCTAAACCGTATGTAATGGCTTGTGTAAATGTAATCGCTGCCGATACTACAGCGGAAGCTAAGCATCTGGCAACATCGTTCATGCAATTGGTAAAGGGCATTGTAACGGGTAAGCGCAAGCCCCTGCAGCCACCGGTTACCAACACTGAAGATCTGTGGAGCGATGAGGTTCAGGCGGTGATTCAACAGATGATGTACTATTCCTTTATCGGCGATGCGCAGCAAGTGGCCGACGGACTAACGAAATTCCAGGCGGAAGCGCAACTAGACGAAATTATGGTAACAAGCCATGTTTACGACCCTGCTGCACGCATACATAGTTATGAAGTGCTAAAAGATGCTATAAAGTAGCAGTACCAGCGATTACACGCATACTTTGGCGGGTAAAAATCCCTTGCATCTTCGCCCGTGCCTTTACAAATTACTCATTTATCCACAAGTTATTTTCAAGAATATGAACTGTCCCAGCGGGGCTACCGCTTTGTAGTCAGGCATTTAATATCTAGGTCCGAGCCCCGTAGGTGGCTTCCCGCCCCATGCTTCATTGGGCAGCCACCTACGGGGCATGGTGTAATACTATCCCGTCTTCTACAAAGCGGTAGCACCTAAGGCGCATATCATGGCATGTAGCTATAATTATAAGATGTGGGTCTAGGCTAGTCTTGAAAGATGTGCGTTCCGATGTGCACCTGCCGATTCCTGTTTTTCAATTGGCAGAAGCAATAAAAAATGATCGCTTGCAGCCAACCCTTTTTTGCAAAAAAATAGCAACGGATATGGTTGTCCGTTGCTATTGAAATATAGTTATAAAACTGAATTACTTGATGCCTAATTTAGCTTTTACCAATGGTAAAATGTTATCGGCTTCGCGGCCATATAAAAGGGTGCCACCAGCTTTATCAAAAATGTAATCGTATCCTCTTTCTTTGGCTACTGCATTAATTGCCTTTTCAGCTTTTTCCAGAATAGGAGAATATGCGTCTTGTTGTTTCTGGTTTACTTTTTCTTTAGCGCTCTGCTGTATGCTCTCAATGCGGTTCTGCAGGTCCTGTATTTCTTTCATCTTCACTTCCTTTATTGCTTCGCTCATTGTCTTTTCATCAGCCTGAAATTTCTGGCCCTTGGTCTGGTATTCCTTCATCATTGATTCTATCTGATTCTGGAAATCCCTTGCATATCTGCTGATTTCTGTATCGGCCTTTATTTTTTCAGGCATAGAAGCCAACAATTCACCCGACACAATCCATCCGAATTTAAGACCTGAATGCTCCGCTGCTGGTTCAGAACTACCTGACATTGCAGGAGCAGTTGTAGTTTTTTTTGCTTGTGCAAAACCGATGTTGCCTGCTATAATGCTGAAGGCAAAAATCATCAAGAATTTTTTCATTATTTTTTTTGTTATTTATTTTTAAGAATGCAAAGTAAATGCCATTATTTGTTTATTCCAAGAATTTTTAAAACATCGTCGCTGCGGTCAAGCTTAGGGTCTGCGTAGAACAAGGTCACACCACCCGCTTTATCCAGTACCATATCGTATGCCCTTTGTGAAGCCATCTTCTGTACCGCATTAAATACGCGGTCTTGTATTGGCTTTACATATTCCTGGCGTTTTTTAAAGAGATCGCCCTCATAACCAAACCGTTGTTTCTGAAGGTCTTTCGCTGTCCTTTCTTTTACCACTATTTCATCTTCCCTTCTTTTCCTCATTTCGTCCGATAGCATCGGGCGCTCCGCCTGGTAACCTTTGTACATCTTATCTACCTCGGCCATTTTAGTATCAATTTCTTCCTGCCAGGTCTTGGACAGATTATCCAGCTTGCTCTGTGCGTCTTTATAATCGTCTATCTTTTCAAGAATATACCTTGAATCGATGATGCAGTAATTCGCCTTCTGGGCTTGTACCGCAAAACCTGTTACCAACAGGAACAAAAAACTCAACACTATCTTTTTCATAACAATAATTTGTAGTCAAACGTTAATACGACTCTTGTTAGTATTCAGTGTCGCCCCCATATTATTCCGGTTCAAAACCGAGCATAAAGTTGAACTTAGCAATATCCTTCAGGCCCGTCTGACCCGTTGAATGATTAATCCTATCAATTCCTATGCCATAGTCAAGACCCAGCAAACCAAACATAGGCAGGAACAACCTGATACCCACACCTACGTCCCTGTTCAACTTGAAAGGATTGTATTCTTTAAAGCTGCCCCATGCATTGGCCGCATCAGCAAACATAATACCATAAATGGTAGCCGTTGGTTGCAGGGAGAATGGGTAACGTAATTCTGCGGTGTATTTATTGTAGATGGTTGCTGCATTGGCGTAAACTTCATAACCACGTTGCGCAACAATGTCTTTACCCACAAAGTAAGAATAACCAGAAAGACCATCGCCACCTAACTGGAAGCGCTCAAACGGTGAATAACCAATGTCTTTATTGTAATAACCGAGGAAGCCATATTTAGATGCCAGCCTCAATACCAGATTACCTGCCACTTTTTGATAGAAATCGGCCACGAATTTATACTTGTGGTATTCTATCCATTTGTACTTCTGCTCTGGTGTTTCGGCTGCAAAATTCTTGTCGCTGAAGGCACTGAACGGCGGTGTTAGCTGGAAGGTAAAGGAGATGTTAGAACCGCTACGTGGATACAAAGGCTGATCAATATTGTTACGGGAAAGCACAAATTTAAAATGCAGGTCATTCGCATAACCATTCTTGAAATCGCTCACCAACACATAGTCTTTCAGGCGGTAGTTGCTATAGTTAAGGCCATAGTTGAATACAAAGAAGTTATCGGGCCAGCTAAGGCGTTTACCCATAGATATACCACCACCCACCATACGCAGGTAAGAATTGAGCGGGTTGGTACCTACCAGTGCAGCTGAGTAACGGCTGTAAGTAAAGTTGGTTGTGAATGCATTCGGCTTTTTACCACCCAGCCAAGGCTCGGTGAAGGATGTAGTTAATGAGTTATAGTACGCACCGTTAGAAGCGTAGTTGATACCAAATTTCTGGCCATCACCTACCGGAAGCGGATCCCACTTCCTTGGCTTGAAAATATTGCGGATAGAGAAGTTATTGAACGTAATACCCACGTTACCATAGAAGTTTACACCACCACCAAAACCGGCAGAAAGCTGCAACTGGTCGCTCGATTTTTCAACAACGGTATATTCAATATCCACAGTACCATCTTCAGGATGCGGCTTTGGCTGTATGCCGATCTTTTCCTGATCGAAGAAGCCCAGTTGCGCAATTTCACGGTTAGAACGAACGAGGTCGGTACGGCTGAACTTATTGCCCGGCATAGTATATAAGGAACGGCGCACAACGTGATCGTTAGTACGGTCGTTACCAAAAATAGAAATATCACGAATGGTTGCCTGCGCGCCTTCGGTAATGCGCATTTCGTAGTTGATGGTATCGTTTACAATTGAAGCCTCAATAGGTTCTACGTTAAAGAACAGATAACCGTCATCCATGTACAGGCTGCTCACGTCTTCACCACCTTCAGGGTTCAACTGTCGGCCAATACGGGTTTCCAATAAAGCCTGATTGTAAATATCGCCCTTTTTGATACCTAGTGTTTTAGTTAAGAATTCGGCTGAATACTTGGTGTTGCCCTTCCAGGTAACATCGCCAAAATAATACCTGTTGCCTTCTTTTACCTTTATATCAACATTAATGTTGCCATTCTTAACCGGGTAGGTAGTATCGGCCACCACAGCGGCATCGCGATAGCCCAGTGTATTTAAATAAGCAACCATCGACTGCTTGTCGGCCTCGAATTTTGTCTGATTGAATTTAGAGCCTGCGAATAATTTGAACCGGAAATAAGGATCCAGCGCATCGAGTGTTTTGGATGGCGATAAGAAGCCGAATTGCTTCATATACTTTGCAAATGACCGCTTGGTAGTTGGGTAGGCGCTTTGTTCCGCATCAGGATGCAGCGTAATACGCGTCATCTCCTTGGTCGATTTCAGCGTCTTTTTCAGGCGCCCTTCTGTAGCATGCTCTTCACCTACAATATTTATCTGGTTAATGTGGGTTTTGCTGCCCTTATCAATAGTAAATGTAAGGGTAACCTTATTAATACCCGAAGTATCATTACGCTCCGCAACGCCAACTTTAACCCTGCCGAAGCCTTTATCAACATAGTATTTTTTTATGCGCACCACAGCTTCCTTCTTGGTAGCTTCGGTAACTACTTTGTTCGATACCAATGGTAATTTGCCTTTCAGTTCTTTTGCCTCAGCGGTTTTGATGTTCCTGAATTTAAAGCTGCTCAGGCGCGGGCGCTCTTCCACCTGTATAATAAGGAAAACCTTATCGTCAATATATTTTTCAATAAGAACATTAACGTTTGAAAACAACTCCTGTTTCCACAAACTGCGAATGGCTTTGGCAATACCCTCATCGTTAGGCAGATGCACTTTTTGTGAAACAGAAAGATTCGTTACCGCCTCAATAAGATCAGCATCGAGGTAGTGGTTACCCTGTACTTTAATACCACCAATTTCATATTCAACCGGTTTATTCTTGTCGGCTCCGTCGGCCGCAGGCTGTGCCATGCTTTTAAGTCCGCCACCACGACCACCCAACTGGGCTTTCGTATTGAAGACGCTTAACAGACACATAACCAATAATCCGTATTTCAGGGATACTTTATACATTAGGGACGTTGTTCTTTTGTATTTGTTCACTTGTTTTGCCAAAACGGCGTTCGCGGCGCTGGTAATCGAGCAGGGCCTCGTATAAATTATCCTTGCGGAAATCCGGCCAATGCACCGGGGTAAAATATAATTCGGCGTATGCCAGCTGGAAGAGCAAAAAGTTACTTATCCTGCTTTCTCCGCTCGTCCTTATCATCAGTTCAGGGTCAGGGAACATTGCAGTATCCAGGCAACGCTGAAACACCTGTTCATCAATATCATCGGGCTTTAGCAAGCCCCCAGCAACCATTTCGGCAAGTTTTTTTGTGGCTCCCAGTATTTCCTGGCGCGAACTGTAGCTGAGTGCCAGAATAAGGTTCAGGCCCGTATTCATAGCCGTCATTTCCATAGCCTCGCCCATTTCCCTTTGGGCCATTTCTGGCAGGCTGGCGAAATCGCCAATAACGTGCAGGCGCACGTTATTCTTCTTGAGGTCGTCTACTTCTTTCCTTATGGTATTTACCAACAGCTCCATTAACGCATCAACCTCCGCTTTGGGGCGATTCCAGTTTTCAGCTGAAAACGCATAAAGCGTAAGGAAACCAATATCAAGCGCTCCGCAAGCGTCAACTATCTCGCGTACACTTATCACACCTTCGTAGTGACCATAAACCCTGTCTTCCCCGCGGTCGCGTGCCCATCTGCCATTGCCATCCATTATGATGGCGATGTGCGTGGGCAATCTGCTGCGGTCAACCTGTGCCAGTAAATCTGTCATTATACTTTATAAAAAGTGTGCAAAGGTACAAAAATAGGCGGTAGGTAACAGCATCAAACCTATTGCATTTAGTTTAACTCTATTTTAACTGCAAACATAATCACCAATTATATGATAATAATCAATTATGGAAGCCTAAAGCAAATGAAAAACAAGAAAGTGGAGGGGGATTATGCGAGGATGTTATTAACCATGGAAGCCCTTAGGTAAACCAACAGTACGTAACATGTCATTAGCCTTTGCCAATTTTTCAGGAAATAATACCACGCCATCATACTTATCCAATGACGGATCAATCCTGACTTTAATTTTTTTACCTCGAATATTTACTCTTGTTGTTTTCACAAATCAAAATTACGTAATTTTTTTTTTACTACAAATGCGTCATAGCTTACCCCTTTTCTAAATATCTCCCAATCATCATCAATCTGACCGTAAATATCAAAATCTACTATAGCCTCAAGCAAATATTTGGTAATCCCCATCCTATAAAGCCTTGTTCGTGCCATTGTACTGCCAGTCGCATGTACCCAAGCCTCGGGATACCTGTCCGTAAATAAATATACAGCAGAAACAACGGTAGCTAACACTAATTCTGTATCTCCATTATTTGAAACTACAATATCATTAATTTTTCCCGTAGTAGGGTCACTATCTCCAAAAGCAAGATTGTACAGGTTTTTATAGTTAGTCGGTACAAACTGAATCAATTTGACGATTTCTCCCTTGGAACCTTGGCTGATAAATTCAAATATCGTTAAATTTCTACCTGTCTTAAGTTCGTATCTTTCAATTTGCATTTTAATATTGATAGCTGTAAGCAAGTAAGCCCGGTAGTTTATGAATAATACGCTATTTATAAACGAACGGACTCAAAAGAATGAGCCCGTTCAAAACAAAATAAACAATAAAATCGTTGAGCATCAACTAAAAAACTACCCTTTCAGAATAGTACGGCTGATAACGATACGCTGTACTTCATTGGTACCTTCGTAGATCTGAGTGATCTTCGCATCGCGCATCAGGCGCTCTACGTGGAATTCTTTTACATAACCATAACCGCCATGTACCTGTATAGCTTCGTTAGTTACCTTTTGGGCGATATCAGAAGCAAACATTTTAGCCATTGATGCAGATAGCGTATAGTCCTTATGCTGATCTTTTTCCCATGCTGCTTTCAGGCAAAGTAAACGCGCTGCTTCAATTTCAGTAGCCATATCAGCCAGTTTGAAAGCGATAGCCTGGTGGTTACATATTTCAGTACCGAATGCTTTACGCTCTTTCGAATACTTCAATGCCAATTCGTAAGCACCACTTGCAATACCCAATGCCTGCGACGCTATACCAATACGGCCGCCGGTAAGCACCTTCATTGCAAAACTGAAGCCGAAACCATCATCGCCTATGCGATTAGCTTTTGGCACCTTCACATCCTGAAACATAATGCTGTGCGTATCGCTACCTCTGATGCCTAATTTATTTTCTTTTGCACCTACGGTTACACCCGGGGTGTCTTTGTCAATAATTAATGCATTGATGCCTTTATGCTTCTTATCAGGGTAAGTTTGAGCAATAACTATGTAGGTTGATGCGCTGTTACCATTGGTTATCCAGTTTTTAGTACCATTAACCAAATAATAATCGCCCATATCTTCTGCTGTTGTGCGCTGTGAAGTAGCATCGCTGCCTGCTTCCGGCTCACTCAGCAAGAAAGCGCCAATCTTTTGGCCGGTAGCCAATGGCACCAGGTATTTCTGTTTTTGCTCCTCGCTGCAGTATGTTTCCAAACCCCAGCAAACCAGGGAATTATTGACACTCATACAAACTGAAGCCGAAGCGTCAATTTTAGATATTTCTTCCATTGCCAGTACATACGACACGGTATCCATACCCGAACCACCGTACTTAGGGTCCACCATCATGCCCATAAAGCCAAGTTCGCCCAGTTTCTTCATCTGCTCCGCAGGGAATTTCTGGTGCTCATCGCGCTCTATAACACCTGGCAATAATTCAGTCCTGGCGAAATCGCGTGCAGCCATCTGCACCGCTATTTGTTCTTCTGTAAGTTGAAAGTTCATATAATTAATAATAACGGGCACAAATTAAGGCGAAAAATTGAAATTATTGAAGATTGATTCGCGATAGCTAGTTTGTGCGGCATATAAACTGCAAAAAAATGTAAAATTGATCCATTCCCCTGCACATTTACGGCATGGTAGTTGATTTACAATCATGTATCTGGCACAAACAATATCCCTGTATTTATATAAATTTGCGTTATGGCTAAGCATCTTTTTACTTTACTCTTTTTACTTACTGGCGGCACATTACTGGCCCAAACCAACCAGCTACCGCAACCAAGCATGTATACGCCGCCGGCCCAAAACATGGTAACTGAAACCAAAACCGATTACAATGCCATAGGCGCGCCAATGCCACCCTTCATTGCTATAATGCAGGAAACGGTAGCCCAGCCAGATGCCAATACCAGGTATAACTACACACTCTTAACCGATAAACAGGTAAAAAATAAGGCTAATTTATTTGTAATGTTATTCAGCCCGGTATGCGAGCATTGCGAAGACCAGTCCATGTTGATTGAAAAAAATTTCGATCTGTTTAAAAAATCGAAAATTGTGCTGATGTGTGGCAAGCAATACCGTCAATACCTGAATAATTTCTTGCTTATTACCCATAAAAAAGACTACCCGCAAATGAATGTAGGCGTTGACAGCACCGATTTTATGAAAAAAACGATGCTGTATACCCAATTGCCACAAATTAACATATATGACCACGACAGGAAACTGCTGAAAATATATTCTGGCGGTGTTCCTATCGATTCGCTCAAACAATATATAGAATAAAGCTATTTTATTTTTGTTTAAGCCCAAGGCGCTGCCTTAAATTAATCAATTCGCATTACCTTTGCACCCTCATGTCTGACGCAATACAGCACGAATGCGGCGTAGCTTACATACGCCTTTTGAAACCACTTTCCTACTACCATGTAAAATACGGCACTGCAGTGTATGGGCTTAACAAGCTGTACCTGCTCATGGAAAAACAGCATAACCGCGGCCAGGATGGTGCGGGTATAGCTTCAGTAAAACTGGACGTAGCGCCGGGGCACCAGAATATGCATCGCCACCGTGTGAGCGGCCAGCAGGCAATAGCCCAGATTTTCCAGAACATTAACCAGGAAGTTACAGATCTTGAAAAGATGTACCCTGATGCCTTGCAGCATCCGGGTTTCATGAAGGGGTATATGCGCTTCGCTGCTGAAATATTGCTGGGCCACCTGCGCTATGGCACACAAGGCAAGAACAATGTAGAATTCTGCCACCCATTTATAAAACCACACATGAACCCCACCAGGAACCTTGCCATGGCAGGGAATTTTAACCTGGTAAATACTGACGAGCTTTTTGCGAAACTGGCATTGCACCCTACCAATAATATGCGCGAAAGCGACCTGAGTGCTATGATAGAAACCATACACCACTACCTGTGCAAGGCCGATGATGCTAACCCCGCTTCGCTGGATATTGCGAACATCCTGAAAAAAGCGACTGTTCAATTCGATGGCGGCTATGTTTTCTGCGGCCTGGTGGGTAATGGCGATAGCTTTGTAATGCGCGATGCCAATGGTATTCGCCCTTGTTATTATTATAAAGATGATGAGGTGGTTGTAGCGGCATCAGAGCGCGCAGCCATAATGACGGCATTCAACGTTACTCAGAAACAAATAATAAAACTGCTGCCGGGCCACGCCATTATTATTAAGGCCGATGGCACCTTCAGCGATGTGGAGATACTGGAACCCCGCAAGCTGACTGCCTGCAGTTTTGAACGCATTTATTTCAGCCGAGGCAGCGACCCCGATATATACAGGGAGCGTATGCAACTGGGCCGTAACCTGGCCGACAGGGTTCTTGAAGCGCTGGACTACCACCTGCGCCATACCATAGTTTCCTTTATACCCAATACGGCTGAAACAGCCTTCTATGGCCTTATTAAAGGGCTGGAAGACTACCTGAAAGATATTACCCTGAAAAGGATAATGGAGCGCAAAGACAATATTACCCCTGAAGAAATGAAGGAGTTGATATACCGCCGCGTCCGTATTGAAAAGATAGCCATTAAAGACGCTAAGTTGCGCACCTTTATTACAGAAGATGCTTCGCGAAATGAAATGGTGCAACACGTTTACGATATTACTTATGGCACTGTAGAACGCGGCGTTGATACGCTTGTGGTGATAGATGATTCCATAGTGCGGGGTACAACACTGAAGGAAAGTATTATTAAAATGCTGGACCGCCTGGGGCCAAAGCGCATTATTATAGTTTCTTCGGCACCACAGATACGCTACCCCGATTGTTACGGTATTGATATGAGCAAGATGGGCGATTTTATTGCGTTCCAGGCTGCCGTGGGCTTATTGAAAGATAATGGCAACGAAAGCCTGCTGACCGATACCTACAACCAATGCAAGGAAGCTGAAGCAAATAATAAACTGGATGACGAAAACTTTGTAAAAAACGTCTACCATCCGTTTACAGCAGAGCAAATCAGCACCAAGATAGCACAGATGTTGCGCCATAAGGATGTAAACACTGAAGTTGACGTGATCTATCAATCGATTGAAGGTTTGGCTGATGCCTGCCCGCACAATACCGGCGACTGGTACTTTACGGGCAACTACCCTACAAGAGGTGGTAACCGTGTTGCCAACCGCGCCTTCATTAACTACATGGAACAAAAAGAAGGCAGGGGATATTAGGAATTAAAAAGGCAAAACACTACTGTCCGATTAAAATATTATTTGTAAAAGTACGTAACACCTGCGCCGCCGTCCCGGTGCAGACATTAGAGTAACAAGCTTCAGCAAAACACGCCGCAGGGCTCCTTTTGCACGCGGCAGCGATTGTCCCGAAAGCATTCGGGATGCCGCTTTTTTTGGTTCTTTTTTCTATGCAACATCTTTCAGCAGTTGTTCTTTTAATGCGCTAATTTTTCGTTCTAAGTAATTGATTTTCTTTTCTTTAATTCGCCTT
>JBBRPD010000002.1:0-186799 GCA_038228575.1 Chitinophagales bacterium | reverse complement strand
TTACATAAACACCCCCACCGGTTTGAATCAAGGACTTCACCCGAGCGACCGCGAGGACATCAGCATGCCCCGCTCTATGGGAGCGAGCCTGTCCCGCTCCGTCAGCGGGAGGTCAGGGGTGAGGCCCTCATCAACCTCATTGAGCCATTCCGCCATTAAGCAATTAAGCCATTCAATTTACTTCTACATGGAACAAGTCCTCCTGCAAGACCTCCTCCTCAGCGAATTTTACAAAGAAGGAAAAAAGAGAAACCACACCATCCCCATCATGGGCGATCAGCGCAAAAAAGACCACAAGTTCACCCGCATAGAAGCCCTGCTTGAACCGCTGCACCGCAACTGCAAACTTTATTTAAACGCCACCGAAAAAGAAAACCCGCACATGAAGCGGCTCGACGAACAATTCACCGCATTCGCTCCCGGCTCCCGCGCCCACGACGACGGCCCCGACGCCGTAGAAGGTGCCATCTGGCTCATTAACACTAAAGAAAAAGTCAAAACCTCCGGCTCCATCACCATCATCAAACGCCGCCCCAGCGCAAAACACTTCTAAACATGAAATGGTGTCTGTTTTAATTTCACCCGAGCGACTGCGAGGACATTGGCATTCCCCGCTCTATGGGAAGAGGGGTCAGGGGTGAGGCCCCAAAAAATCATAGTTCAGACATTCGAGGACGAGGGGTAACGCCCTGAAATACGTCAGCGATGGGCAACACCCATCGTAACAACGCCCACCATAACAAACCATTCACCATTCACCATATTCACATTTTCGCCAATGCCTTAATATCTGGCACTTCGAGTACCGATTTTTCGGGGCCTTTGTTTATGGTATTGATCATTGCGGTGCCTACTTCGGCCAGTGTGGAAACGAAATTCGGCATCAGGGCTTTTACAATAGGGTAGAGCCAGCCGAGGTACTTATAATATTTAAGGGTGTTTTTGAGGCCCGGGGTGGGGTGCATGTAGCCTGGGCGGAAATTGTAGGCCTTTTTAAAGGGCAGTTTCATGAGGTCATTCTCAGTTTTACCTTTTACGCGTGCCCACATACTTTTGCCTTTTTCAGTGCTATCGGTGCTGGCACCCGAAACGTAACAGAACGTAAGGTCTGTATTTTGCCTGCTTACGGCCTGTCCAAAGGTCATAGTAAGTGTGTAGGTCATTTTATAATATTCGGGTTCCTTCATGCCTACGGAAGATACGCCGAGGCAGAAGAAGCAGGCATTGTAGCCGGCTAACTTATTTTCAATGGCAGAGAGGTCAAAGAAATCGCTATGTATTATTTCAGTGAGTTTAGGGTGTTGGTAGCCCGAGGGTTTGCGGTTCACGATCAGTGCGGCTTCCACATCAGGATGTTGAAGGCATTCGTGTAAAACACCTTCGCCCACCATGCCGGTTGCCCCGGTAACAATTGCCCTTATTTTTGTAATCATGTGTGTGGTTTTGCTGCGAATTTAGGGCAATTAACTATGGAATAAATGTAAGACATACCCGCACCACAGTATTTTTATTTTTAGTAACATCGCTTACCTTCACCCTGAAAACAGTAATTGATGAGACATGACCTTAAAGTAACCGGAGTGGTAGATATTAATGTGCCCGCAGCCAGGGTGTGGGATGTGATGACCAAGCCCAGTATTATAAAGGAATACCTGTTCGGGACGGAAACCGTAACAGACTGGAAAGTGGGCAGCGAGATCATTTTTCAGGGCGAATATGGCGAGACCAGCTACAGGGATAAGGGTGTGATACTGGAAAACGAACCGGGAGCGCTTATTTCGTACAGTTACTGGAGCGGTTTTTCCGGCCTGGAGGACAAGCCTGAAAATTATAACAAGGTTACGTATACAATAACGCCAAAGGGTGCCAATGTTACCGAACTACAATGGATACAGGAAGGTTTTGCGAATGAGGAAGGCTACAACCATTCTGTAAACGGTATGCCGCAATTTATGGATCAGATTAAAGGTATAGCGGAACGCAAGGCATGAACAGTGTATACTTATCGCTGGGCAGCAACGAGGGCGACCGTGGAAAATGGCTGAAAAAAGCTGTTTCTTTCCTGGGGGTGTATGTGGGTAAGGTTGCGGAACAGTCGGCATACTACGAAACCAAAGCATGGGGGCTCACCGATCAGCCCGACTTCCTGAACATGTGCGTGCTGGTAAAAACTATTTTGCCGGTAACCGATGTGCTGGAAGCTATTCATAAAATTGAAACGAAGTTGGGCAGGCAGCGCGACATAAAGTGGGGCCCACGAACGCTGGATATCGATATATTGTTTTACAACAATGATTTGGTAGATATGCCCGACCTGGTGGTGCCACATCCGTTTTTAGAGCAGCGGAAATTTGTATTGGTGCCACTGGCCGAAATCGCGCCCGCTTTTGTGCACCCCAAAACGAAGAAGACGGTTGCTGAACTACTTGCTGCCTGTAATGATGACCTGGAGGTGAATAAGGTAGCAGGCTGATGGGTGTTGTTGCCGGTAGCACAAAGCGCGGTGCTATATAGGTGAAAATTAATTTTTGAGCCGGTCGATTGTGCCGTTGCGCACTGTTTTTGAGAATAATCGGCTCTTTTTTGAGTAATTATACTTATTTTTCGTTTCTTTAACTAAATTTACGCTAAATCTAGCAGACCAAATCATGTCAAAAAAGATCATACCTATTATATTCACAGCAATTGTTGGCTTTTCAGCTTTTTTTTCTTGTAAGAAAACAACGCAAAAATCAGGCGATCAGACACAGAACTATTTCCCTGTTGAGTTGGGGAAATTCATTACCTATAATGTAGATTCTATCCTTTACTTCACCACGCCCAAAATAGATTCCCATTATGCGAGTGATGGCCATACTATTTACGATACAGGCGTAAATTGCAGCCAGTTGGAAACCCGCACCCAATTGAAATACGCTATTTCTGATACCTTCAGAGACAACCAGAACAGGCTTTCTTACCTGATGGATGTTTACTACCGTCCGCATGACGGCGCTACCTGGACCAAAGTACGGGTAATATTGCTTACACCAGCCACTATCATACAATCAACTACCACACCGCCTCCGGGTACGCCTGTAAGCAGCTTGCTATACAGCCAGGATGGTGCGCAATTCATTAAAATGGTTTACCCTATACAACAGGGCCTTTCATGGGCTGGCAATGCCAATATTGATGTGAATGACCCTGCTCTGAGCTACTATAAAAACTGGAATTACACGTATACTGATGTCAACAAATCGTACAACAACGGCTTTGTTAATTATGATAATACGGTTACTGTAATAGAAGATAACGAATCTGTTAATTATCCCCAACTGGATTCAGCGGTGTATGCATATCGCATTTATGCAAAGGAAGTTTATGCATTTAATGTGGGTATGATCTATAAAGAATGGACGCATTGGACCTATCTTCCGTATAATGCCAAATGCATTAATGGTTATACCGTTATTATGCGTGCTATAGACCACAACTAATACTATGTTCAAAAAGTTCTTATGGGTTTGCCTGTGCCTGATAGTAGTATCAGATACAGCGGATGCCATGCAATATGCCTATCAGGTCAATTTCAGTAATAAGAACGGAACCCTCCCTTTCAGTGATTCCCTTACCTTTTTAACCACCCGCTCCCTAGCCCGCAGGGCTAGCCAGGGTATTGCGCTTGACAGTACCGACCTGCCCGTAACCAAAGCCTATGTGGATAGTGTTTTGCATGTTACCGGCGGCAAACTGCATTGTACGTCCAAGTGGCTTAACCTATGTGTGATACTGCTCTCTGATTCCAGCCAGATACATAATGCGGAAGCGTTGGCTTTTGTAGGCAGTACAAGGCTGGTAGCGGTTTATTCCGGCATACTACACAAAGAACCAGTGGCTGATGGTGATGAGTCAACCCTGGGTGCCACCTTTGCGGCGCGTACTACTTCGGGTTCTGGTTACTATTCCCAAACCTGGAACCAGACGACCATGGTAAATGGCGACTACCTGCACGATATTGGTTTTAAGGGCGCTGGCAAGCTGATAGCGGTGCTCGATGCCGGTTTTGCCGGTACCAACACGCACGTTGGGTTTGATAGCCTGCGGACCTCCGGCAGGATAGTAGATTCACATAATTTCACCTTGGCCAGTAGTGGTGTTTACGCCTACGATAGTCATGGTACGGAAATACTATCTACCATGGCGGGCTATGTGCCGAACACCTATGTGGGGTCTGCGCCCCTGGCATCGTATGCGTTGTATATAAGCGAAGACGATAATTCCGAACAGCCTATAGAATTATTGAACATGCTGGCGGCGTCCGAACGGGCCGATAGCATTGGTGCCGATATCATCACCTCATCATTAGGTTATAATACGTTTGATAATACAGCTTATAATTTAGTTTACGCAACCGATATAGATGGCAAAACTACCATTGCTGCAAAGGCTGCAAACATAGCCACACAAAAAGGGATGCTTTTCGTAGCATCGGCAGGCAATGAAGGCGATAACAGCTGGATGCATATATTAACGCCTGGCGACGCTGACAGTGCACTTACCATTGGTAACGTAAACTCATCGGGCGTAAATGCAAGTACCAGTGGCTACGGGCCTAATGCAGCCGGGCAGGTGAAGCCTGACGTTTGTGCACTGGGGGAGCCGGGAGCTGTATTTAATTCCACCGGGGGCTATATTGCCGATAACGGAACTTCCATATCAACCCCTGAAATTGCGGGCTGGGCAGCTTGCCTTTGGGAGGCAGTTCCAGGGGCGACGCCTGCAAAACTGAGAAACGCTATCATACGGTGTGCGAGCAGGTATACCAGCCCCGGCACACAAATAGGTTATGGCATCCCTAACTTTAAATGTACAGCCATAGATCTCGATGTTATTGATACCCCTATTCCGCAAACCGCTGAACTTCAGGTGCTCGTTCCTAACCCGGTTATGGAAAATATAAATATTATTATTACCTTGCAGTCGCCTCAGGAGGTCTTTTTCAGGCTTACTGATTTGGCGGGTAAGGAAGTAATGGTATTTTCATCTACTTTTGCGAGTGGAAAAAATGCCGCAATTACTTACAACGTTGCGAATTTGCCGGGCGGTATCTACTTTCTGAAAGCAGTTACTTCAACCCAACAACAAGTTTTAAAAGTGATAAAACAATAATTCTTAGTAAGAATGCATGTTAGGTTAAAGATAAAAACCCTTTTAATCATTTTTTGCCTGTTCTTCAGTGCGAATGCGGTAGTTAATTATAAACTGCTCGCGTTTAAAAATCTTGCGGAGAAGTCTGGTGTTAAATACCAATCGGAATTATCTTTCTTCACTTTATTTCTCGGTCAGGAAAGCGATATCCCGTGCATTACAGATCATCATGGCGAAAGGCATGGCCATACAATTTGGGTGAATAAAGTGAAGTGCATCAGCAGGTTTGCTATGCCGTTACAAAGCTTTAGTTTTAACATAAAACATCCAAGTACTGAATTACCGCAGAAAATTAAAAAACGCAAGCCGAAAGGTGTGCAAAATACCTGCCTGCTTATTGACCCTCCTTTTATTCCAGTCAATTTATTAGTGCATCATTCCCGAATGGAATATGTGCTATGCTACCACCAGCACATGATCAGTGCAGAGCACTGCATGCTCGCTTTGCGCGGACCGCCTGCTGTTGCCGTTGCTTGAGTCTTCAAATTGTAATTTATTGTATGTGTTTATGCCCTTGCGTAAGGCCTTAGTGGGTATTCAGCCCGTATTGAACCACTACGTTGGCGATACTGCATCGCATACAATTTGCTTAAAGACTTCTTTTCCGGCAACGTAGCTCCCTATCCTAATGGGGCAACATTCACACTTACAGGTCACATCCGGTATGGTATCAGTTCTGTCCGCATCACTACATTTATAGTTGCGGTGCACAGCTACCGTTCCTGATTTTCAATTTTATAAATTGACCGGCTGACATTGTCGAGGTAATGGTGATATCCGAGGGATATTGAGCGTCCGCACAGCAGAAAATATTGCTATCCAATCCTACTACCATAAAACAAAACACCCTGTACAATTCTATCATTATAAAACAAACTATCTATCCAATCCTACTACCATAAAACAAAACACCCTGTACAATTCTATCACCATAAAACAAACTATCTATCCAATCCTACTACCATAAAACAAAACAACCTGTACAATTCTATCACCATGAAACAAACCATCTATCCAATCCTACTACCATAAAACAAACCAACCTGTACAATTCTATCACTATAAAACAAACTATCTATCCAATCCTACTACCATAAAACAAACCAACCTGTACAATTCTATCACTATAAAACAAACTATCTATCCAATCCTACTACCATAAAACAAAACAACCTGTCCAACTCTATTACTATAAAACTAACACCTATACAACGCTATCACCATAAGACAGTAAACCTATCAACCCTCTTACCATAAAGCAGCCATGGCAGGTGTAATTCCCTGCCATGGTTTTTTGTTGTATAGCAGAAACATTGCTGTGCATTATACTGGCGATAAAAGTGGCTGCCAGTGTTGGTTTTTACGATAGTTCATTTACTTTTGCCGGTACATTTCACGGAGCCTACATGCAAGGACTTCACGATTGATTTTAATTGCTAAATAACGGATATGTTGTGGAGAAAGACCATTTTGAAAATAGCATCACTACTAACGCTCTTTATAATGTTACCGGGAAGCAAGGTTGCATTAGGGCAGCGCCTGCAAGATAAGAATGATATTATATGGACCACCTCCATAAATAATATTTACCTGTCCAAGAAGATATCCCTTTTGGCTGAATATTCCTGGAGACGAAAGGACGTATATGTAAACTGGCAACAGTCGCTTGCGCGCGGCGGTGTGCAATACAATTTTAGTAATGACATGAGTGCGCTTTTGGGTTATGGCTTTATCATTACCTATCCCTATGGCGATTACCCGGCAGGGCCACACCACATACCAGAACACCGTTTTTTTGAGCAGTTTATATGGAATGAGTACCACGGCAGGGTAGTTGTAAACCACCGGTTGCGCCTGGAACAGCGGCTTATAGGCAAGGTAGACCAGAAGCTCGCTGATTTTGAAGTGAAAGACTATAACTACTTAAACAGGCTCCGCTACCAGCTGCGGGTTATGGTGCCGCTGAACTCACTAAAAATACAGCCTAAGTCGCTGTACTTTATAGCCTATGACGAATTGTTCATTGGGTTTGGATCGAACGTTAATCAGAATATTTTTGACCAGAACCGTTTAGGGTTGCAATTGGGTTACCAGATAAGCAAGCCATGGAAGGTAGAAGCGGGTTTTATGAACCAGACCTTGCAACAGGCTGCGCTGGTAAACGGCAAACAGGTTTACCAATATAACAATGGGCCGTTTGCTGCAGTTTATTATACGTTCAAAAAGTAAAGGGAAATGCTTTTAAGCGCCTAGTCTTCCATTAAGCCAGGTCGTCTTTCTTTGGTACGTTTCAGCGATTCTTCGTGGCGCCAGAGGTCGATTTTTTTAGGGTCGCCACAGAGCAGTATTTCCGGCACTGGCCAGCCACGGAAGTCAGCCGGGCGCGTATAAACCGGTGGTGCCAGTAAATCGTCCTGAAACGAATCGAACAGGGCCGATGTTTCGTCATTCAGTACACCCGGTAAAAGCCTACCCACGGCATCAACAACCACAGCCGCCGCCAGTTCGCCACCGCTCAATACATAGTCGCCAATAGAAATTTCCATGGTCACAAAATGATCGCGTATGCGTTGGTCTATCCCCTTGTAGTGTCCGCAAATAATAATGATATTCTCCTTCATTGATAGGCGGTTAGCGGTCTTTTGTTCAAAAAGGCCACCATCCGGTGTCATGAAAATTACTTCTTCGTACTTACGTTCACTTTGCAGTTTTTCTATTAAAATGGCTAACGGTTCGGGCATCATTACCATACCTGCGCCACCGCCAAATTGGTAGTCGTCTACCTGGCCCTGTTTATAAGGGGTGGTATCTCTGGGGTTATGTACAAAAACATTCAGCAGGTTTTTAGCCTGAGCACGTTTCAGAATAGAGTGGTTAAAAGGGCTTTCCAGCAATTCAGGTACTACAGAAATTATATCTATGCGCATGCCATTAAAAATTTAAAACCAAAAATTAAAAATTAAACTTCCCTGATTTGTACATGTTGCCGCCCCATCACCCCTGATTTTTTCGTTCCGGAAAAATCGGTCCCCTCTTTGGCAAGAGGGGAATTGTCTCTTGGCGCATCCACCATATGTTTCAAAACGTTTGTTGCGGTAAATGTGCACTCCACTCCAGCCAAATAGGGGACCGACTTTTCGCTGGCGAAAAGTGATGGGGCTATAAACTACCCCAGATACACATCAATCAGCCCCTCTGGCATTTCTATAATAATACGTTTGGCACGTAGGTTCACTTCGCGTAAAATGGGTTCTACCAGGGGTATAAGTATTTCCTTTCCGTCCAGCATTACCTTGCCCAGCCATTGGTTGGGGCTTTGCATCACATCTTCCATAGGCCCCAGCAAGCCTTTATGCACGTCGGTTACCGTAAAGCCTATCCATAAAAGCGGAGACTGTTTTGCGTAGGCAGCCATCACATCTTCATTTACAAATACACTTTTGCCCACCAGCCTTTTGGCGCTTTCTACTTTGTCAATATCTTCAATGTTTACAACGTATTCGCTTTCATTGTTTATTTTAAAGTCGGTTACAAAGTGGGGAATATAGCTGCCCTTTTGCATTTCCACCATCAGCGCATGGCCCTTTTTCATCCATTTGGAATCGGCCGCAATGTGCGTCATTATTACTGCACCGGTGAGCCCGTGCGATGCTACTATTTTACCTACTCGTATCATTTTATGTTGTGAGGGTATGCAAAACCCGTTATTTTTAAGCCCTAAGC
The DNA here is from genome assembly GCA_038228575.1 of Chitinophagales bacterium. GTDB lineage: Bacteria > Bacteroidota > Bacteroidia > Chitinophagales > Chitinophagaceae > Flavipsychrobacter. Next base: position 177,886 of record JBBRPD010000002.1, on the reverse strand, counting down.
CTGCAAATTTAGAAAATGTACTCATCAGTATTGCATACATTTATATCTTGCAGTTCAAACTACCTATATAATGGAGCGTTTTACAGGGATCTTGGGTATCATTTTAATATTGGGTATCGCATTTTTGTTCTCGAATAACAAAAGAAAAATCAATTACCGCCTCGTTTTTAGCGGACTTACGCTACAGATAGTGATTGCGGTATTGGTGCTTAAAGTGCCTGCTGTAAATAATTTCTTCCAGTATCTGGGTAAGGGCATGCAAAAGCTGGAGGGCTTTGCGCAGGAAGGGGCAGGTTTCGTGTATGGTGGTGTAGGCATTGTAGACCATGCCGGCAAGGTGAGTGGTTATGGCGCGGTTCCGGCTTTCGTATTTGCATTTAATGTTACGGCAACCATTATATTGGTTTGCGTACTGGTGGCCATATTGTACTATTTTAAGGTAATGCAACTCATTGTTTCGTTTGTTGCCCGTGGCATGAATTTTATTATGCGGGTGAGCGGGGCGGAAGCATTGAGCAATGTTGCCAGTGCGTTTGTAGGCCAGGTAGAAGCCCAGGTAATGATTCGTGCTTATTTGCCAACTATGACGAAGAGCGAGCTGCTGGCCTCCATGAGTGGTAGCCTGGCATGTATTGCTGGTGGAATACTTATTGTTTACGCCAACATGGGTGCCCGTGCAGATTACCTGATGGCGGCTAGCCTGATGGCAGCGCCCGGTGCATTGGTTATCTCCAAGATCGTATTTCCGGAAACAGAGATATCGCCGACAATGGGCAAGGTGAAACTGGAGGTGGAAAGCGGTTACACCAATCTTATTGACGCTATTTCGCATGGTGCGGCTGATGGTTTTAAAATTGCCATGAATGTAATTGCCATGCTGATCGGTTTTATTGCACTTATTGCCTTAGTAAATTTCATTCTGGGGCATATTTATCCTGGACTTTCCCTTGATTCTATTTTTGGTAAATTATTTTTTCCTTTTGCTTGGGCTATGGGTGTTCCAATGAACGATGTGCAGAATGTTGCAACGCTATTGGGGCAGAAGATTACTATTAATGAGTTCTTCGCTTTTAAAAACCTTACCACCCATGCGGTAAATGTGGTTACCCCTAAAGGGACAACCATTGTTACTATAGCTATTTGTGGCTTCGCGAATTTCAGCAGTGTGGGTATGCAGATTGGTGGCATAGGTGCTTTGGCACCTGAGCGCCGTGCTGACCTGGCGAAACTGGGTATGAAGGCGTTGCTGTGTGGCACGTTGGCATCGTATCTGTCTGCTACTATTGCGGGTATATTATTTTAGGTGTGTCGATAACGGGTATATGCTAACCACATGTATGTAATAGAAAAACGGTTCGAAGGATTGACCTTCGAACCGTTTTGATTTATATATTCTTGCGTTTTAGGCGAAATGGCAACTAAAATAAAGACCGGTGTATTACACCACCACCAATAACGTCATCGCCTTCATAAAATACGGCTGACTGGCCCGGCGCAATGCTATTCACCGAATGGTTGAACAGTACATGTACGCCGCCATCCATTGGGGTAAGTATACTTTCTGTGCCCGGGTCGCGGTAACGTATTTTAGTAGTCGCTTCCATACTTGGGGGCAGGGTAGCGTATTTAACCATATTAATGCCCTTCACCATCATTTCGCTCGCTTCCAATTCGTGGGCTTCACCCAATATAACCGTATTGGTTTCAGGTTGTATATGCGTAACGAACATGGGCTTGCCGAAGGCTATTTCCAGCCCTTTACGCTGCCCTATGGTATAAAAAGGGTAGCCTTTGTGCTTGCCCACAATGGAGCCATCAGCCAACACAAAATTACCACCGTTCACTCTTGCTTCCAGCCCGTCTACATTCCTTTTCAGGAAGCCGCGATAGTCGTTATCCGGCACAAAGCATATTTCATAGCTTTCGGCCTTCTTGCTCAGCTCTTCATAACCCATATCAAGTGCCAGTTGGCGAACCTCTGTTTTTAGCATGTCACCCAGCGGGTATATACTGCGGCCGAGGCATTCCTGGCCAAGGCCCCAAAGCACATAACTTTGGTCTTTAGTGAGGTCTTTAGCTTTAGAAAGTATGAAGCGCTCGTTTTCTTCGCGCACTTTTACATAATGCCCTGTGGCAATAAAATCGCAACCCAGTGCATCGGCACGTTTCAGTAATGCAGCCCATTTAATGTGCGTATTGCATAATACGCATGGGTTGGGTGTGCGGCCTGCAACGTATTCTTCTATAAAGTTTTCTATTACAAAACCACCAAATTCCTCGCGAATATCCAGCACATAATGCGGGAAGCCGTGTTCCACCGCCGCCATGCGCGCATCATTAAACGAATCGAGGTTGCAGCATCCTGTTTCCTTTTTGCCGCCACCCGATGAGGCATAGTCCCATGTTTTCATGGTTATACCTACCACTTCATAACCCTGATCATGGAGCATAAGCGCACTGACGGTACTATCAATACCGCCGCTCATAGCTACCAAAACCTTACCCATTTTACTCATAAGGGTGCAAAGGTACGGAATACTGCGTTTATTGATATTTGATGGGCTTATAGGGGTATTTGTAATAGTCGTAAGCTAATTCAGGAGTCCTAATTCGGAAGCTGTTTGGTGTGCATCCCTCAATAACGTTGGCCGTTATTGTTAACTAATTACCCAGAATAATTGCAGAAATACATCTGGATTCTGAGGCATTGGTGCATTAGGCTACTTATATAATGTCATCTTTTTCCTTCTTCTCTTTTTCCTTTGGTGGTGTGGGTTTAACAGGCGGTAATGGTTTGTATTCGGCCTTAGGCGAACAAATGTGCTTTTTAGAGCGTAGCCAGATACCAGCGTATATAGTAAAGTAGTTGACTGCGTCATTGTTTCCCATTACCCCCGGTCTTTTACCCATCTCAAAGCCGTAGGAGGGGCCAGTTTTTTCACTGATACTACTTATCGCACCCAATTTATAGCCGGTGTGGCTAAAGGTTTCCGATTGTGGCACAAGACGCCATTCTGTATTACTCGTGTCCTTAACATTGCTGATTGCCGCATTCGGCGCATAAAACATAGCTAAGTACAAATCTAATATCCGGTTATTGCGCATTTTGCCGTTCGTTTCTTCCAGAATAACGGTGTTTTTTACGGTTCTGTAATAAACACCACCGTAAAACCTCATGGCGTGAGACATTGAAAATGGAGTAAATGTATTCCCCTTTGGTTCTATGCCCTGCCCAGGATAGCTATGCATCAAGGGCAAATCAATGGTCCCGTCCAGGCTCTTGTAGCTAAATTTTTTATCTTCAGATTCATCGTCAGGGTTTAGCTGGAATGCCTTTCTGTAGTAATTCAGGCCGGCTGATAAGCCCACCAGATGCTTGGTTCTTCCGCCGGTTACCTTTACGGGTTGGGTGCCATAGCCCTGGAAAACACGTATGCCCTTATAAGCAAAAATATCATCAGTGGTATTTATATTGAAAAGGAAAATAACGACTCCCGCATCGAAGGTAAACTGTTTTTTTCTGCCACCTACAGCGTCGGGTGCGCCCTTGGTATTGGCTACATTCGCTACATTATCCAGCCATGAAGTAGCGCAGGAAATGCGCGGCATCAGCCAGTTGTTGATAACGGTTTCTGCACTTATTGATGCCGAGACCGAAAACCCATGGTGATAGTCAATGCTTACGGGGTTTATAGAGATACCGGTTTGTGTGTATTTGCCAGGGTCTGATTCAAGAACACTATAGCTAGATTGCGCCTGACCTGAAAGGCTGCAAAGCAGCAACACCCCGAGAATTGTAATTGTATTTTTCATAAAAGCAGATAAAAGAGCCAGTAAAAAGGGCAAGTAAAATGAGTTTGAATTTTATGCGAGCTTTAGATACTCGGGTTGGTATTGGTTTCGCCGTTTTGCTTTTTCGGTAGCGGCTTATGGTTAGGGCCGATATGAATTTTTGAATTCAGGCACAAGGTGATGCCAATGGCAATGTAACCACCTGATTCTGCCCAGCTTTTTGTTCCTGTTACTAAGCCGGGTATTTTCCCTATTTCAAAATTGAAAGTCATGAATTTGGTTCTATTAGAGCGTCTTACCATGCCTAATTTATAGCCCACATGGTTAAATGCTTTTGAAGGCGCATAGAGTTTCCATTCTGCACCATCTTTGTCAATAACATGGGTGATAGTAGTTTGCGGTGAATAGATCAAGTCGCAATAAATGTCAGAAACCAAAGTGCTGCTGCGTTTACCAATATCTTCAAATTCAACGATCAGGTTTCTCACGCTTCTATGGCGCGCACCCAAATAGAAATTGAAGCTGTTGCTGGTGGTGTAAAGAGAAGTAGGATTGCCTGCCGGCTGATCCGTTCCGCCCATAAAGAAGTTGCCATTTAACGGGATGTCCAACCTGTTATCCAGGCTTTGGTAGTGAAACATGGAATCCTTCTGGCCGCCGCCGAGCAAATTAGGTTTGCTCTCCTTCGAATAGCCTGCGTCAATGCCAAGCATGTGCAGTGTTGTACCCGGCACCATAGTGTAGTGTTCTACATTAACATTCCCCATCCTTCTGGTGGTGAGCGTCATACGTACTTTTTGTTTGCTTTTCCAGTCCAGCAAAAAGTAGCTGCCCCCTATAGTAAGGTTAGTGTAACCTTTTCTGCCACCTTTGGGTTCGGGATAGTCTCCGTAGTAGTTTGTTTCGCTGCCCACCTGATCGAACCACGCCCAATTGTAACTGGCGTAAGCAAGAATACGGTCCATTATTACCGTTTCAGCACGGCCGCCAATGCCGATGGAAACGCCTCTGTAAGTATCAAGGTTTCCAACCGATAAACCTATGGACGTTTTTTTGTAGTCGGTGGGGTCGTCGCTGACGGGTGTATAGAGTACTTTTTGAGCTGTAGTTATCTGGCAGGCGGCCAGGCACACAGCTAGCAATGATAGGCATTTTTTCATAATAGTGCATTTATTTCGGTGTGAAAATAGCACGCATTTTCCGTTTAATTACTACTATGCGCTGATAATGTGGGCGCGATTGCTTTGCGGTTTACGAACTTTAAGCTTTGTTCTGTAGTTGATGATGAGCGACGCAACATGCGTACCTAATGGCGCAGTAGCATGGTTTTAGTGCCAGATGCTGGTGTATGCCTGTTTTAAACGCAAAAGCCACCAACAAACGTTGATGGCTTTTGTGATTTTGTTGCGGCTAATTGCGGTTAGCCACCAATTACAATGCGTTTGATAATATTGGCATTGTCATTAGTTAGGTGAATGAAATAAACACCCGGTGCAAGGCCCGAAACGGGATATTGAATATGGTTCCTGCCGTTGTTTAGGTTGGCGCTGTTGGTCGTGCGTATGGTGCGGCCAGTTACATCTTGCAATGCAATTGTAGTGTTGCTGCGGTCAGTTAAGGTAAAATCAATATTAATAATTTCAGTAGCCGGGTTAGGGTACACCTCAATTGCGGTCGCTTCACTGTTAATGTTACTTACCTTATTGGTGTACAGTTCGTAATAAAGCTGAACCCTGTCGCTATTGCTGTCGAGTGGCCATGCAGCACCATCCCAGGAGCGCTCATAGGCAAAAGTAGGTTGGTTGTAGGTGTTATAAGTGATAGAGTCTTTTACAATATTTTCAAAATTGGAGCTAGACATGTTCCAGTTTTGCAAAATAAATTTCTGGTAGCATTTTGGTGCTGCGTAGTTACTGTACAACTCTTTTGAACCATTCATAAAGCCTGTGCCTGGTGACCAATATTCATAAATTATAGACGTAAGGTTTTGCGAGCCGTCATACGCATAAGTATCCCTGCCGCCTGTATCCCAGCTTGAAGTGCCAGAATTCCATTGCATATAAAACCTCAGTGTAGGATTGTTGAAACTATTATAACTGAAAGTATCAATTTCGCTGTTATTCCAGGCGCTACCTGACCAGTACATTTGGTTCGATGTGGTTAACAAGTGGGGAGTGGCAAATGTATTGGTCGTTTTAAAGGAATTTACCCATGTTGCCAGCGAAACATCCCAATACTCGTTTAGTTCCGTGAGTATATTATCGTTGGCATCGTAAGTACGCGTTATTCTGGCTGAATTAACAAAGCTGCTTAATGAAATATCGTATTGCTGCTCAATATTGGTGAGTATGTTATTATGGCTGTCAAATGTTTGATAATAACGGCCTGTGGGGTGATACGAACTACCTGAATTGGTTACCAGCAAGCTACTGTCGTAGCACATATTGCCGGTTACTACGCCACCTCTAGTACCTGAATATGCGAAGGTCTGCGAGTCTATAGGGTTATAGGTTGATGTGCCGTCATACACAGCATACACTTGCGCTATGCATCTTGAAGCATTGAGCGCAGTTGTTTTTGCCGCAGGAGTAGCACCGTAGTTCCTGTGGTCTTTAAAGTTGAAGCGGTGCTTTGTTTGCGCCTGTAGCGTAGTTACTGCTGATAATGCCAGCAATGAAAATTGCAAAAATTTCTTCATAAAGGCCTGTTTTTTTAGGTTTAATGTAAAACGCAAAAATAGCGCATTTAGTGTCCTGTTAATTTTGATTCCGGTAACATTAAGTTAATTGGCATTAACAATATTTCCCTGTTTTTTTGTTCGCGCGGGTCGGTCGGCACTCCTGAAATCAGGCGCATTTCATAACAAAAAGCCACCAACGTTTGTTGGTGGCCTTTGAAAAAATAAAGAGTCGGGAAAATTTATTTTCTGATGTCCATTTCTTTGATCAGGTTATCGGCATGGCCCATTTTATCGATCAGGAAGAGGATATAACGGATGTCGCAAACAATGGTCCTTTTATATTTTTTGTCGAAGGCGATATCACCGCTCATCGCTTCCCAGTTGCCATCGAAAGCAGCACCGATCAATTCGCCATTTGCATTAATGCAAGGGCTGCCTGAGTTGCCACCGGTAATGTCGTTATTGGTAATGAAGCAGGTATGTATTTTGCCATCATTGGCATCAGCATACTGGCCATAGTCCTTAGTTTTATACAGGCTCACAAGGGCCGCAGGTACATCAAAATCTTCGTCACCTGGTTTGTATTTATCCATCAGGCCATCAAGGGTAGTGTAGTATTTATAGTGCACACCATCTTGCGGGTCGTAGCTTTTTACCTTGCCGTAAGTAATACGCATGGTAGAGTTAGCATCAGGGTAGAACATTTTGTCTTTCTTCTGCATCATCATCTGGCGCAGATATTCCTTGGCGTATTCTGCTTTCTTAAAATTGAATGCTTCCACTTTAGGTGCATAGTTTTTGCCGTAGTTGGTCTGGAAGCTCATAGCATATTGTACTGCCGCATCATTCTGCAAAGCATACAGGTTTGGCTTTTCTAAGAAGGCATTGAACTTAACGCTGTCTGTAACAAACGTATGGCTCATTACGTAGTCAGCATACTCGGTATAAGTAGTGCCTTTGTAGCATTCCAGTTCGCCTTTTTTGGTTGGTTTTTTGCATGCTTTTTTGCCGCAGCAAGTTTTGTTGAAAATTACTTTTTCGTAAATGTCGGGCAACTGGCTTTTGTCTACGTTTTCATAGTACATCTTGGTCATTGCTGCCAATAATTCCTTGTCCGTACCGGCTTCATATTCTTTTGCAACAGCCCTGCGTGCAGTTTGTGCCAGGGTTACATACTTCTTAACGCTATCGTCGTTAGGTTTTGCATTTTTTTCCAGATATTCGTAAAGGGGTTTCAATGAACCGGCCATTCTTGCAACAGCAGTAGCCCTGTAGCACTCGCCATAATAAGTAGCGTGTTTGGCATAAGGCTTGTATTCATTAAAAGCCTGTTCAAATTTGCCCATCAGGCTTGCGTCCATATTATTAGCTCGCTCCCATGCCACAAATTCATCTTCGCTTTTCTTCTTTTCAGCAACAACATTCAGGCGTTTCAACTGTTCGGTCTGGCCTATGAAGTACTTCCAATAGTTAGCAATACGGCTGTAGAGGCTGGTCAGTTGTAAATACACATCTTTATCCTTATCCATGTGGCGCTTAATAATAGCCAAACGCATATCGCGGATAGCTACTATTGACGGGTTAACGGTATTGATAGCGAGGTCAACACCATACGATACTTCGTAACGGTTAGTCCGACCCGGATAGCCAAATATCATAGCATAATCGCCTTCGTCAACACCTTTTATTGATACCGGCAGGAATTTACCGGGATGGTAAGGAACGTTATCGGCAGCATAAGCCTTAGGTTCGTTATCAGCACCAGCGTAGATACGGAACATTGAGAAATCGGAAGTATGGCGGGGCCACATCCAGTTATCGATATCGCCACCATACTTACCCAGGCTTTTAGGTGGGGTGCCTACCAGGCGCACATCGCTATACTTTTTGTAGATCAATAAAAAGTACTGGTTGCCATTAAAGTATTCTTTTACATTGGCTACCAGTTTGCCTTTATCGTTTTCACGCTCTTCAATTACCTTTTTTATAGCGTCAAATTTCTTGGTCAGTTCTTCGCCTTTAGCATCGCCGATAGCTGATTTTACCTCATCGGTTATATCTACCATTTTCTGAAGGAACAAAGCAGTAACACCTTTAGCAGGCAATTCTTCCTGCATATTGTGTGCCCAGAAGCCATTGTCAAGCAGGTTACGCTCCACGGTACTTAAACCTGCTATCGCATCATAACCACAGTGGTGGTTAGTAAGCAGCAGTCCGTTGTTCGATATCATTTCGGCTGTGCAACCACCGCCAAACTGCAGAATAGCGTCCTTCATACTGGCGTGGTTAATGCTGTAAAGGTCTTCTTTGGTGAGCTTCAGCCCTTTGCGCTGCATCTCATCATAGTTTTTGCCAATCAGCATTGGTATCCACATGCCTTCATCGGCTCTCGTACCTATAAAGGAGATAACCGATGCAAAAAGTAAAAATATTTTTTTCATTCAATATTGTTTAATGCCGCAAAAGTAATTAATACTCTCGGGTTTTTTTAGGGGGAGATTTTAGGGGTAGTTGACAATTTGCGGTTGGCAATTGGTGCGACTTAGTTTAACAGCAGAGTAGTGCCGAGGGGCGCGGAGTTTCACAGAGCTGGATATAGGGTTATTAACGGCTGAATTGAGATTTCATGCATCGGGGAGGCGTTCATTTCAGAGTAGATATAATTCTGCATACATTTAGGATGCCTTTTTGATAAAGATTTTTTTGTTTGACGGGATAATCATAGCTTTATAGATGTACTATTATTATGTGTTTGATACTATTAATATAGACATATGTCAACTACCTTATCCCTTTTTTGTAGCTCATTTCGTGTTTCACCATTAAAAAAGCGCCCTTGCCCAGTTCCAAAAATGAAAAAATGCCCATCTTCAATTGGTTTATTGTTAATAAACTTGCATATTACATTTTTAAAAAAATACTTCGATTTCATTATTATGTTTTCGTAAGTATCTACATACAGGTATTTCATCAATGATAATTCTTCCTTGGTTGGGGAACTTGAAGAGAGGTTGGGTTCTTTGTTTTTTATCAAAATGTTGTCTGTATTTTTTTGAAACAAGGTATCATTCATTATGTAAAAGTCATTGCGGTATTTAATCGCATTGCTCTCATTAAAAAGTTCGTGGCCATAAGCTGCTTTAATTTTGCCAGTATGAATTGCTGTAACCAGTACATCGAACAAAATAGACTGTTCTTGTCGGTTTAAATTTGCATCTTCAAATGAATGGGTAAATAATACTTGATAACTTCGTTCGAGACTTATTTCAGTGTCATTTGTTTCAATGCCGACCTTGTCTTCGCTTAAATAGTCATTGTTAAGCATCAAATTTCTAAACTTAGCATATAAAGAATCGAAACTTGAGTGGAGGGTTTTACTTTCAGGGTCTTTGTAAAGATTGTGGGTTAATTCCTGGTCTTTATCGTTCAATTTCTTCAATTGCTCAATAGGCTTTTTATCTATTTTGGAAGCATATTTTTTCTTGATTTCTGGGTAGATTTTTAGAAGTATTTTCCAATGCTGCGATTTACGAAACGAATTAAAGATGCTTTTCCTGAAATAGCCTGTATCTGCTCCCTTTTGAAGCAATATTTTTGCCATTTCAAATACCTTTTTATTGTCGTTAATATTTATTCCTATGAGCATGCTATTATATATATCTGCTGCAAAAGGTGAGAAACCTGTTTTAAAAGCAGCTTCATACTCAATATTAGCTTGCATATATTGAGTATGAAGTATATAATTTTCTGCTTTATATATGTGAATATAATATTTTTTTATCAAATTGCTATCGACATGAGCGCTTGTTTCAATACAATCAAATAGCAATAGAAATATTACTAACCTGAACATTATTTTCATGAATGGATAATTATTTTAGAAAGTAACGCAAGGTCCCAATGCAGTTCTTTTATCGGCATAAGTAGTACCCACATACGTATTGCCGGAATAATATTCAGTATCGGATTAAGTTGCGTTTTTGTTTGCTATTCTATAGAATGTCTGTTGAAATAGTTATTATTAAAAGTAGAAAATAATCTTGAATCATTTTTTTTATTTTTAAATTTTATATTTTCAACATTTTTTTAACGTTTTTTTAACACATTCGATTATGACTGGCCATAAAACAATATAAGATTAGATAACAGGAAGAGATTGACTATACTCTACATTATGGTTACAAATCTTTTTAAATCTGGTTCAAGCATAAACCAGTAAAAACTACCACTAATCGATTAAATAGTACCATCTCGTTTATGCATCTGTGTGTACATTTGTGTAATGAAAAAAGTAAATAATACCATTCCTGTCTATGATATTTGCTCGCTGAGTGGTAATGATCATTTGCATGAAGATATTATTGCGGATAATCTGGCGCATTATTTGGGGGAGCACAGCAATTTGTATTTCCCGCACAGGCACTCTTTTTACCATGTGGTGTTATTTACACAGGGTGGGGGAACGCATACTATAGATTTTGAGCAATTCCCGGTAGAAGCAGGGCAGATATACTTTATGATTCCCGGACAGGTGCATACCTGGAGTTTTGAAGGTGAGGTGGATGGTTATATCATTAACTGCTCTGAGAGCCTTATCCATGCTTTTTTACCAGATAGAGAAATTGCGGCGAAAATGCCATTTTTCAGAGGTATAGCCAAAGAAAGTGTGTTGATGATACAGGAACCGACGCTGGTCCGTGTTCAGCAGATCATGCAGCGTGTTATAGACGAGCTTGGTAATAATGACCAGTTCAGTAAGCAACTGATCAGTGCCTGCCTGATGGAACTTTTCGTAACGGTAGCCAGGGTAAGCGAAGCAGTTGCCGGCAAAGGGTTGATGCAGCAAAACTACCTTATACTTTATAACTTCAGGAGGCTGGTTGGGGAGTACTATACAACCAGGCATTTGCCGAAGGAATACGCGGAGTTGCTGTATATAACGCCCAATCACCTGAATGCCGTTTGTAATGACTTGCTGGGTAAACCCGCAGGCGAAGTAATACGCGACCGTGTTCTGCTGGAGGCCAAAAGGTTATTGATAAATGCAGGTGCAGGCATTGCTGAAATAGCTTTCCAGCTTGGTTTTGCTGATAATTCGTACTTCACAAAGTTTTTCAAAAAATATACCGGTGCCACACCCGAAGAGTTCAGGCGCACCTATTTAACCAAAGAATTAAACAGCTAATTTATGTGCGCAAGAAGCCATGAGCAAAGTACAAACCTGATTGCCAGTGTATTAAGCAACAGATGCCCCAAATGCAGGCGTGGCAAGCTTTTTACAAGCAGTAATCCGTATAATTTTAGGACGACAATGGATATGCCAAAGAATTGCCCGGTATGTGGCCAAGCCTTTGAGCTGGAGACTGGTTTCTATTTTGGCACCGGCTATGTTAGTTATGGTTTGTCAGTACTGTATTTGGGGCTGAGCTTTATATTCTGGTGGTTCGCTATTGGTATTTCGGTTGCAGATAACAGTATTTACTGGTGGTTAGGCATCAATTCGGTGCTGTTACTCGTTTTACAGCCCGTCTTACAACGGCTTTCGCGCTCAGTATGGATAGCGTTCTTTGTTCGCTTTGACCCAGGTTGCAAAAGTGTAGTTTAGAGAGTTTTTTGTTTTTTTCGCATCGTATCACTGACAACTTTCTTCTTTATTCCGACACTAAAAGCATCATTTGCATCTTGTTAACAAATAAATAATGCTGTAAATACGGAAATGTTGTTGAAAATAAAGATTTTTTATAAGTATTCGTTTTAAAAAGAATACTTAAATTTTTCCTGCGTAAGTTACAATATTGTAGTTGTTTAAATTGAGAATTGATTGGGTTGCAGTATTTGTCGTATTAAAAGCAGGCTAAATAGCCTGTTTTTTTGTTGCATTTTTGTCATGAAAATGTAAAAGCGTTAATGATTGGTTAATAAAAAGTCTTTTTTGTGTCATGAAATGCCTTATTTTTGTTAACGTGAAAATTGAATTGTGATTTTGCAAATTAACTATCGATTAACGAATGTTATGCAAACTACACCCGTAATGACTACCACGGACTAATAAATTGGAGAGGTTTATTTCAGATTTTCTCTGATTCGCTGCAACCACTTTACAAGATCAATAATCTTTTTTCAGATGATTTTGCTTCATACCAAAATCATTACAACAATTAAAACAGGAAAAATGAAAACTCTTCTATTCTCTTTTTTGTTCTTCATCTTGAGTTTTTCAGCTTTTGCTATCAAGAATTTTGCACCCAACACCAATAATTCCATTACAGGTGGTGCAACATATTGCCAGGGCGCAACAGCAGGTTCCATTGTTTACACCTACAATACCTGTAATTCGGGTGTAGGTGGTTCTGTAGGTGTTGCCTTAACCGTAACCTGGTACCAGAATTCCAGCAACGCCACTACCGGTGGTTCGATAGTGAGCACAACATCGGCCACCAGTTCTGTTGCGGCAACCGGTTCGGTTTCTTACACACCGTCAACAAGTAGTGCGGGTGTTAACTATTATTACTGCATAATTACATGGGCGGGCACCGGCACCTGCCGCGGCACCGGCACAATTACCAGTGCAAGTGCAGTACGTGTTGAAGTGGACGGCGCACCCGGAACCATAAGCGGGGCTTCCACCTTTTGTACGGGCGTGCCATCGGCACTGAGCAATACTGTAGCCGGTGGGGTATGGACATCAGGCAACACTACTGTTGCATCCGTCAACGCGGTTACCGGCAGGGTTGACCCTCTTTCAGCGGGTTCGGCAACCATTACTTATTCCACGGGTTGTGGCTCCGATGCTACCACCACGGTTTCGGTGGCTGCTACACCTGCAGCCATTTCTGGTGCCGCTACGGTTTGTACCGGCAATACTATTACACTAACCGATGCCTCTACTGGCGGTTCATGGGCGAGTAGTAATGCTTCGCAGGCATCAGTTAACGCAGCCACCGGAGATGTTACAGGTATTGCTGCTGGTGCCGTTACTATTACTTATACTACGGGCAGTTGCATGGCAACTACGGGCTTAACTGTTGCAACAACGCCATCACCGTCTATATCCGGGGGCACTTCAGTAGTATGCCAGGGTTCGGTTATCAGCCTTGCCGGTTCGCCTGCAGGGGGCACTTGGTCAAGTTCTGATGGTTCCATAGCTACAATTGAAACAACAGGCGATGTTACTGGTATAGTTGCCGGAACAGCGACAATTTCATACCTGGTGGCTAATAGCTGTGGGGCAGCCTACGGCACTGATATAATTACAGTAAACCCACTACCTGTAGTTGATACCATTTCAGGGCCAACAGCAGTTTGCCCCGGAGCAACCATAGCTTTGGCTGATACTACCAGTGGCGGTACCTGGAGCAGCGATAATACTACCGTAACGTCGGTTGATGCTTCGGGTGTTGTTACAGGCGTAGCACCGGGCACAGCTAATATTTATTGTACACTCACCACAAGTTGCGGCACCGATTACGGTGTTTTGACGGTTACAGTAAACGATGTTTCAGTTGCAGGCACCATTACAGGCGCAACCACAGCATGTACGGGCGCAACCATTACACTTATTGATACATCGGCAGGCGGCAACTGGAGCAGCAGCGACACAACGCTTGCGACGGTTGACGCAACAGGCGCGGTAACTGCTCTTGCAGCGGGTTCTGTAACCATATCGTATTCGGTTACCAGCAGTTGTGGCACTACCTATGCAACAGCGCCATTAACAATAACGCTATCACGGGGCACTTTACCGGCAATAGGTGGCTCGGCAACGATATGCACGGGTGCAACACCTACTTATACTAATGCAACCGCAGGTGGTACCTGGAGCACGAGTGATGCGGCTGTAGCATCAATAAATGCATCAACAGGCATGGTTAGCGCGCTGGCAGTTGGCGCAGTAATTATAACTTACGACATTACGAATGCATGCGGTTCGGCAAACGTAACCAAAAATATTACGGTTGAGGTAACGCCTTCCACACCTGCTTCCATAAGCGGAGCAAGTACTGTTTGCGCGGCGGCTACAACAACATTGACAGATGCCACAACTGGCGGCACCTGGACAAGTAGCGATAATACCATTGCATCGGTTGATGCGACGGGGGCTGTTACCGGCAACACTACTGGTTCGGCAACCATATCTTATACCGTTTCCAACACTTGCGGTTCAGCATTTGTTATTTCGGGCATTACAGTAAATACAGCGCCTTCAACCCCTGCGGCAATTGGCGGCACCACCGCTGTTTGCGTGGGTGCAACTACAACTTTAACCGATGCTACCGCTGGTGGAAGCTGGAGCAGCAGTAACACAACAGTAGCAACTGTTGATGCCAGCGGTTTAGTGAGTGCTCTGGTTGCAGGAACATCAACCATATCCTACGTATTTACTAACTCATGCGGAACTGCATTTGCCGTGCAGGATGTGACAGTTGTTACAACACCTGCAACACCGGCTGGCATAACAGGTACTACAACCGTATGTGCCTATGCTACTACAACATTAGCCGATGCCACCGCTGGTGGCACCTGGACTAGCAGCAACACCGCGCTGGCCACAGTGGCCCCCTCAACCGGGGTGGTTACAGGCGTAGCTGCGGGAAGCGTTGTTATTTCTTATTCCATAAGCAATGCCTGCGGTTCTGCGATAAGGACAGCAACAGTAACTGTGAATAACGGCCCTGCACCAATTTCGGGTGCCACTACAGTTTGCACCGCAGTAAATGTTACGCTAACTGATGCGGTTTCAGGTGGTACGTGGACGCGTACAAACGGAACTGGTACGGCAACCATAGGTGCATCAACAGGAATTGTAAATGGCAGCGCGGTGGGCACCATTACCGTTTCTTACACTATAGGCAGTTGCCGGGTTACAATGGGCATGACCGTAGGTCAATCGCCTGCTGCCATCACCGGGACAAACACGGTTTGCGAAGGCGCAACCCGCACTTATGCCAATACTGTTTCGGGTGGCACATGGACCAGCAGCAATGCGGCCATTGCTTCGGTAGATGCAACTTCAGGCATAATAACCGGTATTGCAGCCGGCAGTGCAACTATAACTTACAGCATTGGTTCTTGCTATGCTACAAGGGCTATTACTGTTAATGTAATGCCAGCGGCAATATCAGGGTCTTCAGTAGTTTGCACAGCGGTTAATACAACACTTACCGATGCAACCGCAGGTGGTGCATGGTCTCGTACCAACGGTACAGGTACAGCTACCGTTGGTGGTACTACCGGTATAGTTAATGGCAGTGCACTTGGCACGGTAACTATTTCCTACACCATTGCAGGTTGCCGCGTGACACATGCCATGACCGTAACGCAATCACCTGCCGCTATTACTGGCACCAATACCGTTTGCGAAGGAGCAACACGCACTTATGCCAATACAGTTGCCGGTGGCACCTGGAGCAGCAGTAATGCAGCCATAGCAACGGTAGACCCAACAAATGGTAATATAACCGGTGTTGCAGCAGGTGCAGCAACAATAACCTATACAATTGGCGATTGTTATGCAATAAGGGGCATTACAGTTAATGTTTCTCCGGCTGCAATAGCTGGCGCTACAAGTGTTTGCAGGGGGACAGCCATAACACTCACCAACAGCGTATCTGGTGGTACCTGGACACGTACCAATGGCACGGGTACTGTAACCGTAGGCGCTTCAACCGGTATAGTTACCGGCACTGCGGCGGGTACTGCAACCATTTCTTATTCAATAGGCGGCTGTCGCGCTACTTCAGGTATTACGGTTAACCTTTCACCGGCTGCAATAGCTGGTACTAATACCGTTTGCGAAGGCCTGACCCGCACATATACGAATACAGTTTCCGGCGGCACATGGACAAGCAGCGATGCTTCACTGGCCACCGTAGATGCGTCGACCGGGATAATTACGGGTATTGCTGCGGGTAACCCTACTATAACTTACACCATAGGCGGCTGTTATGCCACACTTGCCATTACTGTTAATGCTACCCCGGCAGCCATTACAGGTGCGGCTACGGTTTGCCGCAGTGCCACAACTACATTAACTGATGCTACAACG
This sequence comes from Chitinophagales bacterium, assembly GCA_038228575.1. Classification (GTDB taxonomy): domain Bacteria; phylum Bacteroidota; class Bacteroidia; order Chitinophagales; family Chitinophagaceae; genus Flavipsychrobacter. The sequence goes on along the minus strand of JBBRPD010000002.1, from coordinate 161,369 downwards.
GGTGGCGCATGGACAAGAACCAATGGTACAGGTACTGCAAATATTGGTAGTACTACCGGCGTGGTTTCAGGATTAACAGCAGGTACCGTTACTATTTCTTATACTAAAAATGGTTGCCGCATAACCTTGCCCATGACGGTTTTAGGTACGCCGGCTTCCATAACCGGTACTACTACAGTTTGTAATGGTACCAGCGCTACGCTTGCCAACACTACTACAAACGGCATCTGGATTAGCAACAATACAGGCATAGCTACTATTGACCCCGCAACTGGCGTAGCAGCAGGTGTTACAGCAGGCAGCGCCACTATTACTTATTCCACAGGTTGTGGCTCAGCGGCTACAACATCATTTACGGTTAATGCAATGCCGGCAACCATAGGTGGAGCTACCTCGGTATGTGCGGGTGCAGCAACTACACTAACCAATACCGTAAGTGGCGGCACCTGGAGCAGCAGCGATGTTACGCTGGCTACTATTGATGCCGCAGGTGTTGTTACGGGTGTTGCTGCGGGCAGCGTAACAGTTACGTATGCAATAGGCGGCTGCTTTGTAACAGCACCAGTCACCATTGATCCGTTACCAACTGTAGCTGCAATAACAGGGACTACAACCGTTTGCGCTGGTGCAAATACTACGTTGGCCGATGTTACCACAGGTGGTACATGGTCAATAGCCAGCCCAGCCGTTGCGAGTATTGATGCAACTGGTGTTGTTACGGGTTTAACCGGAGGTTCTGCCGGCGTTTCTTACACCGTTACTAACGGCTGTGGTGCAACTACGGCAACTACTACGGTAGCTGTTACGGCATTGCCAACCGCTTCCATTAGTTCTGCTGGTGCGCCATGTTATGGTTACAGCACTAATATTGTGCTTAGCGGTACTTCAGGCGCGGCCGTGAATTACAGCGTTGATGGCGGTTCGGCCATTGGCGCAACATTAACTGGCGGCACTTACACATTCAGTACTGGTACTATTTCATCAACTCATACTTATACGTTAATTGATGTTGCAAATGCGGGTTGCAGCGCAACCGTTGGCAGCAGCATAACCATTAACCCTATTGCCATGCAATGGGTAGGGGGTACTTCGGGTCATGAAACAGATTTTTCTACAGCATCGAACTGGGCTTGTGGTATAGTGCCATCAACTACCGATGATATTATTATTGCTGCAACTGCCTATGCACCCGTATTGCCAGCAGGTGGCAGCATTACGGTAAATGATCTTACCCTTAATTCAGGTGCAGTTCTAAACCTTGCATCAGGCGCTACCTTTAATGTGAAAGGAACGTTCACCAACAACGGTATTGTAACAGGGGCGGGTGCAATAGTCCTTAACAATACAACAGCCCAAACTATTGCTGGTATTGGTAAGGTAAACAACCTTGAACTGAATAACAGCACGGGTGCAAGTATTGCATCTGGTGCAAGAATGACAGTTATGGGCAACCTTCTGGTTTCGGCGGGTACGCTTATTACAAACGATAGCCTGGTTATAGGTTCTGATTCTTTAAGTACTGGTCGTGTTGCGGAACTACCTTCATCTGGCGCGGCAATCAGCGGTAATGTAAAAGTTATGCAATGGATACAAGGCGGTTACCGCAGGTATCGGTTCTGGAGTCATCCGTTCAGCAATTATATTGCGCTGAGCCAAATAGAGAACTATATTGATATTACCGGTGCAGGCGGAGCTACCAATGGCTTCACCACTACTGCTACCAACGCAGCTTCCGCAATAAGGTACAATACTATGGTAAGTAATTCTGCTGCAAGTTCTGACCCAGGCTGGAAAGCATTTACGAGTGCCTATGCTACGGTTGACAGTAACAGGCTGCACAAATACCAAGGCATCCGCCTCTATATTCGCGGAGCTAAAAACGAAGGTCTCGATGGCAGCAGCTATACTCCTTCTTCAGTAGCAATAGGCATGGTGGGTAATTTGAACCAGGGCAGCCAAACCATTACGCTTGAAAAGGGTAGCGGCGCGAACCAGGACTACAATATGGTGGGTAACCCATACGCTTCGCCGGTTGACATTGGCACTGTTATTTACAATGCGAAAAATGCGGGTTACATCACCGGCTCATCGTTCTACGTGTTCAATCCATTCCTGGGTGCTGGTGGCCAGTTTCAGGCTATTCCTATAACCAGTACACCGTATTATTTGCAGGCCAATTGTGCATTTCAGGTAAGGGCGGCACATAATGGCGATGTGTTGAATTTTTCTGAAAACAACAAGGGCGCAAATGCCAATGCAGGTTTATTACGGGCCCAGCCTGAATTCGTTTCATTGAATATATACGATGGCAACAATCATTTATGGGATATGCTTCGGGTTAAATTTAATGAAGAAGCCTCTGCAAATGAAGACAGTAAATTTGATGCAAGCAAGCCAGCAGGTATGGACTTTAATTTCTACAGCCTATCGGCCGACAACCAAAAACTGGCTGTCGATGTTCGTCCTTTTGCAGCAGAAAAAGTAATTCCATTGGGTATTAACAGTACTTATGAGCAGGAATATACTATTAAAGCTGAAGGTGTTGTTGTGCCTGAGGGTGGCCAATTGTATCTGAACGATAAATTGCTGAATAAATCTATTTTGCTCATACAGGGTGCTGAATACAAATTCACTATCTCTGGTGATAAAACAACCCAGGGCGATAACAGGTTTGAACTGAAAATGGTTCCAGCCCAAGCAGCAGTGGCACAAGCACCACAAGCTTTACAGGTTACTATGGCACCTAACCCGGCAACGGATAAGGTGAGCATTAGTTATGCATTACCTGCGGCAGAAAAAGTGACTGTAAGAATAGTGGACATTGCGGGCGTAAGTATCTACAACAGCAACCTTGGCAGCCAGCAGAGCGGCATTGTTAATGTAAACCTCAACGCATTTGCTGCGGGTGTTTACATGGTTGAAGTAACTGCAGGTGACCAAAAAGTAGTGAAGAGATTAATAAAAGAATAGTTGTTTTTTTTGAGAGGAAAACAATTACGAGGGGTGCTTTAGCAGGGCATCCCTTTTTTATTGCTTGTTAACCCAAAGCTTCATTGGTATAATAGACATATTTTTCCTTTTGTAATGGCATAAAGACATGCTCTTATTTCATACGATATAAACACCCTCCTAAGAAAGGGTGTTTTTCACGTTAGTACCTGATTAACAATACAATAATTTTGTTTTGTGATTATGAAATGTCAGTAAATAAAATTATTTTTGATTGTATTTTTTTTATAGATTATATCCGGTGAGCCGAAAACGGATTCAGAGTAGGCACAAAAAGCATAGATAATGGAAAATCTAAAGATTAAAGTAACGTTTATTGGAGGAACAGCTGGCTGGATTCGTTTTAAAATTTTCAGCGATACGTCAGATCCAGTAATTGTAACATTCAGTGCAGATGGGGAGCAAACGGTTGCATTGGATGCAGGGCAACATTTAATATCCGTTACAGGAGTTAATACTCCCGGAGGCGTAAAAGTAGAAATGGACAAACCAACATCGCCAGCAACACCTGACACAATCACTATGAATCCAATATTCTCGGGTTACAGTGTAACAATAAGCTAACGCAAAAAAAAACATTAAAAAAAATTACATGAAAAAGTCATTTCTCTTACTACTACTCACACTAACAGGCTTCTGCTCAATTGCACAGCTTAGTCGGGACAATAAAGACACCCTTTCTGCTGTACGGACTGCTGAAAATCTTGTAAGTGGTAACACAAAAGATGTATTGACAAGCTTCTTTCAGCTAGCTGCAAACGACCTTACCGGCAACAACAAAGAGTTTAAATTCTCTTCCAGCATCTTTGCGATAATGCTCAAGTCTAATCCATCACTTAACATGGACAAACGCTATTTTACAAAAGGAAGCTTCGCACGGAATACCAGCCTCAATTGGGCAATCAAATTAGACAGTAGCTATAGGTTCAATGGAGCTTCATTTGGTTTCAAAACGGCAATTATCAACAGACGCGACCTTGCCGTTTCCAAAAGGTTTTTAAACGATGCCAAAGCGGTCCTAATGAAAGATTTCGACATGCACGATGCTTTAATTGAATACATTCAAGCATCTACTATCAGCGATACAGATAAAAGAAACAAACTTTTTGCAGAAGCAAAGAGGGTAGCCGCAGACACAACAGGCTATGCTTTTAACCACATGTCACCTGATTTAAAATCCATTTATATAAAGGCTTATAGTGACAGCACGGGTCATAAAGTATTGAATGATATGAATTTATCCGGAGGCATCCCAAGCCAATCTTTTTATGCCAGTGCAAGGGCTTCATTTGATTCCCTGAAAACATGCTATGCTACCAAACCTATTGTCGTTTTAGGCTGCGACCTAAAGACATATAAGGATCAATTCATGTTTTCGGAAATCAATATATATCTTGATGGTACAGGCAGTGCTTTCCATTCCAGTGGCAATGATGTTGACTTCGATTGGGTTCTGAAAGCTAATCTGCACATTCAGGATGACAGCACAAGGGCTGTGAGGGACCTTACACGTAACTTGCTAAATGCCGAAGGTGGCTTTAACATTGTTTTCCGGAATAAAGTAGCCATATCGACCTTTGAGATGAAGGTTTCTGCGGCATACGAAAAGATCTTCACAGGAAAATATGCATGGGAGCATGATAAATTATTCACACTGAATGGAACTGCAAGAATACGTATATCGAAAGACCTGACGATACCAATGACCATTAAATACGACCCCGAGCACAGCAATGTTCTTGGACTACTTAGCATCACCTCTAATTTTGATGGGCTTGCCAATTTGCTTTCCAGCAAGAACTAACGCTCATTTTTATAGGGGCTGTCTCCTACGCTTGTGCCAATAAGCGTAGGAGACTGCCCCTTAGTATATCATTAAATATTTCGTATAACCTTTAAACCGCCAACTTACTTAATATACCCCAATATCTTCAGCATGCTTTGTGGTGTCTGTTCCTTCGCGTAAAGCCAGTCTTCCATTTTGCCATCTTTACCAATTTCAACAACAATGTGTTTTGGTGCCGGTATCATGCAGTGCTTAATGCCCCCATAACCGGAAATCTGGTCTTGGTAAGCGCCCGTGTGGAAGAACCCAATGTACAGAGGATCTTTACCTTTTTCAGGCTCTAGCTTGGGCAGGAACACTGCGTTGATATGTTCTTCCGATGTGTAAAAGTCATGGCTATCGCAGGTAAGCCCGCCCAGGTGCACTTCATGATATTCCTTATCCCACTTGTTAATAGGCAGCATCAGGAATTTTTCACCAATGCCCCAGGTGTCGGGTAGGGTAGTAATGAAAGAGCTATCGATCATGTACCATATTTCACGGTCATTCTGCATCTTTTCATCTAATACGCTATACACAACTGCTCCCGATTCACCAACGGTGAAGGAGCCAAATTCCGTATAGATATCGGGCATGTCCACTTTATTTTTCTTGCATACTTTTTTAATGGTGGCAACTATTTCGTTCACCATGTATTTGTAGTCATAGTCGAACGCAAGAGAGTGTTTAATAGGGAAACCACCACCAATATCCAGACCGTCCAGCTCAGGGCAGATCTTCTTTAGCTGGCAATAGATGTTCAATACTTTGTTCAATTCACTCCAGTAATACACATCGTCCTTTATGCCCTTATTCATAAAGAAATGCAGCATTTTCAGCTGGAACTTGTCATTGCCTTTTATCTTGTCAACATAAAACTCCAATATGTCGCGGGAGCGGATACCGAGGCGTGAGGTATAGAAATCGAAAGAAGGTTCTTCTTCTGTCGCTATCCTGATGCCTATGTTAACGGGTTCTTTTGAGCGTATTGACTTTTTGTAATCTTCAAATTCGTTGGTATTATCCAGTATCGGCAATACGTTCTTGAAGCCGTCATTAATAAGCTGCGCAATACTTTTGGTGTATGCCCTTGTTTTAAAGCCGTTACACAGAATGTGTATATCCTTAGTTATCTTCTTTTTATTATACAACTGCCGAATGATGTCAATATCATAGTCGAACGACGTTTCAATATGCACATCGTGCCTCAGTGTTTCTTCAACAATGAACGAAAAGTAAGAGCTCTTGGTGCAATAGCAATAGTAGTACTCGCCTTCGTACTTATGCTTCTTTATTGCATCGCTGAACATCTTTTTCGCCTTATTGATCTGCATGCCAATTTTAGGCAGGAACGTTAATTTGAACGGAGTACCATACTTGGCAATCAATGCCATCATATCCACGTCGTTAAACAAAAGTGTGTCCTTATCGTTCACGTCAAATCCTTCTTGCGGGAAGTGGAATGTCTGATTGACAAGATCATAATAAGTGGTGTTGTTCATATGGTAATTCGCAAAAAAATTAAGTTAAGAAATTGCAATATTCTGCTAACCAAAAGTAACTATTTTGTGTAAATACGTGCTAAAATTTATTAGGCAGCCCATATTATTTAATAGTTATTATTTTTCTTCCTTTCTGTTGTATTATTTGTTGTTTTTCAATTGGTTACTACATTCTTTCCGGCACCGGTATGCCCACCAGTTCTAATCCTTTTTTTATGGAGATGGCCACGCATTTAGCCAGTTCAAGCCTTGTGGCTTTAATGGTTTCGTTTTCTTCCTTCCTTATGGAATGCAGATTGTAGAAGGTATTGAATACTTTACATAGTTCATATAAGTAAATGCATAAAATGTTTGGCTTGCTGTTGATACATGCCTGCAAGGCCTGGTTGTTGAAGTCGGACAGTTTCACCATAACGTGTTTTTCCGCGTCTTCTACCATTGACGACCAGTCGGCCGTGCCGGTAACTTCGCCTTTCAGCTTGTTGACCATTGACGTGATACGGGCATAGGTATATTGCAGGTACGGGCCAGCATCGCCATCTATCTTCAGCCATTCCTTCATATCGAAGACGATCTTCTTGGCAGGGTCAATCTTAATCATACCATATTTAATGGCACCTTTTGCTATAGCATCGGCGGTCCATTCCATTTCTTCAGCGGTCCACTCATTTTTATAACGGTCCAGATAGTCGCCTTTAATGGTGGCGTGCATCTGATCAATAAGGTCCATTATCGGCACAATATTGCCCTTGCGCGATGACATGGCACCATCCGGCAACTCCACATAATCGTATTGCAGGTGGTAGCATTTGTCGGCATGCTCAAAGCCCATTAATTCTAGGGTTTTGAATACCTGTGCAAAATGGTGTGCCTGCCTTTTATCAACCACATAAACGCTCTTTTCAATTTTAAAGTCTTCGAACTTGCGCCTTGCCAGTTCTATATCTTTAGTGGCGTACAAGCCATGCCCGTCAGATTTGATGAGCATGCAAAAGCCTAAATTGTATTCAGAAAGATCAATACCGATGGTGCCTTTTGATTCCACAAAAAGCCCCTGCTCGTAGTACTTTTTAACCAACGCCACGGAAGGCACATCCACTTCAGATTCCCAGTACCAGCGATCGAAGTGAACACCAGCCCAGCGGTACACATTATTCATCAGCTCAATAGACCATTGACGGGTTTCCTTCCACATATCGAAGAATTCGCCGTTCTCATGTTCCAGTTGCGTGAGTATTTCCGATAGCTGTTTTTTGTTTTCTACTTCCTGTGGCGTGCCTGTTTCGCTTTCCAGCTTCAGGTGCCCCTTTGTGTATAGTGTACCTAACCATGCACCTTTGTTTTCGGCAGGCACTGGCTCGGTATTGTGGTATTTCAGGTACCACAGGCATTTGGCTACGTGTGCGCCCACATCTCCCGGAAAAGTAGAGCTGATGATATCAAAACCGCAATACTGGTGCAATTTAACCAAGGCATCGCCCAGACAAATATTACGCATGTGCCCCACATGCAGTTCTTTATGCGTATTGGGTTGCGAATACTCTATCATTGTTTTGGGCGTATGTTCGGCCAGTGTGCGGCTAAACATAGAGCCATTCAGCACATCGTTGCAGGTATTAGCACCCAGAAATTCGGGCCTTATTTTAAAGTTGACGTATGGCCCCGCGGCAATAACACTTTCTATAGCGTCATTGGCGGGTACTTCTGTAGCTAGCTTTTCGGCAATTTTATTGGGTGCATTGCGCAACGCCTTCGATAAAATAAAGCACGGGTAGGCGTAATGGCCGAAATTGGCATCGGGCGGGAAGCCCAACGCAGCATAAATATCGGTTATGGTGGTGCCTGTTTCGTATTTTTCAATTGCAGCATACAGGCTTTCTGCAATGCGAAGTTTTATTTTGTCGTGGTTAAGTATGTTCATTTATTATCAACTAAAGATTTAATGATTTCACAAGCAACTTTTATTGTTTTCTTATCAACGTCGGTTGTTGGGTTAATTTCAACAATTTCCATCGAAATAAGTGGTACTTCGGTATTGTTCCATATTTGTTTTAAAATAAATTTGGCTTCATCAACAGCCAGTCCGTAATTAACAGGTGTTCCGGTTCCGGGTACAATATTACCATCAATTGAGTCGATATCAAACGATACATACAGATAATCGCATCCTTCTTTCTTCAAATGTTGTATTGTTTTTTCACAAACGGCCTGCAGCGTGTAGTTCCTCAGGTGTTTACGGTCATTTTCTCCATTAAAATGGTTGTATTTTTCGCCTTTACGTGCTTCTATACCTTCTTCCTTTTCCCGGGTCATTTTAAAGTGCTTCACACCATCCTGCAACAGCTTTTCTTCCTGATCTTCCCAGGATCGGATACCTATAAAAACCAATTGTTCTTTGGTTATCATCGGTTCAAAGGTTTCGACATTTATGGCGTGCATGGAACACAGGTTGCGCCAGTCTTTAACAACTTCCGCGTCAGGCAGGTTAGGCCCGGGGTCGCCTTCTATAATACCTAACCCAAGCGCAACGCCCAAAGGCATGCCGTGCATATTGCCCGAAGGGGTAGAATAGGGGCTATGGGCATCAACATGCGCATCAACCCATATTACGCCCAACTTTTTATCGCCAATGAATTTTTTTATGCCGGCTATGGTACCCGCCGCTGTTGAGTGATCGCCGGCAATTACGAACGGGAATTTTTTATTGGTAAGCGTAACATGCACATTATCCCTTATTATTTCGCAAACCTTGGTGAGGTACTGTATGTTTCGGGCAAAAAGTGTAGTAGGTTTTTCATGTATTTTATCCGTCTTCTGTACAGCTTCCCTGTGGTCTTTAATAAATTTGTCAAGAGCTTTGAGTGGGTCTTTCTTTTTTTTGCTCTTGCTCTTTAAATTTCTGATAATTGACTTTCGGTTTTTCTCGAAGTAGTTTTTCAACGTGTTCGGAAAGTATAATCTTTCATTGCTTTCAGAAGGTATAAGCATACCCCGGGGTGCAACATCTCTGAAAAATTCAGCTTCGTGTTCTACTATATAGTCGGCGAGTTGTTTCAGGCTAACTATTTCATGGGTATTTTTTTTATCGAAAAGGCGCGATATGTTTTTATTGTAATGCTCTTTTATTGCTTTAAAACCTTTTTCTGCACCAATTTTGCCCCTGGAAAATGGAGCGCATGCACCTGAACTTACCCCTAAAAATTTTATATTTTTCTTGCTTATATGTTTTGCAGACATAGTAGTCAGATTTTTGTCAAATAAAGTTAAAGAATCCAATTCATTATTTCTTGCAGCAATAAACATTTATTGTACACTGATATAGCAACTGGAAGCTGTGCCAAAATGAGGCATAAGGGTATTTGCGTTGCATTAAGTAATTGTTTAGCCTATGTTTGCAGCAATTTAAATTATGAGGAAGGCATTGATACAAATGCACCTGGCAGTTTTGCTTTGGGGCTTTACGGGGGTACTGGGCAGGGCCATTTCGCTTGATGCGCCTATGCTGGTGTGGTATCGTATGTTGTTTACGGCGGTGTTCATGGCGGGTATTTTAACGTGGCGTAAACAGTGGACACCGGTTTCGCGCAAAGATACTTTGCAGCTTTCGCTGGTAGGCTTTTTAATGATGTTGCATTGGGTAGCATTTTATGGGGCCATAAAATTCTCGAATGCAACTATTGCATTGGTTTGCCTTTCTACAGCCAGCGTGTTTACCTCTTTGCTGGACCCGTTCGTAAACAAGGGCAAGTATGACTATAAGGAAGTGCTGCTGGGTCTGCTGGCACTTGCCGGGGTTTATTGCATTTATTCCTTCCAGGTAACATTTGGTTTAGGTATTTTATTTGGTGTTATAGCGGCAATACTCAGCTCGGTTTTTACGGTGCTGAATAAGCGCATTGCCAATAAGTACCCGGCACGGACCATGGTTTTTTATGAGATGGCCAGCGGATGGGTGTTTATTTCATTGCTGCTGCCGTTGCAGTTTATTAGTTTTCCCGGTACGCATTTCTGGCCCCGCACCACCAGTTTGCTAAGCGCTGGCTGGGTGAGTAATGATTGGTTGTGGCTGGTAATTCTCAGTTTGTGCTGCACGGTTTGGTCGCAATCGCTGGCGCTAACGGCACTTAAAAAATTAAGTTCGTTTACGGTTACCCTTTCCGTTAATCTGGAACCTGTTTATGGCATGGTGCTCGCTTTTATACTCTACAACGAAAACAAAGACCTTAGCGGAGGTTTCTTTGTAGGCGTAGGCGTCATTTTACTTTCCGTTCTTCTGCAAATGTTCCGTCTTCTGAAACCAAGATTATCACCAGGGTTTATCAAAGAGAAAGGCGGACTTGATTAGTAATTATTAATTGTAAATTGTTAATTATTAATTGGTTGATGCCGCTTTTTCTGGTTGGGTGGTTCACTGTTAACGCCGTGAGCTTAGGCTTACAGAATTAGTACGGACATAGTTATATTTCAGAGTTGGTTTATAGTGGCAGCCCTGTTCGTCTTTCCGCTGGAAGTAATGAAAAGAGGCTGCCCGAATGTAGCAGCCTCCATTATAAAATGTATCAATGATTTAATTTTTCAATTAGCCTTTGTTTATGGCTGCAATACCCGGTAATTCCTTACCCTCAAAGTATTCCAGCATTGCGCCACCACCGGTTGATACATAGCTTACTTTGTCTGACATATTGAATTTGTTAACCGCAGCAACGCTATCACCGCCGCCTACCAGCGAAAATGCGCCGTTAGCCGTTGCCTTGCATACAGCCTCAGCAATTGCCTTAGTGCCATGCTGGAACTTATCCATTTCAAAAACGCCCATAGGGCCGTTCCATAAAACAGTTTTTGCATTGCTGATGATGTGCGAGAACTGGTTAACTGCCATCAGTCCGATATCAAGTCCCATCCAGCCTGCTGGTATTTCAGTACTTAATGACGATGAAGTCGCAGCATCGGCGGCAAACTTATCGGCAAGTATACTATCGGCTGGCAGGTGTATGCAAACACCCTTTTCCTGTGCTTTTTTAAGTAATGCAGTAGCCATATCCAGCCTGTCTTCTTCGCAAAGTGAGTTGCCTATGTGGCCACCTTCAGCTTTAAAGAAGGTATAAGCCATGCCGCCGCCAATAATGATGTCGGTAGCTTTTTCAAGCAGGTTCTCAATAATCAGTATTTTATCAGAAACCTTTGCTCCGCCCACAATGGCAACAAAAGGTTTTTGGGTATCGTTCATTACCTTATCGGCAGCGGCAACTTCGCTTTCCATCAACAGGCCAAACATTTTTTTATCGCCAGGGAAAAATTCGGCAATAACGGCAGTGGAAGCATGTGCGCGGTGTGCAGTGCCAAAGGCATCATTCACGTATACATCTCCCAGTTTCGATAGTTTTTCAGCGAAATCTTTATCGCCTTTTTCTTCCTGTTTGTAGTAACGCAGATTTTCCAGTAACAATACTTGTCCTGGTTGTAACGCGGCAGCTTTTGCAGCAGCGTCGTCGCTTGCACAATCAGCGGCGAATTGCACATCAATGCCCAATAACTTTGACAGATGCTCCGCAGCTGGTTTTAACGTAAAATCGGCCAAAGTAAGATTCGGCTTCTTTTCAATATCCTTCAGCGGACGGCCCCAGTGGCTCATCAATACAATACTGCCACCATCGGCCAGTACTTTTTTAATAGTAGGCAAAGCTGCCGTTATGCGCGTATCGTCGGTAATAACACCATTCTTTATCGGCACATTAAAATCAACGCGTATCAACGCTTTCTCACCTGCGAAATTGTGGTTCTGGAATCTTGACATGTTTGAAAAAAGTAAAAAATTTAAAGTAAAAAATTAAAAAGTGGGTGATGTTAGAATTCTATTTTGTTGCCTTCCTTTAAATCAATCGAATAGCGCTCTTTAAATGTCGCTCTAAGTGTTAATTTTGATGCACTTACAGGATGGTCGTTCACACTTTTAAAACAGGTAATAGCATGGGCTGCAAAGTTACTTAAATCTATATTTTCGTTACGAAAAAGTTCTATAGTTGCCCCTAGTTGCCCTGCTGCTACACGTCTTTGTTCGCCCCTGCTTTTTACACCCACACTTTTTATTTCTATAAAATAGATTACATTTTCATTAAAAAGCAGGCAGTCGCACTTTGAAATTGTACTAGGGAAAAGACATTTGTCTGTTTTTACGAGGTATATATCTTTGCCGCTATTGTTAGTCACTTTGAGTTGATGTTCGTCGTTTACGGTAACCACCTTTACGGGTTCATTTAATTCATTGGGTGGGTCGAAAATACAGAATTCTTCATGAATGTGATTTTCATAAGAACCGGAACAGGGTTTAATTTCCTGAAACTTACAATCACCGAACTTAGATTTCAATTGTTCCAACATCATTTCATCAGTTCCATTAAAGCTTCAAAATCATCTGTCATTTTATCAGAGGCTGCATCTATGTAGTTTTCTTTTAGTAAGCCAGTGCTTCGGTCAACAATGGATTCGGCAGTCCCATTTTTTATTTGATAGGCGGAAAAGCTATTAGGATTGATTTCGGTCGAAACTATTTCTTCTACTGGTTTAGCTAAGTGATTTATTTCATCTAATATTCTATCAGAATCTGGCACGTGAATCTTTAATGATTGGCTAACCTTATAAGCATAAAGTAAATTGTTTAATCCCGATAAAATGTAGGGACTGTGAGTTGTATAAGTATGTAGCACTCCAACATCCTGCCAATAAGGTTCAGGTCTTAATGACTCTAAGTACTTTATTAAACCATATTGAGCATCGGGAAATAAATTCAATTCGGGTTCTTCAATAACAAATGAATGTTGATAGGATAAAATGTCGTGGCCAAGAATTGGAATGAGTAAAGGAACGACACTTTGCATACCAGATGCGGCTTCAGTTAATTTTATGCCGTACTCTTTATCTTTATATATTCTGCCTTCCCCATTAATATTCCTATAAACAGTGTTTTCGTTTAGAAAACCTAAGTCAATTTCTGTGACGATGGCTTTTTCTAATTCGGCACCAAAAAATAAAATATGTTTAGGAATGGGAACATTATTTAAAATAAGATTGTTAATTGAGCCCATTACAATGTTAATAAAACTTCTTTCTGAAGGAATATACATTGAAGCTTTTGAAGCTAAATATGATTCAGCTTCCTTTACGATTTCGATGGTTTTAATCAGAGTTTCTTCATTTGTTTCGAAATTGGGGAGTTTTTTTACCTTACCAAAAATTAGTAGGTGATTATCAAATAAATTACCTAAGTCGTTGATAATAGTTTCCTTATTAGCTGGAAAATTTTGATTTAGTTGGAGTAGGTTATCAATCCTATTGAGAAGTTTTGCGTCATAAAAGATAATTTGGTTCTTATAACTTAAATCATGCAACTCCGACTCAAATTCAATCTCAGAATCCTCCTTCAAAAACGACTGGATATTATACTCCTCAAGTGTATCTTTAAATGCCTTTAAATTAGCCTCTGTATTGCCATTTTTCAAGAATTTCCTGGGTGCCTTAAAAATAGTAAACAACTTAGCCAAGGCACTTTTGCCGCTGGCCTGTGGGCCTATAAAAACGTTTACGTTTCTAAGGTCAAGGTCAACGTGCTTTATCGGGCCGAAGTTTTTTACGATTAAACGTGATTGCATGGTTGCTGGTAATGTTTGGTAAAAATAATAAAACCCGCACCAAAATGCGGGTTTTATAAATATTATTGGCTGCTTCGTTAATGGCGCTTACATAAGATGCTTCCTACGTCAGCATGACAAAGCAGGGAAAGGTTCTTATTTAATTAAACCAGCGAAATATTTTACTGTGCGAACCAACTGGCTTACATAGCTCATTTCGTTATCGTACCAGCTAACAGTTTTAACCAGTTGGGTATCGCCAACGGTTTGTACCCTTGTTTGTGTAGCATCGAACAAGGAACCGAATGATGTACCAATGATATCGCTGCTCACTATTTCGTCGGTTGTGTAACCGAAGCTGTCATTTGCTGCTGCCTGCATAGCGGCATTAATTTCTTCAACTGTAGTTTTCTTACCTAAGATAACGGTTAATTCAGTTAATGAACCGGTAACGGTTGGTACGCGTTGCGCAGAACCATCTAGTTTGCCTTTCAACTCAGGTAATACTAAGCCTATAGCTTTAGCAGCACCGGTAGAGTTAGGTATAATGTTTTCAGCTGCTGCACGTGCGCGGCGAAGGTCGCCTTTAGCGTGAGGAGCATCGAGCGTGTTCTGATCGTTAGTATATGCGTGAACGGTAAGCATTAAACCATTTACGATACCGAAAGAATCGTTCAATACCTTAGCCATTGGGGCAAGGCAGTTAGTGGTGCAAGAAGCACAACTGATAACAGTTTCGCTACCATCAAGTATGCTATGGTTCACGTTGAAAACGACGGTTTTCATTTCGCCGGTTGCAGGGGCTGAAATAACAACACGTTTAGCACCAGCAGCAATGTGGCTTTCAGCTTTCTCACGGTCAGTAAAGAAGCCGGTACACTCTAATACCACGTCAACGCCATGTGCACCCCAAGGTATCTGTGCAGGGTCTTTTTGTGCATAAATGGTGATCGTTTTTCCGTTAACGGTAATGGTGTTATCAGAAAAAGTTACATCCTGATTGAAACGACCCTGTGCGGTATCGTATTTCAAAAGGTGTGCTAACACATTGGGTTTGGTAAGGTCGTTAATAGCAACTACTTCGATACCTTCCATGTTAAATATCTGGCGGAAAGCGAGACGGCCAATGCGGCCAAAGCCATTGATGGCTACTTTTACATTACTCATTTTGTAAGTTTAGTTAAAGAACATTTTTTAAAAGTGGCGCAAAGGTATGAATTTTCAAATTTCAAAGTGAAATTAAATGCCCGATGTGGATAAGGTATGGCTCTTTATTTTACTTTTGATAAAAATCTGTACTATGAATTCGCTGCCAAACGAGGCTAAATCAGTTAAAATACCGGCATCATATCGTTGGGTTGAAAATGCGCACATACTGCTATGGTTAATAAAAGATACGTTTTGGGCTATGGAGTTCAGGCCTGGCGGCATAGCCATGATTGCACCGACGCTTGGGGTTGCGTTCTATATTTTATGGAGGTCGCGGCACAGCAGACAGGATTTTTACCATAATATAGCTATCTGCGCGTGGATAAGTGGTAATTCTTTATGGATGGCCGGGGAATTTTTTAAATATGACATGCGGCCTACGGCAGTAATATTGTTTACGGTTGGTCTGTTTGCGCTTCTTATCTATTATCTGTTCTTTTTCAGGAAAGATATGCAAGCTGATGGGAAGCCAGAATAGTAATGATTTTAAAATGGAGAAAAATAGTAACTTTGTAATATGAGTATGATGACATTGCAAATTCCCGATATGTTTAATCTGGATGCGAAAGATGTAGTGAAATTTCTGTCAGCAAAGTTATATGAATCAGGGAAACTTTCTTTGGGGCAGGCTGCTGAGTTATGTGGTCTTTCAAAAGTAGCGTTTACCGAAATTATTGGTGATTATAACGTATCTATTCTTAATTATCCTGTCTCGGAAATAATTGAAGATGCTGCAAGAATATAATATAGTGATTGCTGATACCAGTTGCTTTATACTGCTTGAAAAAATTGGGGAATTTGACCTTCTGCAAAAAATATTTGGAACGATCATCACGACGGACACTATTGCAGCCGAATTCGGTAAAAGCCTTCCCGAGTGGGTGCAAATAGAGGTTGTTACTAACAAGATCTACCAGAGAATGCTGGAAATTGAAGTAGATAATGGTGAGGCGAGCGCAATTGCTCTGGCTGTTGCGAGAGGTAATTCATTATTGATTTTGGATGACAATAAAGCACGGAAGCTGTCAGCTAAGCTTAATTTATTATATACTGGTACACTCGGTGTAATTTTAAAAGCTAAGCAACTTGGCGTACTTACGACTGTCAAGCCAATTCTTTCAAAAATACAACAAACTAATTTTCGATTATCGGAAAAGAATTATCTGGATATACTGCATTTGGCGGGGGAGTAGTCATATTATGGGTTGAGTAATTCTATTATTAAGCTTATTTGTTTTGCAGTAGTTTGTAGTACATACATTCATTTACTAATCAGCTATAAACAATATTAATACACCTATTCACGAAGGGATTTCAATAACTTTTACCTTTGCAGCCTATGAAGTTATTAATGTCATATCTCAGCCGCTACAAGCTGATGATTTTTTTAGCAATAATTCTTGCTGCAATTAACCAGATTTTTTCCTTGCTCAATCCCAGGTACGCTGGTATTATTCTCGATAAATTTGTTAACCATCCTTTTACAGTTGATAAGGAGGGGCATATTACCCGCGACCTGCATACTTACCTTAATCAGGCACTTTTTTATATTGGTGCCATTATGGGTGTGGCCATGGTTTCGAGGATAGCTAAAAATTTTCAGGACTATGTTGTTAACGTAGTTATTCAGAAGTATGGTGCACAATTGTATACCGATGGTTTAAAACATGCGCTGCGGCTGCCTTACCAGGAATTTGAAGACCAGAGCAGTGGGCAAACATTATCTATACTGCAAAAAGTACGTGCGGATTGCGAAAAATTTATCAATTCCTTTTTCAATGTATTGCTGCCAACCATTATCGGTATTGTATTCGTAATTGTTTATGCTATTTCGTTAAGTCCGTTTTTGCCGTTTGTTTACGTGGGTGGGGCATTGGTATTGGGTTTATTGACGAGTGCGCTGAGTAAAAAGATAAAATCGGTGCAGAAAAACATTGTGAGGGAAACCAATGCCCTTGCAGGTTCCACAACAGAATCGTTGCGTAACGTAGAATTGGTGAAAAGCCTTGGCCTTACAACGCAGGAAATACGCAGGCTGAATGCTACCACTATTAAAATACTGCAACTGGAATTGAAAAAGGTGCGTAGCATACGCACGATATCATTTATACAGGGCACTTTCGTGAATTTCCTGCAACAGGTAATTGTAATGTGCCTGCTCTATTTTGTATTCGGTGGTAAACTTTCGCCGGGGCAGTATCTTACCCTTACCTTTTACTCGTTCTTCATTTTTGGCCCGATGCAAGAAATTGGCAATGTGATACTTTCTTACCGCGAGGCAGAGGCATCGCTGAATAATATGCAGGAGTTGTTGAAAAAGCCGGCAGAGTTTACGCCGGAAAACCCCGAGCCTTTGAATGGTATAGAAAGTGTGAAGTTTGATAATGTTACCTTCAAGCATAACAGCGCAACCAAGCCGGCCCTCGATGGCATTTCATTTGATGTAAAGCTTGGTGAAACAGTGGCATTTGTAGGGCCATCGGGTAGTGGGAAAACCACCTTAGTTAAACTGTTGGTAGGGTTGTACCACCCGGTTAATGGGCACATTTATTATAACGGTATCGACGAAAAGAAGATCAATTACGAAGAGTTTAGGCTACAGATGGGCTTGGTTACACAGGAC
This sequence comes from Chitinophagales bacterium, assembly GCA_038228575.1. GTDB lineage: Bacteria > Bacteroidota > Bacteroidia > Chitinophagales > Chitinophagaceae > Flavipsychrobacter. The sequence goes on along the minus strand of JBBRPD010000002.1, from coordinate 143,576 downwards.
CCACAACTGTTTTCCGGTACTATAAAAGAGAATTTGTTATTCGTAAATCCGGGCGCATCGAACGATGACATTAATGAAGCACTAAGACAAGCTTCTTGCCAGAACCTGCTTGCGCGTGCAGAAAAGGGTTTGGATACTGTAATAGGCGAGGGTGGTTTAAAACTTTCGGGTGGTGAGCGCCAGCGTATCTCTATTGCCCGCTCTTTGTTGCGTAAGCCACGGTTAATGATATTTGATGAAGCCACTTCAGCGCTCGATTCATTGACTGAAGATGAGATTTCACAAACCATCAGGGGTATAACATCGCAACGCCAGCATATCACTATCATGATTGCCCATCGTCTATCTACAATCATGCATGCCGATCGTATCTATGTATTGGAAAAAGGCAATGTAATTGAAACCGGCAACCACGAAAATTTACTGGCAGAAAAAGGCCTTTACTACGCAATGTGGCGCCAGCAGATAGGCGAGCGTAAAGAAGTTGCGAAAGCGAAAGGCGCAATGGCGTAGTTTAGTATAAAGTATAAAGTATAAAGTATAAAGTAGTTTTGTAGCAAGTAGATAGTAGAAAGTATCGCGAGCAGGCCCGTCCAGACGGGCCTGCTTTTTTGTGCCGTTAGTAGTACACTACACTTTCATTTTTTTACGTCTCAGTTTCTATTTTTTACCACTCGTAAACAAAAGCGACCGTTCGTTCCTTTTATTCTGCTTTATAATTTCAGGTTAGTAGCTTTGTGATAAAACAAGTATATTTTTAAAAATTAAAATTATATTCATGAAAAATGCAACCTCAATTACCCGCAATGGTATCACTATGCCACATTTATTCAGGGCGGCCATTATTTTAATCTTGTTCCTGTTCAGCAGTAACATATCGGATGGACAGTCCCATCGTATACCGATCACACTATCGAACATTACATATCATCGAGACACAACATTCCTTGATCTTCATGCGGAAAATTATTATTCTGGAACTACCAGTAGTTGGATTGGAGGTTCTTTTTCTTCTACAACTGTTTATACCTGGACATTCAGTGATTCAACCACCCAGGTTGGGCAGGATGTTACCCGTGCCTTTACTGGAAACCGGCGTTTTATTGAAAGCTTTATTTATACAGTTACTGCGGTAGATACTGCCTCTGGCATCACCGTTTCAGGTGTTGAGTCACCCAGTTATCCTGAGGTTTTGAATTGCAGCTTCTTCGACTCGTTGTCTAATAATGTCTATCCAAGTTCAGGGTGCGGTACTATGGAGGTTCGAGTGACATCCGTTTATTCTCTTTATGGGAGTTATTTTCCAAGAGTATATACCATGGATTGGGGCGACGGAACTACCTCTGTCGATTCTGAGGCATATTCCGGTATTTTTCATGAATATCATGGTTATCCTTATGGGGGTGTTTATAAAATACGTAGTTCTTTGGTGGTAATGAGTCCGGACAGATCGCTTTCCTGCCCAGTAATATATAGCCCCCTTGAAGCCAAATTTGTCGGCAGTCACAACCCTCCTCCAGCTATTTCAGGATCCCTGACGGTATGCGAAGGGGATACCTTAAGGTTGACTGCGTACGATACGACAGCATTTTTCCATAGCCTTTTCGGAATTACTGATTTAACAGGTACGGATGGACATATTGACTCCTTCTCTGGTTGTCCTGCTAGGGAATTTAATTGGGGGCATTATAGCCCATCTAACAACTATCTCTTTGAGGGTAGTCGAAACGATTCAGTTTTGGTGTACCCGAACATTCTTGCTGACGATACTACTTTTACTTTTTTCTCATCAACAGAAGGCGAGTTTGGTGGTTATCTGGAGGTACATGTGAATGTTATCAGAAGTACATTACCACCAATATCCGGTCCCATGTATTTATGCTCAGGGAGAACATATACCTATTCCAACGCAGTTTCAGGCGGCACCTGGACGTGCAATGATCCGTCAGTCGCTACCGTAAATCCAACAACCGGCGTCTTAACTGCAATTGGTACTGGTACAGCCCAAATAAGATATTATGCAGGCACTGGCTGCCCTGCTATTAAATACGTAACTGTCGATGCCGCAAGCATCCCTCAATTTTCAATTTCTACTATAGTATCCCTCGGGAGCGTTGTGGCTATGTCTGATTCAGGTTCTTCTGGCACATGGGGTACCAGCAATTCAGCAATTGCCAGCGTCGATGGTTCAGGTAATGTTTATGCCATTGCTAACGGTTATGCTCTAATAACGTCCACGATTAGCACGGGTTGCATTACAGTGATTGATAGTATTACAGTTTTTGTAGGTACTACTTCGGCTTTCTCGGGTATTTTGTATCGCGATGAGAATGGCACATGTACATTTGATGCATCGGAAACAAGGTTAAGATATTGGGAGATCGCTATGGTTAACAACACCACTGGTGACACCTCATATACATGGTGCAACAGCGTTGGTATGTTCTCTGTTAATCTGCATGACGGAGAAAATTATTCAATAATCCCTGACTATTACAGGTCATTTGGTTTAGGCGGTGACTCTCTTGCGCTCAGTTGCCCAAGTACAGCTATTTATACGATTACACCCACATTCGGACACACTTATTCTCAGGATTTCGGCTTTACTTGTCACGGAACACTTCCATCGCTTGATATGAATGTTTCCGGGTTTGGAAGCCGTTTTGTGCCGGGCAGAACAACAAGTATTTATATCTCTTCCAGTAATTCGTGGGGATATATGTGCGACTCATTAAATGCCAGTGTCACTTTACAACTTGATGCCAGTCTTACTTATGCTGGCATGAGCACGGGGCCATCACCTACAAGTGTTTCAGGCCATACCATTGTTTGGGATTTCCACACAACCGGCAGCTTGCTTGATTTTACCGGAACGGTTTCTGTTACCACAGCTTCTTCGGCGCATGTTGGAGACACAGTTACTAATACAATTCAAGTGAATACTATCGGTATCGCAGACCCAGATACTACGGATAATACGTATAGCTGGAGTGCAAGGATTCGCGGCTCTTATGACCCCAACGAGTTGGAGGTGTCACCGAAAGGATACGATAGTGAGGGCTATATCGCAAATGAGACACCGCTCAGCTATATGGTACATTTTCAGAACACGGGTACTGATACGGCTTACGATGTAGCCATATATGATACGCTAGCCCCAACCCTGGACATAGCAACGCTTCAATTGATCAGTTCCAGCCACGAGGTAGTTTTAAGCCAAGTTGGGACAACCAATATAGTGAAGTTTTCGTTCAGTAACATCAGCCTGCCAGATAGTGGCACCAACCTGAGCGCAAGCAATGGTTTCGTGTCGTTCAATATCCAGCCAAGGCCGAATCTTGCTGCAAATACCACAATCAATAACACTGCGCATATCTATTTTGATGCAAATCCGCCAGTTGCCACAAATGCGGTACTTAATACGATTGAAGATTCACTCAGAGCAATTTCAGGGCCATCGACAATCTGCGCAGGTAGCACAATTACACTCACCAATGCAATTACTGGAGGCGTTTGGAGGGCAAGTAATGGACATGCAATGGTAGTTGGTGGTGTCGTTACGGCTATAAGCGCAGGTATCGATACGATAAGCTATTCAATGTATGGTGGTGAGCAAATTGTAACTAAAGTTATTACAGTAAATCCATTACCTGTAGCTGGAACTATTACAAGCCACGATTCTGTTTGCGTTGGTGCAACGACGGTTTTAACCAGCACGGGTGATAGTGGCGGATACTGGTCTATAAGTAGTGCCACTATTGCAACGTTTACTACTTTATCTGCAATCGTAGGCGTTTATCCGGGGTGGACTGGACGTACATATACTGTTGTAAATAGTTGTGGTGTTGCACACACTACAGATACTATGGTATTTAGGGCATTACCAAATGCTGGCACAATAACAGGCGCAACAACAGTTTGTGTCGGAGCTGTAACTACATTAAGTGCAACTACGGGCGGCACATGGGGTATCAGTAGTTCATCAACTGCTAGGGTAAGTTCAGCGGGCGTTGTTACAGGCATTGCAGCAGGAAGTTCAACAATATCGTATACAGTAACCAATAGTTGCGGAACCGATGTAGCCACCTCAACAATAACGGTTAATCCATTACCTGTTGCGGGCACTATTACCGGTACAACAACAGTGTGCGCAGGTGCAATAACACCTTTAAGCGTCACTTCCGGTGGTGCCTGGAGTAGCAGTAGCTCATCAACTGCTAGCATAAGTTCGGCTGGGGTTGTTATAGGTATTACCGCTGGCAGTGCAACGATGTCTTACACCGTTACCAACGGTTGCGGAACTGATGTTGCCACTACCTCAATAACTGTTAATCCATTACCTGTTGCTGCAACTGTGACTGGTGGCGCGTCTACACTTTGTGCCGGTGCTACCACTACATTCTCTACTTCCACTTCGGGTGGTGTATGGATCAGTAGTAACCCATCCCGTGCAACCGTATCGGGTGGGGTAGTTACAGCAGTGGCAGCCGGAATAGATACTATATTATATACAGTTAGCAATAGTTGTGGTACTGCGGCAACGCCTTCAGTTATTACAATTACTACGGGTGCTATTGCCGGTACTTTAACCGGCCCTGATTCAGTTTGTGTCGGTGCATCAATCGCGATAGCGCCAACGGTTTCTGGTGGTATCTGGAGTAGTGGCTCTATTGGCACAATTTCCAGCGGAACACTTACTGGTGTTGCAGCTGGCAGGGATACTGTTTATTATATTGTTACCAATACGTGCGGCACTGCGGTGGTGCGTAAGGAAGTAATTATAAAGGCGCTGGCTGTTGCAGGCACTATTTCGGGTGCGAGTTCGGTTTGCACCGGGGCTTCTGCAACCTTAACCAACTCGGTTGCGGGTGGTCTGTGGGCTACTGCTGATGCTTCTGTTGCTTCCGTAAGCACTACGGGCACTGTAAGCGGATTAACGGTGGGCAGCGTAAATATTTCTTACTCGGTAACTAATAGTTGTGGCACAGTTGCTGCAACAAGGGCAATAGGAGTTAATACTATACCTGTGGTAGGTGTTATAACTGGCGCTGCAACTGTCTGCGCAGGTGCCGATACCAGCTTGGCTAATTCGGCTGCGGGTGGTGTTTGGTCCAGCAGCAATACCTCAATCGCATCGGTCAGTGCAAGCGGCAATTTTACAGGTGTTAACGCAGGTACGGCAACTATTGCTTACAGGCTAAGTAATGCTTGCGGCACCGACGTTGCGACGTTGCCTGTTACTGTTAATCCGATACCGGTTGCCGGAACAATAACCGGTCCTGATTCAATTTGCAATGATGCTGACCTGGTACTAACAGGTGCAACCGCAGGCGGCGCATGGCATAGTTCCAATGGTGCAATAATGTCAGTAACTTCTACGGGCCATGTTCATCCATTGGCACCGGGTGCTTCAGTTATCAGTTATGTAGTAACTAACCCATGTGGAACAGCGACCGCAACACATTCCATGGTGGTCAGGTCGTCGGCTGCCTGTAATACAGGTATTGCAAACTCGGCAACAATAGCTACTTCAATCGAAGTTTACCCTAATCCAAACCACGGAGAATTTACGATAGCAATACAAGGTAATGCTATTAATGTGGTGGTAACGATCACTGATGTAGCCGGAAAAGTGGTAACCGAGATACATCCTAAAAATGCGACTGATTTGAAAATCCCTGTTAATCTGGGAAACGTTGCACCGGGCGCATATCTGTTAAGGGTGAATGTTGACGGTAAAATGTATCATGATAAGTTGATTTTATGGTAGTAGGTTTGATTGTACAGAAGGGGGCTCAAGTATGAGCAAGGCACTAAAAAGTCCCTTTAAAATATTAAAAAAAAGGAGTGGAAAATTTAGTTTCTCCACTCCTTTTGTTGTGTCCGTTAAGGCGTTTTGTTTCACAAAACCTGAAGGGCTGATTGTTAGAATGTGCGGGACAGACTAAATGTTGATGTCCTGTTAAATGAGCTTAATCCGCGAGCCTTAAAAACAATAAGTCGTTGATGCGCCCGTTACATTGCAAAACACAAATCCAATGAACAAACACATCAGGAGCACCAACTCCCGCCCAGGTAACAGTTTTTCCGCGCTTACTCCGTTTCGCGCCCGGTATTCTTTTTCCGTATTCAAATTGTCGCTCGCTTTCTTCCTGCTCGCGCTCACTCTGGGGTCGTGCACTAAAAGCGTCTGCCCTGCTGACTCCGATGGTACTTTCCCTAACACGGTCACGATCACCGATAAAGACACCAATCCCGCTAACTATCACGATGCATTCTACAGTGCCAGCCGCAAGCCGCAATATCCTGTTTCGTTCAGCAGCACAGGGCCTGTAGGTTTTGCGGGTGTTGATGTAATTGTATCCCGCGAGGGCACCAGTTATAAGGTGCAGATAGCCACAGGTTCTGAATGTCCTGTCTCCATCAACCTTACCACATCCCCCCGTTCCGGCGAAGGAATAGGGCTGTACCAGCTATTGCCAAATGACGGGGGCGAGAACCTCTATATTCAGAACGTTCCCACCCGCGAAGCCTGGAAATGTTCTGGTGGTACGGTAAATGTCAATACCCTCAAAGCCAATAGAGTCGCCGGGACATTTACCCTCAACCTCTCCTGTGCCGCTGGCGTCAAAACCGTTACCGGTACTTTTGATGCGAACGAGCCGCTGGTGAAGTTATGATTGGAGCATTGCGTTGCCCGGCATTAATGTGTGAGCGCGGAGGTGAGTAACGAAGAGAGGCCTTGGGAAGTTAGCGATGCACCTTCCGATGCCTCAGCGAATCTCCATCGCTAAACATTGGCAGTAAGTGGGAACCCCGATGTGCTGGGAGAACAATCGACAATCAGCAAGATAAATTGCCCTTTTTTTAAAGATAGAAAGCCTTTAAGTGCCAGCACTTAAAGGCTTTCTAGTTTTTTGTAGCGAGACAGGGATCGAACCTCCATAAATAGAATTACCGGCAGGATACGCCCTTTTTTTATGCTATTTCTGCACGCTTTTACCAATGGTAAACAATTACGACCATTCGTTACTTTTATTTAATGTTTTATAATTACTTGCCATAACTTTACTGTACCCAAAATAGTTTAAAATTAAAATCACCTTTTATGAAAAACAGGTATTTAAAATATCCATTGCCTTCGCTATGTTTGTTTGCTGCTCGTTCTTTTCTTACGGACAAATAATAACAACAGCAGCCGAAACCGGTAGCGACGGGTTTTCGGGTGATGGAGGCGCAGCAACTGCAGCCATGATCGATGGGGCTACTGTTATTGCTTTTGATAGTGCTGATAATGCTTATTTCCCCCGACTATGCGAATAACCGGATACGCAAAATAAGTACGTTAGGCATTATTACTACTATTGCAGGCAATGGTTCAAGCGGTTTCAGTGGAGATGGCGGCCCGGCGACTGCAGCCAGGTTGTATCAACCATCATATGTTATTGTACACAATGGCTCTTTGTATATTGCCGATTATTTCAATCAGCGGATCCGCAAGGTGAATCCATCAGGTATTATTTCCACAATTGCAGGCAATGGTTCAGGTGGGTTTGGCGGCGATGGTGGCGCAGCTACCGCTGCAAGTTTGTATTACCCGACCAGCATAGCGTTTGACAGAGCAGGGAATATGTATATTGTCGATGAGGCAAATGACAGGGTAAGAATGGTATCTACATCAGGTATCATCCGCACCTTCGCCGGCGGCGGGTCTACCACTACCTTTGGTGGTCCTGCTACTGGTTTCTCCTTATATCGGCCAGGAGGTATCACTATTGATACATCAGACAACGTATACATTGCGGACGTGACGAGTAACAGGATCGTTCAGGTCAACACCTCGGGAACGATCAACTTGTATGCAGTCAATGGTTCTGCCAGCTTTAGTGGCGATGGCGGACCCGCTACAGCAGCAGGTTTGAACCGCCCACTACGTATTTTTATTGATTCAGCCGGTACATTGTATTTTGGAGACCAGGGCAACGACCGTGCCCGGAAAATAAGTGCATTGGGTATTGTTACGATAAGTTATACCACGACCAACATTTGTGGAAGCACTTACGCAATACATATCGTGTACATAAGGTCAGGTGACGTTTGTAAAGCAGGTGTGAACGATTTATTGCCGGTTGTAAATGGGATAAGCGTCAGCCCCAATCCGAATAACGGGTTATTCGTTGTGAAAATACCCGGCATTGCAACTGACATCAGCATTACTGTTCTTGATGTTACCGGAAGGATAATAGCAGAAGTGCAACATAGCGGAGGGAAAGACACGGAAGTGCCATTTGACTTACATAAGATGGCGCCCGGCACTTACCTGCTAAGAGCCGGTGTGGATGGAGCAATGTATTATGATAAAATAGTTATTTGGTAACAATTTGATTATATTGAAAAAATGCTTCCTGGAAGCGGAAGCGCTATTTTATTTAAATTATTTCCCTATATTTGACATAATCAAAGAAATTGTTTTATGAGCAAGTATCGTTTATTATTGGCTTATGCCTCTGTTATAGCGTTGCTTTTTATTTTTCATGGCCGTGCAAGGGCACAATCTTTTCATAAGGGTGCGTTACTTATAAGCCTTTCAGAAGGCACCACACATACGCATTATACCACACATAATACTGCCATTGCGCAAGATGGGCACCACAGTACCAATACCGATGGCGACAGAGATCCGCTTACTGTTGAATTCGGCTTGAGCGACCGTTGGGGTATTGGCCTGAATATGGGTACCGACATTATTAAAGTTAATTCAAAAGATTTTTACGGTTTCGCCACAACGAAGGGTACAGTTAATGCATACATGAGCGAATTTACTGTTGACGGCACGTGCCACATTTTTAATACAAAACATACCGATCTTGCCGCCTTCCTGTCTTTTGGCATGGCTGGCGTTACCTTAAAAGGCAATGATGGCGATTTCGCATACCAGTACAATGCACCGGGTGGCATTGTAAGAGTAGGTTCTAAAGTAAAGTATTATTTCAGGAAGCGGTTTGGTGTTATGGCTATGGTTAGTACTTACGCTACCGCTTGCTCGCCAACAATGGTGAAGGATAATACTGTTGGTAATAATTATAGTACTGCTATCACGGGTTGGGCACTGGAGTTTGGTCCTTGCTTTCGTTTTTTCTAGGTTATTTGTTTATATTGGGTTTAGTAGAGGGCATTCCCGCTAAAGTGGTTTATTAAATCATGTCCATTCTTATTGTCGTTGCCACCGATTTCCCGGACTATTCATTTTTTTGTGAGGTCTCATTTTCTCCTTAACTTGCATATACAATTATGGAGACGATTTTTTTTCAGGATCTGGGGGTAGTTGCCTACAATGTGGCCTGGGACTATCAGGAAACACTCATGAAGGCTAATCTTGATGCTAAAGCGGGTTGGTATAATACGCCCGTGACGGAGAGGATCATGAAACCTGAAACCATTCATCATTTATTATTTTGCGAGCATCCGCATGTTTTTACCATTGGTAAAAGCGGCCATATAGAAAACCTATTGGTGAATAATGCCCGCTTGCAGGAATTAGGCGTTACGTTTTCAAAAACCAACAGGGGAGGGGATATTACTTACCACGGTAAGGGGCAGATAGTAGGTTACCCTATTTTAGACCTGGAGTGTTTTTTTACGGATCTAGGTAAGTATATGCGTAGCCTGGAAGAAGTTATCATACGCACGTTGACACATTACGGTATTGAGGCCGGGCGTTTGCCGGGTTCAACTGGTGTATGGCTGGACCCTGATGATAAGCGGTTGGCGCGTAAAATTTGCGCAATGGGTGTGCGCTGCAGCCGCTGGATAACTATGCATGGCTTTGCCCTTAATGTAAATACTGACCTCAGTTACTTTAATTATATTGTGCCTTGTGGAATAACCGATAAAAGTGTCACCTCGATAGAGAAGGAATTGGGAAGGAAAGTAGACGAGCAAGAAGTAAAGAATCTATTACTCGCGGAATTCGCCAAGGTTTTTGAAGCTAATATAGTTGCTGCACAAGAGGTGTCGATTGCATAATTTAGATAGCTATTAATATTGTTGCCAAGTGGGTTAAATATGGCTCATTTGCGTAAAAAAGTAAACACAGAAAAATAATATTAAAAACGGGTAGCCTGCAAATAATTGAACAGACAATTTTCGTACATTTAGTAGATAAATACATTTGGCATTAGAATTCTATAAACGGTGGCAAAAGAGAGTATTACCTATTTTTGGGGATCGCGTAGTCTCCTGATAAATATTGGCAACAGAACCAGTAAACGGATGCGTTTGTTATACGTACTGGAATTTCTTTTTACTGTTGGTCTGGCAACGGTTTTCTTTATTAAAGCGTTGCCCTTTAAGTTCAATTACATGAATTGGGTTGCCGGGTTAGGCGCTTCCGCACTTTACTTTCTGGCAACACGTCGCTTTTTACTAAGAATGTTTTACAATGAGTGCGTATTGCTCGATGAGCAGTGTGTTGCCTTCGTGAAGAAGACCATCTTCTCTAAACAAATACGCAGGTACGACTGGCGCTTGCTGGGCCCGTTGCATTATGAAGGGCAGGTGCTCAAAACCGACCATCCCCTGAAGGGTAAAACATTTGACTACTTTGGTTTTGAAACCAATGATCAACTCATACAAACCTTACATAAAGAAGGCAATTTGTTTTTCGATACGCCACAGGGCAGGCTCTATTTCGCCTCAGGTGTATATTCCTGGGACGCTGAAGAAATGGTGCAAATGATGAAGATGTACATGGGCACTTCCTTGCAATTGGGGCCTGAATGGGAGCAGATGCTACAGGCGCATGAAATGGATGATGCACAGTAGTATATTAGTTCGGCTCCGATAGGTCAGCTTTTAATGCGTATAAACGAAATTCTGCATTATCTTTGAAGCAGTCACCATCTCCATGAGGAAACATATTCAGTATTACAGGCGATACAATAAACCAGTAATAAAAGTATTCTTAATCTTATTTTTATTTTCATCAATATTAATTCATTTATCATCTTGCGGCCCTTCCGGTTCCGATAAGCAATTTGATAGTGCTTTTGAGCGTGCTGATAAATTACTAAAGAATAAACAACTGCAACCCGCTTTGCAACTTTTTGATTCCCTCAATAATGTGGCGGGGACTAAAAGTGGCCATTTTAAATATAGAGCCTATTCCTTCTGGAAAGAGTATTACTATTCACGCGAAATGCATGATAGCAATGCGCTGTATAACGATAGTATAATATGGGTTATTGAAAAGTATAAACTAGCTGATAAATTGCCCGCCGAATACGCAAACGCGTTAAATAATAAAGGCAATAATTTTTTCGAAAAAAATGACCTTGCGGCGGCATTCGATTATTACCACCAAAGCCGGACCATTGCGGTTAAGCTGAATGACACCTGCCTTATTAGTGACCAGACCTACCACATGGGTATGGTAACCTACCGTCAGGAAAAATTTGGCGAAGCAGCAAAATATTTTAAACAGTCTTTAGCAGAATGTGCTGCCTGTAAAGATATGCGCATGAATTTTTACCGTCAGGAGGAACTCATTAATAACATAGCACTGTCATTTTCAAAATTGCATACGAGTGATAGTTCCAGGCTTTATTACAAAAAGGGTGCAGCATATGTTGCTGATGTTGCCAGGAAAAATGCCGATGATACCGATATACAAAAGTTTGCCAAAATGGCTACAGGTGTCATCTATGGCAACATTGCAACCGATTACATGGAAAGCAAGCAGTATGACAGTGCTGTGCCATTGTTGCTGCAAGCAATAGAGATCAATTCCCGCCGTAACTATGATACACAGGATGTTGTTTACGATTGGCTTAAACTTGCCCAGATATATGTTATAAAGGACAGGATGCCCGAAGCTGCCGCATTGTTAAAGCAGGCTGATGCGCAAATAGCAAATATTCCGGGGCGAATGGTACATCTGGAACGGTTACACATTACTTATGAGTATTATAAAAAAGCGAACAATGTGCCGCTTGCTTTAAGTTATCTGGAACAATATACCAGAATGGAGGATTCTACTGACGAGATCATCAAGAAGCTGAACAAGACAGATTTTCCTCAATTGCTTAAAGATCAGGAGACGGAATATCAGCTGAATCTTTTAAAAAAAGACAGCGAGCTGAGTGATCTTTACCTATGGATAGTTTTGGGTGTAATTCTAGTTGCCATAATAATAGTTGGGTTAGTAGTGGTTAACTACAGGCGCAGTATAAAAAGTGTAAAATTGCTCACTACCCTGAATGAAAAGATTAATGCGCAAAAGTTGCAGCAAGATAAAACGATGGAAGACTTGCTGAAAAGCAACAGGGATATGGACCGCATACTACACGTAGTGGCCCATGACCTGCGAAGCCCGGTAAGTGCCATAATGATGATGTGCAACCTTATGGCCGATGAAATTGAAGACCCGTCGCAAAAGGAGATATTGGACATGATAGTAACATCATCAAAAGGCCAGTTGGCGCTTATTGGTGAATTGCTTGATTTTAGTAAGCAGGGCGATTTAAGTCAGGATAAACTGGTTAAAGAAAACGTTGACTTGAATGATTTGTGCAAGCAGGTTGTAGCTATGCTCTACTTTAAGGCCGATGAAAAGCAACAGTACATAAATTTGACCGTGGCAGCAGAGCCGGTAATTGTAAGTTGCTCATCGGAAAAAATAAACCGGGTCATTAATAACCTTATCACTAACGCTATTAAATTCAGCCCGGAAGGCGGTGCTATACAAGTAACGGTTATTAAGCAACCCACTGTTGCGTTAATACAAGTGAAAGACAACGGTATCGGCATTCCTGAAAAAAATAGGGCTGTCCTTTTCGATTCCTTCACTACTGCCAAGCGCTATGGTACTTCAGGCGAAAAATCATTCGGCCTCGGGCTTTCTATATGCAAACAAATTACTGAAGCGCACGGTGGGCGTATTTGGTTTGAAAGTGAAGAAGGTAAGGGCAGTTCATTTTTTGTAGAACTACCGCTGGCGTAATATTTGCTAATGTTTTAGCCTATCCGTTTCCTTTTCCGCCAACGCGTTTCTTTTCATCTTCGGCACCACCATCATGTTTTTGAATGGGCTGTATGGTTCTTTTACCAAAGCGGTAAATGGCAGTCAGGCTTGCCTGCCGGGTATCACGTTTAGCAATAAAATGCTCTTCAAAATTATTGTAGATGGACGATGCAACCGGATATCCCCTCCAGAAAATATCTGTTATATTGAGCTTTACCGTAACCTTCTTATCGAACAGATTCTTCTGCAAACCAAAACTAACCATTGATTGTGGCTTCAGGTTCATATAGCCGTATACTTGCGGTGCCTGGTAAAACATGCTGAGTTCTGCCGAGTAGTTTTTGGGCAGAAGGAAGCTGTTGCTGCTATACACATCGAAAGTAGCCTTACCCGTGCTGAGGTTGGAGCCTGCCACATCTCCTTCATAGTGCGCGTAATAAGCATTGAAATTAGTTGTGTTGGCCCACCACTTTTTTATCTGGAACTGGTAGGATCCGCCAACCCCATAGAACGACATATTGATAAGGTTTTTGGTCGATTGTATGGTTATTTTATCTTCCGTGGTGCTGGGTTGCAATACTTCCACCAGCGGTTGCGAGGTGTAAGAGTAGGTGAGGGTAGTAATGATCTTTTGTTTGTAAGAATGGGAAAGTTCAATGGAATAAGATAAAGCAGGGTTAAGATACGGAAAACCGGTTTTGTATGATGTTTGGTCAAGGTAATATTTGAACGGGTTCAGCTGTTCATAATTGGGCCGCTCAATGCGGCGGCTGAGTGTGAGGCCCAGGTCGTTATTTGCATTAATGTGTCGTTGCGCTGCCAGGCTTGGGAACAGTTTGACGTAGTTTTTATGGAATGCCGAATCGATAGTAACATCATTACCATTGGCGATCGTCTGTTCCGTGCGCAGCCCGAGTTGGGTGCCCCATTTCTTGAATTCTCTGGTGTAATTTACGTATGCGGCATTAATATTTTCATTGTAAATAAAGTGGTCGGTTTTACCGGGGTCCAGCTCATAATTGCCATTGTGCAATTGGTAAAAACTGATGCTGTTGTCTGCGGTTACAAAACTGCTTTTTGCACCCGCCTCAAAATTGGCATTGTTCTTTAGCGGGTGGCTGTAGTCCAGTTTTAAAGATCTGATCAGCGTCGCCCCTTCCAGGTTTCCCTTAATAAGTATATCGGGTTGCATAGATGGTACTACTGTGCCATCAGCATTAATGTTATAGAAAGTTGTGGTGTAGTTTTGGCTGCCGTTGCTGGGGTATATGGCATAGTCTGCATCAAACGAAAGCGACCTGCCTGCACTGTCAATGGTATGCCTTACGTTTACATTTGCGGTATAGCTGTGCCAATAGTTAGGCGACGCATTGAGCGTGAAAAACTTGCTAACTGGCTGGTGCGTAGCCGAATCAATTACTGTGGAATAGTTTTTCGCATCGCGGCCCAGGTAATTGGTTTCCGTGTTCATAGCGAAACCAATAATTGTTTTGCTGGTGAGGTTATAGTCCATGCCTATGCCACCAAGATACGTGCCGAAATGGTAAATGTAATTGTCAACCTGATCGTAACCTGATGCGAAAACGCCATTTTTGTAAAAGTCCCGGGTAATATTCAGCGTGCTGAAACCTTTGCGGTTTGAAAGGTTGGCGTTAGCGTAGAAATTGAATTTCTTGTTGCGGTAATTAATGTTGAAGCCGGTATTCCCCTTGCCATAAACGCCTTGGGCGTATGATGCGTTGATGCTGCCATACAAACCGATTTTTTTATCTTTTTTTGTTTTAATGTTGATGATGCCCGCTGTGCCTGCGGCATCGTATTTTGCGGATGGGTTAGATATGAGCTCAATGCTTTCAACCGAACTTGCCGGCATACTTTTCAGCATGTTGGCAAGGTCTTCGTTTGACATGGGTTGTATCTTTCCGTTTATCATAACGTTTACGCCTTGCTTGCCCTTTAAACTGATCGCATCGTTCTGGTCAATTTTAACGCCCGGCGACCGGGAAAGGGCTTCGAAGACCGAGCTGCCTGCATTCACAATGCTGTTTTCAACGTTCACGACTATTTTATCAGCCTTAACTTCAATAAATGGTTTCTGTCCGCGCACTGATACTTCCTTCAATTGGTTCTCCTTCAATGCGAGCACGATATCGGGCATATTGACAGCAGTGCCGGCAACCTGTATTATTGAAGAGCTATATTGTTCGTAGCCGGAGAGGACAACTTTTAACAGATAATTGCCATCGCTCAGCAGGGTGAGCTGATAGTCCCCCTTTTCATTGGTGAGCTCTGTTTTTACTAGTGTTGAGTCGCTCTGCAAGAGTGTAACGCTGGCAAAAGAAAGTGGCTGCCCTGAACTGTTGGTGACCCGGCCGGAAATGTTGCCTGTAGCCGCTTTTGCGTGGCAGTAAACTAGGAAAAGTAATACAAAAAAGGAGTAGCGGAGAAGCCTGGTCATAGTGCGTTGGTTGTTTCACTAAATGTAGCCGCACTATGTATGAGAGCCTTCACCCATGGTGGGTGATTTGCAAAACTTTAAAAAGAAAAAGCCCCGGGACCGGGGCTTACCTTGTTAGTATAAAAAGAAATTAGTTTATGCCTTTCACATGTACGGCAAAAGTAAAGGTTGCAGTGCAGTGCACGGGTGCCGCCGTTGCCCTGCGTAATTTGCCACCCAATGAATAGGTAAACTTGTTGCCATTACTTAAATAGCCTTTTAATTCAGCGGTAGTATCTACTGGTAACAATAGCGTTTCCGCGTATTTATCGGGGTTGTTTGTTATGGTTATGCCAAAGGGGGTAGTATCGCCATTGGTATAGAATGACCCTGAGCATGATTTGAAATTTGCGAAGTTAGCAGCAGGCGTTGGGTCGGTAAGCTTTAGGGCGCATGATTTAATTTTTGCGCTGGTAATATTACTTACGCCCATCAGGTTTGCTGTATTGGCTTTTATAAACGAATCAATATTGAAGTCAACAGTCTGGCTGCCGAAGACGGATATAGAGGTGTCGCCGTAAGCCGGAATGATCACATCAATCGATGCAGTCTGCATATCGAGGTCGTATTGCAGATTGTTGGTCAATTTTGAACAAGAGTTCAGGATAACCATAGTTGCGAATGTGAACGCAACGGCAGAAGCGAGTAGTTTGATTTGGCTTTTCATGATGATGTGTTTTCTTTGTTTATAATGTTGTGAGTTTGTGTAATGTTTGTTGTTGTTGAAAGTAAAATTAGATGTAAGGAAATGCCATGCCAAATAAACTTCACTAACGGTCGTAAAAGTTCACCAACGGCAATCAGGATGGCCTTTTATTAACAAATGGCAGTATTTTGCTGTAATATTGCCGGTTATCCGTGCTTGCTAATTGCCATGCAAAGATGCTCGCGTTGCTGCATTCGTGGTTTGACGGCAGTCAAATCAGTTATTGATTCTCGTCAATCGGTATTGCTAACCCATATTGGGTGATTTGTAGCAGTATTATTGGAAATAGCTGGGCCTGAATAATAAAAAATAAGGCATTTGGGTTAATTTCACACGATAAATGCACACCACCAAGTTTAGAAATATTACCACGAGCCTGCTACTTACGTTGGTCGCCCTTATTGCGGGTTTGCCGGCGCATGCGCAGCGGTATTCGTTCCATAACCTGAGTGTTGACGATGGTCTTATACAGTCGCAGGCCATGTCGCTCACGCAGGATAAAACTGGTAATCTATGGGTGGGCACATTGGGCGGGCTTTCTCGTTTTGATGGAAAGTCGTTCACCAATTTTAATGCGCGGAATGGTTTGCTTACCAGCCAGGTGAATGCCCTGGCTACCGATTCATCGGGCAATATATGGATAGGCAGCCACAAGGGGCTTATGAAATTCAATGGCCGCACCTTTGAACAATTCACCATTCAGCGCCAGGTGGAACATGTGCAAAGCAGTACGCAGCAGATATCAATTGTGAATGATACGGTATGGTGGCGCGCTGCGGGTGATGTGTATTACGTTACGCAAGGGAAGATCAAATACATGGTAACGCCCGGCCCGGAGGGTAAGATAACCGCTATAATGGCTGAAAAGGCCGGCCTGTGGGTAGCTAAACAAGATACCTTGTATCATTTCCAGAATGAGCGTTGGGATACGTTTTCTTTCGCCAGATCCGGTAATATAAAAGGACCGTACATCACCCGACTATTGCGCGATAAAGAGAATGGTA
Organism: Chitinophagales bacterium; assembly: GCA_038228575.1. Taxonomy (GTDB): domain Bacteria; phylum Bacteroidota; class Bacteroidia; order Chitinophagales; family Chitinophagaceae; genus Flavipsychrobacter. The sequence continues at coordinate 126,348 of JBBRPD010000002.1, read as the reverse complement.
TATGGGTGGGCACATCGGCCGGCATCTATAAACTGGAAGGCAAGAACATTGTGCCCTATACCTTAAATGGCCAGTCGCTACTGTATATAACAGTAAGGGGTATGGCGCAAGACCGGTCAGGCGCCATCTGGCTGGCAACCAATAGCGGGGTAGTTAAACTTACGGGTTCGTCCATCATCATCTATAACAAACATAACGGCCTTAGCGATAACCCGTTTTATGATGTGTTGCTGGATGCTGAGGGCAACATTTGGCTGGCAAGCGACGGGCAGGGCGTATTCCGTTTTTCCGGTACTTTGTTCACAGGGCTCGACGAAACCATGGGCCTTACCAGTTCGCAGATAATGGCCATTGCAACGAACAAGCGCGATTCCTTGTTTCTGGGTACTTACGAAGCCGGCCTTTTCGTTTTTAAAGACGGAAAAATTGAACCCAAGGCCATACCTAATACTACGGCACCCGCGGTCACTTCATTGTGCTATGCCAGTGACCACACATTGTGGATAGGGACCCGTGAAAATGGCTTGTTTGCCTACGGCCGCAATGTGTATAAACAATTCACCGCACCGCAACATAATTTTCCATCCAATTCTATTTACCGCCTGTATGAAGATAATGAAAAGCGCTTGTGGATCGGTTTTATGGATGGTGCAATACTGTATGAGCATGATACGTTTACAACTGTTCAGGTAAAAAATGCGCACATTCTCACCTTCCTGTCTATAGGCAATGATAGTGTACTTATTGCTACAGAAAAGAACGGATTGATGCTCTATAATGGTGGCACTGTATCTAACTTCAATACCAGTACAATGGCTGATAGCTCTGCTATCAATTGTCTTGTAAAAGTGGGGAATGAATTGTGGATGGGGAGCACCGACAATGGTGTCATCAGGTACAATTTGCTAAGCCACAAGCAACTGGTTATAAATAAAGCCAGGGGTTTGCGGTCAGACTTTATTTATAATATCATTGACGATAACGATGGCAATATATGGGTAGGCACCGGTTTTGGAATACACAAAATAACGGTTGATAAGGATGGTGTGCCCGCCGTTGCATTTTATGGCAAGGAACAGGGTGTGAACGGTATGGAAAGCAACATAAATGCGGTACTGAAAATGAATGATGGCGGCATTTGGTTTGGTACAACTAATGGGGCGGTACATTACCAGCCCCATGCGGCAGTGGTAACATCGGCACCTACGAGTATTGTACTGCAGTCGGTTAAACTGGTGGGTGAAAGTACTATTGACAGAAGCTACTATGATAGTGTTGATGCCTTGTATGGCATACCTTATAACCTGCGCCTGCCTTATAAAAAGAACGATATTTCGTTTAGTTTTCAGGCTATAACGCTGAGCGGGGCTGAACAGGTAACGTATCGTTATATGCTGGAAGCGCTGGACATGCCGGGTTCACCGTGGTCAGAATGGACGTCAACGAATTCTGTAACCTATTCTGCGCTCGCGCCTGGCAAATATATTTTTCATGTGCAGTGCATGGGCAGCGGAGAAGGAGCCTATCCTGAGATGGCGTATCCGTTTGAGATAATAACACCCTTCTATAAAACACGCTGGTTTAACCTTGTAATTGTATTTGCCTGCATACTGGCGGGCATACTCATTCAGTACCTGTACAACAGGCGTAAGCTGCGCAGGCAGAAGCTAAGGGCAAAGCTCCGAACGGAAGAACAGGCAAAAATACGAATGCGCACTGCCGAAGATTTTCACGATGAGATAGGCAATAAACTTACGCGGATAAATGTGCTCACCAATGTGCTGAAAAGTAAGGTTACCCCAACCCCCGATGTAACGCGCATTTTAGGGCAGATAGAGGAAAATACATCGCTGTTGTATGGTGGCACGCGCGATATACTGTGGTCGCTCAAACCATCGAACGACAATTTGTACGAGATCATGCAGCGCATTCATGATTTTGGTGGTGAGTTATTTTCTGAAACAGAAATTAATTTCACGGTGAATGGCATTGAAGAAAAGTGGCGCAAGCATAAATTACCCATGGATATGAGCCGCAACCTCATTATGATATTTAAGGAGGCCCTCAACAATATTCTTAAATATGCCAAGGCGAATAACGTTACGCTGGATATGACCATGCGCAGCCGGAACGTGCTCCAACTCGTACTTCGCGACGATGGTATCGGTTTCGATATAAAGACCATAAAAAAAGGGAATGGCATCACCAATATGCACGTTCGGGCCGAACGCTTGAATGGTAGGCTGTACTTTGATACGCGTACCGGTAAGGGCACTATTATTACCCTTACCTTCAGGGTGCCGAAGGGGTAGGTGTATCTATTCTTCTTTCAACTTTATAACCTGATTGCGTTGCAGCATATTGAAGTTATTATCGCTTACCAGGTACAGGGTACGTTTCCCATTTTCTGTTTTGCCCCATGCCATGCCCTCCAGATTATCGGGAATAAAGTGGTTGCGAATTTCATCGATAATAGAGTCTTGATTGAAATTAAAAACCAGTTCCTTTCTCAGCGTTGTTCCGGTTTTGGGAACGGTGACCAAGTAGAGCTGCACATGCAACTGAAAACCGTTAAAGCACCTTTCTAACACTAATAATTTATTGGGGTCATCTTTGAACGCCAGAATTTCAGATACGCCATTGCCGAGTGCGCCGTTGAAGTTGCCTCTGGAACAGCTGCAACGTACAAAAGGGTAATCATAGACTGTCTTTTTATTGGGGTCGTAATTTTTACCTTTTGGCTTGAAGCGAAAGAAAGGTATAGTGCCGTTTTCGCAATCTTTGCTGCCGCCCGATTCGAATGATACCCACAAGCTGTTGTCTTTGCCAAAAGTAATGCCTTCAATGCCCCTGTTACTGGTAGTGTTTGCCGAAGGGATGGGTTCGCTGTAAAAGGTAACGGCTTTCCCTCCCTCAATATAGCCTACGCCAGTCGATTTCCCTTTTTCAAAGGCGTAAAACAATTTATTCAGGCGTTTGTTGTAGCGTATAGCCTCAATGCCTTGCAGATCGTAGAAGCGATGTGCTGCCAGTATTTTGTTGTAGGTGTTGGTAGTAAAAATGTAGCTGTAACCATCTGCGTCGTGGTCAGATACCATCAGAACAGAATCTTCGCTAAAGTATTCCATGCCGGAAATACCACCAAATTTTTTGCCTTTTTCTTTGCTGGAATCACGCGGTATTATGGCCTGTTTTTCTAACTTAAAGGAAAGCTTTTTTTGCGCCTGTGCCGGAAACTGTAAAGCCAAAACGGCTAATAGAAATACAATGAAAATTTTTGGCATGAAATATTGTTTGTTGCTATGGTTGTGCTACAGGCATTTTCAATCTTCATAATTGCCAGGTCGCCGGCGCTTTATAGCACCTGTATAACGATACTTCTCGAGCAAAATTGTACGGCAATGGCAAATTAACTTTAGGAAAAGTCGCAGGCTGAGTATACCGCCAAAAGCCGAAGCTAATTGTATTGCTAATGCACTTTTCTCTACACACTTGTGTAGATTACTGCGGTGTCTATTAGCTACAAATTGCGAATTTAATTTAACTATTCTTCATCGTCACTTAGCGGGTCTTTTTTTGCATCTGGGTCTTTCTTTTCTGTATCCTTTTTTTCATCCTCGCTATCGTCTTTTTTCTCTTTCTTTTTGTCGCTTGTCTTAGGCGGGTCTTTCTTATCGGTATCTCCTTTTTTATCGGGCTTAGCTGCGTCTTTGTCGGCGTTTTTATCCTTATCCGTGCTCTTACCTTTGCTGTCGTCTTTTTTGTCTTTGCCGGCATCATCTTTTTTACCGTCTTCTTTCTCGCGCTCTTTTTGTCGTTGTTCCCTTCTCGATTTTCTTGACCCTGACTTGTCGTTATCCACGTTCTTGCCTTTGTCGTCCTTCTCTGCAATTTTTTGTTCGTTTGTTTTACCCCACAAGCCGTTTTCCAGAATCTTATCCAGCTCCATTATTTTCTTCTGCGATATTTCTTTCTGGCTTAGTTCGGCATCGTAGCCGGTTTGGTTTTCGCCGTTTGTCCAGGCTCCGGTATATATCTTGCCATTCAGCTCCAGTTCCATGCTGGCAATAGGTTCTTCAAAAAGCCATTTGGCTTCCTCGTTTTTCGATACGTCCAGTTTTACGTACTCTGACATGTCACCGAATTTATACAGTGCATCCCAATATTTGGTCACCTTACTGCCTACATCTTTCATATACCGCACATACAATTCCACAGGTATTTCATCGTCAAACTTTCCTTTATAGTACTTGCGGTCTACTACTTCTCGGCGGGTTCTGTTAGTATCATCTTCGGCAGGCGCTACACTTAGCAAAAGGTCTCTTTTGGCTTTCAGGGTGTCAACAGGTTTAGCTGGGGCTGCGGCTTTTGCAATGGCTGTTTTGGTAGAATCCGCTTTTACGGAATCTGCGCTACTCATGCCCCGCGTTGAATCGGCCTTTACCGAATCAAATTTCTGCTGTTCCGCTATGCGGGCTAGTTTGGCCAGGTATCGGCGTTCTTCGCGCTCCCGCTTTATATATTGGTCTATATCGCTGGCTTCTAACACATTTAATACCTGCCCGCCGCAGTAGAAGCCGTTTATTTTCTGTATTTCGGTAATGGTAATGCAATAGGTGGTGGAGGAAAGCATATCCCTCACAAAAAGAAATCCTTTAAACCGTTCTGGAATTACATGTTGCAGGCCCTCCATGCCCCGGCTCTGCTCCTGCCTTTGCAGTTCAAACCGCTGGCTTACAATACCTTTCCATTGTATACCGGAATCTTCGCCCTTCTTCAGCGCCTCTACAAAACGCCCGATAATAGCATGGTTATAGTAAGGGTCCAGGTCCAGGAAAATAGTGGGGTGGTCGCGTAGTTTATTCAGTTCTTTTTGTGTTTCGGGAGACTGGTCGGGGTTATGGGTAACCATCTTCCATAAACTATCAAATGGGGGAAACAGGCTATAGTACGAAAAAGTGTCTTTATCGCGCAGGCACTCCAGTACCTTATTCATTAATTCTACTTCCGTTTTCGGTTGTCCATTATACCTATGCCTGCGGCCAATAGCTTCGGCAGAGCCACAAAACATAAAAAAACAGGTAATAAATATTATAATGGCCTTCATTATGAGAATTGGGAACGGTTAAAGTTAAGTATTTTGTGGAGAACGGGTTTATAAGCCTCGATACTTCTGTTTTTAATTTCAATTTACCCATATATCTTTGCGGCATGATTTTGTCAGACACTAGTATACTCGAGGAGATTGAAAAGGGCACTATAGTCATAGAACCATTTGACCGTACCAATCTGGGCTCTAATTCCTATGACGTGCATTTGGGTAAATACCTGGCTATGTATAACGATACTATGCTGGATGCCAAGAAGCACAACACTATTTCGCATTTTGAAATACCTGAGGAGGGTTACGTATTACAGCCTGCTACTTTATACCTGGGTGTAACACTTGAATATACCGAAACGCATGCGCACGTGCCCTTTCTGGAAGGGAAGTCGTCAACTGGCAGGCTGGGTATTGATATACATGCTACAGCGGGTAAGGGCGATGTGGGTTTCTGCAATGCCTGGACGTTGGAAATATCCTGCGTGCAGCCGGTAAGGGTGTATGCGGGCATGCCCATAGGGCAGCTCATCTACTTCCCGGTTCATGGTGAGGTGCAAAATATGTATAGCAAGAAGGCAAATGCAAAATATACAGGTCGCAACATAAGGCCGGTTGAAAGCATGATGTGGAAGAACAAATTTTAACCGCAACCTTACAATATTATTTTATACGGGCAAGCGGGTAATTTTACCCCGGTCCACGAACGATATCCCACGCTTCAGCAGTGTGGGATATTTATGTTATAATACACACAATACATGTCTCAACTGATTATTTATACCGATGGTTCTTCAAGGGGTAATCCTGGGCCGGGTGGTTATGGTGCCATTTTGCAATGGGGTGCTACTACTAAGGAACTATCGCAAGGGTACACTTACACCACCAATAACCGTATGGAAATGATGGGTGTAATTGCCGCGCTGGAGACGCTTACCCGCGACGGACTGGATATTACTATTTATACCGATTCCGCTTACATAGTTAATTCTGTAGAAAAGAAGTGGGTGTTTGGCTGGGAGAAGAAGGGGTATGTCGGGAAAAAGAATGCTGACCTTTGGGCGCGCTTTTTAAAGACCTATAGAAAACATAAAATAAAATTTGTTTGGGTGAAGGGTCATGCTGATAATAAATATAATAACCGTTGCGACGTACTGGCCACTCAAGCTGCTGACAGCCGTAAATGGATAGAAGATGTGGGTTTTGAAAAAGACTAATTGTAACTTTGTAACACTACTTAACCTTAATCACCAGCATGGAATTTTATAAATATCACGGAACCGGTAACGACTTTATTATCGTAGATAATCGCACAGGCAATGTTACCCTCACACAAGACCAGATAGCTCATTTGTGCACACGCAGGTTCAGCATTGGTGCTGACGGATTGATGCTGCTGGAAAAAGCTGATGGGTACGACTTTAAAATGGTGTACTACAATGCCGATGGCAGTGAAAGTACCATGTGTGGTAATGGTGGCCGTTGCATGACGGCATTTGCCAAAGAACTGGGCCTGATTACCGATGCAGCTAAATTTATTGCCATTGATGGCGAACATGTGGCTACTATACATGCCAATGGCCAAATAAGGCTGCAAATGAATGACGTAAGCGAAGTGAAGCTTATGGATGGCCATTCCATTCTAAATACCGGCTCGCCGCACTACGTAAAGTGGGTTGATGATGTAGTGGATATTGATGTATATACCGAAGGGCATAAAATAAGGTACAGTCCGGCTTATGAGTTGGCGGGTATTAATGTAAATTTTGTGCAGCGCATAAGTGAAGGCAAACTGTTGGTTCGCACCTACGAGAGAGGGGTAGAAGATGAAACCTTGAGTTGCGGTACGGGTGTTACCGCAGCAGCCATAGCTGCAACAGGAGACGCTACCGGCCATTTTACTGCAGAGGTGGAAACGCCTGGCGGCTTGCTGCAAGTAGCCTTTAATAAAGACACCGCTTCTTCAGCAACAAACGTTATGCTTACCGGGCCTGCGGTATTGGTTTGTAAGGGTGAGGTTATGATTTAGTGGAAACCACCGTCATCAACATGAAGAAAATAGCTGTCCGTTACATTAATTGGAAATGAAATTCATTATTTATCGGCAGTAATTTCCCAGCTATTGAAAGTGAAAATAGGCTGATAGGGGTATAAAGAGATTTAGCTGCTACCTTCGCCTCAAAATTAATTACCGTGAATTCCAGGTTCAGTTATATTCCGTACAAAGAAACAGGGTATTTTTCCAGGCTGGTGACAGATTACCTGCACGGCATTGCCAATATTAAGCCTTTTTATAACTACGACTGGACTTTTGAAGGGCTCAATAAAGCAATAGCCGACCGTGCGAATTACCCGGTAAACAGAGTTGTACTTACCGACGCTTTGCGCAGGCAGTATGCCGGACTTGAAATGCACCCGAAAGTAGAAGCCAGCCTGGCCTTGCTTGCGCTTGATAATACGTATACGGTTTGTGCCGCCCACCAGCCTAATTTACTTACCGGTTATCTCTACTTCGTTTATAAAATACTGCATGCCATAAAACTTGCAGATGAGCTGAATGCCACACACCCCGATAAGCAATTTGTGCCTGTATACTATATGGGTAGCGAAGATAATGATATTGAAGAACTGGGCGTATTTAAGTTTCGTGGCGAAAAGTTTGTTTGGGATGGCGATGGGCAGGCAGGGGCAGTGGGCCGTATGAACACCGCTGGACTTAAAACCATACTGGCTCAATTATTTAAATTATTAGGCCCTCCGGGTCCTGATTGCGATAGGCTGATGAAGATGTTTACCACAGCCTACTTGAAGCACAAAACAGTGGGCGAAGCAACGCACTACCTGGTTAATGAGTTGTTTGGTAAGTATGGCCTGATAGTGCTGAATCCTGACGATGCAGCACTCAAGGCGCAGTTTATCCCCGTAATGGAAGATGAATTGCTGCACCAACACGCTAACCCCATTATTGCCAAACAGATCAATGCACTAAGCGAACACTATAAAATACAGGCGCATCCCCGCGAAATAAATCTGTTTTACCTTGCTGACCAGCTCAGAGAAAGGATAGAACAACGTGATGATAAATGGGTAGTACTGAATAGCACCATTGAATGGACGAAAGATGAAATGCTGGCAGAATTACATGCACACCCCGAACGCTTCAGCCCGAATGTAATGTTGCGCGGCTTGTACCAGGAAACTATTTTGCCCGATGTGGCCTTTATTGGTGGTGGTGCCGAAGTGGCTTACTGGATGCAATTGAACAGCCTGTTCGCACATTATAAAGTGCCCTTCCCGGTGGTTTACCTGAGGCAGTCGGTAATGTTTATTGATGCCGCTACTCAAAAATTGCAAAAGCAATTGGAACTTTCGGTTACCGATATTTTTATGGAGGAATATGAGTTGGGCCGCGAATACATTGACCGGCACAGCACCGCTGCCTGGAAAACGGATACTGAAATAGAAGCTATTGCAGGTATCTTCCATCAACTGAAAGCTAAGGCGGTAGCGGTTGACGCAACGTTGGCACCGGCAACCGAAGCGGCACTCACTAAAATGAAATACCAGCTCAGCATAATGGAAAAGAAAATGCTGCGGGCCGAAAAGAAAAAGGAAGAAGTGATGATGGCGCGCATTGCTAAGTTAAAGGCCCGGCTTTTCCCCGGCAATAGCTTACAGGAAAGGGTAGACAACTTCTCCGAACTTTACCTGGAATATGGCGATAGTTTTTTTGACAGCATTGTTGAAGGTATACAACCATTTGAACCGAAGTTTTTGGTGATAAGCCCATCCCTTTAATGTAGTTCGTATGTTATTATTCTGAATTTTATTTTGTTATTGTTCCTTAGGCTCCGGCTCTTACTTTATTACCTTAGTAATGAATTGTTTTCTCTATTTTCATGTAATTTTGCGTAACAAAGTACATCATGGCCAAACGTCTATCCACCTTCATTTTATTAATTGCAGCAGTTGCAAGTACTGGCAGCGCTGATGCCCGTAAAAAGGCTGACCGCAAAGTTGCAGAACAGGTAAAGCAGGACATTACGTTCCTTTCCGGCGATGCACTGGAAGGCAGGCGAACCGGCACAGAAGGCGAACATCTGGCTGTGCAGTTTATTGAAGCACGTTATAAACAATTGGGCATATCAGGCTACAATGGTAAGTACGAATATCCATTCAATTTTACCTATGGCAGGGACGTTGCGCCGTCTACATCCATCAAGATCAACGGTAATTACCTGAAATTTGGAGAGGAAGCATTTCCTTTGCCCTATAGTGCCAATAAACACCTGACAAGCGATGTATTGCCGGAGGTTACCGAGCAGGGAAATATCTGGCTGGTATCTTTTTATGCCGATAAAGATCAGGCTAACGACCCGCATTTTGACTGGGAGAAGCAAATGTATGAAGCCGCAAAAAAGGCTAAAAAAGATGGTGCTTCGGGCGTAGTGTTTTACGATGCGTATAACAGTAAGTATGCACCCACTTTTAATAAGCATGCCGAAAATGATGCGCTGGATATACCGGTAGCTTTTGTGACCTATGCAGCATGGCAAAAATATATAAAACCTAAGAGTGGAGCCAGCCAAAGCGGCGGAGTACCGGTTGATTTAGATATAACAATAGACAAAGTAGAACGCATTGGTACCAATGTGGCCACGTTCATTGACAATAAAGCACCTTATACCGTGGTAATTGGTGCACACCTGGATCACCTCGGTTATGGCGAAGATGGTAACAGCCTGTATGCCAATGTTGCTAAAGAGCACCTTATACATCATGGTGCCGATGACAATGCCAGCGGTACAGCAGCCCTCATGGAACTGGCCCGTTGGGTTAAGAAGACAAAACTGCATAACTACAACTACCTTTTCGTGCATTTTTCAGGGGAGGAGCTAGGTTTGTATGGTTCAAAGGCGTTTGTTAAGGAGCAGAAAATTGATAGTAGCAAAATAGCCTATATGCTGAACCTGGATATGGTGGGCAGGCTGAACGATAGTACGCACGCATTGAATGTGGGCGGCGTAGGCACTTCCCCGGCATGGGCGAGTGTGGTGGGCATGGCTGGTGATGATTTCAAAGTGACAATAGATAGTTCCGGTGTGGGACCTAGCGACCATACCAGTTTTTACTATGCGGGCATACCCGTATTGTTTTTCTTTACAGGTACGCATAAAGATTACCACAAACCGAGCGACAAGGCCGACCTTATTAACTATGCAGGCGAGGTAAAGGTGTTGAAATATGCCGAAAAAGTCCTTACGAAGATGGACAAAGAGCATGTAAAACCTGTTTATACCGCTACAAAGCAAACCTCCACTGGTGGCAGGTCAAAGTACAAGGTAACATTAGGTGTAATGCCCGATTATACTTATAAAGAAGGCGGCCTGCGCATAGATGGCGTTACCGATGGCAAGCCAGCGGCAAAAGCTGGTTTAAAGTCTGGTGATATCATTGTTCAGATAGCATCAGAAAAAGTAAAAAGTATTCAAAGCTATATGGAGGCCCTGGGCACACTTACACCCGGCGATAAAATAAATGTAGTAGTAAACCGCGATGGTAAGGAAGTAACCATCCCAGTGCAATTAAATAAGTAGCGTTAGTCTATATAATACCTTACCATTGGCCGGTTTTTCGAAGTATTGTCTACAATTTTAAAACCGGCACGCTCAAACGATTTGTAAAGCCCTATCCAGGCAAAAGAATCGGGGATGCTTGTCGTTGTAGGTATAGTGGGATAGGCCTCAATTATTTTTATGCCCTGTGTTTGGGCATACGTTACCAATCCTTGAAGCATAGCTACCGACACACCCATGCGGCGAAATTCTTTATCAATAAACGAACAGGTAACCGACCATACTTTGGCATCATCAATCGGTTTGTGCACGCGTGATCTTGCCAGTTTTGAGAAATCTTCCCTCGGCGAAAACGCACACCATGCAATGGCTTTCCCTTCATAAAAACCGATGACACCTGTTGGGGCATTATCCCATACCAATGCTTTCAGGGCATCTTTATTGCCGTTATTTTGTTTGCCTTCTGCAAAATCCGCAGGGTTCAGTCGGTAAAACATACACCAGCAATTGCCGCCGGCACCCCGCTCGCCAAAAAGTTCGGTGAACTTACCCCAATTAGCCTTGGTTAACGGCTCAAACGTCATTTCGCTGGCTAAAACGGTTTCCTTTACAGGAGGTGATTTTTTCATGATTGCCCTAATTTACGCTTACGAAAATAATATTTTTAGCGATGCGGGCGTTGTTGTACAAACCAGTCGCTATATCATCACGAAGGTGGGTTAATAACAATTCAATGTTTCAGCTTACTTTTGCGCCTTTAGCGGTTATATATAATTAACCTAATTTGCATTTTACTTTTAGTTTTTACTTTTAATTTTTAAGTTTTGAAAATGGAACCCGAACAGTTCTTTGAACTGATGGTTAAAGAATTGGAAGTGCATACTGAAATGCAGCCCTACTATAAGTTCCTCGGCAAGCAATCGTCGTGGCACTTTCGTCGTAACTATTTTTTGCAAAGGCTAAAGTATATAGCTCAGCAAGTTATGACCAATACATCGGCCGCCATCTGGGATTGTGGTAGCGGTTACGGTACTACTTGTCTTTTCCTGGCCATGAATGGTATTAAAACTCATGGCACGACCCTGGAATTTTATTATGATACCGTGCAAAAACGTAAGGAATACTGGAGCCAATACGGCGATACATCGCTCTTCACCTGCACCTACGAAAATCTGTTTGATAACCCGCCGGCAGCCAACACTTACGACCTTATAATTGTACAGGATACTCTGCACCATCTGGAGCCCATTAATGACGCATTGCAAATATTCAATAACTGCCTGAAGCCGAAAGGACGGGTACTGGCAATTGAAGAAAACGGGAAGAACATTATACAGCGTGCAAAACTTTATAAATACCGGGGTAACAAGCGCATAATTACAATATGGGATGAAAAACTGCAGAAAGATATACTGATAGGGAACGAGAATATCCGCAGCCTTGAAAGTTGGGGTGGTTTATTTCAGCAGAAAGGTTTTAAAATATTGCCAGCCAGCGTACAATTTGTGCGGTACTTTTTGCCCGTCCATTATCGCTTCTCCGACCCAGAAACACTGCTGAAAAAAGAGCAGGCCATACAGGCAAAGCCAGGTTTGCGCAGAGATTACTTTTTCTTCGGGCTCAATTTTGTTGCAGAAAAAGGATAGGCCAATTCGGAAATTGTATTGTCTGCAATGCGTTTCATGATTTCTTACCATACATACAATTATTATGAAATTTATACGCCCCTCATTTGTAGCCTCGCTGCTAATTACTGTTTTCCTTTTCGGCTGCGTTAATACGTGGGCGAAAAAGAAGAAAGGCAAGCTGCCAATGGCTGTGCTGGTGCAGCTGCGCGTGGAAAGAAACCGCGAAAAGGCACTCACCGAACATAACCAGACCGCTAAGTTGCAGCTATTAAAAGATGACACCCGGAAGACCAATCAGGCCATGATCAACGATTACAAGGATAACTTTACGCTATGCCCTGTTTATTATTACATGGACACCAATTACCATGCCGTGGCAGCGGGGAAACTAGATGGTTTATTGCTGGATGCGACTGGTGCACCGGCAAAAAATGTGGTAATAACCAAGGATAGCACAAACTACATTATTGTGTATTGGGGGCGTGCAACAATGCAATCCGTATTCGAGAGCAGGGTGCGCGATACCAGTGCCTATTCCTATAATTCCGGAATGCCCAGCGGCGAGGGGCTAGTGGTGAATGATAACACCATGCATCAACTGTCCTACTTTTATAAGTTTGACTTTGATGATGGCGAAAAAGGCACTACCCGCAAAAAATATCAGTATCATTCCAAAGCATTCAACATTCAGTATTATCCTTCAGCAAAGCATTTGCAAAATAAACTGTATAAAAACCCGGGCCATATAAAAATATCGCGGCTCATGAAGTCATACAGAAAACAAGATCGTTTTTAGAATTCGCAAGGTTGTGTGTAGTTTTGGTACTTAGTTCACTTAATAAAATTAATTTATGCGCATCGCGAAGTGCCTCATTTTGCTAATTTTATGTATCATTGCTATAGCTGCCAACGGGCAGGATGCACCGGTTACAGCTGTTTTGGTGCAATTGAGGGTGGAAAAGAACAGGGTAGCTGCACTGACTAAAAACAATGATGAGAGAAGGCTCAAAATATTGCTGGAAGATCGCGATAAAGTGAACCAGGCCATGATCAACGATTTTACCGATAATTTCAGCCTGTGGCCTGTTTATTATTTCATGGATACCAACTTTGAAAAAATTGCCGCTAAACAATTTGATGGCGTACTGCTCACAGCCGATCTCAAGCCTATTGCAAAATCGCCGGTTAATTCGGAGACCAACTACAAGGTAGTATCGTATGGTTACCCCAACATCAAAACCAAGTATGGCGAAAAGACGGAAGATTCCAGTGCCTATATACATGATGTTATCTGGAATGTGGAGCAGGCGTTCATCATTAAAAATGCTGATCTCAGTTTCCAAACCATGTACTTCACGCTAGGGGGTAATGGGGTTTACAATAAGCGAAATTTCCCGGCAAAGTATTACTACAGATCAAACGAGTTTAAGCTGGAGTATCTGCCCTGTGCACGTTTCTACCAACGTAACCCTTTCATGCATACACCGCAAAGAATAATGAGGTATAAATAGATTTTAATGGCTCTTTTCGCCTGCTTTTTAACAGCCTTTTTACCTGCTTTTAAATGGTATTTAACGTGGCAGTTTAACAAAATTTATACCACTGCAATTTTGACGAACGTATAAATGTTGGTACATTTAAGTATGAATTATCTGGACCCCAGCAGCAATAAGCAAAATGTGCCACCGGCTAAAGGTAAGCTATTGATAGCCGAACCATTTTTACACGACAAGGATTTTACCCGGTCGGTAATATTTTTGTGCGAGCATAGTGAAGAGGGCACACTCGGGTTCGTTCTTAACCAGCCAACCGCACTTACGCTCGGCGATATTTTACAACATCTGGATAATACTTTAACTCCGTTGGCCATATACAATGGCGGACCTGTGCAGCCCGATACGTTGCATATTGTGCACCGCATGCCCGAAAAACTGGGCGGGGTACTGGTGGCCGATGGTATTTACTGGGGTGGATCGTACGAATTGCTGCAGGAGGTAATAAAAGACAGTAATTATGAAGATGGTGACCTCAGGCTGTTTCTGGGGTATTCGGGCTGGTCGGCAGGCCAGTTGCCCGATGAAATGAAGGAAGGGACCTGGCTGGTAGGAGATGTGACGCAGGAACTGGTGTTTGAAACAGAGCCTCACAGGGTGTGGAAGGGGGCAATGAAGACCCTGGGTAAAGACTTCGCATTCCTCGCCAATATGCCTATTGATCCGCAGCTGAATTGATGGCGCATATTTGTTGGCTTCGAATCAGTCTTGTTTATTAAATTTACAACGTGAACATCATTCTGAAATATTTTATTCTGGTTACTGCTTTTGCTTCGCTCACACTTGTTTCGTGTAAAGAGAAGGAAAAGCCAGCGGCTGAAACCACAGTGCCGGCTGACAAGGGAACGTACTTTTCAATTAAAAAATTCACTCTGGATGAATGGGAGACCCATGCAGGAGAGCCCATTACCTTTCAGAAGACCATTGTAGAAAATGGCAAGACAACCGATAGCAGCTTTGTGAATGTGGAACACATGGATTGGGTTTCCATCCTGAAGGTGTTTACGGAAACTGACATCAGTGACAGGAGTTTCCTGGGTAAGTACTCTTTTACTCAATTTGAAGATAGCCTGGATAATACCCATAACTTTTTGTACCTCGCCAACGATAAAGATCTGTTTACGCAGAAGCTGTTAATTACCATGGATATTAATACCATGCAGTTGAGAGGCGTATTCATAGAAACCTTCAAAAAGACCTTCTGGAACGAAACACATCAGAAACTGTTTTATGCGCCTGTAGCTATTATACAGATTCAGGAATACGAGAATCCACTGGTTGGCTCCAGAAAAGAAAAGGTGACCAAGTATGAGGTGATCCGGTAAAGAATTTTCCGTATGCGGTTTATTTGAAAGACGTGTGTTTTGCTGAATGTTATGACCTGGTAATTGTTCGGGCATCGGTAAACACAAAATGCGGGCACTACTGCTGCTAACCACGATATACAACAATGACTAAAGCTGAGTTTAATACCATTATGCACTCCCTTCCGCAGCAGCCGGGATGCTATAAGTATTATGACGAGGATAAGGTGTTATTGTATGTAGGCAAGGCTAAGAACCTGCGTAAACGGGTAAGCTCCTACTTCAACAAAACACTGGATAATTACAAAACGAGAAAGCTGGTTTCGCTGATCCACTCGCTCGATTTTACGGTTACCGATACAGAACATGATGCGTTTCTGCTTGAAAATTCACTGATCAAGCATTACCAACCCCGTTTTAATATCAGCCTTAAGGATGATAAGACCTATCCCTATATTGTTATTAAGAAAGAGAGCTTTCCACGCGTGTTTTTTACCCGCAGGGTGATAAGGGATGGGTCAGAATACCTTGGGCCATTTACTGGGCTTGCAAGGGTTAAGGAGCTGCTGGAATTGGTAAAGCATAACATACCTTTAAGAACCTGCAACCTGAACCTTACACCCGGCAATATTGCCAGGGGTAAATTCAAGGTTTGCCTGGAATACCATCTGGGTAATTGTAAAGGGCCGTGCGAGGGATTGCAGACTGCGGAAGAGTATAACGAAAGCCTGTTGTATGTGCGCCACGTGTTAAAAGGCAATATAGGCGATGTGGTAAAGCACCTTAAAGATGAAATGATGGCCTATGCCGCAGACATGAAGTTTGAAAAGGCACAGATAACCAAGCAGAAAATAGATTCGCTGCAAACCTACCAGAGCAAATCGACAGTGGTGAACCCGCGTATGCAAAATGCGGATGTGGCCTGCATTCTTAGCGACGATAAATACTTCTATGTAAACTACATGATGGTGAGCGCAGGAAGCGTGATACACACCAAAACATTGCAGATAGAAAGGCGTATAGATGAAGAGCAGGAGAGCGATGTATTGTCGCTTGCGCTGGATAATTTAAGGGAGACTTTTCAAAGCAATGCAAAAGAGGTGATAGTGCCCATGCATGTAGATGTTGCAGATAAAGATGTGGTGGTAACAATACCTAAGGCGGGTGACAAAAAACAGTTGCTCGACCTCGGTATTAAAAACGCGGAAGTATTTTTACAGGAAGTGAAGCGCAAGGTAAGCCTTGTTATGGCGGAGGTTACCAAGGACGATACGATGAAGGTACTACAGGAAATGCAGGATTCATTGAGCCTGAGTGAGTTGCCGTTGCACATTGAGTGCTTCGATAATTCTAACTTTCAGGGCTCGTACCCGGTGGCTGCAATGGTGTGCTTTAGAAATGGTGTGCCCTCGAAAAAAGACTACCGGCATTTTCATATTAAAACAGTGGAAGGCATTAATGACTTTGCTTCTATGAGCGAAATTGTTTACCGCAGGTATAAACGATTAAAAGAAGAAGAACAGCCTTTACCTCAACTCATAATTATTGACGGCGGTAAGGGCCAATTGAGCTCGGCACTTGAGAGCATTGAAAAGCTGGGCCTCACGGGTAGGATGGCTATTGTGGGTCTTGCCAAACGGGAAGAGTCCCTGTTTTTTCCCGGTGATAGCGAGCCATTGCAATTGCCTTTTGATAATCCTGCGCATTTACTTATTCGTCGCATACGCGATGAGGTGCACCGGTTCGGTATTACGTTCCACAGGCAGGTGCGCAGCAAGAGTACAATCAAAAACGACCTGGAGGGCATTCCCGGCATAGGAGAAAAAACTTCTATCGACCTGCTTAAAACATTCCGCTCCGTCAAGAACATCAAAACCCTAACCGAGCGTGAGCTGACCCGTGTAGCAGGTGCCGCCAAGGCGCGCATTATATGGCAATACTTTCACGGTGAGGAAGAAGGCGGTGAGGAGTAGGCAGTTAGCAGTAGGCAGTTTACAGTAGGCAGTTTATGGGTTATGGGATTTGCAGTGCTCGTAGCAGCAATCAGCGGTTTGCAGACACCCATATTTATAATGATACAGATCGGGAGTCATTCGTCAAATTGCGTAGGGGCAACCATTTTGTTGCCATCGGGAGCAATGACATGATTTTGTGGTGTACATAAAGCATAATTGGTTTATGCCATCAGACAACAACAAATTGCCACGGCTTTTAAGCCGTGGATGCAAGATTAGAAAAACGGCTTTAGCCAAACTTCACAATTGGGTTGTATCGTTGCTACAATTTAAATCAGCAGCGAACCTTTCTACAACAACCAATTGACAATTTATAACTAACAATTTACAATTGGATTGAATTGTTGCTACAATTTAAATCACCAGCGAACCTTTCTACAACAACCAATTGACAATTTATAACTAACAATTTACAATTGGATTGAATTGTTGCTACAATTTAAATCACCAGCGAACCTTTCTACAACAACCAATTGATAATTTATAACTAACAATTTACAATTGGATTGAATTGTTGCTACAATTTAAATCACCAGCGAACCTTTCTACAACAACCAATTGATAATTTATAACTAACAATTTACAATTGATTACGGTGCTATTTTTGCTTCCTTGGTCTGGTACACATTGGCTGCACCCGCGGCAGCGCCCTTGGTAACGAATGCTATAACTCTGCAATTAGCCGGGTTCCATGCTGTGTTCCAGTCGTAAGTGTAGTAGCGGGTATATACCAGCCCTTTCGGCTTGGTGTTGTTAGTGTATGATGGTGCTATTTGATCTCCGAGTGGCGTTGCCGTAACCAGTGCACGCAGAATCGAATTGAAATGATAAGCAGTATCAGTATATCCGGTCACTCTGTTGTCCTCTTGCTTGTCAATAAAGCTATCTTCCACTATGGCCAAATTAAGATTCTGCACAATGTCAGTAGCATATATGTGGCTTACGGTAGCTGTTATTTTTACTTTTTTAGCGACAGGGTCGTAGCTGCTCACCACATCAAGGTTAATGCTATCCACCGTGTTCAACCTTGAATTGATGGTTGAAGCCCACACGGTAGGGGAGCATTGCAATGGGGCGGCTGTATTCGATCCGTTTGGCTGCCTGTCAATACCACCGATAGGCATGGCTATCAGGCTCTGGAAGACACCATTTTGAATTGAGGTAGCTACCGCGCTTCTGAAATCGTACTTATGTCCGCGAACAGGTTCTGTTTGTGGGTAGTCGTTAATATGCAACGCTATATCAATGATGCGGCCTCGGTTAGCAGCTATGTCCTGAAGTCCCTTTATAATATCATGTGCTGCGGGGCAGTTTGTGCAGGTAGCGCCCGTAAAATCCTCCACCAGTACATTATGTGGTTCGGGAGTAAGGTTTGCCGAACTTATGTAGAATGTATCTACTTTGGCCGGTACTGAATGGAGTATAATATCCGGGGCCTTTTCTGTACATGCGCTAAAACCAACTAAACATGTGCCGAACAGTATGAGAAGCTTTTTCATGAGATAAATTTGAACTCCAAATGTACATTTAATTATTAATATTGGGAAAATCCTTTTTTGCGAAAATCAATCTGAATATTCAACAACTATATTGCTTTTTCTTTTGCCCGGCCCTATAGTTTCCGTAGCTGCGGAATCGGTTTTGTTTTGTTTCGGCCGCGCATCAGGTACCACTTTCTGAAAACTGACTGCCTGCTTTTTAGGTTCCTCTTTTTTGGGTATGTCGGCTTTTACAATAATATCGCTTGTTTTTAAAGTAGGGGCACTTTTGGGCACTTTTACCTCTGCCTTGTAAGGGTGGCTCTTTACATAATTGTTGTAACCTGTAGTAAATGCGTTGAGCAGCAGGGCTCCTTGTAACTGGTAGCCGGCATTGTTGTAATGCACGCCATCGTGGCTCATAAGGTCATACTTTTTCCATGCGGGTATGCTGGTAAAACCACCTGTTATTTTAAACAGGTCCCAGGCTGGTATTTTGTTTTGTTCTGTGTACCGGTTAATAGCTGCGGTAACATTTTGAATGGATTTATTAGGTTTCTTGTTGCGGAAGTATGAGCCCGCAGGCGTGGTTAATAGTACCACTGCCCCGGGTGCAATGCTATGTATTTTCTTCACAAAATCGCTGCAAGCGTCAATGAAGGCAACCTCATTTATAAACTGGTTTTGTGCCTCGTTAGTGCCTAATGATACAATGAACAGATCGCCCTGCAGGTCTTTCAGCTGCGACCAGAACAAATCGTTGATCAGGAATTGGTCGTAACGGGCACCATTAACACCAATGGTGTGGTATAATACGCCGCTATTATTCTTTTTTTCCAGCGATACACCGTAAAAACTGAAGTCAGAAAAATCGGGGGAGTTTACCTTGCCTAGCTCAAAGCCTTTCAGCATCAGGTCGCTATTCACTGTTACAGCACCGGTATTATTGCGGGTGGTGTTCACCATTATGGGTGTGGGCAGGTTGCTGTCGCTCAGCCGGTAGCACACACTGTCATTGCAAAGAAAGAATACCATCCGGTCGAATGAGTCCTGTTTGCCCTCTATATCCTTCAGTTGCAGGTTTACGAATGCGTTCTTGCCTGCGGAATGTATGCCGTAGCCGCTTATACCTGTTTTAACCGGCGTATTAGGGCTCGTTAGCCTGTTGCTTTTCCAGGTGGTGTTAGAGGTCGATTTTATATCGTGGGGGGCGTTGGTTGCTGCAAGCTGGTACGGAAAAACTAACCCCCTGCCTGCATCTCCGAAAAATTGCTGGAAGCCATTGCGCACCACACTCGTAATGCCATCGGCTTGCAAATGCGAATCGCCGATGTGAATAATATTTACCCTGCCCTTACCGGTATGTTTTATTGCCTGTAATTTGGCATAAATAGCATCTAATTTACCATAAGCTGCAATTGTATTTTCGTTTTCGTGAACAAAAGCATATTTGGCAATGCTGTTTGGTTCCCAAATATCATTCTGGCTTTGCGCCAAAACTAAAGCAGGTACAGCAAACAAAATAGTGAATAATATAGTTATAAAATACCTCATGAACGCGCACCCTGAACACTAAAAATAAATAAATAGACTAGCCTACAGAAAATATAGGCGAGCAATGTGCAAGTTTATAAAATATACCAGCCAATTAAAAACTCTGCCTGTTAATTTAACAGAACAACTAATTGCTGATAATGCCCATTAACCGCATAAGTATAGTGGCATTATTTGAAGTGGAACCGCCGCGCTTCAGTTTAAAATCGAACTTTAAGCCGGTAGCCTCAACAGTGCTTTCAAAATGATAGTTGGTAACACGGCCGGGATAATGGTCTTCCAGATCGCATAAAATAGTATCGTGGGTGGCAATAATACCGCGGGCATCATAGCCCAGCAGGTTTTCAACAATGGAGCGCGTACCTTGCTGTTTATCGGTGCTGTTGGTGCCGCGCAGGGGTTCATCGAGCAAGATAAGATACGGGTGCGATGCCTGCTTTACCGCCGTCATAAGTGATTTTATGCGGTTCAGCTCTGCTTTGAAATACGAAATGTCGTCTTGTACTGAATCGGTTACGCGCATGGATGTGTAGAGGTCTACAACTGGTATCGTGAGTTCTTCGGCAGGCAATGGCAACCCGATATTAGCCATCACAAGGCTAACACCAATGGTTCGTATGAAGGTGCTCTTGCCCGTCATGTTAGCGCCGGTCAGCAGATAGAATTGTTCGTTTTTGCCCAAGCTAAAGTTATTGCCAATGGCTGTTGTAGCATGTAAAAGCGGGTGTACCAGGTTTTTGCCACTCATTACCTTATCGTCGCCAGAAAGGGAAGGGTAGACGTTAGCCGGATGGTTAAATGCATAAACAGCGCAGCTAATGTTACAGTCTGTTTCTATCATTTCGTCTATGGCCTGTAATAGCAATTGGCTGTTTTGCTGTTTCCATTTTTCCAGCCTTACCAGGTTAATGAAATTGAACAGGAAAAAAATATTCATCAGCGGCCCCACCATGTTGTTGCCCCTGCTATCAAAAGCATTCACCAGCTTTCTCAGGCCGGCTATTTCGGTTAGCGAGCGGCTGGCATTATCGGCAATAACAGATAGCCGCGCATCATTAAATTTTTTGTCTGCAATTTTTTGCAACAGTTTTTCGTATTTAAGTATCAGTTTTGAAGTATTGCCTATTTGCCTGGCCGTTTCATTTACAACAGCGGTGTATTTTTTGGCTATCAATACGTTTGCCAGTAAAACAACCATCAGCACTGGCGAAAAGCTGGTCGTATAAATGGAATAGGCTATGCCCGCGAGCGATAGCGCAGGCATAACTACAATAGCTGTAGTAATCAGCTTGTCAGTCGCAAAAATATTGGCCGATTGCAGCCATTCCGTAATTCGGGCCTGGTCGCGGGGCTCTTCTTTAACACCCATACCGGCTACGCGGAATTGCAAAAGCAAGTCAGGCTGCTGGCTGAGTTCTTTAATTATTTGTTGCTGCGCAGCTATTACATCTTTGCTAAGCGTAGGTTGGGAAAGCCGGGTTGCCAGCAGCGTTTCCCCGCCCAGTGTTACGGCACGGCAAAGCATCTGGTAGATGGTATGCTTGCCGAAAAGGTCAAGGTCATAACTGTAAGGATGCAGCGCATCGAAATAGGTTTGGCCATCGGCAAAGGCGCTGTAATTGCCTTCAATGGCCAGTAATTCATGGTCAATAGCTTTTATGAATAGCTTAATACCGTCCATCTCATCATTCAGCATCATGTTTTTGCGCACGAGTAATAGAAACACCAGCATAATGCCCGCTACAGCCCACCACAAATTATTTGACACATTGCTGTTTATAATATAAACGCCCATTGCAACTGCGCCCAAAACCGCCAGTAACCTGAACGTGGATATCCTGCTTGCTAATTGTGAGACTTTTTCCAGCTGCGCATTATAGGCTGCTTTCTGTTGTATATAATAATCTTGAGGAGATGACATGTAGCCGAAAACTACAAAATACCTGCCAGTTATAGTGTTATAAGGTGTGCCTTTGTATAAATTTTAGCATTTACCGCAATAAGGAGTTTTTATTTAGCTTTACAGCTTAAACGGGAATAGATGAAAAAAATATTATTGGTGTTGATGTTGGTGGTAGGCGCAAGCCAAATACAGGCGCAGGTAAAAAGTGTGAGTGAGATAGCGGGGTATAGCACCAAGACCTTTTACGAGGTGAAAGAGTTGCTCGAAAAAAAATACTGGAAAAAATACGAAGAAGGTAAAATGGATACGCTGGACTATACCCGTTGGGTGCCGGTTGATATGAACGACAAGAATATTGGCGATAACATAATGTGCTTTTACAAAAAGAAGGACAAAAAGATAAGTTATATTGTTTTACAGACCAATAATGTAGCCTTCAGAAACCAGTGCAGGGCCGAAGTAAAGAAGGGTGGTTACCAGCAAATTGGTAATGAAAAGAAAAAAGATGAGATAAAGGAAAGTTACCTCAAGGGTAAATGCAATGTAACCATCTTTCAGGGCAAACAAAACCCGACTGACCCTGTCACCTACCTTATTGGGGCAAAAATTATTTAAAAGAGCCTTTAATGTAGCTTCGACCAGTGGCGTAATATGCTACACCTTCCGCATCGGCGGCATGGTCATTGTTATATACTCTCATTAAGGAACGAGGACAAAATATAGGCCACCATTTGCCTTGTTCTTTTACATTTCTGATTTGTTGAAATCCTGCCATTCGGCGGGATAAATAGCGCGCTATTCGCTCCCGAAAGCATTCGGGATTCTCCTCGCATAAAAGAAAAATAACTTCGTCATACGGTGGACTTTATTTCGTCAACGTTCCTAAGTTAAGGGGAGAGTCCTGAAGGGATGACATTGTTATAGAAAATTAAAGTGTGTAATATGGTTAAACTCCGAAGGAGTGACATAACACAAAGCGCCATTTTAAGGCTTAAATCCTCAACTTAATGATATTGTGCCTCAGGGAGAAGGTATTCTATGCTGTTGACGTGTAAGCTCGCCAATAAAATGCTACGAAATGACACCATACACAAACAAAAAAGCTATTCCCGAAAGAATAGCTTTTTTTATTATGACTTTACAATCGTATTAGTTAGCGTTAATTGCATCCTGAACCAATTGGGCTGCTTCGCTGAGCAAGATAGCCGATTGTACTTTAAGACCTGAATTAACGATCAGTTCTTTTGCAGCTTCAGCATTGGTACCTTGTAAACGAACAATGATAGGGATATTGATATTGCCCATTTTATTGTAGGCTTCAATAACACCTGCTGCAACACGGTCGCAACGAACTATACCACCAAAAATATTAACCAAAATAGCCTTTACGTTAGGGTCTTTCATGATGATACGGAAACCCGCTTCAACAGTTTGTGCGTTAGCGGAACCACCTACATCAAGGAAGTTAGCCGGCTCACCACCTGCAAGCTTAATCATATCCATAGTAGCCATAGCCAAACCAGCGCCATTAACCATGCAACCAACGTTACCGTCCAGCTTTACATAGTTAAGGTTGTGTTCGCCTGCTTCTACTTCAGTTGGGTCTTCTTCGCTCTTGTCGCGCATATCAGCCAAATCAGCATGACGCATCAGGGCGTTATCATCAACATTCATTTTACAGTCAACGGCAAGAATTTTGTCGTCAGCCGATTTGAATAATGGGTTTATTTCCAGCATGGAGCAATCAAGCCCTACATACGCATCATATAAATTGGTTACGAACTTAACCATATTTTTAAATGCAGTACCGCTCAAACCAAAGTTGAAAGCTATTTTGCGAGCCTGGAAACCTTGTAAAGGGAAGCCTGGTTGAACCCATTCTTTAAATATTTTTTCCGGAGTATGATGGGCTACTTCTTCAATATCCATACCACCTTCGGTGCTATACATAATAACGTTCTGCTTCTTGGCACGGTCTAATAAAACCGACAAGTAGAATTCTTTGCGTTCGCTAGGGCCATCATAATACATATCCTGAGCAATAAGTAATTTGCTCACCTTCTTGCCAGCTGCGCCAGTTTGAATAGTAACAAGCGTATTACCTAACATATTCTTTGCTACGGTTTCAACGCTTTCAGCGTTTTTAACTACCGATACACCGCTCTGTTCAGGTACTTCTATCATGCGACCTTTACCACGGCCACCGGCATGAATCTGCGCCTTTATTACTGCGAATTTTGTGCCGTTATCAACGGATATTTTTTTGTATGCGTTTACAGCTTCTTCAACGTTTCCGACAGCAATACCTTCTTGTGTAGGAACATTGTAACGTTTCAATAGCTCTTTGGCCTGATATTCGTGCAAATTCATGTATCAAAAATTTCGGCGAAGATAATAAAATTATGGTGCAAAGAAATAGGCTAAATTTCTGTAAGTAAAATTGCGGGCCGTATTTCTATTGTCGGGTGAAATACTGGTGGTTAATGCGCCTCATAATTGCATGGAACGGGTTAAATGCGAACGTTGGCCCTTTGTGGTCAAAATGGCAAGCAGTCCGGCAAAAAATAATTTGGAAAAGAATAGCGCAATCAATAATATTGTAATGAAATAACCGTCATGTTTTTAATCACAGCCTATACTAATACTTGTTGTTGCACTAATATGCAGTTGACTGGTTGTGCGCGGAGCTAAACTGGTTAGCATACTGTAATTAAATTTGATGAGCTCCGGATATTCGGGGCTTTTTTGTTTTTCGTAACCACCCCAATAAAAATTATTATTCACCAATAAAACAAAAAAAACACAATGACACTAAGATTAGGCGATATCGCACCCGATTTTACAGCCGTTACCACCGAAGGCACCATTCACTTCCATGAATGGCTCGGCAATTCATGGGGCGTATTATTCTCGCACCCGGCCGATTTTACCCCGGTTTGCACAACCGAATTGGGTATGACGGCAAAACTGAAAGACGAATTTGACAAGCGTAACACAAAAGTAATAGCAGTGAGTGTTGACCCGCTGAGTTCGCATACCGAATGGATCAAAGACATTAATGAAACGCAGCACACCATTGTTAACTTCCCCATTATTGCCGACCATGATAGGGTAGTTGCCAACCTGTACGACATGATACACCCCAATGCTAACGAGACTTTTACCGTAAGATCGGTATTTGTAATAGGGCCCGATAAAAAGGTGAAGCTAACGCTTACCTATCCTGCAT
This sequence comes from Chitinophagales bacterium, assembly GCA_038228575.1. Taxonomy (GTDB): domain Bacteria; phylum Bacteroidota; class Bacteroidia; order Chitinophagales; family Chitinophagaceae; genus Flavipsychrobacter. Next base: position 101,007 of record JBBRPD010000002.1, on the reverse strand, counting down.
CAACCGGGCGCAACTTTCTGGAAATACTGCGGGTAATAGACAGTTTGCAACTCACTGCTAATTATTCCGTAGCTACGCCCGCAAACTGGAAAGACGGTGAAGATGTGGTAGTAGTGCCCGCCATAAAAACAGCAGATATCCCCGCAAAATTCCCAAAAGGTTTTACCGAGGTAAAGCCATATTTGCGCATGACACCGCAACCGAATAAATAAATGAGTAAGTAAGGGCGACTGCAGGCGGTCGCCCTTTATAATGCGTAAATAAAATACCCCACACCCTTACGGCATGAGGTATATTCTTTTCAACACACAAAATATGCTGCTATTTGGCTACGCTACAACGGCATGCCGTGCTATTGGCGATTTTTTGATTGCCTCTTTTTTATCGGCAAAGGCATTTGGTAGGGTGATGAGGGAATTAGCATCTTCTTTCCACCAATTGCTTTCTTTGAGTTTGGCGAAACCGACGGTGCCAATTACAAAAGAGCGCTCGCCATTGCTTGCCCATTCTTCAATGTCCTCAAAAAAATCGGAGGGCAGGGCACTATCTACATCAAAGCTGAAGTATACCCGAAGGGTAAGATCATCGGTGAGTTGCTGGGGCTGACTGAAGTATAATTTTTTATACTCGTAGCGGTAATTATACCGCAAGGCTGAAAGGTCGCTGATGACCGCTGAAGCAGTAGGGAAACCACCTGCGCCCTTGCCATTAAAGAACTGCTGATCGGCCAGTGCGCTTTCTATTACTACACCATTGTATTCGTTGCGCACATGAAACAGCCGGCTATCATTTTTCAGAAATTGCGGCAGCACAAATGCGGCCACTGCACCATCTTCCAGTTTTTTGGCGTGTGCTACCAGCTTTACGGTATAGCCCTTTTCTTTGGCATACCGGGCATCTTGCTCGTGTAATTTTGTTATGCCGCTGCATACCAGGCCGGTGGGTGCGGTAACAATGCCGTAGGCGTGGGTAAGTAAAATGGTGAGTTTGTTTACCGCATCAATACCTTCAATGTCAAGAGCAGGGTTGCTTTCAGCAAAACCTTCCGCCTGCGCCTGTTGCAATGCCGTAGCAAAGTCAAGGCCATCTTCTGCAATTTTGGTAAGTATGTAGTTGGTCGATCCGTTCACAATTCCGCTAATGCTTTGCAGCAGGTCATTGTCATAATATTCCTCCAGGTTGCGGATAACGGGTATGCTGGCGCAACATGCAGCCTCGTATAAAAACGATGCCCCGCTTTGTTGTTGCAAGGCAAGCAGCTCCGGCAAATGCGCTGCGATCATTTTTTTATTGGCACTGACTACCGACTTGCCTTTTTCTAATGCGGTCACTACTATTTTGTAGGCTGCCTCGGCGTCGTCAATAAGTTCAACTATTACGTTAAGGCTGTCGTCATTTAGTAATGTAGCTGCATCGGTCGTAAAGAGTTCCGCCGGTGCATTTCTTTTTTTGTCCGCGTTGCGGATGCAGACTTTTTTTATTTGCGCCTGCAACGATGTGTTGCTCTGCAATACCTGCCAGAGGCTTTCTCCCACAACTCCAAAGCCGAAAAGCCCTATGTTCAATTTTGTTTGTATAGACATGTTGGTTTGTTTTTTTAAATGAATTTTTTTTGGTTTTGCTACCCTTGGTCGAAGCAATTGCATCGTCCTTTTTATTCGATAAGCATTAGCTTCCAGAGATGTATTTATATTGGTTTTTACCCTACGGCACCGATGCGTTGTTTAGATGTATAATTGTACCGTTCCTAAGTTATTCTTAGCTGGCGGGCGTGTTGGACCGAGATTGAACTCCTTCGGAGTTCGTTTTGCGGTTATATTCTACTGATTGCACCCTCCGCTATTATGGTTGTAGGCCTTAGGGTGCTTTACAACACTCCATTCTAACTTTGTCATCCTGAACGCAGTGAAGGATCTCTACAAGCCGTTCTTGCCCATTACATTGATTCAAGCAGGGTGTGAGCTATTTTCTGAATGTGGATGCCTTACATCTCGGTCTGATTCCATTCATACTTTAAACTACGGTACTAACATCATGTCATTGCTCCGCTAGGTGCAAAATGTTTGTAGCTAGTAATCAATTAAATGAAACCGTGTGCCGTAGGTACACAACAATAGTAACTGTGCCGGATTATTATGTATAACTGCTCTAGCTTTATAATTGGCATGGCGTTCATGATATTCGCAGCCGCAGCTATCTTTTAGGTGATGTTTTGCTTCCTTAGCTACCTATTGCTATCCCTGCTGAAGAATTGTTTTCTTGCACAGCGGAAATCGTTGCGTAATCCAGCGCTTGCTCTATATCTTCTATCAGGTCTTCTGCATCCTCCAGGCCCACGCTGAGTCTTATCAGGCTGTCCCTCACACCTGCCGCCTGCCTTGTTGCTAAGGGTATGCTTTTGTGCGTCATAGTAGCGGGGTGGCACAGTAAGCTTTTCACTCCGCCAAGGCTTTCCGCCAGTTTGAATAAACGCGTATTACAGACCACATTTTTTGCAGCGTTTTCGGTATCATTTTTCAGCGTAAACGTTACGATGCCGCCGCCTGCGCTCTGCTGCTTTTGGGCTATTTTATGGTTTTTGTGAGTAGGTAAACCTGGATAGTAAACCGTATCAACTGCAGGGTGGGTGAGCAGGTATTGCGCTACTTCCAGGGCATTTTTGCTATGCTGGTTCACACGCAGGTGTAGGGTTTCAATACCCCTTATCACCAGCCAGCTGTCGTGTGGTGCGAGGATGGCCCCGCTGGCGTTTTGAATGAACTTTATTTTGTCGCCAAGTTCCTTTGTTGCCGTAATAACAAGGCCGGCTATAAGGTCGCTGTGGCCACCGAGATACTTCGTGGCACTGTGCACAATAATATCGGCACCTAGCAAAATCGGCTGTTGAAGGGCGGGTGATGCGAACGTATTATCAACGCATAATAGCGCATTATGCAGGTGCGCAATTTTCGCAATAGCTTTTATGTCGCTTATCTTCAGGGTAGGGTTGGTGGGTGTTTCCAGCCAAACGAGTTTGGTATTAGGTGTTATCGCATCTGCCACATTTACCGCATCGGTGGTATCAACATAGTTGATCTTGATACCGAACTTCTGGTAGATGTGGGTGAACAGCCGGAACGCGCCGCCATAAATATCATCAACTGCGAGTATCTCATCTCCGCTCTGCAGCAGTTTCACCACTGCATCTATGGCAGCCAGGCCGCTCGCAAATGCATAGCCTGCCACGCCGTGCTCCAGCTTTGCCGCAATGTCTTCCAGAGCGCCGCGGGTGGGGTTATTACTACGGGCATAATCATAGCCCTTGTTCTCGCCGGGTGCCTCTTGCACATAGGTAGATGTCTGGTAAATAGGCACTGAAATTGCGCCTGTCAATGGGTCAACTGGAATACTGTGAATCAGATCTGTTGCTTTGCTCATGTTGCTACTGGTTTTTATATAGTTAAAAATAAATTATAAATTTAACCACTTACCAGGAGGCTTACCGGCATAGCTTCCCCAGTACCCGTAACTTACTTTTTGGGTAAGTACGGGCATGAAAAAAGCTCCACCGATAAATCAGAGGAGCTTAAGTTATTTCAATTCCGTTCAAGGAAAATTTTCACTAGTGCGTCTGACTTATCTTTCCCAATTTCAGTTAAGAAATATAGGATGGATTTAGCACCAGCTTTCCGCTTGCGGCGGAAGAGGTTGCTAAGGCTTCAGCGGGCCATGACCCTCTGCCTTTCTTGATAAGTGATATAAAAGAACTGATGCAAAGGTAACAGCAACGTTTTCAATTTTCCAAATTATTTTTTTGGAATAATTTTTCTTGTGCGCTGAAATGCAGTACTGGTAAGGGTTTTGAGGGTTGCTAAAAAGGATGGTCTTTGCGAAGCCCTTCGCCGAAGCAATCTCAAAGGCGCACATAAGTTTGTGTGAGATTGCTTCATTACGTTCGCAAGGACTGTGTGGAATGGAGCTGTCGTTTGATCGAGTATACGGCAATCAACGGGTAATGTTCATCCCAATTACTAGAGAAGTTGAACCCTTTCAGGGTTCGCAAATGTTGTTGTTGTTTCCCCTGGTTTCACCAGGGGCTATTCATGTTAAAGCCCTTTGGGCTTTTCTATAACTGAAGTAAGGTAGTGGACTATTTGCATCTCAAATTTCGTCACGACAGGGTGTAAGCAAAGTACGTGCAAAGCTCTTATACCCTTTATACATCAAAATACGGCGCTAAAATCATGTCATTGCGGTGGTAAGTGCAGAAGGTTTGTAGTTGCTAACCAATTAAATAAACCGTGTGCCGGTAGGTACACAACAATCGCAACCCTGCCGGTTTATTATGTATAAATGGTATTACAACAATAACTCCTTTTTGTTTGCTGGTAGCATAAGCCCAGAGGGCTTGAATTACAATAGCCGGGAGTGAAACTCCCGGTATGCAAAAAAAGCAACACGAAGCCCGAAGGGCTTCAACATGAATAAAACGGTGAAAGAAGCACTCTTTAGAACAGCGACTCGTTTTTGTTTGCTGGTAGCATAAGCCCAGAGGGCTTGAACTACAATAGCCGGGAGTGAAACTCCCAGTATGTAAAAAAAGCAACACGAAGCCCGTAGGGCTTCAACATGAATAAAACGGTGAAAGAAGTACTATTGTTATGGTAGTTTGCGGTTGTCACCTGTTAGAAATACATTGTCGCAGGTACGCAAATAATACTACAGATTTATAGCGGAGCAATTCACTCTTCTCAATAGGATAAGGGCTGGGGATGTGGCTTCTATGCATGCCTGTGCAGCTTAGCTATCAGTGCATCTGAAATTTCATCAGCATAAATGCCGAAAGCATTGACCAGTATGCCCTTCACTCCGCTTTTCGTAGAAGATATGGCGTACACAACACTTTCATCATCAGGGTTGGATTCGCCTTCAAAACGAAACACAGCGTCTATCTCAAAATCTTCAGCAGAAAGTGTTGCGGTATTATTGCTGCAAATAATGGCATTTTTCTGCAGGTTAAAATCAATGCTGTAGCCTTCTTTTTTAAGGCCGTTTATTGTTTGGGACAGTGTGCCGTAGTCCTGTTTCATGAAGCAATACATTTAGTTGTGGTGTACAACATAAAGTTACTGCATTTCAACGTTACGAAACGGTAAATGAAAGGTTGTTTGGTAGCTGAAAACTAACCAGCCAATTACCTGATCAACGTAACATCTCCCTTCAGCGTTATGTTATGTTTGTCGCTGCTCTGGCATGTTACGAAGGCAACATAGTAGTAGGTGCCTATATCGGCTGGTTGGCCGTTTACAGTGCCATCCCAGGCTTGTTTATCTCCGTTCGACTGGAACACTATAGTGCCCCAACGATCGTAAATGGTAAACACATTCAAGGCGTAGTCTGCTGTCCTTATTACCCGCAATACATCGTTATTCCCGTCGGCGTTCGGTGTAAAGGCTGTAGGTACAAATACAGTTCCGGTGCAGCATGATTTTACCGTTACTTCAATAGGCACTTTTTCGCTCAGGCAGTTATTTCTGAAAGAAATTTGAGAAGCAAAGTATTGGAATACGCCTATACTATCTGTGCTTGGCAATGGTGCTTTAACACTGGGTGTATTGTCGTTGTACGATGAATACCAAAGCAGATTGTTATAACCCGGCACTTCCAGTGTTAACGATGGCGAATACTGACAAAGAATAATTGGTGGAGCAAGAATAGTTGATGGAGGCGTAGGGTATACTGTAACGTTCTCTATTGCGTTTGCAGAGCATAGTCCTGAATTGGTTACCGTAAGTGTATAGGTGCCTGCATTTGCCAGGGTAATGGTGGTGATAACAGGGTTAAGCAGGGCAGAAGTGTAACCACCAGGTCCAGTCCACAGATAAGAGTAGGTAGAAGCTGGCGGGGTAACATCGGCATTCAGGTATAGAGTTGCACCAGTGCAGAAGAATGTATCCAGTGTTTTAATAACAAAATCGGTTGGGATAACTGTAATGGTGATTTGCTTTTGAGTGTTGCAGGTAGTGCCCAATATAGCCGCGGTTACTGTATACGTGGTAGTCGCCTGTATGTTGGTAACGCCCGGTTGCTTTACACCTGCACTATTCAGGTCGGTAACGGGTGCCCAACTGTAAATAAGGCTATCTGGTCCTGCAACTCGTATTAAGAAACTGGCACCCTGGCACACGGTTGTATCGGGTGTTAAAACAGTTATGCTTGGTTCAACTGTAGTTATAGTTAGGTTTTTTGTAAATGCCGGGCATAACGAACCTGGCAGGGTTGCAGTTAGCGTGTAAGTAATAGTTGTTGTAGGGGTTGAAATAGGGTTAAGCAGGGTTGCATTGTTCAGGTAGGTAGCGGGTGTCCAGCCATAACTAAGGCCGGTGCTGGCTGTTGCGTGTATCTGTACCGAAGTACCTTTACAAACTGTTGTATCGCTGGTTGTAATAGCTAACGATGGGTGGTCAATCAGGTTGATGGTTACGGTATCAATAATGCCGCAAATAGCGCTGTTGCTCAGGTAAACTACAATCGTCTTAACGCCGGCTGCAGTTGTAGTGATACCTGTTACCGGGAAGGCGAAGGACGTATCGCCCGCAGGCATGGTAACGGAATCGGGTAGGGTAGTGTAATCGGTTCCTGCTACACCCGTTCCGGCATAACTCAGGTAAAATTTGGTTGGCGTAGCAGAGCTCCGGCCACTTTTTATCTTTATAGAATCTGGTCCACAACCCTTTACTACGGCATTAGGCAACCCTAAAATAGTATGGCCAATCGACGCATTATCGAAATAGTACGAATTGGTTTTAAGGCTCCCTGCTTCAATGAAAACGCCGGAATCATAAATGTAGTTAGGGCTGCTGCTGGTACCACCATCGCCAATTACCAGCTTTATACGGTAGGTATCGCAGGGTTGCACCCAGTGCTTTGCAGTGAGCAATGTGGTAAGGCCCTTGTAAGTAACGGTGGTGCCGGCAGTATTATCAATATAATAGGCGGTAAAAGGAGATCCGCTGCCCATTGCCGTGCAATTAGAATATGCGCAACCACTACATGTACCTGCCGTGCCTATATTGATACTGTTTACAGCAACTGGTATGTTGGTGCCCGGTACAAGCGCCATGTTAACACCAGGATAGGTAGATGATACCCCCGGGCCCGCCAGAAAGAAACCAAATGCATCGTTATAAGGTCCGCAGGTAGCTTGTATATATTCTTCCGAGCCAAATTGATAGTTGAAACTAACTGTATCGCCTTTTGGTATAAAGTGTATAATGAGCGCACAGGCATCACGGCTTACACCACTGCCCATAAGTGCATTTAGGTCGGCATCGCCGGCACCGCTAAAACTACTGGAAGCTAAAGTGCTGGATGGCCCGGATGTAGATGCGGCCCTGCCAGAACTTAAAATGATACCACTATCAATTGCTATTGGCGTTGATACCGAAACAAATGTGCCGTTGGCAAGTGTATTACAAACGAGTGTATCGCTTACAATGGTGATGCCGGGGCCAGCCAGTTTTGCGGCCAACAGTGCTGCGGTAGAGCTCGCTGTAACTGTTAGCTGAGCCGATGCGGGCAACGATACAGCTAAAATTAACGCGGTAAAAAAGTATATAAATTTATTAATGTAAAGTTTCAATAACATACCTGAACGGTTTAGCAAGGCAAAGTACCCCAATTACTATTACCGCAAAATTACTAAATTGTAAAGTATGGCAAAAATTTATTTTATTATTAATTCACAGAGGAACTAACATAAAGATTTTCACTCGTTTATGACAAGTACGCCGGTATGAATGCCTTAATTTTAGGCTTTTCTCTTAATGCTGCAACCTATTGATTTTGTAGTTTTTGTAGTTACCTCTTTACCCGCTACCAATGCATCAATTGCATCGTTGATATACATGATTTTATAGCCTGATGGATCGGATGGGTTGTCGTTCATCGCACCTTTGTAAACTAACTTACCGGTTTTATCGAACAGGAAAACTTCCGGAGTGTGGTTGGCACCGAAAAGATCGGCAACCTTTGCGTTATCATCGGCAACATAGGGAACGGTATAACGCTGCTTCATACCATATTTCTTCATTTCGGCATAAGAATCATCGCCATCACGCTTTGCTTCGTTAGAATTGATAATGACCATACCTACATTGTGGGCAGAAGCATACTGCATTGTTTTTTTGGTAACAGACTCATTTTTAATAACAAACGGGCAGGTATTGCATGAAAACATAACCAGTAAACCATTTTTACCAACAGCACCACCAAGGGTAATATCTTTACCAATGGTATTTTTCATGGTCACATCCTTTGCAGGTAGTGCATCGCCCGGGTTCAATTTGTCAGCATTCTGTGCGAATGCTGGGCTTATAATAGTCGTAAATGCGAATGTAGCTAAAGCGAGGAACGTGTTTTTCATGAGTTGGATGTTATTTTATATATGATTTATGGTTGGTGATGTGCAATGTCAATAGTCAATCGTCGCTTGTATGTCCCGGTCAATAAGGGCTTCAGCCTGTGGGCGCAAAAAATCAAAACTGCCACGTTTTACGGCGTATTTGCCAGAATTGTGTATGATCATGGCACATTGTTCTGCCTGCTGTTCAGAATGGCCACATATTTCAATAAGTGAGGCAATAACCCAATCGAAGGTGTTCACTTCATCATTCCAAACTATAAGGCTATGGACCTCTTCTTCGAGTACATCGAGATCCGTTTCCTCATTGGTTTGCCATTGCGTACCATGGTTGTGCAAAGTGGTAGTCATAAAAATATCAAAATAATAACATCGAAATTAAGGGATTTTAGGCAACCGGAAAAACATTTTTGATATTGTGTAGTACGTGGTAAAGAAAAATGACCGTTCGGAAATTTATTTAAAATTAATTTCACATGTAAAATTAATTTGGTTTAGTATAAGCACAAAATTAAGAGTCTGAACCCAGTTTAAGCTGAAAATATTACGTTAAGATACTACTGCTTCGGCAGTTAATGTTTGCAAGATGATTGTATAGTTGAATTTGCCTAGCCCTCTGGGTCAAATAAAATATCGTGATGCTCTAATAAAAATGAAGTGAGTTTATCAATAATTTCATAGGGGTTTTGTTGGTTTCGGTTTATTAAAACGTAAACACAATTAATCTTGTCTGAAAACGGTATGAAATGCTCATATGAGAATAAATTCAGCATGCCATATCTGTATATCTGGTATTGTGCGCGACGGTAATTCTCTAAAAAGGGGGGAAGTAGCGCAATAGGGATGGCCTTTTTTGATAGAATTTCTTCTGTCATGTGCCGAAGCGAAGCATGGAAAACAAAGTTAACAGAGTTGTCTTTTTGCCAATGTTTCCACATAATATGGAAACAGGTACCAATCACTTTTATAGCATCACTGTCGTTGAAAATTTTATGACATGCCTTGCCGGAGCCTTTATCTTTTACATCGCAATACTTTATGGCCATTAAATTGAAGGAATATACCTCCATAGTAACTAAAGGAATAAACATCCATAGTAACTAAATAAGTTCTATGCCGGGCATAGAACTTATAAAATATTCTTTTGCTTGGGTTTAATGAATTTGTTTCCGCTTTCCCTAAGCTGATAAATGGATAATGAGAATTGAACATTTATTATAGGCTAAAAAAATTGTAAGCACTATTTCGCTCGGCCATTTGCATTTCCCGAGTTATCTGTTCAAATTTTACTACACTGTGTGACGGATCATTTCTGTCTGTCACAACATTTTGCAACATATTTTCTACATCAGTAATCTCCGCTTTGGAGTCTTTTATTTTATGAACATTCAATTTCATACCCTGATAATTTGTATTCAAAGAGAGAAAATAATACAATAAAATCCTGCTGTATATTGTTAAATGTACTTCTTACACCTAAATATACGGATAAAAGTGAGATGTCCCGGATTGTTTATTAGGTGCTATCCGCTATTTTTTTACATACATAACTTCCTTAATCAGTTTCACGGTACGTGGCACGTCAGGCAAGTATGCTGCAACAAGGTTCGGAGCGTAGTGCATATTGGCATCGGCACTGGCTATGCGGCGCACAGGTGCGTCCAGGTAGTCAAATGCTTCTTTTTGTATGCGGTAGGCAATTTCAGAACCTACGCTGCCAAATGGCCATTGTTCTTCAACAATAACCAGCCTGTTTGTCTTTTTAACGGACTCCACTATGGTAGGCCAGTCCAGCGGGCGTATAGTACGCAGGTCTATTACTTCGGCACTTATGTTTTCTTTCGCCAGTTCATCGGCCGCTGCCATGGCAACTTTCATCATTTTGTTGTAAGAAACGATGGTAACATCGGTACCCTGGCGCTTCACTGCTGCCTTACCAATGGGTATCAGATATTCTTCTTCCGGTACTTCACCCTGATCGCCATAGCAGGTTTCGCTCTCCATAAACACAACCGGGTCGTTATCGCGTATCGCCGATTTCATAAGTCCTTTAGCGTCATACGGATCGATGGTCGATATTACCTTCAAGCCAGGAATATTAGCATACCAGTTTTCAAAAGCCTGGGAGTGCTGCGCAGCCAATTGACCGGCAGAACCGTTTGGTCCGCGGAAAACTATCGGGCACGTGTACTGTCCGCCAGTCATAGAAAGCATCTTGGCTGCATGGTTCACTATCTGGTCAATGGCCAGTTCAGCAAAATTCCAAGTCATGAATTCAATAATAGGGCGGGTATTATTCATAGCCGCACCAACACCTATTGCAGCAAAACCAAGTTCGCTGATAGGGGTATCAATTACTCGTTTTGCTCCAAATTCATCAAGCATGCCCTGGCTCACCTTGTAAGCACCATTGTATTGTGCTACTTCTTCACCCATCAGGAAAACGCTCGGGTCACGACGCATTTCCTCTTCCATTGCTTCCCTTAATGCTTGTCTTAAAGCTATTGTACGCATTGTATTTTTATTTTCGGCTTGATGTAAAAGTTTGAGTAATGTATTTTGTTACGGGTACGGGCTGCAAATATAATAAGAGCGGCCTTAATTTTTCTCTTTTACAAAAGTTACTGTGCTGTAACTGCTGTCCATTTCAAATTTCAGCTTCATTTCCGTCTCACTTACGCTTAAAATCTGCATCTGGGTGTTCATACCTTGTTCCGGTCCGGTCATTTCTATCATTACAAGTGTATCACCTTTCAGGTACCATTTGCTGGTATCGAGGCTGCCATTGAAGGAAACTATGGCCACACTGTCTTTCTTGAAATTAAATATTGTTTTAAGTACGGCATTCATTTGCATGGACTGTGCACTGTCATGCTGGTTTTGTAATTCTTTTTTAAGGCTGTCCATATTGGTAACCCCATACAACTCCCAGTTTATGCGGGCATCTTTGCTGCTTCCCAGGGTGTCAATATAATGCTGGCTTTCCTTGAAAAAATCCTGCATATCAGGGTTTTCGAACTTAGTACCTTTCCAGGAGCCCCTCACCATATCGGTTTTGGTTTGTTTACAGGAAAACAAAAAGAGCGCTAATACAACAATGCTGGCAACCGAAAATTTCATAAAATAATGATTTGTGATGTTTTTTATTTTTTTAAAGGGTATAAGTATGCTTTTGTGTCCAGGTCTAAAAGGCTGTAAGCTGTATCTATTCTGGTAAGTAAAAAACTGCGGTAGCCGCCGGCAGGAACGCTAAAGGTATAGGTTTGCGGACTGTAAATGTTTTGCTGGTATAGTATTTCAATTTCTATTGTTCCAGAATCGAGCTTTGGAATAATGCAATAGTTTTTACCATACCTGGGTAGCATCTTGCCATCCTTTTTTACATAGAATGGTGTTGTTTTATCGCCCTGTATGTAAACAAAGGCATACTTTGCCATTGCCACACCGGTGAAACCAATGCCCATTATAAACCCAATAAATAGTAAAAAGAACACTTTTTTCATGGTATTATAGCGTAGCCCAGGCTGTTTATTGACCTCTGAATTTTGGAATGTGGATTTTTAAATTTTATTACTTTGAATTTTTACCAGTCTCCATTATTCCATTTCTATTAAAATGGCGCCTTTTTCCACAGCCGTTTTCTCTATTGCTTTTATTGATTTTACGGTGCCGGCAGCCGCAGCTTTAAGCAGATTTTCCATTTTCATGGCTTCCAGTATAATCAGCGCATCGCCTTTGTTTACTTGCTGTCCGGGTGTAACTAGTATTTTCAGTACCATGCCGGGCATAGGTGCCTTTACGGGTTCAGCCTTTGCGTTGGCTTTAAGGTCCATACCCATATTAATGAGCAGCAGGTCTATCGGTTCCTTTATACTTGTGGTGTACAACTGGCCATTTACCCTTACGGTTACTTCTTTGGCTTTACGGTCTATTTTTTCAATAATGCCGGTATAACTCTTGTTATTAAGCAGTACGCTGATAAGCCCGTTAGGCTGTTGGCTGATATCGCAATTGGCTGCGGCATCGTTTACCATCCACTTGCCGTCTTTACGGTCTATCGAAAAATTACTTTCATCATTAACAGCAACCTGTAACATAACTGGCAATTATTTTGAATGGCAAATGTAATCGTAAATTTTTAATGGTCAGTTCGCAATGGCGAATTGTTTTAGGGTAATTGAAGGTTGCTGCAGGGACCTGAAAATTAGCAGAGAATACCTGTTTTTCAAGCTCAGCAAGGCAATGGTGTGCAGGTAAAATGGCGATGCCCAATGCCACAGGAAGTTACCAATCCTATTTCAGCACCTTCATCTTCACGGTTTCAATACGTGTGTCAGTAACCAGTAGAATGTCGAATTCGTATTGGTCCAGTATGATCTGCTCTTTTATTTTCGGTATGGTTTCGTGGCCGGAAATGATGTAGCCTGAAAGCGTTTCTGATTGCTCGGTAGGGAAAGAGAAACCATATTTTTCATTCAAATAGTCAAGTTCCAAACGACCGGAGAAGATGTACTCATTTTCTGCCAATTGTTTTTCAACGTGCTCCTGAACGTCATATTCATCGTTTATGTCGCCGAATATTTCTTCCAGTACGTCTTCCATGGTAACAATACCGGCCGTTCCGCCAAATTCATCAACTACCCAGGCAATACTTTTACGCTCTTTGGTGAACCTGTTCATAAGGTCTACCGCGCTCATTGCTTCGGGTACCGCGGTAATGGTGTGCAGTATTTCCTTTATGTTTTTGGGTTTTCGGTTCAGGTCAAGGTGGTGAATGTAGCCTACAATATTATCTATCGTATCATCATACACTATGATCTTGGAAAGCTTGGTACTAATAAATTTCGATGTCGCTTCTTTAATAGGAAGGGTAATATCTACGGCTTCCACCTCATTGCGGGGAATCATGCATTTGCGAATTTTTACATTCACCAGATACAAAGCGTTTTCAAACAATTCTGCATTCACTTCACTGGTTTCACTTTCGTGGCTGTGCATACTTTGTTTTACAAAAAGTTCAAGATCTACGCGGTTAAAAACCTGCTTGTTTTCCTTGATCTTTACATTGAACAGATATTTCAGAATGAATTCGGAAATAGAAACAAATATCTTAGATACCGGGGAAAATAGCTTGTACATCAGCCACATGGGTATACTAAAAATGGTAAGTACGGTTTCGGCCTTCGACCTGAAAATGGCTTTCGGAAGAAATTCGGCAAATATGAGTATGATAATGGTTGCTGCAAGTGTATCAACAGCCAGTTTAGGATATTCAGATAAGGTGATATTGTAGTGATGCAGTATTTTGTCGGTTACCTGAGATGATAATAAACCATAGATAACGAGCAATACATTAACGCCAACAAGACTGGTACCAATGAATTTGGAGGGATTCTCCATAAACGTTGCCAGAATTTTGCCAGTGAATGTTCCCTGCTTCTTGCGCAGCTCAATATTGAGCTTGTTGGCTGAAATAAATGCGATCTCAGAACCAGCGAAAAAACCCATTAAAAGGATACAAACAATTATATATAGTGCTAAATGAGTAATATCCATGCTGGTCAAAGATAATGAAGCTGTAGTGAAATGGCGCAATTGTGAGTAATTTTTCTCGGAATGTTGATAATTGAGGTCTTTTTTTAATGGTGCAAAGTGGCAAATGATGCAAAAAGGAAATTTTTAATTAATTTAGTTGTGTTATTTTTGCACAAAACTTTTATCTTTTGCTTTCACAGATACGAAAAGGCATAGTCGCTTTTATTGATTTTTTTCATAAACCTTTTGCGAAGTATATACCTACGCAAACCTTCAGATATATAGCCTGCGGTGGCACCAATACGGTATTAGGTCTGGTATTTTTTTCACTGGTGTATAATTTGCTCTTCAAAGGGCATAGTATGCACATAGTGGGCGATTTTGCCCTTACTGACAGGGTTGCCGCGCTATTTGTTACCTTTTGCTTTAATGTGCCATTTGGCTTCGTACTATCCAGCTACATTGTTTTTCCGGAATCTCAGATAGATACAAAGGTGCAGTTTATACGATATACAGGGGCTGCTGTAAGCTTTATAGGTATGGCTTATGTGCTTACCAAATTTTTTGCATGGGCAATACCTTCAGTACGTGCAGATATATCTAATATTTTTGTGAATTTTATTACGGCCATTATCAGTTATCTTTCACAACGTTTTTATACCTTTAAAATAGTGAAACAGCCTGAATTAGACATGCCTGTTATGGAAGAGCCTGTGGCTGAGGAAGCGTAGCAAGTTTATGCATACAAAGTTATAATTCAAAAAAATAGCTTTAGTTTTGGCAAAAAAGAAACTTTTGCTATCAAAGGCCCGTCATATAGTTGTTGGATTTATTGATTTTTTTCATAGGCCATTCGCCAAATGGATACCAACCCAAACCTTCAGGTACCTTGCCTGTGGTGGCACCAATACCGTACTTAACTGGGCTATCTATTCTTTTTCTTACAACATTCTTTTAAAGAGAAATGATGTGCATATTACTGGCAGTCTGAGTCGGTTTTTAATGGTATTCCTTTCAGGTGTTATGGCGCATACGGCACATGCCGCAGAGGCAGAACCCTTTTATATTACGGGTGAGGTAGGGGCTTATGTGATTGCATTCGTTATTAGTTTTCCCATTGGTTTTATTTTATCTCGGCATATTGTATTCCCTGAATCGAACCTACATGGCAAGGTCCAGTTTTTCAGGTACATAATGGCAACCGCAACCCTAATATTGCTCACCTATGCGCTTATTAAAGTGTTCGCAATTGCCTTGCCTATGGTAAGAGCGGATATCTCTTACATTTTTGTGATGGTGATAACTGCAGTACTGAGTTATTTCAGCCAGCGCTTTTTTACATTTAAGTCGGTGGACGGGGAGTAGGGTAGTACTATTGTTTACTTTTCATTTTCACTTTCCTTTATTTTCTTCGTGCGCTCTTCTAAATCGGCAATTATATTCTTAGCCCATATTTCACCGTCAAACCTGTTGATAAGTGTTTTTGCATCCGCGTCGCAAGCTGCCATATGTGCTTTTGCTGTTTCGTAAACTTTCGCTTTTATAACTCGTTCAATATCCGGCATTGCCAATCTGCCTCCGGAAGCACCCTCAAAAGTATAATCGCTGCCACCAGCCACATTGGCCACCAAAATTAAGCCCCGGTATAATAGCGAATGCGGTGTTTTCGCCGTTGCATATCCGCCGGCAACCACGTATTCCTTACAGGCTTTCCGTAATCCTTTTATTATACCGCTTAGCAATGACCCACCTTCTTCTGTAGGCTTGCCTTCAGCGAACAGGTATACGCTTGGTTGCGGGTACTGCCAGTAATTTCCGTACGAGAGGCATAACTGGTAACTGCGGCCACTAATCTCCTCATCAATAAAAATGGGAAAATAGGTATCGCCAATTGACCGCTCTGCCACCAAACTGTCAAAACAAGCTTTCATGCCATTGGGATAATGATAAAACCTTTGCTGGAAATGTTCCTGAGTTGTATCTTTTACAAGCACCCTGCAGTTCCTGTCCAGCAGTGCGAATATCGATGCTTCTTTTTCAAGATAGTCAAATGAGGGGCTGCCTTTTAATATTACACTATCAACCGTAAATGTCATTATCAGTTCCTCTCCGGCATTATCGGCAAGGGGCACCTCTCTTTTTTTCACAAGAACACCATTCTTATAGTTAAATTGGTGGGCAACCGTATTATGGTTAACCGTGAGTTGGCAGTCTTTTGTGCAAACAACCGACACTGCAAAGTGACCCCAGTCCAATGGAGAGGCAACAGCCTTTTGAATGTTTGACGCTACATCAATGATAAAGTCGGGCTGCTCGCACATTTGAATTTTAACCGTGACGCTATCCTTATCAATAATTTCCAGAGTTATGTAATTGGGTATTTTTCCGTTAGGGCTTATTTGGCACCTTATTAACCCGTGTATCATTTCAGCAATACCTTTTGCTCCGAGTCTGCCAATGAACATCGCAGGCCGCAAACGGATAGATGCGACAATATCGGTTATTACTGTTATTTCGCCCTCATTGGTGTCTTCCATATCGCTTAGAAAAAGGTGATTTATTTAGCTTTGATGTAATAGGAGATGAAGTTCTTCTAAGTCCGCTGACAGACAAAAATTATACCTGCATTTTAATAGATACTACGGTCCATGATCCATCATCGCGCATCACTTCTTCCATATTGAATTCTACCTTTTTGCCCATGATCATGCTCAGTTGTTCCACACGGTCTTGTATATTTTTAAGGCCGAACGACTCATGCAGGGCATTAGCTTTTTTCTTGGCGGCACTTAACCCAACGCCATTATCCCACACTTCAATATGCACCACATCGCCTACCTCAAATACCTTGAGAATAATTTTGCTGTCTTCCGATTGCTTTGGCAATATGCCATGCTTTATAGAATTTTCAACCAATGGCTGTATGAACAATGGCGGCACTGTAATTAGCGAAGTATCCACATCGTCGTCTACATCAATTTCATAATTCATCAGCTCCTTAAACCGGAGTTTTTCCAGTGCCAGATAGTTTTCAACGAGGTCAATTTCTTTTTGCAGCGGTATGTTTTCCTTCGATACATTGTGCATGTTCTGGCGCACGAGGTCGGCGAAGATGCGCAGGTATTCATTGGCCGCCAGTTTGTCGTTACGGTTTACCAGGGCTTGCACATTGTTCAGGGTATTGAATATAAAGTGCGGATTCATCAGCGCATTCAATGCTTTGTATTCCGACTTCATGAACCTTATTTTGGTTTCATTTTCCTTCTCGGTTTTTTTCAGCACCCACAGTATACGATACCTAACGCCAAACACCACTAATGTAGTAGCTATAATAATGCACAAGGTATTGAACCACCATGTGGCCCAGAAGGGTGGTATAATATCAAGCACATAAACTATGGGCTTACTGTATTCGCTCGATATGCTTTTGGCCTTTACCTTGATGATCCATTTCCCCGTACCCGGTATAATGAAGTCAAAGTTTTCTCCACGCAAAGGGGTCCAGTTATCCTGGTCGTTCTTCGATACGGAATACAGATAACTGATGTTCTTTCCGGAAAAAGAAAGAGTAGAAAAGGAGATGGAGATATTCTTTTGGCTGCTGTAATGCACCCGTAAACCATCCTGCATCGGGAAGCTGCGGCCGCCGTATTTAATGGAGTTGAAATATAAATTAGGAGGCTGTGCTTTCTGGTAAAGATTGTCAATACCCAGCTTTACAATGGATCCATTGTAAAAAAAGTAGCAAAACTTCTTGTCGGCAGCCATGCCAACATATTTTTCAGTAGGCGAGGGTATAAACGGGTTTTCGATGGCGGTTACCGTATAACGTTGGCGCGACCCGGGCGGATTAATGGTGAACAAGCGATACAGATCGTTCGTGCTGATGAGCATGTGTGCACTATCAACCTTGTAAAAGTTATCCCACGTTGCATTTTGTTTTATGGTATCAATAACAGGCTTGCCGTTAATATTGCTGCAAACCAAAAGCATATTGCCAATAAGGGTGTACCCCACAAGATAGGCCCCAAGAAAATCGAACTTATTGAACGTAATATCTTTAAACTGCGCTTGTACCGAGTCTTCACCATCAATAATTTTATATACCCCGAAGGTGGTGGAAAACCACACTTCATTGTCAGGAGATTTGGCAAACGCCCGTATACGATCAGAATTATTAGCCAGCAAAATGTTCTTGACATTGAGTGTTGCAGGGTCGGTAAAATGACTGTATTTAATAGAGAAAACCTTATTCTTGGTTCTTACAAAGATCTGGTCTTTTACATCGGTGATGGATTTGACCACTTCCGGTTCGTTAAACGGATGTTCACTTACAAAAAAGTTCTTTTTCCCTAAGATATCCTGTGTATTGAACACGTAATTATTAATGAAGTTGATGTAGTTATATTGCTTGTTCACATTATCCTTCATAACCAGGAAGCCGCGGTTGTAGCCGTGTTCCATTTTCTTGTACGGTGCGTAATTGAACAAACATTCCTGTGTTTCATTCAGCCGGTACAGATTGTTATCGGAATTTACGTAAAAAAGGTTGCCGTCATCGGCATAAGCGTACCATATTTCGCCAGTATATGCTTTGGGGTAAACGTTGGCATAGGTGCTGGTGTAGTTCATTACATATATACCATCGGTAAGCGTACCCATCCAGCAGTTATGGTGAATGTCCTCAGTTACGGTTGCCACATGCAAGCCTGCAAGTACATGTTCGCTGTCGTTAATATACATGCCATCGTCGGTACAGCGGAAAAGGTTTTTATTGCCATCAAAGTAAACTACTTTGGGTATTACTTTACCTTCAATATTATTAAGCTGTTTTACTAGTTTCAGGTCAATATCATAAATGAAATGCTGGTTGTAAATGTAGATCTGGTCTTGTGCTGAAGACATATCGCAGTCTACGCAGGGTGTTCCGTTAAATGTGCAAAAAAACGGTGCCCGGCTAATTAAATTATGATTGGAGTCAACCGTTTTTACACAATTCCGGTAAATGAATTTATACAGGCTTTTCGATAGCTTTTTAACGCCGATAAAGCCATTGATGTCCTGATCGTTATTCAGGTAAACTAATGAAAGGTGGTCTTTATTAATGTTCACCATCTTTTCATTGTTTTCAAACATCATGGTTACACTGCTGTCATTTTCAAGTACTATCTTTTTAATGAGCGAACTTAATATAGGCCGTTTGAGAAATGGCGTGTTCTTGGCATTGTGGAAGCGGTTGTCTTTATAATAGCACAACGAACCATTGAAAGTGGCGAACCATATCCTGCCATATTTATCTTCCCGTATGCTGAATATTTCATTGTCGGGCATACCATCAACGGTAGTAAATACTTCGAAACGGATGCCATTGTAACGGGCTACTCCCTTGGTGGTGGCTATCCATAAAAAGCCTTTGGTGTCGCGGTAAACATAATACACGGTATTGCTGGGTAAGCCGTCGGCAACCGTGTAATGTAACATGTGGTAGTCGCGTGCCGCAGTTTGTTGTGCAAAACAAGGCAATAAAGTCAACAACAAAAGCAATAGAAAAGAACGTACAACACAGCCCGCAAACAACGGGTTCGTGGTTTTACGGGTAACATTTATCTTAACGATATTCTCAATCATTAAAATCGGGTTTGGTTTGCAAAAACTCTAGCAGGCTGCTAAATCTGCGGCGGCTCACAGGTATGTTTATTGCATAATTCATGGTAAGCGTAGTCGTATCGTCTTTGTGAATTTGCTTAATGTGGCTGCAATTAATGAGGTATGACTTATGTATACGGTAAAAAATAGTGGTCGGTAATAATTCTTCATAATCTGAAATAGCGTAACTGGTAAGTATATCAACAACACCGTTATTTTTCAGGAAGAACACTTTTGAATATTTACCGAAAGCTTCCACATAAATAATGTCTTTAAAGCTCACCAGCTCTACATTGTTATTACCCTTCAGGGTTATCTTATTCAGTTTAGCCTTGTTATTGATCTGCTTCGATACTTCCGTAAAGTCGTTATTACCCGTGCTGATAAGGGTTTTGTAGCGCAGTCTGTCTTTTAGCTTTACTACTGCATTAGCCAGTTCGGTAATGCTGATAGGTTTAAGTATATAGTCAACAGCATTTAATTTAAATGCCCTGATGGCATATTCATCGTAAGCAGTAACGAAAATCACTTCAAAATGAATGGGCGAAACACGCTCCAGAAACTGGAAAGCGTTTTCGTTAGGCATTTCAATATCTAGAAATACAGCATCGGGATTGTGCAATTGCAATTGTTTTTCCGCTTCAGCAGTGCTGTGCGCTACCCCGACAATATTAATATTCGGGTCAACAAATTCGAGAAGTATGCTTTTTAAATTTCTACATGCTTCAATTTCATCGTCAACGAGCAGTACGCTCAGGGGAGTTTCCGGGTTTGCCATAGTTCGATCAGTACAGAATCTTATATAGCTACAATATAGGACGGTATCTTTATAAATACAAATTTTAAGTGCTAATTATTCGCACCCATTACCGGGTGACTCTGTTTATTCAATACAATTTTAAACACCTATTTGCAATATTGCTTAATATAAGCATCCGCATCAGGGTTTTTCATGTTTTTGGCAATACGGAAATTAAGGCAGGCGGTATCAGCATTATTGTTTTTTATTTCATACATACCGCGATAGAGATATCCCTGCGACCACATCGGGTCAATACTTACCGCTGTTGAGATATCATTTATAGCTTCCTGGTACTTTTTCATTTCGCCGTGGACCACGCTTCTGTTAACATAACCCATTATATTATTTGGCATTAGCTTAATTTCGGTATTGTAGTCGGTCAGCGCGCCTTCAAGGTCTCCTGCTTTAAACTTACAGGTGCCGCGTAAACTGTGCGCAATGTAGAAATCGGGCCTTAATTTAATAGCGTCACTGAAACCAGCAGCAGCTTCCGGGTATTTACCATTTGCATATAACGAGCGGGCCCTGGCAAACACCGCAACAAACAGATCCTTTTTTAACTCAACAGTTTTTTCAATATCCTTATAATAGCCCTTTTCATCGCCCACTGCCTCATTTACACTGGCCCTGCTGTAATAAGCCATGGCGTAATCGGGCTTTAGTTTTATAGTTTTGGTAAAATAAATAGCCGCTTTCGGGAAATCGCCCTCCATTTCATAAATACCACCTAATTCGTAATAAGCTTTCCAATAATTGCTGTCTGCTTTCACTGCCAGTTCATACTCGGCCTTCGATTTTGAAAGGTCGTTGGTAAATAAAGATTCATTGCCCAACCGGAAATGCTTATCAGCTTCCGACTCGGTTGATTTACCACAAGAGAATAAGGATACTACTAAAATAGCCGGCAGTGCGTAGGAAAACAGTCGTGTCATTTTCAAAATTTTGAGAAAAGGTAAAATGAAATCAACAATTTAACAACAAGAACCTCAAAAAAAGCCCAAATGATGTTTTTCATCACCGTTTTATTATGGCGCGGTTAAAGAATTAATTTGTGTTGAGATGTTTTTTTCAACCTCTGCCTGTCCGGTCCGTTATTAGTATTTGTATACGGTGTCGCAAAAACAAAATAAAATTGATTGAAATTTTAGTTTAAAGGATAGTAGAGATTTTTTATGTACGGAAAATGTAAATTCAAGAAAATACGCTAGAATCGATTTTATTTTAGGCTGCCTAAATTTTTTCGCTTACTTTAGTCTAATAAATTCTTAATAAATACCCTTCATGAAAAATATTCGTACTACAAAATGCTTCACATTTGTGTTTTTCGCATATTTTGTGTTCGTGAATTTCGCAGCCCAGGCGCAAATTATTACGACACTTGCTGGAAACGGATCCTATAGTTATTCTGGCGACGGTGGCTTAGCGACAGCTGCTTCAATGAGTCAGCCATGGGGTTTAATTGTTGACGTAAATGGCAATGTTTATATAGGCGATGCATTTAACAATGTTGTTCGTAAAGTCACTCCTTCTGGAATAATAACAACTATAGCAGGAACAGGAACCGCTGGATATACTGGAGACGGAGGTCAAGCCACGGCTTGTCAACTTCGTGTGCCTTTTGGAGTTGGTGTTGATGGCGCAGGGAACATATACATCTCTGACAATAATAACAATAAAATAAGAAAAATTAATACGTCGGGTATTATAACAACTATAGCCGGTGCTGGTTACGCAGGATATGGAGGAGATGGGGGGCCAGCCACCGCAGCTCAGATAAGTCAACCAGATGGTTTAGCTGTTGATAATGCTGGAAATGTGTATTTACCAGATGGTAGTAACCACAGAGTGAGAAAGATTGATACAGCGGGAATAATATCGACAATTGCTGGAATAGGGACAGATGGTTATTCGGGCGATGGAGGTGCAGCAACAGCAGCTCAACTTGGCTATGCTACAGATATTGCTTTGGACGACTTTGGGAATGTTTACTTTGCCGACTATAGAAAGCATTGCGTTCGAAAAATTAGTTCCGCTGGAATAATAACTACAGTTGCGGGTACTGGCATTCCAGGGTATTCGGGTGATGGAGGTCCGGCTACTGCCGCCAATCTCAATCAACCAATAGGTTTGGACGTTGACCTCTGCGGTAATATTTTTATTAGCGACGGGGCTAATAACAGAATACGGTTTGTTTCTGCAGTTACTGGAATAATCACCACGATTGCAGGAAATGGGACAGCTGGTGCTTCAGGCGACGGTGGTCCCGCTACGGCGGCGACCATGAATGTTCCCCACGCGATACATCATGACACTTTGGGTAATATATATTTCGTAGATAGGGTAAGTAACAAGGTTAGGAAAATTACAAACACTAATTATCCCGTTTCTTTTGTTGGGGGGAGTTCACGTTCAATAAATATTTGTCAAGATTCAACTGCGACTGCTTTAAATTCCCTATTGGCGATCAGTGACACAGATGCAGGCCAAACGGAAGTATGGTCTATATACACATTGCCATCTCATGGAACATTGTCGGGATTTAGTTTCACGGCTACTTCATCTGGAGGATCTGTAACTCCATCTGGGTTGTCATACACTCCCGCAATTGGTTATAGTGGAATGGATAGTTTTAAAATTAGTGTTTCGGATTGCCGGACATCCGATATTATTACAATTTACGTTACGATAGCTCCATTACCTGTAGTTGGTGCTATTGCAGGCCCTACAGCGGTTTGTTTAGGTAGTGCATCGATAATATTGACAGATACTGCTCTCGGGGGAACTTGGACGAGTAGTTCATCTTCGATTGCTACGATTAGTAGTTCCGGCGTAGTTTCGGCTATTTCAGCTGGTGTCATTTTATTCACGTATTCTGTTTCTAATAGCTGTGGAACGGCCTTCGATACACTAGTTTTTGCGGTTGATACAAATCCTCATGCGGGTGTTATTGCAGGACCCCGAACAGTGTGTACCGGAACCTCGGCCGCATTGTCAGTAACAGGCTCTTCAGGTGCCGGTATCTGGAGCAGTAGTTCCTCATCTATAGCAACCGTCAGTGCATCTGGAATAGTGAGTGCACTAACTGCGGGTAATGTAGTTATTTCCTATTCCGTAACAAACAGTTGTGGTGCATCGGTTGACACTTTGCTAATTAATGCAAGTGTAATGCCGAGTGCGGGGACTGTTTCGGGAGCATTAACAATTTGTACAGGTACCACAATTGCATTATCCGTGACTGGGGCGTCTGCGGGCGGAACTTGGAGTTGTAGTTCCTCAACTGCGGCATCGGTTGATACTTTGGGAATAGTCACCGGGTTGGCAGTTGGTTCCGTTATCATTACCTATACAGTTACCAATAGCTGTGGTACATCAAGCGATACAATGGCAGTAACTATTAACCTTACACCACGTGCAGGAACAATCTCAGGAATCTCAACAATATGCACGGGCAGCTCTACGGCCTTGTCTGTTGCCGGCTCTTCCGGTGCCGGTGCTTGGAGTAGCAGTGCTTCATCGATAGCGTCAGTTAATTCATCAGGAGGCGTTGCCGGAATTGCAGTTGGTTCTGCTACTATTACTTATACCGTTGCAAATAGCTGTGGATCGTCTTTTACTACGTTGGGTATTACTGTAGTCGGTTTACCTACTGGGGGTACAATATCTGGACCAACGGTAGTTTGCACCGGTTCCTCAATAAGTTTATCAGCATCAAGTTCTGGAGGCGCATGGGGGAGTTCTTCAACCCATGGTACAGTCAATAGCGTGGGTGTAGTTTTAGGACTTTCTGCGGGCATTATGGTTGTTTCGTATACATTTACAAATATATGTGGATCGGTTTCAGATACCATGGCAATTACAGTTGTTGCTCCCCCCCATGCTGGCCCTATCACTGGCCTTGATACAATTTGTCAAGGTGCTACAAGCGCATTTGCAGCTGCATCAGGAAGTGGTGTTTGGAGCAGTAGTGATCCATCAATTGCGAGTATAAGCGCTACTGGTGTCGTGACAGCCCTACTATCCGGTTCAGTCGTAATCAACTATTCTGTTGGAAACACATGCGGAAGTGACTCTGCTGTTAAAAACATTTTCATCAGTGCCATGCCAGATGCGGGCATTATTATCAGTAATAGTGGGGAGCATACACTTTGTGTAGGTTATAGAACAAATTTTACCGAAACAGTATCAGGTGGTATCTGGTATAGTTCAAATACGGCAATTGCTACAGTTGATGTTGCTGGCACAGTGAGCGGTTTATCACCAGGCGTGGTTGATATTAGATATATTGTTAGTAATACTTGTGGTTCTGATACTTCTTTTTTTTCGCTGACGATTATTTCAGGTGGTGCTTGCCAAAATGGTGTTCAAATTCAATACGCTACCGAGCGAATTCTTCAAATTATCCCTAATCCTAATGCCGGTGTATTCACTATTAATATTGCGTCTGATTTAACAGAAGAAGCTAATATTTTTATTACAAGTATGCTCGGGATAAGGGTAAAACAATTTAATTTGAAGACAAACAAAAAATTTGATGTGGAATTAGCCGTTGTTCCTGGAGTGTATTTTATTTTTGCATATGTAAAAGCAGGAATGCTAGTTGAAAAAATTGAGATAAAATAGCGGCAAGATAAGATACTCGGGTTGTGTTGGTCGTGCAAATTAAAAAATTATTATAAAATATAAATTTTATTTTAAAATGATTTTATTTTTATTTCATTTCTAGTAAAGAAGAATTGGATGATTTTTCGGTTTTCCCTAAATTTCGTACTTTTCAATCCGGTTCAATAACCATTGATTACATGTCGCAAAAGAAAAAAATAATACAGGACAGTTCTGCAAAGTCATTACAAGACGAAAAAAAGCAAGATTTTTCTCGATCACATTCAATAAATATATTGTTGCAATCGGAAAGTCCCATGCTTAGAAATATATTTTATGGCTCATTATTTGCCATGTTGGTTATTTTTCTTTTCAGCGGTTACAATGTTGGTTTCCACACTGATGAATCAGACATGAACAACTACGGGAAAGCAAACGTAGCCTATTATACCAGTGGCGGAAGAGATACGAGTTGCCTTGGGTTGCTAACGGACGATGATACTAGAATTGAAACGATTTTCAGATATTATGGCTCTGGATTTGAATATTTGCCGGTAATATTCAATAAAATAACTGGATTAGACAAAGGTCCCAATGAATTCAATTCTAGGCATGTTTTTATTAATATCATGGGAGTTCTTGTACTTTTTTTTAGCGGTCTTATAGCTCGAAAAATAGGTGGGTGGAGCACAGCACTTTTTTCAATATGGCTCATATTCCTAACTCCGACATTTTTCGGTTTAACATTATTTGATTCAAAAGACATTCCTTTCTGTGCGGGTTACATTGCGATGCTTTACCTCATTATTAATCTGCTAGAGGAATTACCAAATCCTACTTGGCGTACAAGCCTGCTTTTAATGCTTGCGTTTGCCTACACAATGAGTACTCGTGTTGCCGGATTAATACTAATTTTTACATTAGGTATTTACATCGTCATCTTCGCTATTTCTAAACCGGTCCTGTTACCAGAATTAGTCAAAAATGTAAAGCAAGTAGTTTTAAAACTTATAGTAATGTTTTCTGGTGGCATTATTTTAGTGGTACTTACTTGGCCATTCCTACTAATGGATCCATTTCACAATTTCTTTGATGTGCTGTCGGTAGTAAAAAAATTCCCAATGTTAATACCATTGAATTTCGAGGGGATTTATATGAATTCGCTTACCGTTCCGGCTTACTATCTTCCTAAAGGAATGCTCATTACCATACCTATTTTCTCACTTATATCAATTGCCATTGGGTCTATTATTGTGTTTATTAGCCGAAAAAAGTACGATTGGAGAATAACATCCATGCTATTATTCACTAGCATATTCCCTGTCATCTATGCAATCGCATCTAATGTAACTATATACACTTTGTGGCGCCATTTCCTGTTTGTTTACCCCGGTTTGTGTATCATTGCAGGAATAGGACTAAGTCATATTTTCTCTAATATGAAGCAGCGAACTTATCAGGTTGCTTTCCTTTTTGTATGCGCCTTGGGTATGATTCGTCCCATTATGTGGTCAGTCAAGAATTTTCCATATTGCTATTGTTATTTTAATGAGTTTGTGGGGTATCAAAAGGCTTATTATGAGTATGAAACGGACTACTGGAAGATAACAATGAAAAATTCTCTGGAATGGATGATGAAAAACGAACCTATTATGCAATCGAAAGATAGCATTACGGTAGGAACCGACATGCCGATGTTTGTTCAGTATTATCTTAAGCATCATTATCCGGGAGCAAAAGTAAACGTCGTGCTTAACGATGTGCCAACGAGGTACGGTAAAGCGTGGACCTATTGCATTTTTAGCAAACAGTTTATTAATCCCGAATACTTTGAGAAATTTTATCCACCTAAGGGAACAATATTCGCCGAGAAAATTGATGGGATGACTGAATGTGTTGTATTGAAAGACACCCAGCGACTTGACCTACTTGCCCGAAAGGCCTACGAATCGCGTAATAGTATACTTGCGGATTCGCTTCTCTCTCTTTATTTAACACGCGATGCCCCGGATAATGTTGGCTTATTTGGTGTTATGGCTTTTATAAAAGCACAAGTTGGCAAAAATGATGCGGCTTTTAAGTATGCTGCATTGGGTCTTCAATATAACATATCCCCAATTTCGAATTACTTTGCTACCAGCGCTATAGGGCTCGCCTATGCAAATCAAAGGCAATACGATAAGGCAATCGAGAAACTGAATGAGGCGATTAATATTTTACCAGATAATGGACTTGCAAACAACGTATTGAATGCAGTATTGAAAATTAAGGCCGAGCAGCCAGCTGCCGCACCTGCGCCACAAGGGAAATAAAGCTATACTATGATACCGGAGCTCGCGGGATATTCGTTTACAATTTTGCTTGCGGGGCTGTTCATGGCTTTTCCGGGTTGTCTGGTGGTGAATAGGTTTCTATCACTTGGGGTGTTTTCGAAAGTGGTACTGGCTGTATTTACGTCATTGGGTTTTTGGGTGTGCGTAAGTTGGTTCATTGGTCTTGCGGACTTACCGCTTAATTATAGCGTTGCGGTACTGCAGTTGGGCTTTATCAGTTACATTTTTTTTCAGCCGCAGTCCTGGCCGCGTTCTTTTTTTGCATTTGTACTGCGCCCCAAGCGGTGGCCCCGGCATTTGCAAGTGTTGGCGGTGATCATAATTTTATTCATTTTCCCGCTTTTCATTATCGATATACCACCCGGTTGCGATACTACGATGCACGGCTATATTACCCGGCTCATTTTAAATAATAACGGGTTGCCGCATTCATACAGGCCCATATTGCCGGTTGACTATTTTGGTAGTTACAGTGCGGGCTACCACATACTCACCGCAATATTTGCAGGCTTTCAGCTGAATTTATTACGACATGCAATATTGCTTATCGCAATACTCACGTACCCTGTAACGCTGTTGGGTATGGTTTTCTTGCTTCGGAATTTCTTTCCGCTACGGATAGCAGTATATAGTGCAGTTATATTTTTCTCGCTCAATTGTACCATACAAGATGTTATTACCTGGGGGGGTAACCCCAGTATGCTTGCTTTTGGGTTTTCCTTGTTCAGTGCTGGGGCCTTACTTCATGCCTTAAAGCATAAGGAAACTGGCTTGTTCTTCGTTGCGGCACTTACTACTGCAGCCGTTTTGCTGATCCACGCTATTCCGGCAATCACGTTTGTTTACCTGATGTGCTTCGTTGTGCCGATTGCACTAACGGTACACAGGAATAAGGTAGCTTGGATGATACCCAGATTAATGGCTTATGTATTATTATGTGCGCTGCTTTTGTTGCCGTTTTTACTACATTTTAAGAATGATAATTCCCCGGCACTAATAACCATGATAAAGAATTGGCAGCATGAAATGATGGGCAATAAATTGGGTGTTGGGTTGACGTACAATGCTGAGGTGGTTAGCGAGCAAATCAGCGAGAGAATAGGGCAATTCATTATGGTACTTTCGGGCGTTTCAGTTCTGGTATCACTGTATTTCAAACGATTTAAAGAAGTCGGTATTGTTGCACTGATAGCAGTATATGTCTTCCTGCTCATCTTGAATAGTGCTTATTGGGTGCTGACATTTTCCGAGCTGCTGTATCCGGAAAGGGTAGTGTACTTTTTGATTGCCTGCCTATCTGTGTTTTTCGGTTATGCCCTGATGGATATTGAGGCAAGGGGTTTCACGTTTTCGGTTTTTACAAGGCGTATAACATTGTATGGTTTGATACTTGTAACGTTGCTGGGCTACACTGCGATAAAAGTATTTTATGGTTCAAAAGGACTTACTGACAGCGACAGGATTGCCTGCACACGGCAAGTAATGGCGTCGTTTAAGTGGATTGATAACAACACAGAGCCCGATGCGGTATTGCGGGTAAATTACGGTGATGTCGGGATGTGGATACCGACGTTCACTAACCGGATGACCTCAGGCACCCACATGCATTTTATACACATCGTTAAGCATGTACACGATTCCGTTGATGCTTCGCCCGGCCCAAAGTATATTTTCGTAACCAAAAAGGATATGCTCCATAAAATATGGTCGCCTGATTTTTTGAGCGCAAGAAAGGTCGTATTTTTCAATGACGACGTGACGATTTATAAGTGACGGATGCTGGTGTTGCAGGGTATTTGGTTACACCAAAATGGCTCTAAATCTATCTACTTTCTTCTACTCTTTTCCCATATTGCGCTTTGGCTGCCTTTAATGTAGCGGCGAATGCCGGCAATTACCGCATAGTTCATCATGCAGAAGTAGTAGGGTATAAAGAAGGGTTTTATTTTTATCTGGCGCTTTTCGAAGATGAAGCCCAACAATGAAAAAGAATAGAATAACACCTGGCAGGCGAATAATGTAGTATATATGAAGCCACCGTTATTAACTACTATTACGCCATTCAATAAAAAAGCCAGTATCATCAGGAATGGGGTAACGGTCCAGCGGAGCACCCGGTGGCTGATGTATTGAAACGAGAGCGTGAATTGCAGGAAAGGGTTAAGTAGTGGTTTTAACCGCATGATAGATTGTATGCCACCTGCTGCTATCCTTATTTTTCGCTTCAGTTCTTCTTTTATATTTTCTGAGCCGCCCTCGGTTGCATAGGCCAAGGGCTCATAAACAATGCGGTAGCCTTTTGCCGCAATCAGCATCGATATCATAAAGTCATCGAGAATAGTATCTGCCTCTACAGGAACATACAGGCTGGTACGCACACTGAATAATTCCCCTGCGGCACCAACTACCGAATATAATTCTGAATCCCAAGTCTTCAGTTTCGATTCATATTTCCAGTAAAAACCCTCACCGGCGGTAGCGTCTGCAACATCTTCAATACTTACCCTTTTTTCTCCTGAAACCGCACCTACAGTTGGGTCGGCATAGTGGCGGGCAATGTTCACCAAGGCATCTTTATTCAGGAAGGTATTGGCATCGGTAAAAACGGCAATTTCAGTTGTTACTTCCTTCATGGCGCGGTGCACAGCGGCAATCTTACCACTACGGCCTGGCAGGTGCATCAGTTTTATTTGTTGGTAAGCGGTTATAAGTTCGGGCGTTCGGTCGCTGCTGCCATCGGTAACAAACACAAACTGCACTTTGTCAGCAGGGTAGTTAAGTGCCAGTGTGTTCTTTATTTTCTCTATAATGAAATCTTCTTCGTTATAGGCAGCAACAATGAGCGTAAGCGTTGGCCATTTGCCACCATTGTCGGGTATTGCCCGGCGGCCTTTAATGGCTACCCGTATTTTTACCAATGCGAAAAGCAAAATGCCATACCCGAAGAACGTATAAAAAACAAGAAAAAGGCTTATCCAGAATGCGATGATCATTTAATAGTTTTTATGGGGTATCCTAAATCTGTGCTGTTTTTGCCGTGGGTTATGTTCCAAAATATCGCCTTCAGTAATACCGGAATAAAATGGTAGTCTTTTGCTTTTATGTAATTCAAAATGTTTCTTGGTGCAACAATGCACAGGAAGTATGCTATGAATATAGCGGTAGTGAAAAAGCCACAATTTCGCCTAATGAACAGTATACGGTTGCGGTTCATGAAGAATTCTTTGAGCGCGCTTTTCGCACCTACCGAAATCGATTCTTTATGGTAAATAAGTGCCTGCATATTTAACCGTATCGTAAAGCCTGCTCTTTTCACCTGCTCGCACCAGTCCATTTCCTCGTAGTATAAAAAATAGCCTTCGGGCATAAAACCTCCCTTTATCACGGCTTCCCTGCGCAGCATCATGGCGGCACCGTGTATGTAGCCGGTTTCACCCGTTAAGTTATCGTACTGCCCGTTATCTTTTTCAAACTGGCCTATACATTTATTACGGCAGGTGTAATAATTCATGGGGGTGAACCCTGCATATTGCAGCGTGTCCGGCTCAGAAAAGTATTTTATTTTGGGTGATACCATGCCGCATTCGGGATGGTTGTCCAGCGTATTGGCCAATTGCTGCACCAGACCCGCAGTAAATTCGGTGTCATTATTTACAAAGAACAGATAGTCGCCACCAGCCTGTTTAATACCCAGGTTGTTGCCACCGGCGAATCCCAGATTTTCTTCCGATCGGATGAACATTATGTCAGGGTACTTTTGTTGCCAGTCGGGTACGGGATTGTTGGTGCTGCCATTGTCCACCACAATTATTTGTAACGGTGCATAGGTATGGGTAGCGGCAATAGACTGCAGCAGCGCTTCTGTGACCAGGCTTTGATTGAAATTTACGGTAATTACAGAAACGCTTTTCATGTAAAGGCTCGCTGAGTTTGGCTGCTGCGAAGCGTAAATATAATACTCAAAGTGTTATGCCATCCAGATAATCCATAAGTTGATTGCTGCTGGTGCTTACTATTTTCCGTGCATACAATTTATCAGATTGTTGCAGGCTTCCGGCATCTTCCACGGTAAGCAGTTTGGGGCTGTGTTTATTTTCTGACCAGTCGAGGTAAACTAGGTTGTCGTTTACCATAGCAGCTCTGTAAGGCGAGTTGTATAATATGGTTTGGAAAATAATTTCGTCGGGTGCCCAGGTCAGTTTAAAAAAGCGGCTTATCCAGTTGTGCTCCTTTATATAGCTAAGCATATAAGCAATGGCATTGGGCGTAGCCGTGAACCATTGCGATCGCCCCATTGCCGTAATGCCTTCGGGTAGTTTACGTTTGGGTAATATCAGGTTTACAAACTTTTCCAGTTGATAGGTGCCCGCCGGTAAATTACAATTAATAAAATGATACTGTGTAATGCGTGGTATAGCTTCCTGCCATTCATCAGTCACAGACAGAAACTCCATAAAAACTTTGCCCGGTCTTTCAGCAAGATAGCCGCGTATGTGTGCCGTACTTTTTAAAGGATAGTCCTGCCCGCTCAGTAACGTTATGTAATTGTAGGTGCGCCCGAGGTCTATAATTTCCTGAAAGCCGTTAATGGTAGCCTGTACAATGCTATAGCCGCCCCAATACACTTTAATTCTGTTGCGTATGAAAATTACATTGGGTATTTCAGCAAGTATCAGAAAAGCTGCAATATCCGTTTTTTTGTCTACATGTATATAAAAATCAGACTCGGTATGAGCCAATTTTTCAACTAAACGTTTTAGTTGCAGTGGGTTTGTATGGGTTAGTATTAGGTAAGCTAACTTCAAGGCTGCAAACTTAGTAATTGTTTATTAAAAAAAATACATTTAATGTAAATTTCTGCTGGTAATTAAACGATAACATAGTTTATATTTTTTGCTACTGTAACACGGTGAATGTTGTTGACATTGCGTTTTCTAAGACTACCGTTAATTATTTGGTGCGCCTGCTGCCACCCATTTTTTTACCTGCGCAACCTGGCAGTCGCTTAGTTTGTAGCCGGTCGATGGCATTGGTGCATACCCGGTTTGGTGCGCAATACGCGGTATCAATGAACCCGATACCGCCTCATTTTTTACACTGGCATAGTCGGTTAGGCTACCGCCTGGTGCGCTTGCAGAACTATGGCAGCCCGTGCAATACTTATTCATTAAGGGGGCTATTGCTCCACTATAGGTGAAATTGTTAGAATCGCATGGGTTGTTGCTACAGGCCATACCGCTGTCAACAGCACCAGTTGCTATCCAGCGGCGAATAATATCTAATTCGGAGGTAGAAAGGCGAGCGGCATCTTTGGGCATAGCGTTTTCACCGCTTGTTGTTATCGCAATGGACTCCCATATTTTACTGGCGGCCACGTTACCGGGTACAATACCTTTGCTTACAATATTTGTGTAGTTATCTAAAGCATAGCCCGCACGCTGGGCAGATGCACTATGGCAATTGCTACTGCCGCACTTTGAAATGAAGATGGGCAATACATCTCTTTCAAAGCAAATGTCGGGGTCGCCTGTACGCAGGTTTACGGGTAAAACATAGGGCGAATGGGTGCAGGAATTGATAATGAAACAAGCGCCAAAAAGGGCAATAAACACAGCTAATAACCACTTCTTATTCATCTTCATGCTTTACTTCCTGACATTTTTTTGTCATGATTTTGTAAAGTTAGTCGTTTCGTAAATCGGTTTAAGCAATTAACGAAATTCTAACTAATTGAAAATGAGTATTGAGGGGTTATTTTTCGTTTGCTTATAACAATGCGGCTTCTAGCCGTTTCTGAGTACTTCGCGCAGGTCAGCGGTCATGCGCGCTGCAAGTTCCGGCAGGGCGTGAAATGCAGCAGGCGTATTTTGAAACACAGAAATTTTCCAGTCGTTTTCATCTTTTACCGCTATCATGGTCTGCACCGCATTCAGGGCAGGGTTAATATCGTCCTTGCCCGCGGGTATCATACCAACATCAGCCTTTAACCAGGCAACACCCGGCGAAAGCAACCTTATCTCCCTTATCAGCGCCACATATGCAGCCGTTGGGTGGTGAGAAAATATATTGTCCAATACATCCAGCAGCTCATCTTTACCAATTATCTGGCTGCCATCAAAACCTATAAGGTTGCCGTTTTCAGCGAAAAGGTGTGTCATGCCGGCAGCGTTGCGGGCATTCCATTCATCCAGCCATTGCTGGTAAAGATTTATGATGATATCAACGTTTTCTTTTGCCATACTGGGCTGCAAGATAGTGAACGAAGCGAAAAGAAAGTTGAACAGAGTGGTGCTGCTGTAAGAATTTCGTTACAAAAAAGGAACTAAATGTATAATTTAGCACTCCCGAATTTAAACCGGCAGTACTTTAATGACACACGACAATAATGCTATTGTAAAAGAATTTATACACACCCTTCAAAACCGTAAATCAGCAGCCGAGTTATTGCGTTTTTACCATCCTGATGTTGAGCAGATCGAATTTCCCAATACACTTACTAAAGCTAAAACAGTAAGAACGCTTGCCGACCTGGAAAATGCTTCGAACAAGGGCAATAAGGTATTGCAGAAGGAGGAGTATGAAATATTGAAATCGTATGCATTTAAGAACACCGTCATCATTGAAGCCATCTGGACCGGTACGCTTGCCCTGCCAATTGGTGCAATACCTATCGGTGGCCAAATGAAGGCTTACTTTGCCCAGTTTTACGAATTTAAAGATGGCAAGATCATCAGGCAAAGAAACTATGACTGTTTTGAACCTTTCAGTTAAGAAACGTTTTGCTAATTGTTTTTGTAGCAACTTGTCGTTATAACTATTGTTTTCGCTCAAATATAATATTTGCGTGTTTAATATAAACAGAGTGAACGGCATAAAATATGATCATAGTCATGCTTTTATGAAATTAATTAATTTATTACTGACGCCTGTCAATATTTTTCCCATTTATTTTCTCTACTTTTCCATTACATTACAAACCTAACGGTGGTAGTAAAATAAGATGTGGATATGAATGACGATCAGGATTTTGTATTGTTGTTAGTCGATGGTACTGGCAGGGTAGAGCGGGTAAACAAAACCAGAGACAAAAGCGAAGGTGAACTTCAGATTGGAAGGGACTTTGAAATGATGTACACTGGCGGGGAGCAGGCCGGACAATTACCTGGCAATCTGATTGAGGATACCTTGAAGTATGGTTATTTTGAATATGAAGGGTTGATTACCCGGAAGAATGGCAGTCAGTTTCAGGGGCGTATAGCACTAACCGCACTGTATACGGCAGACAATGTGCTGGCAGGGTTTTCAAAAACGACCGTGGATATTTCACCCGACGTGGAGCAGGCTTCGCAGCCCCATGAAAAGTCTGCAGTTACTTATATTAACAAGAGTACAATAACAAATACGCAGTCGCGATTCCGGGCGCTCATAGAGAATAGTTACGATGCCATATCATTGTTAGATGAAATGGGCCGCATTGCTTATATTTCTCCCTCGGGTCGTCGCATGCTGGGATATGACCCCGAAGAAGTCATTACAACAGCAGGACTCGATTTTTTTCACCCTGATGACAGGGCCGATGTCGTAGCCCGGCTGGAATATTCAAGGCTGCATCCTGGTGAGCCAATTTTTAGGTCGTCGCGAGTAAAGCATAAAGATGGTCACTACATCTGGACCGAAGGGGTAACCACTAATTTGTTACACGATGAGAACGTAAATGCCTTCGTGGGTAACTTCCGCGACATTTCTGAAAGAAAACAGGCTGAAGAGCTGGCGGCGCAACGCGAAAACCGGTTCCGTGCACTTGTTGAGCACAGCCGCGACGCTATTTCAATGGCCGATGAGAATGGTAGGGTAATTTACCGCTCCCCGGTATCTAGAAAATTATTTGGTGATACTGAAAATGACACCCCGGAATCTGGCTTGAACAATGTGGCGGCAGCCGACCGCGAGATGGTAAAGTTGAGCCTGGCCCAGGCAATGCAACAACCAGGTGTTCCCATTTTTATTACTGCCCGCATGAATAGTCTAACTGGCCATGAAATTTGGGTGGAAGGCACAGTTATAAATTTATTGCATGATGACCATGTGAAGGCGATAGTAGGGAACTATGCTGATATTACCGAACGTGTGCGCGCCCAGGAACAATTGCTGGAAAGTCGTAACCGTTTCCGTTCGCTAATAGAAAACAGCAATGACGGCATAGGGCTTGTAGATGCCAACAACTTGTTTGTTTATGTTACGCCTTCGGTAACCAGAATCATGGGTTACGAGGCAGAGGAACTTTTGGGCACCGACCCTACCTTATTATGCCATCCTGATGACGTTACCATGGTAGCTGCGATGCTGGGGGCGGTGGCTGCCCGACCAGGAATAAACCTGGGCGCGGACTACCGTATGAGGCATAAAGATGGCTCATGGAGGTATATTAAAGCGAACGTATCAAATCTGCTACATCTGCAGGGTGTTAACGCTTTCGTAATTAATTTTAAAGATGATACGGAGCGGGTATTGGCCCATGAGGAAATAAAGAATTCTGCTGCCAATCTTAAAGCTATTATTGATAGCTCTTCAGAATCATTTATACTTACGGACCTGACAGGTGTTCTGCTGGAATTTAACGAAATTGCACAACGCGTAAATTTGCTCACTTGCAGGCAGGCCATGCAGCTCGGCCGCTCCATGCTTGATTACATTGTACCGGAACGCGTTGCTGTTTTTCAAGCTTATTTGTTGCGAGCCGCCAATAATGAAACCATAAAATACGAGCAGGCTTTTGAATCTTTTGATGGGGTAACGCATCATTTCGAGTTTTCGGTTTATCCGGTAGCAACACCAAGCAACATACAGGGTATATGCTTAAACGGAAGGGATGTTACAGCAGCAAAACGCGCGGAACAAAAAATTGCTTTAATAAACAGGTTGTATTCACTGGTAACGCAGGTAAACCAGGCCATCGTACATGCCGGCGATATAGAAGAAGTGTTTGCCGCAACCTGCCGTATCGCTACCGAAACGGGCGGCTTTAAAATTTGCTGGGTAGGCATTCTTGGTGGCACGGGGCGCTCCGTCAATTATGCAGCCGGTAGCGGCATCACAGATACTATGCGGCCACTATTTGAGTCTATGACATATCATCCCGGTGGGCCTATGGCCAAGGTATTGGAAACGGGGCAGCTTGTTTTCAGTAACGATATGGCTACCGATTTTAAAGTGCCAATGTGGGAAGATGTTGCCCGGGAATCAGGCTTGGCTGCATACATGCTCCTGCCTTTGAAAAAGGAAGGCGTGGTTATCGGTTTCTTAAATTTGTATTCCGGCGACAAAAATTCTTTTGATAGCGATGAAGTAGAGTTGCTGCGTAAAATATCTGACGATGTTTCATTTGCTATTGCCTCTTTTGAACAGCAAAAGCAACGCAGCATAATGGAGCAGAAAGTGCACCATAGCGAAATAAGGCTTAACCAGGCACAAGCTACAGCACACCTGGGCAGCTGGGAATATGATGAAGCTACGGAAACGATCATAGGTTCGGCAGAATATTGCCGCATTTTTGGGCAAGACCCCGCTAATAATCAGGTGGCCGTAGAAGACTGGTATGCCATGGTGCATCCCGACGATCTGGAGCGCGTGACGCAACTGCTTGCCGAAAGCAGCAGCACTTACCAGCCATGTTCGTTTGAATACCGCGCTGTTTTGAAGGATGGTACAATTAAATACATAAGCAGCGAAACCAGTTACGAATTTTCAGGTAACGACAGCCGGGGCAGCGCCTACGGCATTGCTTTAGATATTACTGCCAGGAAGGAAGCCGAAGAAAGGATACGCTATGCAAAGCGGTTGTATTCGTTCATCAGTCACATCAACCAAACCATTGTGCGGGCTAAAGAAGCCGATACGGTTTTCCGTGACGCATGCCGCATTGCCTATGAGTTAGGACTCTTTAAGATGGCCTGGATCGGTATTTTTAATGAAGATAAAAGTGCCATAAACTATGTGGCCGGTAATGGAGTGCCTGAGGAAGACAGGCACTATCTCGGCAGCATCGCTAATCGCGACGGCATTCAGGCTTATGTGCTGGATGCCAATGACGTTTATGTGAATAACCAGATATCCCGGGAATTTGAGGTTGAAGGCTTTGCCGATTATGCGGCGACGAGGGGTATACGGTCCTGTATGCTATTGCCCATAAGGCAAGCGGGCCAAATTGTTGGTACGCTTAATTTGTATGCGGCAGAAGTAAACTTTTTTGGTAAGCAGGAAATTAATTTGCTGGAAGAGGTTGCCGAAGATATATCGTTCGCGCTTGATTCGTTCGAAGGGGAACGGTATCGTTTGCAAATGGAGACCAAGCTGGTAAATGATGAAAAAAGGTTGAGAAAGGCGCAACAGATTGCGCGGTTTGGTAGCTGGGAAAGGGATATGGCTACGGGTATCCTCTCTTGGTCGGATGAGGCCTGTGCTATTTATGGCGTTCCATTAACTGAATCTATACAAAGCTTTGAATCGTGGCTCACATTTATTCATCCCGACGATCTTCAGGAATTATTAGATGAAAGAAGCCGTTCGTATGAAACGGCTTCCAATTTCATATTGACGCATCGTATTATAAGGCCCGATGGGCAGGTGAGGCATTTGCTGACGCAGTCGGAATTTGAATTTGCCAAAGACGGCACAATAGTAAAGTCTTTTGGAGTGATGCATGATGTTACGGACGTAAGAGTTGCGGAACAGAAGCTTATTCAGGTTAACCACTACTATGCATTCATCAGTCAGATCAATAAAACGATTGTCTGGGCACGCGATCAGGATACTGTTTTCAGCCGTGCATGCGATATCGCCACTGATGTAGGTAAATTCAAAATCGCTTTCATTTGTTTGTTTAATGATGCTGCAAGACAAATTGTATTTGTGGCGGGTTCCGGCCTGCCGCAGAATAGTGGGCATATCTTTGCTGATCTACCTTATGATTACGTGGGGCCGCAGACTTATGTTATGAACAACGCCACTTCATTTATAACTAACGATTTGCTGGCTGACCCAAGCACCACAGACAAATTGAAAGGCTTTGCTAGGGAGCTGGGTATAAAGTCGGGCATGGTTTTACCAATAAGGTCTGGATCGAAGATTATTGGTACATTCTCGCTATATGCCTCGGACGAAGGAGTATTTCACGGCGAACAAATAGAGATTCTGGAAGAAGTTGCTGATGATATTTCTTTTGCGCTTGATAATTTTGAAAAAGAACGCCAGCGTAAGCGCATGGAAGAAGATTTGAAGCATAGCGAGGCCCACCTTAGGAAAGCACAAGCCATTGCCCATATTGGTAACTGGGAATACGATTTCGATGGTGGAGAACTGATATGTTCGGAGGAGTATTGCAGAATATATGAGCTGCCTGACGGTAAAACCAGAATTACCGTGGAGGAGTGGTTTAGGTTGGTTCATGCTGATGACCTTGAAGCGGTAACTAAAATTGTAAAAGAGGCTGAAGCAAATTTGAACGGTTCTGTTTTTAATTACCGGCTTTCATTACCCAGTGGTGCTGTTAAATATGTGCATTGCCAAACAAATTTTGAACTTGACGAAAATGGTGTGCCGATAGGTATTTACGGTATAGCACACGATATTACGGAACAGAAAATAGCGGAAGAGAAACTTGAAAACGCAAATAGAATCTATGCCTTCATTAGCCAGATAAACCAGGCAATTGTTCAGGTTGGCAATGCAGAAGGCTTGTTTGTAAAGGCATGTGAGATTGCGACTAAATTTGGCCGTTTCGATTTGGCTTGGGTAAGCATGCCGGATACTGCATTAAGAAAATTAAATGTTGTTGCCAGCAGTAACTTATCAGCAGAGGAGTTGAATATGTTAGAGCAACTGTCTTATAATGCAGGAGGACCTATTGACAGGGTTATGACCCGGGGTGAAATAGCGGTGATCAACGATTTTGAGCGCGATGAAGTGGAGGATGCCTTCAGGCGTTATGCTGCCATCAAGGGATTGAGGTCATGTATTGTTTTGCCGATAAGAAAAGCGGGTTTAGTAATAGGTGCGTACAATCTCATATCAAGTAAATCCGAACTGTTCGATCATGAAGAGATTAGGTTGTTGGAAGAGGCAACGAATGATATTTCGTACGCGCTGGACATCTTCGCTAAAGATGATCATCGTAGGGAAATTGAAGGGCAGCTGGCACGTAACGAGTTGCGCCTGAAGCAGGCCCAGGCCATAGCACACTTTGGAAGTTGGGAACTGGATATGGCTACGGATTTGGTAGAATGGTCAGAAGAGGCTTGCAGTATTTACGGGTTAGACCACAATGAAAACATGCAAAACCGGAGTGACTGGCTTACATACATTCATCCCGATGATCTCGATTTTGTAATGACCCAAACACATAATGCTCACCTTACACTGAGCCCTGCTGCCTTCGAACACCGTATAATAAGCCGGAAGGGCGATGTGAAATATGTGTTGTCGCAGTCGGAATTTCAGTTAGATGAACAAGGTAAGCCGGTTATTTTGCGCGGGGTAGTGCACGATATTACCAGTATTAAGTTGGCAGAGCTGGAACGTACCAAGATGATTGAAGATATTGTGCAGCGCAATAAAGACCTGGAGCAATTTTCTTACATAGTATCTCATAATTTACGTTCCCCGGTGGCTAACATATCAGGGCTCTCGCAAATACTTTCCATGACGGTAGGTGGAGAGTCGACTGCCGGCAGGTATGTGGCGGAACTAATTAATTCTATAAAAAAGCTGGATGATGTGATTATGGACCTTAATTACATTTTACAGATCAGGCACAATGATGTGAAGAAACTGGAGAAGATAAAATTCTCTCAGATTCTGGAGGATGTAGAGGTGAGTATTGATAACCTAATAAAGAGTAACAATGTAATTATCCGCGAAAATTTTGCTGATGTAGAGGGGATATTTACGTTTAAAAGTTATTTGAACAGCGTGTTTTTCAATCTTATTTCCAACAGTATAAAATACAGGCAGGCAGCTATTGACCCGATTATTACCATTACCAGTAGCAGAGATAAAGATAAAATAACGCTCACCTTCACTGATAATGGGCTGGGCATTGACCTTACGAAAAAAAGTACGCAGGTTTTCGGCCTCTATAAGCGCTTCCACGATCACGTGGCTGGCAAGGGCATGGGCTTATATATGGTAAAGACCCAGATTGAATCGCTTGGCGGCACTGTCACCATAGCAAGTGAAGTTAATGTAGGAACAACATTTACAATTGAATTTAACCCAATCTAAAAAAACAATTATGAAAGAAACAAAAGTGCCCGATTTTATAGCTATTGATGACGACGCTGTTAACAATTTGATCAGTATCGAATTTTTACAAATGACTATTGCAGATGCCAATATCAAAACATTTACGAACCCTAAAAAAGCGCTGGCTTACATTGTTGATCATTATGCACAACCCGACTCAGCTAATGTAATTATTTTCCTGGATATTAATATGCCGGTACTTTCCGGCTGGGAAGTGCTTGATGAACTGGAGCATGTATCGCCTGAAATACTAAGGAAAACAACTATATACATGTTGTCATCCTCAATAGATGAGCAGGACAAGTTAATGGCGGAAAAACATCCCCTCATTTCGGGTTATATACCAAA
The DNA here is from genome assembly GCA_038228575.1 of Chitinophagales bacterium. GTDB lineage: Bacteria > Bacteroidota > Bacteroidia > Chitinophagales > Chitinophagaceae > Flavipsychrobacter. The sequence goes on along the minus strand of JBBRPD010000002.1, from coordinate 60,044 downwards.
ATATTTATCGCAAGAAAAAATACTTGCAGTCATGCATGCAATGGCATAGAGAGCAGCCATGTAGCAGTTGATATGTTGTCGAAAGGCGACATTGCGTTGGCACCGCAGGGGCGCACAGTTGTGAGCGCTCAATTAACGTACTGGCCTTCCGGCGCGTACATTACGGGTAATAATTTGTGGGTCTTCTCAAAGTAATCGTAGCCGGCTTTGAGTGTATTCCAGAAGGTTTGCTTTTCCGGGTAGTTTACATATTCGCGTTCCAGATATGCAATGCCTTGCTTGGTAAGTCGGGTAGGGAAGATGTGCACCGGTATATTTTCTTCACCATTCACTTTGGCGTTAAGGCAAATGGTGTAGATCTCCTGTATGCCCTGGTCTGTCATGGGCATGCACCCTACGGTTACGCAGCCGCCGTGTATATATATATCGCCGCCACGGCGCGCTTTGCCACCCAGCTTATTATCAGAATAGTTGGGGTAGTTAAGCAGCAGCGACAGGTAATAATCGCTCTTGGGGTTAAAATCTTCAATGAAATAATAGCCCTCAGGTACTTGGTGGTCGCCTTCGGCACGCTTTGGCCCCAGTAAGCCGGAAAGCGCACAAATATGATACAGCTTTATCAACTTGTATTCACTGGTTTCATTATTGCGGCCCCACAGTTCCAGTTCGTTCTGGGCCTTGAAGGCACGTAGGTAAATATCTTTGGGCGGGTAGGCTATTCCTTTCTTTTTGAAATCTTTGGCCAGCGAATCATTGAATTTTTTCCAGGCATCTGAAACGCGGGTACAAGAGAGTTGGAAATCTTTAAAATTCTGAACGTCAGTTTGGGCATGCGTAAAAACAGGCATTGCCATAAATAGTATGGCTATCAATAATCTTATACATACTTGTCTGCGCATCCCGGAAATATTTTGAATTGCTCCTGTTACAAATTTAGTATAAATATGCAACATAAGGCTGGTCGTTGCTTTGTTCGGTTTCTTTTAACTTCAGGTTGTAATATTTGCTAATTTTTCGTTAGTATTGTATTCACCAAAAAAGATTTCATAATGAAAAAGATCATTGTTATTTTACTCGTAGCAACTGTTGGTTTAGTTGCGCAGTGCCAGGCTGGCTTTATTATTAAAAAATCGGCAACTACTGTGCTGCAAACCGAACAACTTGCAACAGATGAGCGGACGGTCATCGAATCTGATGGCTATGCGCCCGCGGCTCTCGAAGCGCCGCCAGTTGCGCATGAAAACGTTGCTAAAAAGCACTCATTCCTTTCCAGGTTGATACATAAAGTAGCAGCGGCGAAAGCTGAAATTTCAAAGGGACTTTATGTCGTTTTGGCTATCATTGCTTTGGGTTGGCTGGCTATGGGTATCAACGATAATTTTTCAGGTTACGAATGGCTGTTATCGCTGTTGCTGTACATACTTGGCTGGTTGCCGGGAGTGATATATACGCTCATCATGATGAAGAAATACTATAAATAGTTGCATTGACTGCAAAAGTGAAATGGCACACGGTTAGTAAATAACGGTGTGCCATTTTTTTATGCTTTTACCTGCAATAATAGGTTGTTATTGTATTCCGTGCATCTCTTTTATCGACTCTGTCATGGCTTCATAAACCTTCAGCAAATGTGGTTGTTCCTCCAATAGTTTTAAATGCTGGTTTATGGTGGCATCATCGTTGCGCATGGCTGGCCCGGTCTGTGTAGTGAATGGTGACGCCTGCTTTACCCGATCGAACGTTTGTTTGATGAGCGGTTGCAGGGTTGATGCCGGCAAATCATTTTCCTTGCAGATATGCTCATTGATGGCAAACAAATGATTAATGAAGTTGTTGGTAACAACGGCCGAAAGATGCAGCCATTTGCGCTGATCGTCCTTTGCTTCGAAAAGGTTGTCAGTAATAGCATGCGCCATTTCCAGCACATATTTTTTTGCCCTGTCGCTGCTCATTTCCCATGCAATGGGTATATCCCTGTCGCTGCGGGTATTATTGCGCAGAATGGAATAGATAGGCCACAGTACAGCATGGTCTTTAGCGGCCTTTTTAATAATATCAAGAGGCAGTGCACCTGCCATGTGTACGAGTACTGTTTTCTTAAATGCTAATTTTGCTGCTACCGCTTCCACCGACGTGTCAGAAACAGCGAGGAAACAAACATCGGCGTCTTCATCGCGTATGTCGGTCACTTCACCGTTTTTCGATGCGAGTAGCGCATCTGCCAATTCTTTAACGGCTTTGGTATTACGGCCATAAACACCCTTACATTGGTGGCCCGATGCCGCAAGCCGCTTACCAAAGAACCATGCAATATTGCCAGAACCGATTATACTAAATGTCATGCGTTATTATTGTGGGTTACGTAATAGGATTCCATAATTGTGTACACGCGTAATTTCAATGCGCCAACATCAGCCAGGGTCAGCCCTTGTGTAGGTATAGCCTCCAGGAAGTGTATACGAACCGGCATTGGCCTGCCCCAGAATTTTTTATTGTGCGGAAGTACTTTACCTGTATTGAATATTACACCGGGTATAATTGGCTTTTGTGCTTTAACGGCGGTAGTAAATGCGCCATCAAAAAACTGCTGCATGGGTTGCGTTGTTTTATTACGGGTGCCTTCAGGGTAAAGGCACAAGTGTATGCCCATATCCAGCGCCTCCTGCATTTTTGAAAAGCTGGTACGGCGGCTGGCTTCGTTTTTACGGTCAACGAGAATAGAGCCCGTTTTGTAAATAATACCAAACAGCGGCACGCGGGCCATTTCAGCCTTTGCTAATGTTTTATTGGGGCCGGGTATCCATGGCGATGAGACCGGAATATCCATTAACGAATTGTGGTTAATAACGACCACATAGTTTTCACCTTTCTTAAAATGCGCTTTGCCCTTGCGGAAAACAGGGCAGAAGATAAGGGGCATGTAAACACCCATCCATAACCTGAACACAGGGTGAAGGTACTTTGCCCTTTGTGGCTCGGGTAAAAGCGATATGATAAAAATAGGAAGCCATACTACAAGCATGGTGGCAACAAACACCAGTAAAGCATAAACTGCATATACACGACCCAATATGTTGCTGATAATTTTCAAAGGTATTTAACTACAATTTTGATTTTGAAAAGATTACAAAGTTAGCAAGATTGCCAAAACTATCGGCGATTGTTTATCCACCGGGTATTTAAACCTGCCGGGTATGGTTATAATGCCCAGTCAATAGGCTTTTCACCATTGTTTTGCAGGTATTCATTTGTTTTACTGAAATGCCTGCAACCCATAAAACCGTTGTATGCCGAAAGAGGCGAAGGATGCACAGCCATAAGTATTTTGTGCTTGCCGGCATCTATTAGCACAGCTTTGTTCTGTGCAAATTTCCCCCATAACATAAACACCACATTTTCTTTTGCGGAAGAGATGTGCCGGATGACCTCATCTGTAAAAATATGCCAACCTATCTGGCTGTGCGACATAGGGGTATTGGCCACCACAGTGAGCGATGCATTAAGTAATAATACCCCCTGCCTTGCCCATTTTTCCAGGTTACCTGTGGTAGGGTAGCCTAAGCCCAGATCTTCTTGCTGTTCTTTAAAAATGTTCATGAGCGATGGTGGTGGTTTTATGCCATCGGGTACTGAAAAAGAAAGCCCATGAGCCTGCCCGGGATTATGGTAGGGGTCTTGCCCCAGTATCACCACTTTCACTTTATCAAGCGGTGTAAACTCAAAGGCATTAAAAATTTGCTTTCCCGGCGGATAAATGATCTTACCCAATTTTTTTTCTTCTTTCAGCGTATGCACTATCTTCTGGAAGTAAGGTTTTTCAAACTCATCTTTCAGTTCGTTTTTCCAGCTTGCTTCGAGTGTTACATTCACGGTTGAAAAATTAAAAGTAGAAATTGAAAATACCCCGGTTTGAGCAATGTCATTAAGTTTAGGAAAAAATCCCGAAGGGATGACATTATTATAGAAAATTAAAGTGTACAATACGGTTAAAATCCGAAGGTGTTACATAACATAAACACCATTTTAATGCCTAAATCCTTAACTTAACGACATTACCTGGTTGGGTTGGTGCTGTTGCCGGTTGTTTTAAGCTATGGTAAACTATTTCACATCAACATCTAAAACTTTATTGCCTTGCAAGTAGCCTTCCAGCTTATCGCCTATTTTTACAGGACCTACGCCTGCGGGGGTGCCAGTAAAAATAAGGTCACCAATATTTAGCGTGAAGAACTGCGATGCATAGGCTATAATCTTATCAATATTGAATATCATATCTCGGGTGTGACCATCCTGCACCACTGTATCGTTCAGCTTCAATTGAAAGTCGAGATCGTGTATGTTAAGTGCTTCACTCAGCGGCACAAAATTGCCTACCGCGGCCGAGCCATTGAAGGCTTTCGCGATCTCCCATGGCAAACCTTTTTTCTGTTGTTCGCGTTGAAGGTCACGGGCTGTAAAGTCAATACCTAAAGTTATTTCAGAATAATATTTACTGGCAAATTTTTCTTGTACGTGCGTGCCGTTCTTTTCTATTTTTACAACAACTTCGCATTCAAAATGCAGATCTTTAGTAAACTCAGGATAGTAGATCGGTTTTTCCGGTAACAGCATCGCCGACTTTGGCTTCATGAAAATTACCGGCTCGGTTGGCAAATCATTTTTTAATTCTTTGGCGTGGTCGGCGTAATTTCGCCCGATACATATTATTTTCATAAACTAAAATCGCTTAATGGCTCGTGTAAAGATAAAATTTCCCGAACAAAAACCACTATTCACTGCCACTATACCTGTGCGTATAGGCGACATTAACTATGGCGGGCATGTAGGTAATGATGCCATACTGAGTGTGGTGCATGAGGCGCGCATGCAAATGCTTTCGACAAAAGGCTATACTGAAATGAATGCTGCAGGCAATAGTATGATAATGGCCGATGTAATGATTGCCTACAAGGGCGAAAGTTTTTATGGCGACGTATTTTCGGTACTCATATATGCCGAGGAGATTGAGGGCGTATCGTTCGATCTGTTGTATCATATCACTACCTCGCGCCACGGGGTACTGCAGCAGATAGCACATTGCAAAACCGGCATGGTATGCTTCAACTACAAGACCCGCAAGACAACAATGATGACAGACGAACTCAAAGCTTTTTTAACAGCAAATACCCTGTAAATATGAACTGGATAGAACACCCGGTGATGCTGCAAGGCGAACGCGTAAAATTGGTGCCGCTGGATAGCGAACATTTTCCTGAATTAGTAGCTGTAGCCCGAAATGAAAAGATATGGGAATTCGTTTCAGCAAAATGCGATACGGATGATAAAACGCTGAATTTTCTGCGCAGCGCAGTTTTAAAAAGAGGCACAGGCGAACAGTATCCGTTCACGGTAATAGATCGGCTGACCAATAAAATTATTGGCCACACCATGTTTCATAATATGGTGCAGGTGCACGCAAAACTAGAAATTGGGTGGACCTGGTACGACCCCGCTTACTGGCGCACGGGCTATAACCGGGAATGCAAACTGCTGCTATTCACTTATGCGTTTGAAACACTGCATGCCGGCAGGGTGCAACTGCAAACCGACGAAAAGAACCAGCGCAGCCGCACCGCAATTGAGGGCGTTGGGGCCACCTTCGAAGGCATCATTCGCCATGACAGAATAAAGGATGATGGCACTTATAGAGATACTGCAATGTACAGCATCATTAGTACTGAATGGCAGGCTGTTAAGCAAAAGCTTAGAGAGAAAATACGGTGACAGAACGGGTGTATATAACCTAAGGTTCACCGGCCTTGCTTTATTAAGCCGGCCGCTCGGCCAGAGCTACGGCAATGTAAATTTATTTGTTCACTCTGCACGAGGCTATTCCCGAAATGCTATTGCACTTTTACTGCAATTTCCACTCCTTCGTTATTTTGCCTTTACCCAGGCAGGTGCCACATTCAGTGAAGCCCCGGCCATAACATTTGGTGCATGCTTTTTTGCCGTTGCTTTTACATTCCATGCAAGGTACAGTTCCTGTTTTATGGCACAGCTCGCACGGGGCCATGCGGGTTACATTTTTGTAAACCAACTGGCCGTGTTCCTGTACGTATTTGTAGTCGTCCGTTTCGTGCTTGCCTTTGCCACCACAATTCATACATTTTTTACGGCCCGCACCATCGCACCATTCACACGCTACCAGGCCATGGCCATCGCAGGGCGCGCATCTTTGTTTGCCCGTTCCCTTGCAATCGGTGCATTGTTTGGCACCCATGGCGCAGGCTAACCAGAACAGGCATGCTAAAGCCAGTAAGTAAATTGATATGGTATTGGTGCTCATTATTGGTCGCTGTCAAAAGTAGCACTTAAATTCAGCTGTTGATAAATCAAAATTGCGTTTAGTTTTGCAGATATAATTTATACACTTGCCAATGACCACCAAAGCAGATATAGCCCTATTGTTTAACGATTATTTGTTGCAATTCCCCAACGAGGCGGACCGATGCAGTATATTCCGCGATTATCTGGCACGCAACAATAATGCTGGCCTGTATGACCGGAAAAATTTTGACGGGCATATTACCACAAGTGCATTTATTGTTAAAGCAGCAAGTAAGGAGATATTGTTACTCAGGCATAAATCACTGCAAAAGTGGTTGCAGCCTGGCGGGCATTTTGAGGGTGATGCATCTCTTATGGATTCAGCCCTTCGGGAAGCCGAAGAGGAAAGTGGTATACCGAAGCCAGCGTTAAAATTATACAGCACATTTGAAAATGCGCATACGCCATTTGATATTGATTCCCACTACATACCAGCTAACCCAAAAAAGAACGAGGACGGACATTACCACCACGATATCCGCTACTTGTTTTTATACACCGGGGACGGTGGCAACAGTTACAATGAAGATGAAGCTACGGGAATGAAGTGGGTAAAGTTTGCCGACCTTGAAGGTGATAGTATTTTTGGCATGATGATGCGCAAAATAAAAGACACATTAGCCAATAACCAGCACAGCATAAAATGAAACAATGATAGTAGACCAGTTAAGTAATGCGCACTTATATGCCGGCGTAAGCACTAAAATAAATAAGGCGTTTCAATATTTGCAAACCACCGACCTGCTTGCCCTTGCACCAGGAAAATACGCAATTGATGGTAATGATATTTTTGCCATTGTGCAGGAGTATATGACGCTTGATAAAGCCGATGAAAAAATGGAGGCGCACCGCAAACACATTGATGTACAGTTTATGGTACAAGGTGCCGAACTGGTAGGGCATGCTTTGCTGAAAGACCAGCAGCCCTGTAAGGCATACGATGAGCAGGAAGATTATATGCTGTTTGCAGAAGAACCAACTTTCTTTACTAAAATGGAAGCGGGTACTTTCATGATATTCTACCCAACCGACCCGCACATGCCGTGCATAAAAGACGGTGTACCTGCAACGGTAAAAAAAGTGGTGGTTAAGGTGAAGCTATAGAAAAATGGCGGGTGATGTTACTGTAGTAAAATCACCCGCGCGCTACATAGTTGTGGTTACAATTGGTGTGCCTGATCGCGCACTTTTTTACCCGTTTATCTTCTTCCCTGCTGCACTACTCACTTACTGGCACAGAAACCGATTGAGGTGTCTGTAAGGTTATAGAATAGGGCACGCCGCCATGAACATCTGATTTTATGGAGGTATCGTATCCTGCTGCATACAGGTAGTAGTCTCCGTTATTCAGGCCAGGAAAAGAACCCGAAACAAGGCTGTCGTGGTTGGCCAATAAAACGGAATCGTCGTAAACACCACTGGTAGGTGCATCTTTGGTGCCGTATTTTATATATGCCTTAAAAGCGGTTAGGTTTTTCGCAACTTCGTGGTGTTGCGGGAACACGGTTATTGTAGCGCTCCCTCCCTTACCTGCAACATCTTTGTCCTTGGTTTTACACGCAAAGAACAGTGCTGAAATAGCAACGAATGTGATGATCTGTTTCATATGTTGTTTAAGGTTGAACGTTAACGTGTATTTTATTTTCCGCAAATTCTGTGCCATTAGCTACGGCAATCGTAATAATAACTTTTAGTGTCATCGCGGTGGTGCAAGTGTCTACCCATTCGTGCTGTAAATTAAAATGGTCGGTATGCAGGTCCTGATCGTCCTGATAAAGAATGACATCAGTGGCACTGTCAGCTATTTGCAGCATTACGCCGTTTATCTCGCTGGTGTAAGCCACGTCAGCATCAATAACAACGGTGTCGCCCTTATGAAAGGTCTTACCGTCAATAGCCTGTTTGTACTGCACGGTTACATTGTTCAGGTTACCAAGGCTAATATCTTTTTTCTGACAGGAAGCAAGGAATACCACTGCCGCTATGATGATGGTTGTTTTTATGTAATTGTTCATGTGTGGTGATTTTTAAAATAGAAAATAGATACTGGTTTCCAACCGGGAATGCGTGGTTACATTGCCCCCGGCATAGTTTTGCGCAAGCGGTATGCTGTATAGTACCCGTGCGCCTATATGGTTACAGAAAGCCTGCACACCGGCTGCCGCGAAAACTAAACTGCCGCCGCTATTATCGTTCAACCATTTTCTGTCAAAGTTGTCGTAGTCATGCAGTGCATATTCATATTTAATGCCCACCTGCGGTAACAGGGTTACCCATTTTTGCTGTAGTTGGTAAAAATAAAGCAGGCTGCTATTCAGGTGATTGCCATACTTATAGTGCTCTTTAGTTGTAGTGGTAAATGTGTAAGATGCATCTACGTTCAAACCCGATTTGCCATGCGATACGGTATAGTTGGCATTAGTAATAAAATCCCAGGCTCCGGTGCCGGCTTGCACATTGGGCAGCCCTTCTTCGTCAAGTTGGGTAATACCTTTGTTGGCGCCTGTCGGGGCTTTAATTCCGCCACCAACAAGTAGCGTGTATTTCAGTTTTTTGGTGCAAGCCTCCTGCTTTAAAAGGGTCATGTTGGCAAGCACCGTTATGTCGCCTAACCCGTCTACCTTAATCGGTGTTTCCAGATCGGTCCCCCTGTTTTGGTGGTAGGGTACGAATGCGAATAATTGCACCTTTTTGCTGAGGCTGTAGCGGCCCCAAACCTGGTAGGTATTTATGTATTCATCAGCATTTTCTATTTCGTCTTTATCAAAAATGGAGGGCTGGTTGGCCGTGAAGCTCGCATACTGATATTGCAACCCAATAAAGTGTTGGTATTGCTGTGGTAGCAGGCCCATATATTGGCTGCTGGCAGCGCATCCGCAAAGGTCGCAGGCAGCTGCTGATTGGCAAAGTGCCATTGTGGTGGCTATGATATAAAAAAGCTGTTTCATGTTTTTTGTTTTGTAGTTGGTTTGTTATAGATACAGGGTGTTCCGGTTATTGCTTGTTATACAGCAATAAAGGGTACACTCAGCAAACCTGCAGGTGCCATGCACCCGTGCAAAAGTGCAATTTCGGGCACTTAGGTTGGGCACTATAATCTATGAAGATAAAGTTGCGCGCCAGGTGCTCATCGCACAGGCAGTCACGTATAAGTGAATATGCCGGGAAGCGTGCATACAGGCTGGTCTGTGTGTTACAGATTCAGGCGATGGTAAAATAGCATTTACGCCCCATTTTAATGGGGTAGACCTACATCAGCAATAGCACAATGATTAACAGAAAAGTGGCGGACGGAAGACATCAGCCAATGGTGCAGAAAGGAAATCCCGGTCGTTTATCGTGGGGATTGTAAAACGGGATTTAGAAAATACCAAAGGCACGTTTATTTGTTGTGGAACAACATACGCCATCACCTCACCCATATTCCATTTTGACGGGATGGTTTTGCCGGTTGAGGGTGTTGAGCTATCATCTGCTTTTTTCAATTGCTTGCGCAGATAGCATTTACCGCAGCATTTTTTCTCCGGCATATTCCTGTTCTCGCAAAGGTTTTGGGCTATATAATCTTTGTTATACTCAAACCATATCACCACACCTAGCTTTACAACAAGCTGGTAACTCAGGCTGAGTAGAAGTAGTATGGCTATAAGCGTACGAGGCACGACGCAAAATTAGGGTAAAATGGTCATCGACTCACATTTTCGGTATAATGTTATTTCCTTCAAATGTATATTGGCGTGCGCTGCACAGGCTACTTTCAATTTGTGTTTTATGCTAATGAATTGACTTTTAGCCATCATTTGCGTACCTTACACATCCTTTTTACAGAAAGTATGGTTAAACGGCTTAAATGGATTTTCTTTTCTTTGCTTCTATTGGTTATCGCTCTGGTGTGGACGGTCAACGCTATTGTATTGAAAGAAACCCAGAGCCAGCTATATTATAATGTAAGCTCTATTCCTAAAAATAAAGTTGGTTTGCTCCTCGGCACGGCCAAGTATAACGACAAAAGCAGGCAAATAGTGAATGCCTACTATCAGGCGCGTATTGATGCGGCCGTAGCACTATACATGGCGGGCAAGGTAGATTATATTATTGTGAGTGGTGATAACAGCACACAGTACTACAACGAGCCTCTTTTAATGCGTGATGATTTGGTGGCGCGGGGCGTGCCTATGAGCCACATATTCTTTGACAATGCCGGATTCCGCACACTGGATAGCATTTTGCGTTGCCGCGATATTTTCGGACAAACGTCATTTACCATCATTTCGCAAACCTTCCACAACCAGCGGGCACTCTACATTGCAAATCATAAAGAAGTAAAGGCAGTAGCACTCTGCGCTGCCGATGGTGATAAATACTGGTCAGAAACTGTTCGCGAAAAAATGGCACGTGTAAAAATGATGCTGGACCTGGTGCTGAACAAACAAGCTAAATTTTATGGAGATAAAATAGACATACCATAGCGGAGTTGGCAGTTTGCAGTTTACAGTTGGCAGTTTGCAGTTTACAGTTTACAGTTTACAGTTTATTGGAAGTTGTCAAAGCGGATTGTCTGAACCATGATTTTTTTGATTTTTATGAAAGCCATGATTTTTTCTGAATATCGCATTATTTCGCTTTGACAACTTTCTCAGAAGTTGTCAAAGCTGCCACAGCTGCCAGTCACAAAACAATGAACAATTTGCAGATTTGACAACTTTTTAGAAAGTTGTCAAATCGACGCCCATACGAAACCCCAGCGGTGAGATTTTAGGTAGCCCATTGCCGAATTGTCGAATTCCTAAATTGTCTAATTCAATACCGGTTCCATTAAATAAACAAACCCTCTGCCTGTGCAATACTTTCAGGCTTGCCTACGTCAATAAAAATATCTCCCGTATGGTCGTAGCCGGCAATGGTTGTTGTTTTTGCCTTGTGCAGGTACAGGTCAATCAGCGAAAATTTACCATCAAAAGGGGCATCTTGCCATATTGCGTTGGTGAGTATTTGTATGCCCGAAAAAGAGTAGGGGTGGGTTATTGCTTCTGGTCGTGATATTTTTTCTTCGCCCGTTGCGCTATTTTGCCAGCCACACAATTGCTTAGCATCATTGAAAAGCAATTGCCGCGATGATGGTCGCTTACTTATAGCCAGCGTACCGGTATCGCCGGTTTTATGAGCTGCAATTAATTTGTTCAGGTCCAGATTGGTAAGTACATCTACATTCATAACTACATAAGCAGGTTCGTCTGCAAAGTACCACGCTGCTTTTTTCAATCCACCACCCGTTTCCAGTACAGCTTCCCGCTCGTCGGATATGGTTATGTTGCTACCAAAACCATTACTGTTTTGTACTGCGTCTTCGATCATGCCGGCAAAGTGATGCACATTAATTATAACATCGAAAATACCAAACTGCTGCAGGTAAATCAGGTTACGTTCCAACAGGGTTTTGCCCCCAACCATGGCTAAAGCTTTAGGTGCGTTTTCTGTAAATGGTTTCAGGCGGGTGCCTAAACCTGCCGCAAATATCATTGCCTTCATGAATGTAAATTTAGGGTTAACTTCCTAAAGTGTAAATGATTGTATTATTTTTGATACTTTAGCGCATAATTTGAGCCCGATGAGCAAAAAGAAAGAGGCGAATGTCAGGAGGAAGGAACCTATCGATTACCTTAAAATAGGCAAAATAATTGACCCGGTTCTCCAGACCTTGTTTATAATTCTTATATTCTATTTGTTTGATAGGAGGGGGAATAGGTATCAATCAGTTTTAGCTACCCTCATTCGCATGTTGGCGTTGAGTACCGTTATACACATTTTTTTAAAATATTCTGCAAAGCTTAAAATTGAACGACTGTTGTTCATCTTAGCATTGGTAGTATGGTTTACAGCCGATAGGTTTTATTACCAGTTCAAAATGAAAGGAGGCGTAGCGCCCAATTTTACGGTAATACTAGGTAAAGGACCTACAGTCTTCAATGTTTACGACTCTATTTACGTAATTGCGGGTATGACCCTTGCAATTTGGTACTTTTCAATTTCAATAAGGGAGATAACACAAATAGTAAAAAGCCGTCGCAAGTTGAAGAGGAAATAGAGGGATCTATTTTTCGGTTGCCTGTCTGCTACCTGTTACTGTTATCTATTACACTTTTTCCATTTTCAAACAGAAGTTAAAATATTATGCACCAAATAATTGAAATATTAAAGACCTTACTTGCCGACCCTGACAAGCTCATGAACTTCATTACTACCCATGGTGGTTTATATGTTGTTATGTTCATCATATTCGCGGAAACAGGTTTGTTCGTAGGTTTCTTCCTGCCGGGCGATTCGTTGTTGTTTATTACTGGCATTATAATAGCCAATTCACCAGCTCCTTTCGCCAATGAATTTATGAATCTCAGTTATTGGATAGCCATGATAAGCCTGTCGGCTATAGTCGGTAATATGGTAGGGTATTGGTTTGGGCGCACTTCCGGCCACCTGTGGTTCGAAAAGAAAGAAACCTGGTTTTTTAAACAAAAGCACCTGAAACAGGCACACGATTTTTACGAAAAGAAGGGTAATCTAGCTATCATCATGGGTAGGTTTTTACCTATTGTAAGAACCTTTGCTCCGTTGGTTGGCGGCATTGTAGATATGAACCGCAAAAAATTCATTACTTACAGCATTATAGGTGCTTTGGCATGGGTTATCAGTATGATAATGGCTGGTTATTTGTTGGGCCATAACGATTTTGTAAAACGCAATATTGATAAAATAGTGATCCTCATTATCATTATTACAACAGGTCCGGTATTAATTAAAATGATCTTCGGCAAAAGCAAAGACACGCCTACCGCAAGTAATTAAACACCTCTATTTTCGCCATGCAGCAAAACAAAGCCATAGGTTTACTGGGCATTCCCGTTATTGTGGCCGCGCTCGGCTATTTTGTTGATATTTACGACCTGCTTTTATTCAGCATTATAAGGGTAAAGAGCCTCAAGGGTCTTGGCCTTACTGATGCTTTGGTGGGCTCGGAAGGGCAGTTCATAATAAGCATACAAATGTACGGACTGCTGCTGGGCGGCATTTTGTGGGGTGTAATGGGTGATAAAAAGGGCAGGCTAAGCGTGTTGTTTGGGTCCATTATTTTGTATTCTCTGGCTAACATTGCCAATGGTTTCGTGCAAACTGCAAATCAATATGCCTTAGCGCGTTTCATTGCCGGCATAGGTCTTGCGGGCGAATTGGGTGCAGGTATAACGCTGGTAAGCGAATTAATTTCGAAAGAGCAAAGAGGTAAAGCTACATCTATCGTAGCTGGTATTGGTTTAACGGGTGCTGTAGCTGCCTATTTTATTGCGCATAGTTTCGACAACTGGAGGGTATGCTATTTCATTGGTGGCGGTCTCGGTCTCTGCCTGTTATTGCTGCGGGTAAGCGTTTTTGAAAGTGGTATGTATGAGGGCATGCAGGTAAGCGATAAGAAGAAAGGCAACTTCTTCATGTTCTTTACTAATGGCAGGCGCTTTAAGAAATATATGCTGGCCATAATGATAGGGCTACCTACCTGGTATGTAATTGGCATACTCATAACGTTTTCGAAGGAATTCGGAAAATCATTTAACCTGAAAGGCGAGGTCGATCCCGGTAAAGCGGTAATGCTGGCTTATGTAGCTATCTCCATTGGCGATCTGCTCATTGGGTTTTTGAGTAACTGGCTTAAAAGCCGTAAAATGGCATTGTATATTTTCTATGCCATGACAATTGCGAGTATTATTCTCTACTTTCAGCAAGCTGGAGGTACTGATACAGGTATGTATGCCATCTGTATGTTCATGGGCTTTGCAACTGGGTTTTGGGCATTGTTTGTTACTATGGCTGCAGAACATTTTGGCACTAACCTCAGGGCTACGGCTGCCACTACGGTACCCAACATGGTGCGGGGTTCTTTGCCCTTAATTATCTTGCTGTTCAATGCCTTGAAGCCTACAAAAGACTGGACGGGTGCCGAATACATTCATGCCGCCGCAATAACAGGTGTAGTGGTTATGGCCATAAGTTCGCTGGCCGTTATTTTTACCGAAGAAACATTTGGTAAAGATTTGAATTTTTTGGAAGAGTAGGGGGAAGAAGAAGTATATTGAAGACTATGATTTTTTCTCGTAAAGTATATATGTGTCACACCTCCAATGTGTGGCATTTCTAAGCACTAAGAATGCTCAATCAGAAACATAATCATTCGTATCAAATAATCAATAAATCATAGCTCAAGAACGGCTTGTGAGGCGCCAGGCATGTCGTCTCTACATGGTGTCTGGAACTATAAATAACCTTTTGAGCAAGCCCGCATCCTGCATTTATGTGCGATCAAAACTTTTTTCTTTCCCTGTTACATCGCATTTTTTAAAACTGCTAAAAAAAACGATTTCCCAATTGTCAAATTGTCGATTTATATTTACTTCATGACCGAAGCCTTATTTCAATTTATCTGGCAACATAGTTTATACAAGGTTACTGACCTCACCACAACCGATGGTGAACAACTTACGATTATCCATCCCGGCAAATTAAACCGCGATGCAGGTCCCGATTTTTTGGAATCCCGTATCAAGATCGGTAACACAACATTGGTAGGTAATATTGAATTACACCTTAAAAGCAGCGACTGGAATAAACATGGTCACCAGAATAATAAAGCCTATCAAAATCTCATTCTGCATGTTGTTTACGAAAACGATGCCGAGCATGTAACACCGGGAACACCGACGGTAACGTTAGACGGACATATTTCGCCGGCAGTTATAGCGCATTACGACAAATTAATGCAGGCTCCGGGTAAGTTGCCGTGTGCCGGGCAACTAGCCAAGGTAAGGGATATAACCAAAGAAGGCTGGCTCAGCAGGCTATTAGCGGAGCGTTGGGAGGAAAAGCTGGGTGACTGGAATATACTATTGGAAACCGCTACTGAAGACTGGCGCAACCTCTTGTACTGGCGCATGGCCGCTAATTTTGGTTTTAAGACCAACGCCACTGCATTTTTGTTACTGGCCCGTTCCCTGCCGCTTAATGTGCTGGCCCGCCACCGGGAAAACCTGGAGCAGGTAGAAGCATTGCTATTCGGACAGGCCGGCATGTTGCATGATGAGATGAAGGATGATTATGGCACGGCATTATATAACGAATACAGTTACCTTAGGAAGAAGTATAAACTTACCCCTCAGGCAGGCCACCTCTGGAAATTTATGCGCATGCGGCCGGCGAATTTCCCTACTGTAAGGATCGCGCAGTTTGCGGCACTTATCCATAAGTCTGAACACTTGTTTTCGCAGATCATAGAAACCCATTCCGTAAAAGAAATAGAGCCGTTGTTAGATGTGGCGGCCAGCAGTTACTGGGATAGTCATTTCCGGTTCGATGAAGCGCACCCTAACCCAGCCCCTAAAACACTGGGGAAAACCTCGGTGCAAAATATCATCATCAACACCATAGCACCCATCCAGTTTTTGTATGCTGCAAAACAAGACACTGACAACCTGCGTGAACAGGCACTTAACCTGCTGGAAGCCGTGCCACCCGAAAAAAATAACATCATTACAATATGGCATGAACATGGATGGCATGCTGTAAACGCCGCTCAAACGCAGGCGCTTTTACAACTGTATAACCGCTATTGTAGCGGCCGGAAATGCCTGAACTGTGCTATTGGTTTAAGTATTATTCGGCAGGCCAATTAAAGGTGAGTGTTATCAAACAATCAGGATGCAGGCTTTGCGTAACCGGGCAGGTGCGGGCTATATGCTCTATTATTTGTTTTTCCTTAGTACTAAATGGCTGGCTTTGCGGGAAGCTGAGATCTGCCTTTATTTCGCTTATCCTGCGGGGATTGGAAGCCATTACTTTTTCTATCATGCACTCGGCACCATCAATATTGATATTGTGGGTAGTGCTGCCAATACCGATAGTGGTAAGTATGCAGGAAGCCAACGCGGTTGCAACAAGATCGGTTGGCGAGAAGCGTTCGCCCTTACCTTGGTTGTCAACTGGTGCATCTGTTTCAATTGTACTGCCTGAACGTAAGTGAGTGGCAACGGTGCGTAACGCACCGGTATAAATTACTTTAGAAGTCATGGACGGTTTTTTTGTTAAATTTACACATATGCCCAATAAATTAGAAATATTCCCGTAATTTAGTTTTCAGAAGTAATTGCCTCCAAGTATTTGAATTGACCCTTTAATCCTGAGATTTGTAATATGGCTAAGTGGTTTGGGATTTTGACTTTACTGGTTTGCTGCGGAATCAACATTCACGCGCAAGAGGTGGTGTATGCTTCTGATTCATCTAAGGTTTACCAGCCCGATACCGTTATGTTGCATGCTGCACCCCGCAAGCTGCAGCCTGCGAAAGCACCGAAAGTAATTATGCATGAACTGTGTTTCGGTTTCCGCATGGCTACCAATGGCTGGAGCATTTACACAGACCTGGGAAAAGTAAAAACCGGCGACCAGAAGCGGGCGGACATCTTCCACAACCTGCTTTACTATCAATTGGAATTTACGGAGAAAAAAGATCCTAAAGAACAGAAAATACCAAGCCCGGTTACCAATCGTTTTGGCGGTTCAAGTTCGTATAAATATGGCAAAATTAATTGCCTTTATGCGGTTAAAATAGGTGTAGGTTACCAAAAGCTTATTGCAGGCAAACCAGATACAGGCTGTGTTTCCATACACTGGGCTAATACCATTGGTTTTGCGTTAGGCTTGCTTAAACCGTACTATTTAAATGTGGAAAGCGACCCGCACACCATCAAATTCTCTGATGCCACACAGGAGCATTTCCTTGACCAGAACTCCATAGATGGCTATGCCGGTTTCAGCAAAGGTCTCAATGAATTGACCTTCGTTCCGGGTGGGCATATCAGGTCAGCTATCAACTTCGATTTTTCCACCAACAAGCACAACATAATTGGCGTGCAGGTAGGTGTTAATGCAGAATTTTACAGCCAGAAGATGCAACTTATGGCCAGCAGTCTGCCTCCCCGTTCTGCCTACTACGATATGTTCGTAGCCTTCCAATTCGGCAAACGCTGGTAATGCATCCGTTCCTGTATTTACGCTTTCATAAGCAGTTTTGCATAACCAGGTTAGCGATAATTTTGCTACACACTCCCGTTCTGCCCCATTGCAGCCTAAACGATTTTATTAATGTCTATCAACTATTTTCAATAACGCAATAATGTATCCCTCTTGAGGCAATGTCATTAAGGATTTATGCCTTTAAAATGGTATTTTGTGTTATGTCACTCCTTCGGAGTTTAACCATATTACACACTTTGATTTTCTATAATAATGTCCTCCCTTCGGGATTTTCCCATTAACCTAACGACATTGCCCTGAAAGGGTGATATAGCTCAGAACCCTAAATTAAGGTATGCGAATTGACAACCCAGAATGGGTGATATGATTATAGCGAATATGCTATAAAATGAGCTAAACCCTGAAGGGAGCGATATAGCTCAGAACCTTAAATTAAAGTATGCGAATTGACAACCCAGAATGGGTGATATGATTATAGAGAATATGCCAATGTCATTAACTTAGCGCAAATATCCTCACCCCCAGCCCCTCTCCATAAATGGTAGAGGGGAGATTAATGTCTACGGCGTGCCGCAGGCATGACGCAAAATCCATTAAGTTAATGACATTGGATTTATGCCTTTAAAATGGTGTTTTGTATTATGTCACTCCTTCTGATTTTAAACATATTACACACTTTAATTTTCTATAATAATGTCATCCCTTCGTGATTTTTCCCTTAACCTAACGACATCGCACTGAGGGGTGATATAGTTCAGAACCCTAATTTAAAGTAGGCGAATTTGCAACCCAGAATGGGTGATATGATTATAGAGAATATGCTATAAAATGAGCCAAACCCTGAAGGGAGCGATATAGCTCAGAACCTTAAATTAAGGTATGCGAATTGACAACCCAGAATGGGTGGTATGATTATAGAGAATATGCTATAAAATGAGCCAAACCCTGAAGGGGTGATATAGCTCAGAACCCTAAATTAGTGACATTACCCTTAAAGACGATGTTCCTATTCAATAGCAGTAGTGCCCTGAAAGGGCTAAACAACAATAGCGGCGGGTGTAAACCCGCGCCGTATGCAACAATCACACCCCGAACTCCGAAGGAGTTCAACAACAACCAAAATATCGGTGAGAAACTATCCTCCTTCGTTGGGGCTGAACTGATGTACCATAACTGCTATTACTCCGTCGTTATTTTCAACGTTTGCAGCAACCGGCCACTACTCAGCTTAACAATATAGCTGCCTGCGGGCACATCATTCATAGGCAGTTCTACTTGCAACGATGCGGACACATCCATTTTTTTATTAAAAATAACTCTGCCACTAATGTCATAAACAGACACGGTTATCGGTTCCGAATGCAACTCATTGAAGTGTAATGTCGCAATGTTTTTCACCGGGTGCGGACTTACCCATACATTTAATGCGGTATCATTTTGGCTAACGATGACACCATTTTTTGTAGTTATTTCAAAACGCTCGCCGTGGCTGCTATTCTTCTTGCTGATCGTAAAACGATATTCGGTACCATTTTGCAATGGCGTGTATGCTCCATTTTCTTTATCAAGCAGGTAAAGTTGTGTGGTTACATCGGCCGGTATGTTGTCCGCTTTTAGAATAAATTCCTGTTTGTAAATACTGCTTAGCCCTACAGGTATGCGCACGTCGCTGGTATAGGGGCGGGTATCAATAACCAATCGCTTTTCATCTGCTGAAAGGGTGTAGAATGAAAAATCAGAACTCCCTAATAACAGGGCATCTTCGTCGCTAGTTTCTTCGTTTACCGCCGCATCATTAAACCTGATTTTCACGCTGTTCCAGAGGTGGTAATTGTTGTCATAAACGGAAAGTGCTATTTCGTCGGTGGCAGCTTTCAGCAACGAACTACTGGCATTGGCGGCCTTATTATTTTCGGTAAAATGGAGTGTATCGCCATTGTGTGCCGCCCTAACCTGAAACGCGGTAAACGCCTGTAAATAATATGGGGTGGCAGTTACGGTATTTATGGGTATGGCCTGGTACTGACCCGCTGCGCCTAAATTGGGGTTCCATACATAATAAGCTGCACCGGTAACATTGCCACTTGCATAGGCATTGTAGATGACGGTGCCAATATCAACCGGAGAAGGGTAGGGATTACCTACCATATTATAATCTTGATTAGCACCAGCACCTTTTACCAATACTATCGTTTGGTTGCCTTGGTTAATATTGCCGTGCACGCCCAATACTACCGGCGATGGGCTGTAGGAACCATATCCTAATCCTTCCCCAATTGTGCCGCGCATAAAAAGCCTTATGCCCTGATAGCTGTGCAGGCGGTTGGAATCGGCCGTGCCGAATGCGCTCGTAAAGGCCCTCCAGCCCGGGTCTGAACCAAGACCCGAATTACCCACTAACGGGTCGTACCGGAAAGCTGATGGTGCGTTTGATGCTGTATTGGTAAAGCCATTGGCTGCGCCACCCGTGCCTGTAATATCTATGCTATTGGTGAGCTGGCTTAACGCAATATAATTACTAAATGGGTGGCTCCAGAACCGATAGCGCCGCAGGCCGCCTGGTATGTATTGATTTATTTTTACTTCGCCGCTTATGGCTGCGCCTGTTGTTATGGGTGCTATGCGTGCCGTGCCGGTACTGTCAGACTGTAGCACAATGCTGTCATTCGTATAGAGCGTTCCCGCAGTTAAAGTCAGTACGCTTTTAATGGTTTGCTTCGCACCACCTGTCAGTGTTACACCGCCCGTATTGTTGATCTCCCAATTATTGAAAGTACCATTGCCGGAAACTGTTTGCGCGCTGCTTCCATTCATTTGGGTTGTGCCTGCCCCGGCTACCGATCCATTATTAGTCAGGTTGCCTTTTACATTTAGCACGGCATTAGTGCCTGTTGTTATGCGGGAACCTGCAGCTATGGTAAGGTTATGCACGATGCCGTTGGCCGAAGCCGCTATTGATGGCGCATAGGCGGTGCCCGATGGTATGGTTGCGTCAATTGTTGCTACGGGCACAAAGCCGCACGACCAGTTGGCTGCGGTATTCCAATCAGTTTCATGCCCCGATGCACCACCCAGCCATTGCATGCCTGCTATACTAATGGCATAGGTTGTTGTAGCTGTGCCGCAGCCGTTAGTAGCGGTATAAGAAATAATAGGGCTGCCT
Organism: Chitinophagales bacterium; assembly: GCA_038228575.1. Classification (GTDB taxonomy): domain Bacteria; phylum Bacteroidota; class Bacteroidia; order Chitinophagales; family Chitinophagaceae; genus Flavipsychrobacter. Next base: position 39,439 of record JBBRPD010000002.1, on the reverse strand, counting down.
GCTGCAATGCCGGTAACAATGCCGCTTGTATTAACGGTAGCCAGTGCGGTATTGCTACTTACCCAGCTACCACCAGTTGCCGTATTGCTGAGCGTTATTGCTGACCCGATGCAAACGAGTGATGGCCCCGAAATACTACCCGCATCAGGTAGCGGATTAACGGTAATAGTTGCGGCGACTGATGTATCGGCAAGGCCGGAAAAAGTACATGTGGTTACACAACGATAGTACGTCGTTGTTGTCAGTGCCGTGGAAGTATAAGCGGTATCGGTAGCGCCCGAAATGTTGCTAAAGCCACTTGCTGAACTGGCCGTTGACTTTTGCCATTGGTAAGCAATGCCGTAAGTTGTCGCCGCGCCCGTTAGGCCAGGATGTACGGTATTGCCGCTGCAAATAGTTGTGGTGCCAGTGGCTGTAGCATGGGCTGGTGTGCCACTGCACGGAACGGGGGATACATTGCCGCCAATAGCAAGGCCGTTGGTGCCCGATGCCGCAGAGAAGAAGCCCCAGCCGCCGGTTGTAGTTTGCCCGCTGGCATAATAACGGAGATAGATGGTGGTGGATGCGCCCACATTTTGCAATGCGCTGATGCCAGTCAGGCTTATGGCACTCATGTTCGCTGGTGTGCCTGTTAAGGTGAATGCGGAACCGATAAGTGTAAAGCTGCTGCCGTCAAGGCTGTAAGCAAACTGGCCACTAACACCGGGCGATGCACAAAAACTCGCTGTGCCCGCAAAATTGGCATTGATACTGCTGAGCGATGTGGTATAGCCCGTTGCTGCTTTAAGGGTAACCTGATAGTAGTCGGTGTTAGCAGTGGATATGCCGTTATTCTGGAAGCCAACTGTTCTGAAGGAATTAGCACCCGCGCTGGCACTTGCGCCGGCCCCCCTGGTAAGGTTGTTGGCGCCTGAAGTACTTACTAGATTGCTGTTAAAGGTAGTTGCGGTCCAGGTGGTTGGTGTGCTGGCCCCTGTAAGGTCCCAGGCAGCAATGTTTGCCGGCGCGGTAGTTACCGTTACTAACGCGGTATCTGCGCCCGTGCCGCAGGCTGTAGTCACCGTATAGGTTATAATAGCGTTGCCGGCCGCAATTCCGCTGACAATGCCAGTTGCCGTATTTACGCTGGCTACCGAAGTGTTGCTGCTGGCCCAGCTTACCGTGCCGCTGGCGGCTGTAGCATTGGCAAGGGTTGCTGTGCTGCCCGCGAATACCGTCGTGGTACCGGTAATAGTTCCTCCGGAAGGCGATGTGGGGTTTACGGTCATTATAATGCGGCTGCTGATTGCAGTAACCGGGCTGGCGCAGGTAGCATTGCTGGTGAGCACGCAGGTTATGCTGTCGTTGTTTGCAGGGGTATAGTTATAGGTGCTGTTGGTGGCACCGCTAATATTTATAGCGCCTGTTTTCCATTGGTAGGTGGGTGCGCTGCCACCATTGGTTGGCGTAGCAGTATAGTTGACCGAAGTACCCGCGCAAACAGCCCCTGTTGGGCTTGCCGCTATGGTTACTGTTGGTGTAACCGCAGCGTTAACGGCCATGGTAATGCCGCCGCTGGTTGCAGTTGCCGGGCTTGGGCATTGTGCGCTACTGGCTAATACGCAAGTAATAACATCGCTGTTGGCAGGGGCATAGGTGCAGGTATTATTGGTTGCGCCCGTAATATTGGTGCCACCTTTTTTCCATTGGTAACCGGGTGTTGCACCACCGTTGGTGGGTGTTGCTGTAAACGCTACCGATGCACCAGCGCAAACAGCACCTGAAGGGCTTGCGCCTATGGTTATTGACGGTGTTACGGTTGCCCTCGTATTTACGATTGCCGCAGATGAGGTATTACTCAGTGCTGAGGTAGTACAGGTGGTTATACATTTATAGTAGGTTCTACTGCTTACTGCCGGTGTATTATAGGTAATATCTGTAGCGCCGCTTATGTTGCTGAAACTGCCTCCTGCACCGGTTGCAGACGATTGCCACTGATAGGTAATACCCAACCCTGTTGAAGTTGTTGAAAGTGCTAGGGTATCTGCATTGCCGCTGCAAACGGTATCAGTTGTTGCAGTTGCTGTGCCAGCCGCTGGTGTGCCGGAGCAGCCCGAAATATTTACCGCACCACCAATATCTAAACCGTAAGTATTGCTGTAAGGCGAACTGTAGCCCCAGCCGCCGGTTGTCGTTTGTCCGCTGGCATAATACCTTAAATATATGGTGGTGGTTGAGGGTACATTTTGCAGTGCGCTTATAGTTGCCAGGCTCACTGTAGGTGGGGTAGCTGAGATGCTGGTTACCGGCGAACCTATTAACGTAAATGCAGAGCCATCTAAACTATAAGCGTATTGCGATGTTACCCCTGGCGAAGCGTAAAAGGATGCCGTACCGTCGTAAGTGGCATCAATGCTGGATAATGACACCGAATAGCCGCTTTTAGCCCGCACCTTTACCTGAAAGTAATCGGTATTTGATGTAGCGATACCATTGTTCTGAAAGCCGGTTGTCCTGAAGGAATTAGCACCGGTGCTCGCTGCCGCACTGCTGCCCCTGGCCAGAGTGTTGTAGGTAGCGGCGGTGTCCAGATTGGCGTTTTCAATGGTGGCAACCGATGTTGTATAAGCCCCTGAACCGGTCAGGTCCCACGCCAGTAAACGGCTGTCAACTTTTGCCTCTATTACATTTTGTATGCCAGTAGCAACCGTGCTTAAAAAATCGTATCCGGTCAGCGATTCAATACTATCAACCGAGGTTGCGTAATAGTCCCAGGAATGTGCGTTGACGCTTTGTGTATTGGGCATAATAACGGCTATGACCCTGGTACTATTTGTTATGCGCGAAATATCGTTAATGCCCACGGGCAGTACCACTATTATTTTCCAGAAGTGGCTGGGTACGCTTATGTTGCCGCTGGCAATGGTGGTTGTAGTGCCCCCGCTGCTACCGCTGCCCCCGTTGCCATAGCCCCCCGCAATAATATACATTTCGTTGCCGCGGTAAATAAGGTTTCTGCAATATTCTTCAAGGTCGCCCCAGGTTTGCTGGTTCATATTGGGGGCTTGCGGCGTAATATTCGTCATCAGGAAGGTAGCCGCATTATCTGCCGCCAGGCTGTCGCGGTCGTCTGAGGGGCACAAATGCCCGCGGTCAAATCCCGTTCCGGTATAGTTGGAAGTTGATGCCCTGTAATAGCCTGAAGGCAGTGTGGCATCTTGCGTAAAACAGTCGCACCGCGCCTCTGCTCCTTTCCAGGCCCTGCTCAGGTGCCAGCTTACCCAGTTGGCCATCCCCTTCGAGTCGTTATACGATAGCGTAAACTGGCTTTTGGCCATCAGGTAATTATTGACATTCGATGTGGATGTGGTTGCACCGCTCGGGTTGCCCAATGCCGTATTATCGTCGCGGCTGGGTATGGTATCGCTGGCGCTACCGGTGGTTACCGTTATTATAGCATATTGCCCGGTTATAGTTTGGCTGCAACCAGCACCCGATGTTGCCGATGTTACGGAATAAGTGGTAGTTACTGTTGGTGTAACCGTTATAGTAGCTGTTCCGCTGCCTGTTAATGTTGTGGTATTCGTTGCTGCGCCATTCCAGTAGTAAACAACATCGCTGGCCGTGCCGCTAAAACTAAGTATAGTGCTGCTGCCCGACGCAATACTGGTTGTGCCGCTTATAGTTGGGCTGGGTAGCGGGTTTACCGTCATGGTAATGCTGCTGCTGGTTGCCGTAGCCGGGCTGGCGCAAGGGGCGTTACTGGTGAGCACGCAGGTTATTACATCGCCGTTAGCAGGCGTATAACTATAAGTAGTATTGGTGGCCCCGCTAATGCTTACGCCTCCTTTCTTCCATTGGTAGGTGGGCGCTGAGCCGCCATTGCTTGGTGTTGCGGTATAAGTAACAGTAGTGCCCGAACAAACCGCGCCCGATGGGCTCGCGGCAATGCTTATTCCCGGTGTTACGCTTGCGGTTACGGTAATGGTGTCAGTATTCGAAGTGTTGGATGCAGCCGAGGTGCTGCAGGTGGTTACGCATTTAAAGTATGCGTTCGCTGATAGGGTAGCAGTGGTATAATTGGTATCTGTAGCCCCGGAAATATTGGTGAAGGTGCCGCCCGCGCCTGTGGTGGATGATTGCCATTGGTACGAAATGCCACTGCCAGCCGATGCGCCGCGCAATGCAAGGGCGGTGGTAGCCCCAGTGCAAACCCCTGCCGGACTTGCCGTTGCCGTTCCTGCTGTGGGTGTGCCGCTGCACCCCCCTGATGTATTTACGGTGCCGCCTATGGCTAATCCGTTAGTGCCCGATGCAGCGGAAAAGAACCCCCAGCCCCCCGTCGTTGTTTGGCCGCTGGCATAATAGCGTAAATAGATGGTGGTTGCCGAACCTACGTTCTGCAATGCTGTTATGCCCGAAAGGCTTATGGTACTCAAACTTACCGGCGTGCCTGTTAACGCTACTGCCGAGCCAATAAGGGTAAACGAACTGCCATCCAGACTGTACGCAAATTGCGTTGCCACACCCGGACTAACACAAAAACTTGCTGTGCCGGCAAAATTGGCATCTATTGATGCTAACGATACGGCATAACCGGAATTTGCCTTGAGTGTTACCTGATAATAGTCGGTATTGGTGGTAGCAATGCCATTATTCTGAAAACCGGTAGAACGAAACGAATTGCCGCCCGCGCTGCCTGCTGCGCCACTCCCCCTCGTAATATTGTTGGCACCCGATGCGCTGACCAAATTGCTGTTAAAGGTTGTCGCCGCCCAGGTAGTTGGCGTGCTGGCACCCGTAAAATCCCACGCGGCTATCTGGCATAAAGCAATATCCCTGCTCAGGAGCAAGGATAGGAAACATACTAAACACATCTTAAAGCCAACCCAGCCACGTAACATAAATAATCTGTTTTATACCTCCCACATTACTAAAAAACACACTCACGGAAATATTCGTGCAAATTACGTTATATTACATAAAGACCGCATTAGCTTTATGTTAATGGCTTGCAATAGCTGCTTTTTGGTGGAACAGGGTGATACCGTTCATACATCAAAATACGGCACTAAAATCATGTTATTGCGCTGGTAAGTGCAAAAGGTTTGTAGCTGGTAACCAATTAAATAAACCGTGTGCCGGTAGGTACACAACAATCATCACCGTGCCTATTTATTATATAAGTGGTAACTCACCGCTGCTGGCATCAAAAATAACAGAGATTAAAAGTTGTGCGGTCAGCACAGTTATAGCTTCACCAGTTTTTGCACCACTTTGCTGCCTGTGGCCATATCGGTTATTTGCAGGGAATAAATGCCAGGAGTCAAACCAGAAATATCAAGCACCACACTCCGTTCCCCACACTCGCTCGTCAATACGCGCCTCCCCAACACATCATAAATCCCGATCGCACAACCCTTAGCCCCATCAACGGTCACCTCATCCCTCGCCGGGTTAGGATAACACGTCACCCCTCCTTTGGAGGGGAAGGGGGAGGTCGCTACCCCTGATGGCCCTACAAATACCGTAACTGTATCATAAGTGATAGTACCGCAAAGATCCATCATCACAACATAAGTAGTGGTACTATCAGGATGTACATAAATGGTACCACCACTATCTATAGCTGAGGTTACGCCGAGTTTGTACCACCAGCAAGGCATACCATCACCGTTTATTCCTGACCCCAACCTTACCGTATCGCCTGCATGCATGCTTGTTGTATCATGCCCCGCGTATGCTACAGCATCACTGGCTATTACACTTACATCGTCAATTAAATAAGCTCCGACATGGGTAATGTTTACACCATCAGCTATATGAACGGTATGGGCGGTATCAAAAAAAACACCGATGGTAATGAATTTTTCGCTTCCATTGGCAACAAAATTACCCTGTATTCTGGTCCAGTTTGTGGTGTCGCTAATTATGGCCGTTTCTAATATCTGCGGCGTGTATTGTATTTGTGGTTTCGCAGCGTTTAAAAATGAACTGACAGTATCAATAGTCCCGTCATCAAGGTAAGCGCCTATATTGTTATTGGAATATTGACTAATTGGTTCTTTTAATACATGAAAGGTCACACAATAATTTTTACCAGCTATTAAGTTGGTATGTAGCCTACCTTGAGTATAATTATATGAGTAATAACCCGTTGTATAGATGGCATACAAATCATAATACATAATATTCTGCACCATTCCTTTCCCATTTCGGGGAAAATGATGGAAATATGGGTTATTCGGAACTCTACATAATCCATAAGTGTCACAAACATTCATATAATCTGGAAGGCAATTTTTATATCCTGCGTTGTATGCGGAATCACCATAAATATAATTCGTATCTATTCCATCCCAGAAAGAAGCTCGACGTATTTGATCATAAAAATCTGGGCAAGTATCATGTTTTTCAAAACCCCCATTACGCACCAAATTAATTTGCGCACTCCCCAGTTGGGGAAATGCGCAAATAATAATGAATAGTGCAATGATTGATTTTATCATTCTACAACGAATTTAAGGGTGCTTTTTTCTCCGGTAATGGTATGCATTAATTGCACCGTATAAAGCCCGTGGGCTAATTTCGATACATCAATAACTTGCCGCTGCTGCACAAGGGTAGTGTGCAAAACGGCCCGGCCTACCACATCATAAAACACCACATCATAATCAGTCATTGTAAGGCCCTTCGCCGAAGCAACCTCTAAAGTTACCTCATCCCTCGCCGGGTTAGGATAACACGTCACCCCTCCTTTGGAGGGGAAGGGGGAGGTCGCTACCCCTGCTGGCCCTACAAACACAGTAACTGTATCCCTTGTTATGTGCCCGCAAACATCAAGTTCCATTATATAGAGGGTTGTAACGCCTGGCTTTACTTTAAAGCCCCCAACGTTGCTGTCAATTAAAGTGCCGCTTATTGTATACCATCTGCAGGGTACATAGCCATCATGATTACCCACCCAAACACTATCGCTTTCGGCCGTTAGTGAGGTATCGCTACCTGCGTAAGCGATGGTATTGCTTTCAATAACGCTTACATCATCTAAAAGGTAGTAACCGTATACTCTGTCGCCACCGCCGCTAGGGTATAAAGGAGTTGGAATGGAAATTCCGAGGGTATCGGTATGGGTGTTGTCAAAAAAATTAGCAATCGTAATAAATTTCTCAGTGCCGGTTGCCGTAAAAAGACCTTGCACCCGATGCCAGTTAAGTGTATCTGTATAAATGGTAGTGTCATAAACTTGAGGTATACACGTTGTACTTGTAAGGCTGCCTTGTCGAGGCCATTGAACCGTATCAATAGTGCCGTCATCCAGGTATGCCCCTATCATATTTGAAGCATATCTTGCTAGCTGCTCCAATGATATATGAAAAGTAACGCAGTACTGTCTACCCGCAATTAGGGTTTGCCTTAATGCCACTTGTGCATGCTCGCGCTGTATTGATCTACTTATTGTTGAATCGTTATTTCTATACGTAATAAATTGCACCATATTACTGCCAGTGCGAGCATTATGAAAGTAAAAATTAGCGTTTACTGGTGTCGAGCCAAATGGATAGCTACCGCAACTTGTAAACAAAGCCGGTACGTCACTTGGTATATTTGCCCAGCTGGAGCTGGTATCAAAAGCCCAAAGAGAATCTAGTGAGTGCCAGTGATTGGCATACATAATCTGCTTCCTATTATCTGGGCACTTCCTTATTTCTTCAAAACTTCCATTATAAACCAAATTAATTTGCGCACTCCCCAGTTGGGGGAATGCGCAAATAATAATGAATAGTGCAATGATTGATTTTATCATTCTACAACGAATTTAAGGGTGCTTTTTTCACCTGTAACAGTATGCATTAATTGTACTGTATAAAGCCCTTGTGCTAATTTCGATACATCAATAACCTGCCGCTGCTGCACAAGGGTAGTATGCAAAACAGCCCGGCCTACCACATCATAAAACACCACATCAAAATCGGTCATTGTGAGGCTCTTCGCCGAAGCAACCTCAATAGTTACCTCATCCCTCGCCGAGTTAGGATAACACGTCACCCCTCCTTTGGAGGGGAAGGGGGAGGTCGCTACCGCTGATGGTTTTACAAACACCGTAACCGTATCTCTGGTTATGTGCCCGCAAACATCAAGTTCCATTATGTAACGGGTTGTAACGCCTGGCTTTACTTTAAAGCCCCCAACGTTACTGTCAATCAAAGTGCCGCTTATTGTATACCATTTGCATGGTACATAGCTATCATGATTGCCAACCCAAGCAGAATCGCCAATAGCCATTGTAATGAATGTGTCGTTTCCTGCATTAGCAACAGCATCTGTAGCTATTACACTTACATCATCAATTAGGCATGATCCAAAAAATCTGTCACCCCCACCAGCAGTATAATACATTGTCGGAACATACATCCCAATTGTATCTGTGTGCGCATTATCAAAAAAATTGCCAATTGTAATAAATTTTTCTCGACCGTTGGAAATAAAAGTTCCTTGAATTTTTGTCCAATGAAGAGTGTCGCTAATAATACTTGTATCAAACACTTGGGGTACATATACGTTTTGGATGAGCCCCGAACGAATTGAGGAAACCGTATCAATAGTTCCGTCGTCAAGAAAGGCCCCCATCATATTGTTAGCATATCGCGATATTTGATTCGCTGAAACGTAAAATGTAACACAATACGACTTACCGTATATAAGCTTTTTACAAAGTCTGCCTTGCAAATAATCTCGCTGCCATATTAATAAAGACGCGTCTGTACAATTGTTATAGTTAATAATCTGCACCATACTACCTCCTGATCTTGCCAAATGATAGTAGAAACTTGCATTGACAGGTAAACTGCCAAATGGGTAGCTGCCACATGACGTAAAAAGATCTGGATTATCCCAAGGCGCAGGTAGAGTGACTGACGTGTCTGGATCCCATATCGTGTCTAAGGGAGTCCAATAATGAGCATATTTAATTTCATTTCTTGAATCAGGGCATTTAGAAATATCTTCAAACCCACCATTATAAACCAAATTAATTTGCGCACTCCCCAGTTGGGGAAGTGCGCAAATAATAATAAATAGTGCAATGATTGATTTTATCATTCTACAACGAATTTAAGATGGCGATTCCATCATTCCCTTATCTATAAGGTCAGAAGAATACGCCATAGGTAATTTATCAACTTGTAAATTAGTAAATTTATTCGTTAATGTATGTTTTCATTAATAACGTTTATCAAGCTTGCTCAAATCGGTGGCCCAACAAATGGGTTGTTGTGTCAATTTAGCATCACCAAACCCACAAAAGAAAAACTCTGTGTTCCTCTGTGCTCTAACTCAGTGTAACTCCGTGGTTAAAAATGCAGCGACCAAACAGAGGCACATCCACCAAACCCACAGAAGGAATACTCTGTGTTCCTCTGTGCCCAAACTCTGTGCAACTCTGTGGTTAAAAAGGTAGCAACTAAGCACAGGCACATCCACCAAACCCACAGAAGAAAAACTCTGTGTTCCTCTGTGCTCTAACTCTGTGCAACTCCGTGGTTAAAAATGCAGCTACTAAGCACAGGCACATCCACCAAACCCACAAAAAGGAGTACTCTGTGCTCTAACTCTGTGCAACTCCGTGGTTAAAAATGCAACACTGGAAAATCAAACCCGCTCCGAAGGGAGAGCGATCTCCGCAAACTGTTTATCTTTAGCCCGTATTATGGTTACACCAGAAACTATACTAAAGCAGTACTGGGGCTACGACACATTTCGCCCTTTACAAAACGACATTATCGCCTCGGTACTGAACAACAGAGATACCCTTGCCCTGCTGCCAACCGGCGGCGGCAAGTCGGTCTGTTACCAGGTGCCTGCCATGGTGCGCGATGGTCTGTGCCTGGTCGTATCGCCGCTCATAGCCCTGATGCAAGACCAGGTGCAACGCCTTACCGATATTGGTATACCAGCGGTTAGCCTGCATTCCGGCATGAATTACAAAGCGGTAAAAGATACCCTGGAACGCGCCCGGGAAGGGGAATACAAATTACTGTATGTTTCCCCCGAGCGTCTGCAAACCTATCTGTTCAACGATTATTTGCCAACGCTCGATCTGAATCTGGTCGCTATTGATGAGGCCCACTGTATTTCGCAATGGGGGCACGATTTCCGCCCCGATTATCTGAAGATCGCTACCATACGCGAACTGTTCACCAGTGTGCCAATGCTGGCGCTTACGGCCACCGCAACGCAAGAAGTGCAACAGGATATTGCCCTTCAGCTAAAGTTGAAAAACTATGAACTTTTCAAACAGAGCTTTGCCCGTAAAAATATTTTTTACCAGGTAAATTATACCGAAAAGAAGAATGCGGATATGCTGAATGCAATCAGTAATGAATGCAGTATAGTGTACTGCCGCAGCCGCAAGCTTACCGAATTAACTGGCGACTATCTGCTGCAAAATGGCATTAAAGCAGCAGTGTACCATGCCGGGCTTAAAAAGGAAGAACGCGAAGACGCCCAGGAAAAATGGATGAAGAACGAGGCATCTGTTATGGTGGCCACAACAGCCTTTGGTATGGGTATTGACAAGCCCGATGTAAGGCTGGTATTGCACTACGATTCGCCCGAACACCTGGAAGCCTGGTACCAGGAAGCGGGTAGGGCCGGCCGGGACGGAGCGCCATCGGATGCCCTATCTATGTACAATAAAGTGGACATTAAACGGTTGGAAGAAAGTACAGCTTTGCAATATCCGCCGGAAGCGTATCTGCGGCAGGTTTACCAGTCGGTTGCGGAATACCTGCAGATACCCATTGGCGCAGAACCCCACCATTATTATCCATTCGATGTATTCGATTTCTGTAAGAAATTCTCACTGGTGGCTATTGAAGCGCTGTATGCGCTGAAGCTGCTGGAGCGCGATGGCTTGTGGACCCTTTCTGAAGCGGTTTACCAACCCTCAACCGTACAATTTGTTGCAGACAGGCATGTGGTGGATAGCCTCGGCCAGTCGCATGAAAAACTGGCATACGTTGCAGTGGGTTTACTGCGCATGTTCAACGCCATTTTCTATTATCCCACCGCAATAAGGGAGTCGGCAGTGGCATTCCGTTTAAAGATCAAACAGCCGGAATTGATAATGGCCATGGAGCAGTTGCACCGCATGGGGATAATTGATTACAACAAGACCGGCGAGGGCCCGCAAATGTTCTTCCATCATCGCCGGGCCGACAGCCAGTACCTGCTCATTGACCTGAACCGGATAGCCATCCTGCGCAAGCGGCATCAGGAACGTACGGATAAAATGATTGCTTTTTTAAGAAACACCACCACCTGCCGGGAACAATTCGTGTTACAGTATTTCGGGGAGGCCGATGCGCAGAAGTGCGGCCATTGCGACGTTTGCCGCAATAACAATTGGAAAGCATTTTCAGTAAAAGACCTTACTAACGACTTATTGTTACAACTTGCAGAAGGCAACCGGACGCTCCCGCAGCTCACCGCTCATCTCACCACGATGGAGTGCGAAAGGGTTACACGCATTATCCGCGAAATGATTGATGAAGGTGCACTCATAATTGATGCTAATGGTGGCATAAGGCTGCTTGACGCTTATTGATAAGCAATTCACCAACAGTTAATTCGGGGTTTACTGGTTATCGTGCATTGGCAGGAAGCCTTGCTCCACATTTCCGGGTACGCTATAACGGAAGGAGTCTATGGTATAGCTGCAGGGCAAAGGGCATTCCCAGCACCGTTCTTTAGCCTGATAGCGGTGGGTTCCCTGTACGGATATGGAAGTAGTATCGGGCACGGGGTAAGGTTCTTGCATTACAAAGTTGAAATTGACCTTATTGGTCTGGTATACGGTTCGTGAAACTGCAAAGCCCGATAGCGAAGCCGCCGACGAAACAATTATGGCCAGGCAACAAACTATGGCTATTGGTTGCAGTAGTTTCAACAGTTTCAGACTAATCAAGAGGTCTGCAAGTACTATGGCTATAAGCGGCAGTATAACACCATTGCCAAAGCGGGGGTCTGGTGCGTTATAAAACCAGAAGAAAATTCCTGCTACCAGTCCGTAAAGTATAACGTTAACTGGGCTTAGTAAACCACCTTCTTTTGTTTTAGCTACCGCCGCCATTGTCCATTTAACAAACGCAACTACTATACAAAATACGATCACCGCTATTATAGGCGGATATGCCTTATTCAGGTATGCGAGGTTCTTTATCCAGGTTTTGAAAAGCTCTGCGTTGTAATGATAAACCCCTTTGTAATAATAAGGGTACCCCAGCGCAAAATTTTTGATCACGACCTTTTCATCAATAGTGCGGGCCATAGGTACTTTCCACGGCACATGAAACAGATCGACCGAATAAAACGGATAAACAAGGTAGCCGGACATGGTATAGTTGCGGAAAAGATAGGGACCAAGAATAACGATAGCGAATACAAATAGTGTTGCTATTATTTTAACACTGAATAGCCGCCGGAAAAATACGATCATCACCACAAATACAACCGACACTGTAGCTAATTTAAGACTAATGGCACCGAGTGTAAGCAAGAAAATAGTGAGCAGGATATATTGTTCATTGCGTTGCGTAATGCCTTTACTGAATTTAAGATCGAGGTATTTCAAGCATTCAAAAACGATCATCATTTGTATAATGGCCACCGGAAAGTCGGGGCTGAAGCCGGTCATGCCTTTATTGATCTGCGAAACGTACAGCAAGGCTATTATAGCAGCAAGTTTATATAAAGGGGTGGCTGTATTTTTTGTGTACATGCCATACAGATATGCAAACCCCATAAGGAAAAGGTAACCATTCAGTGCATGTATGGTGGTGCCAAAAACACAGGCAAAACCATAAAAGGCATACAAGATATGGTAGTGATAATTGAACCCGAAACGGGAATGTACATTGGCAAGGCCGGTAATAAGGTGGTGGGCCTCCACCCACTTAATAAATGGCAGGTGGTACGAACCGGAGTCAAGGCTCTGCACCTGCCCTGAAGCCTTAATGAGTATGAATAGAAAAAAGACAACGAGCAACACTTTATGCAGTACATCGGCGTCAGTAAACGCATGTATAAGGTTGTGCAGCACTTTTAAAAAAGCGTCTTTAAAATACCATAGGCTGCCGCAGGTAAAAATGGCCAGCAAACTATGTAGCACCCAATTGTTAATAGGCAGCAACAGCGAACAATAACTCAGTACTACAACAGTACCCACTAAACCCGTTACTGAAGTTACGGAAGCTGAAAAATCAGTATCGCCACCAGTAAACCTGCGCAGCAGATTTTGAATGACCAGACCCACAGAAAATGATGACAGAAATATATAAATCCAGACTAAAAGTATTACCAGCATGCCGAGTATGATTACAATTGGTGAAAATAGATAAAAAGCATCTCAAACACAAAACCACGTCGCCACGGCCATATTTGAACCTATTCAGGCCCCCAAAGCGGGTAATTTTCAGTCTATTACCATCTTATTCACTTTTTTCAGCTAATATTTTATGGGAATCCGTTCATTTCTGAAAAAATATGTAGATTGTGCCGTAAAACTATTTATAACAGTCTAACGCTTAAAATTCAAGAACATGGATACTTCAAAAATGATCAAGGCTTATTGCTTAAAAACCAAAGAAAAAAACGTGCCTATGCAAGACGCGGTAATTACAAAAACTGCTAAAGGCGGTTACATGGCAGGTGGTCATGATGGCAACGGCAATAAAATGGCTGCTATCATGAGCGAAGCAAAAGCATTACAGGCTATTAAAGATGGCGTTGCAAAACAAGGCTTCTGATTTTTGCTGCAAATAATATTTAAATGCCCCGGTTATTCCGGGGCATTTTTGTTTTGGTACTAAATATCGTTTTTCGATACCTTGTTGAATACTAAAAGAAACTCATCGCGAAAGTTTCGGGAAACTGGAATTTCAATACCATTGCTTAATAGTACTTCCCCCTCTGCGGTGTACCTTTTTATGTGGTCAAGGTTTATAACGTATGACCGATGCACCTGTAAAAAATTATGTTTGTCAACAATTGCTTTAAAGCGGCCCAATGAATATGCGCTTATAATATCTCCATTTGCTGTAGCAATCCGCGTGCAGCCCTTTATCGACTCCAGCAGTATAATGTCATCAACATTTATATAGTCAGTGCCTTTGTTATTGGGTATGCCAATTTTTTGGGGTAATGCCGTTGGTGTAACTCCGCTCTTTGCCAGTTTTTTATAGGATGCGCGTTCTATTGCCTTATCAACAGCCACGGACAACTGTGCGTCATCAATTGGTTTCAATATATAACCAGCAGGTGCAAATTTAAATGCTTTAAGCGCGTGGTCGTGATGGGCTGTAACAAAAATCACCTCAGCCTCCAGCCCCGGTAATAGCGATAATACTTCCATACCTGTTTTGCCAGGCATAGAGATATCCATGAACACCAGGTCATATTTTTCCGTTCTAAGTGCGGGCAAAGCGTCCTGCCATGTGGTAAAACATGCGGCAATAATAAGTTCCGGATACAAATAGGTCAGGCAATCTTTTAATAATTCTAACGCCTTCGGTTCGTCATCTACAATCACACAACTAAAATTATTTTTCATGGTATGGGTTCTTTATAGCTATCAAAACTGTTGTCCCTGTTTCAGGCGCTTCTTTATCAAAATACTGAATATTTATGCCGCTGTTTTCATATTTATTAAAAATAGTAACCAGGTCTTTTATAAGGCTATCTCCGTATGATTCTGCTTTCACCAAACTTCCGGCCGATAATATTTTCCCTTCCTTACGCCCAATGCCATTATCGTCTACCACACATTGAATTTCATTGGATAAAGGTATTTTCTTAAATTCTATTTTCAAATGACCAACTGTATTTTTATGAAATAAACCGTGGTCTATTGCATTTTCAACAATTGGCTGTAAAAGCAAAGCGGGTATTTTTGTTCTGGAAATGTCAATGTCGTCATCTACTATAATTTCATAAGTGAATTTATCTTCAAATCGTGTTTGCTGTAATTGAATGTAGTTATTCAAATTATTTACTTCGTCCCCAATACTAATGTATTTGCTTCTCGATGATTTAATGTAAGCCCGTAATAGCTTTGAAAATTTAGAAACGTGGTCGTAAGCTTCATCCACCTTTCTTTTTTTAATGAAATATAGCGCAGTATTGAGGGTATTGAATATGAAGTGTGGGTTTATCTGCGAGTATACCGACTTTAATTCCATTTCCTGCTGAAGGGTTTTCTTTTCATTTTTAGCATTTACACTCCTCTTTGTGATTACTACTATCGAAATGATGATGGAAATAAAAATTATGCTGACGACGATCCAGAACAACACATTTTGAAATAGTGTTTGCCACCAGTAGGGGGTAATGTAAATGGTAAGTTCTGTTGCGTTACTCTTCCATATATCATCGTTAAATTTTAATAGCATCTTATAATATACTCCCGGTCGCATTTCTCTGGGTAATGTAAGTTCGTTGGAATTCAGCTGATTCCAATCGTGCGAAGGTGCTAGCTTATAGAAAAATTGCAATTTTCCGTTTCCGGCAGCATTTATAATATCAAATTGTATTCTATTGTCATGTTGGTCTACAATTATGGTATCGTTTGCAGATATAGGATGTATGTTATTGTTATTTTGTAATATAATTTTAAAATCGTGTCGGGCTGGCTTTTGGCAATAATCGGCACTGTCTGATGGAATAGTTACCGTATAAAAGCCCTTATCTGTATTTAAAAGTAATTTATTCCATGATACCTGAACATCATAAATGTTTTTGTAGTTAATGTTTTTGATGTTTTCATAGACTATTGGATTTGAAAGTTTGTTCAGACCCAATATTTTGCAAAATAATACACCAAACCTACCAGCTACTATTAAAGTATTATTATAAATAGATACTTCAGCACCCTTCATATTGTAGTTGTGAAATAACTCTACATGGAAGAATGTCTTTAAATTGCAGGATATTAATTTGAATTCGTTTCCAGTGCTTCCTTTAATAAAAATATTACCGTATTTATTGTCAACTATTATTCTATCAATCCTTTCCAATTCCAGTTTATGTATTTGGCTCCTCGAAAATATTGAATCATGTATGCCATGAACGGATATTTTAAATGCGTTGTATGCAAGATAACTTTCAGACAATGAGTCGTAAACCATATCAAAGTACTTTCCCGCATCTGTTTGGTTTCTCCGAGTGCCATTAGGCGTGAATTTTAAATCGTAGTAATATCTTGTGTCTAAAATAACCAGTTGATCTTTACCTCGTCTGAATATTTTGTGAATTGTTTTACTAATGGTATCAATATTTGACGGGATAAATCGATTTAATTTAGTTAAAAACCATTGTGTTGAATGCAAATCTGGTCCTACTGCATAAAATGTATCTTTCGCATAGGGCAATATAGATGCGATTGCCCCAATGTTTTTATGTGTTGAAAATTTTACATTTAAATTACTGTCTATTTGGGCTAGTGTTGAGTTTGAGTTGTTCCACCAAAATGCGCTAACGTCAGCTATTGCGCCCACGTATTTAAAATCGGGTAGTTTTAATTGTTTTTCTTTCTTGAAATGATTTTCAAAATGCAAAAGGGCATCAGCTCCGGTTGTATTGCTGCCAATTATGCTACCCCAAAACGTACTTTGAAAAAATACCTTTATATCTGACCCATACATTTCGGGTGATTGCCTGAAACTATCAATATTAAAGATTTGTTTCGGGTGAAGAGGGCTATCAGGATCAAATTTTAGAATTTTATTTTTCGTAATTATGTAAAAATAATTCTGCTTTTTTAATGTTTTTTCAAGATATACATGCTCAATTTTTTCTTTTCCAACGAAATTTTCTATATTAACAGTACTGGTAATGCCATTTGTCAGATTCACGACATAGAACATGGCTATTTTTGGTGTATATTGATAAAATAAAGTGATATCACATATTGTGATGTATGGGTAGCTGTAAACCTTTTTGAAAAATGTTGTATCGCGGATACTGATTTTTTTCTGAAGTATTATTTTGTTTTTCTGTATTGTGCATGCATAAACAAACTTATTGTCAATTAGGCCAAATTGATTTCTTTCACTAATATAAGGCAATGGGTAGTGGCGCATGTATGCAGGTATAGTTGAGCCAGCGCTGGGTATTAAATTTTCGGCAAAATTGAGTTTCCGGATGGTGTCATTTTCTTCAATGCATATTTGGTAACTGGTTGTTTTATTAATGAATGGACTGCAAAACATAATGCCATTGTTAAAGCTGTGCATGTGTTGTGGGAAAATCTCGGTTGAAATGTTCTCCAATATAGCTTTGTGATAACTATTATGATATAAGTATCCGATCTCCTCCGAATTACTACCCAGCCAAATTCTACCCTTTTTGTCTTCAAATAACTCCCAATTATCTTCTGTCGACAATCCATCGGGCAACCCAAAGAACCTAAAATCATATCCACTGTATTTAACAATACCTTTTGGCGTGGTGAACCATAAATACCCAAATTTATCTTCAATTATGTTATAAACATGATTTGAAGGCAGTCCGTTTTCTGAATTGAAGTTATATTTAAATTTCCCCTGCCCACGTGCTTCTTTGGCATCACCCGCCACTACAACTATAAAAACAATAAGTAACCGGATATATTTCAACGTTGTTCTTTTTATTGCTATCTAAAGTAAGGCTTTTCTCACAAACAAAACATCGTTGTTCGCTTTTTATCTTAAATAGGTTTTGTGGATAACTTATAGCGGGCTGACAGCGCTAAATTTCGTTATTTTGTAAGTAGTAATGAGCCGTTTTTTGGGTGGCTGTTATAAGTATAACTAATTTAATAAGAGGTACATAAAAGTGAAATTCTCGCATTTACATAACCATACACAGTATTCCCTGCTCGACGGGGCTTCCAATATTTCAAAGCTTTTTGATAAGGCCCAAAAAGACGGTATGCCTGCTATGGCTATCACCGATCACGGTAATATGTTTGGCGCATTCGATTTTGTTGCACAGGCATGGAAAAAGACGAAGGTTGTTGGGCAGACACCCGACGGGAAAGATATATTGGAACCGGTTGTAAAGCCGATAGTTGGTTGCGAGTTTTATTTGGTGGAAAACCGCCACAAGCGGGCTTTCTCAAAAGATGATAAAGACGTGCGTTACCACCAGCTGATGCTGGCTAAAAATGAAATAGGGTATAAGAATCTGGTCAAGCTTTGCTCGCTCGGTTACATGGAAGGCCTTTACGGCAAGTACCCGAGGATAGATAAGGAGCTAATACTCCAGTATCACGAGGGGTTAATAGCAACCACCTGTTGCCTTGCCGCATCGGTGCCGCGTACTATTCTTAAAAAAGGAGAAGCGGAAGGGGAGAAGGAATTTAAATGGTGGCTCGATCTGTTTGGCGATGACTATTTCATTGAGCTGCAACGGCATGATATTGCTGACCAGATAAAGGTGAATGAGGTGCTGATGCGCTTCGCCGCCAAATACAATGTGCCTGTAATTGCGAGTAACGATAGCCACTACGTTGATCAGCAGGATGCCAACGCACACGATATTTTGTTGTGTATTAATACTGGTAGCAAACAGGCCGACCCAAAATGGAAAGACTTAGGCGATGATGATGAAGTGCAGCCTAAAGGCGGCCGTTTTGCCTTCCCCAGCGATAGGTTCTATTTCAAGACGCAGGACGAAATGACAAAGCTCTTCGCTGACTTGCCGCAAGCGATTGATAATACAAATCTGGTGCTCGATAAAATTAAGCCACTGAAGCTGGAGCGCGATATTATGTTGCCTCACTTTGTGGTGCCGCCAGAATTTAATAACGATCAGAATGCGTTTCTTGAAGACCTTACCTGGAAGGGGGCTCATGAACGTTACCGGGAGATTACAACAGAAGTTGAGGAGCGCCTGAAGTTTGAGTTGTTTACCATACGTACCATGGGTTTTGCAGGTTACTTCCTTATCGTGAGCGACTTTATTAAGGCTGGGCGCGATATGGGTGTGTTCATTGGTCCGGGCCGTGGTTCTGCGGCCGGGTCGGCTGTGGCCTATTGCATTGGTATCACCAACATCGACCCTATTAAATATAAACTGCTGTTCGAACGTTTCCTGAATCCGGACCGTAAGAGCATGCCGGATATTGATACGGACTTTGACGATGTAGGCAGGCAAAAGGTAATTGATTATGTAGTTAAAAAGTATGGCAAGAACCAGGTAGCACAGATAGTTACTTACGGTACTATGGCTGCCAAAAGCAGTATTAAAGACGTAGCCCGTGTAATGGACCTGCCATTATCGGAAAGTAATATGCTGGCCAAGTTTGTGCCCGAACGTCCGGGTATCAACCTTAAAAGACTCATACATGCCGAACTGAAAGGTAAAGACAGCCTCGACGAAAAAGAGGGCTTAGGTGCCGATGAAATGGAAGGTGTAATGAAGCTGCGCGAAATATATGCACAGCCCAATACACCGCTGGGGCAGATATTGCAAAATGCAGTGAAGCTGGAAGGCTCGGTGCGTAACACTGGTATTCACGCTGCCGGTATCATTATTGCACCAAGCGACCTTACCGATCTGTTGCCCGTATTTATGGCTAAAGATGTGGATTCGCTTATTACACAATATGAGGGTAACGTAATTGAGAATGCCGGTGTTATTAAAATGGACTTTTTGGGCCTCAAAACCCTTACCATTATTAAAGATGCGTTGGAACTCATCAGGAGGAATTACGACATAAAGATTGACATTGATACGATACCGCTCGATGACGAAGCTACTTACCAGTTATACCAGGACGGAGATACCAATGGTACTTTCCAGTTTGAAAGTGCCGGTATGCAGAAGCACCTCATCAACCTGAAGCCCGATAAATTTGATGACCTTATTGCCATGAATGCCCTTTACCGCCCGGGGCCAATGGAATACATACCCAATTACATTAAACGTAAGCATGGGCAGGAGCCAATAGTTTATGACGTTCCGGCGATGGAGGAGTACCTTGGTGATACTTATGGAATTACCGTTTATCAGGAACAGGTGATGCTGCTATCACAGAGCCTTGCCGGCTTCACAAAAGGTGATGCCGATGTATTGCGTAAGGCAATGGGTAAGAAGCAGAAGTCGGTGCTTGATAAAATGAAGGGGCAGTTTGTGGAAGGGGCTAAATTGAAGGGGCATCCCGAAGACAAGCTGCAAAAAATATGGACCGACTGGGAGGCTTTTGCACAATACGCGTTTAATAAATCGCACTCTACGTGCTATGCGTTGGTCGCCTATCAAACAGCCTACCTGAAAGCCCATTACCCGGCTGAATATATGGCGGCTGTACTGAATAACCAGGGCAATATTGATAAGATAAAATTTTACATGGAGGAGTGCCAGCGGATGGGGCTGGAAGTATTGGGTCCCGATGTAAATGAAAGCCTGAAAGGGTTTGCGGTTGCCAAAGCTAACGTTGTAAGGTTCGGTTTAAATGCTATTAAAGGGGTAGGCGAGGCAGCGGTGGAAGATATTGTGGCAGAGCGGGAAGCCAGTGGCCCTTTCATAAGTGTATTCGATTTTATTAAACGGGTTAACCAGCGTACGGTAAATAAAAAATCGATGGAAAACCTGGTGCTTGCTGGTGCATTAGATTGTTTTCCGCAACTGCACAGGGCACAATATTTTTACAGCCCTTCCACCGACCCTCAAACAGGTTTGGAGCGACTGGTTAAATTTGGCAATCAGTTTCAGGCAAGTTCATCAATGGCTACTAACAGCCTTTTTGGGGCTGCCACTATGCCTGAAGTAAAGCCGCCACTGATACCGGAATGTGAGAAATGGGGATTACCTGAATTGCTGGATAGAGAAAAGGAAGTTGTGGGTATTTACCTCAGTGCGCATCCGCTCGATGGGTTTAAGTTTGAGATGGATAACTACGGCATGACCCCTGTAAATGAACTGGAAGATAATAAAGGCAGACTGGTACGTATTGCCGGCTTCATTACCGATGTGGGCCACATGACCAGCAAGAAGGGTACTAAATTCGGCAAACTCACCATAAATGATTATTCCGGGCACTATGAGATCATGTTGTGGGAGAAAAGTTATGTGCAATACGGCAACTTTTTGGTTAACGGGCAAAAGCTGATGATACAAGGCACCTACGACGAACATAAGTACCGCCCCGGTGTTATGGAATTTTCTATCAGCAATATTATGTTGCTCGATGATGTGCGCAAATTACTGACCAAAAAAGTGACTATCGCTGTTCCTACTCAAAGTGTGGATGAGGCTTTCACAAAGTTTATTGAGGAAAATGTGAAGCGGTACCCCGGAAATACAGAATTATTTGTACAGATTAATGATGACGAGGCTGGGCATTCAGTCAGGTTACGCTCGCAGCAACTTAAAATGGAGCTGAATGACGAATTCATTGGTTTCCTGCAGAATAATGAAGCATTACAATATGTAGTAGAAAAGGTGTAACCTTCCATATTTTGAAATTCGAAGCTTGTTTTACACTACGAAATATTTTAGCTTTATAACTAGTTAATAGTCAAAAATGGATAAAACCAAGAAGCAAGACATTGAAAAGTATTTTAGCAAAGTAAAATCCGCTAATAAAGAAGCAACTAAGAAAGAGTTATTCAAAGATTTATTGAATAGACTTTACCATAATGATTCTGCGATTATTGCGATAGTTGATAGTATTAGTACGGGTGCCGAAAAAACCATACTAAATATACCTCGTAAAGAAAAGCTACATCGAGGTAGTGCCGATACCTTATACAATAAAGTTATTATCGAATTTGAAAACAACCTTAAGGTGTCGTTTACTCATGCAAAAGAACAGCTTGCCGGGTATTTGTTAGGTCAGTTCAAATCAGGGTATGGTTATAATTATACGTTGATAGTTTCCGATTTTATCAATTGGAAAGTAGTGGTACCAGAAGTATCGCAACTTGATTTGTTGAGCGAGTTAAAAGAAGATGAGTTGATTTTAAACGAAATATCAACATCATCATTTGTTTTAACAGAACATAATGCGGAAGATTTTTATTATTGGATTGATAGATTTTTATTTAAAGAGGAAAAGCAAAAAGCAACCTTAAAAGGTATTGAAGATGCCTTTGGATATAAAAGTTCGGTTTTTATTGATAGCTATTTAACAATGGCTAGTTGGTTTGAACAGGCAAAGAAATTTGGCGAAGTGCAGGTGTCTTACGAGCAATGGAAGAAATTCCTCAGTATTGCTTATGGCGCATTTGATGCCAGTGAAAGGAATTTTCTGATTCATACTTATTTGAGCATTTTCTCTAAAATGCTGGCTTATTCAGTTGTTTCAAATGATGACTATATCGATGATAAAGAACTACTATCAATACTTGATGGGTCGATTTTTCATAGATACAACATCAGAAATTTTGTCGATAACGATTTTTTTCACTGGGTTAAATCTGAGTTTAATTTCAGAGAGTTAAAAGCCGCTTTTAGGAGAATAGCACAAGAGATTTCCACATTTGATTTTCATAATGTAGATGAAGATGTACTCAAAGGAGTATATCAGGAATTAATTGATTTGGACACCCGCC
Source organism: Chitinophagales bacterium (assembly GCA_038228575.1). GTDB lineage: Bacteria > Bacteroidota > Bacteroidia > Chitinophagales > Chitinophagaceae > Flavipsychrobacter. The sequence continues at coordinate 16,865 of JBBRPD010000002.1, read as the reverse complement.
ATTCCCTGGGCGAGTACTATACTCCCGATTGGCTGTGCGAGCGGGTAGTATCCGAATTTGACTTTAAGAAAGGAGAATTAATATTGGATCCGTCATGTGGTAGTGGTTCATTTTTGCGCGCTGCTATACATCGCTTGAGGCAATTGAATACCGGGATAACAGCCGAGGAAATTAATAGCTCAATTTATGGAATTGATATTCACCCATTGAGTGTCCAAATTGCGAAAACAACTGTCCTCTTGGCATTGGGTAAAGATATTAGCAAATCAAAAAGGCCAATTCACATCAACATAATTTTGGCAAACACCCTACTCGCGCCTAAAGGCGTGAATACACTGTATGGTGGAGAATTTAGAATGGATATTGATAAGGAAAAATATCTCTTGAATACGCAGGTATTATCCGACATGGTATTATTTGATGATGCCGTAGAAGTGTGTGATGAACTTGCAGAAGAAACTGTAAATAAAAAGAAGATAGATAAGCAGATATTATACAATACGCTTAAAAGAAAAAACATTCAACATGCAAGTGTTTCACTTGACATGCAGGATAGCTTTTACAAGATATACGAAGGACTAAAAATTGTTAAAGAGAGGGGTAGAGATAGTATTTGGAAATTCATAGTACAAAACCTTTATAAGCCATATTTTCTTTCCGATAAATTTGATTACGTGATTGGTAATCCCCCTTGGTTTACCTTCAGCGATATCAGGAATGAAGAATACCAGAACACATTAAATACATTAGCCGTAAAGTATAAAGTAAAACCCAGCAGAGTAGCCAATTTTCCACACCTTGAAATTGCAGCGATATTCATGTCTTATTGCAGCAGTTATTTTTTAAAAGAAACCGGGAAGATTGCTTTTGTACTTCCGCGAAGTTTTTTTAGTGCAGACAACCACGATAATACGCGCAGCGGTTTAGCAGAAGGTTTTAAGTTGACTAACGCTTGGGATTTAGATAAAGTGCAGCCCCTTTTTCGCGTTCCAACTTGTGTTTTATTTGCGGATAAGGCAGTTGTCATGAAAAAAATGCCTGCAACCGGTATTAACGGCAAAGTCTTTTCAGGTAGGCTGCCCACCCATAATTGTAATTTAATAATTGCTTCAGCAAAATTAAATGAGGAAGATGTTACCTGGTACTTAAATAAGCAAGGTAAATCTACGGCGCTATCTTCAACTAAAAAGAAAGCACAAACGAAAATAAATCCTTATAAAAAATTATTTAAGCAGGGTGCAACTATTGTACCACGTACCTTCTATTTTGTAGAATTAACGCAGGAAGTTCCGTCGGATTGGGATGATAGAATTATTCATATAAAAACAGCTGATTCTGTAAAGCCAGATGCCAAATTACCCTGGAAGGATTTAGATATAGCTGGGAGTATCGAGAGCCAGTTTTTATTTAATACTGTTTTATCCAAAAGTATTTTGCCATTTGCACTATTCCAATCAGAGCTTATTACTTTGCCTGTCATTATAGAGGCAAAAGACGGCATCAAAAGAATTAAACTTCTAAATTCTTTGGAATTAAGAACAGAAGGATATTCTGGAGCAACAAAATGGTTTTTAAAAGCAGAGAATTTTTGGAAAATATACCGTACTGAAAAAAATAAGGCCATATCATCAGAGAAATATCTTGATTGGCAAAACAAGTTAACTAGTCAGGACTTAAATGCGCCTTTTTTAGTTTTATACAATGCTTCAGCAAAGGATGCTAATGCCGTGGTTTTGCAAAGAGCAGATTTTGATTTGGAGTTTATTGTTGAGAGCGTAGCCTATGTTTATTATACCCATGATATAGATGAAGCGTACTATTTGGTATCTATATTGAATTCAGCGGCACCCAATGAACTTATGAAAGATTTTCAGGCAAAAGGATTGTTTGGACCAAGACATGTTCATAAGAAAATATTAGATATTTATTATCCTAAATATGACCCAGCAACTAAAGTTCATAAAAAATTGGCTTTGCTCGGTAAACAGGCACATGAAAAGACAGCTCAGTTTTTAAAAGACAATACTCCAGATCAGCCACTAACTTCACACAAACTTGGAAAGTTACGTTCTGCAATTAATAAGCACCTTTCTGGTGAATTAGTTGCAATTAATGAATTGGTGCTAAAGATACTCTGAGAATTAGGCTTTGTTAAAAGTGTGCAAAGCATGTGAAATACTTATAGTACTATTTGCATTCACAATGTTGCCCGTCGGTAATATTAAATTAACTTTGCCTCATATTCTATAACACAATTTAAACTAAAAATATGGCAGCAGTATTCACTGATTCTAACTTCGAATCAGACGTTTTAAAGGCAGACAAGCTTTCAGTAGTTGATTTTTGGGCTCCATGGTGTGGTCCTTGCTTGGCGTTAGGGCCAACAATTGATGCATTGGCTAAAGAATATGAAGGGAAAGTGAATGTAGGCAAAATTAATGTTGACGAAAACCCTAACATATCAGTTCAGTACGGTATCACCAGCATCCCATGTATTTTGTTTATTAAAGATGGCCAAGTGGTAGATAAGCAAATTGGTATGGCAGCGAAAGGTGCCTTCGATAAGAAAATACAGAAATTACTAGCGTAATCTTATTTATGGCGAGAACAATATTGTTTCAAAGGAGGCTTTTGCCTCCTTTGTTTATTTAGTTATTCAATGCATACAGCCGACAAACACCGCTCCCTTTACAACAAATGCTTTCTTAGCACTGGGGGAGATACGCTCTAGTACAGAATCTGCTGCCGTTTTTGTCTCGCAAATTGCGGCCACTAACGCTAATATGTTCGCTCTGCTATTGCTGTTGTAGGTATTCATGTGTTCAATACTAAGGTTAATGCCCGGGAAACGCCTTGGGAAATATTCGCCCCGGTACATTTCATCTTCATCGTTTTCGGCTACAACAATTTCTTTTTTTGTTGGGTTGTAGTAGCGGTTCAGTGTATCAATGGGTAGTCCGCTTGCTGCATGCAAGCCATACATTGCGGTCTGCAACAGGTAATATTGGCTCCCTGTATCTGCAATGGCCAGGTAAACCGTCTGATAATCGCTGTTAGCGCTATCCATGGCCATTTGCGGAATGGCTGTGCTGTCAGCATGTTGGTGCGTATGTGCAGTAGTATCTTGCGCTTCGTTGTTATCTGCCACGGGATTGTGGCACGCTGCAAGTGTGCATATAGCCCACACCCCAAAAACAATCTTTATGTTAAAACCCATGCCCCTGAATTAATAAGTTGTAAAATTATGACTTTGGAACAAGCCAATTACTCCACTGATTCGTTTATGACTGTATAAAATTATTTAGCTCATGAAATCCACCATCATTATTACCTTTTTAGTATTTACGGTGTCCGGCATGTTTTCCTGCGGTCAGGCTGTGCCAAAACCGAAGCAGGCCGTTATTGCACAAAAATTCTCAGAAGGGGAAAAGAAAGCTGATCTTTCTAAATACAGCCAGGCTACATTTGCTGCCGGTTGCTTCTGGCACGAGGAAACTTTATTCGAAAGCATAAAGGGCGTTGAAGAAGCTGTTTCTGGCTATGCGGGTGGTACCACCGAAAGCCCGACCTATGAAAGTATTGAAACAGGAACAACAGGGCATGCGGAAACAGTGAATGTTTATTATGATAGCACTAAAATAAGCTATGCCCAACTGTTGGATATTTATTTTGAAGCAATGGAAGACCCGACACAAGTAAACGGCCAGGGACCCGACCATGGTACGCAGTACCGCTCCATTGTATTTTACCGCAACGCAGCAGAGGAGGCGATGGCCGAGCAATATATAAAAAAGCTGAACGCATCGGGCAAGTACAGTAACCCTATTGCTGCTACGGTTAACCCCTTTACAAAATTCTGGGAGGCTGAAGACTATCATCAGGACTACATCAATTCCCATACAGATAATCCGTACGTATCGGGTGTTAGTATACCCGACATTGCACATTATCAGGAAAAGCACCCTGAAATGATTAAGCCCGGCCGGAACTTCGTTACAGGAAAGTAGTAATGAGTATATAAAATATAATATTTTATTTGCAGTTTCGTAGTTCCCCTGCGGCACGCCGCAGTCATCAATCTCCCCTCTACCATTATGGAGAGGGGCTGGGGGTGAGGATAAAAAGCAGTTTCGTAGTTCCCCTGCGGCACGCCGCAGTCATCAATCTCCCCTCTACCATTTATGGAGAGGGGCTGGGGGTGAGGACAAAAAGTATTTTCATATTACCCCTGCGGCACGCCGCAGTCATCAATCTCCCCTCTACCATTTATGGAGAGGGGCTGGGGGTGAGGACAAAAAATATTTTATATTACCCCTTCGGCACGCCGCAGTCATCAATCTCCCCTCTACCATTTATGGAGAGGGGCTGGGGGTGAGGACAAAAATTATTTTCATATTATCCCTTCGGCACATCGCAGACATTAATCTTCCCTCTACCATTATGGAGAGCGGGGGTGAGGACAAAAAGTATTTTCATATTACCCCCTTCGGCACGCCGCTGACATCAATCTCCCCTCTACCATTTATGGAGAGGGGCTGGAGGTGAGGACAAAAAATATTTTATATTACCCCTTCGGCACGCCGCATTCATCAATCTCCCCTCTACCATTTATGGAGAGGGGCTGGGGGTGAGGAACATTTGTATCGCACGCTTTATTTATATATTTCATTTAAATTTTGTTCGTTACGCTATTACAATGTTAATCAAATACACTTGTCCGTTAAACAAAGGTAAATGGTTGCCCAAAGAGAATATCTATATGCCAATCTACCATATAACTCAGGGCAGAAGGGCTTCTAATTGCTATGCTTTGATACAATTAGATCCCTTATATAAATTGCTAACAATTATTTTATTTTGAGTAATTCACATCCCACTAACATCTTATCCACATCGTAAGTAATCTATAAGACACGCACTGGCAGTAACATTAGTGCAACCAACGGTTAATAAAATACATCATTTTGTTGGGGCCTAGTTTAAGATTTTTGTTTTTATTCCCGGCACTAGCCGATATTTCTCGTTTTTTTTTTTACTTTTACGATAAGTTAATTATCTTTACGAAAAATAAATAAATCGACAACGAGCCAAAAACTTGTTATTGTGCTTGATTTTTATTTTTTTTGTCAAAATTTGCTTAAAGAAACGTGAAATTTGGAATGATACTTTGCCTCCCTTTGTATCATTTGTGAGAAAAGAGCTCTTGTAGCGAGTAATAAATCAGCAACTAATTCAGAAATTCACATTAAAATTAATAAATATGTATATGAAGGGTACACATTTTGCATTGTCATTGTTTGTTACGGCATCTTTGTTGTCCATGTTTTGTAGCGCTCAACAGCAAAAGTCCCGTATTCGTCCGGTGATACCATATGAGCATCAAAAATTAACTGCGCCTGCGGGCATGGTTTATGTGCCAGGTGGTACTACTGTAATAAAATACAGCCAGCAAGCTACAGACAGTAATTGTGTTAAGAAAGTAAGTCTTTCTTCATTTTTCATTGACAAGACCGAGGTTACGAACCAGCAATACAGGCAGTTCGTTGAGTGGGTTGTCGATTCTATAGCAATCACTAATTACCTTAAAGATGATGATAAGTATTTCAAGGACGCAAAGGTGCTTGACTCTGCTAGTCATGAAATAAATACAGTAAGGCGCATTAACTGGGCCAGGGTAGACCACAAAGATCTTTTTGAAAATGCTGAAACAAGGGCAAAGCTTCGCGCATTGCTCGATGAAAGAGGCCAGATCAGGAAAGATTCTATCCAGTTCGCGTTTACATACATGCGTTCTAAAGGCACAAATCCTAAGCAAAAAGCAGGTTCTTATGCAACCGAGGCCATCGGAGTATTCCCCGATGAAGAAATATGGGCAAAAGATTTAACTAACGCTCAGACTGATATCCTCGTAGAGAACTACTTCACTAGTCCTCCTTATGATGACTATCCGGTTGTAGGTGTTAACTGGAAGCAGGCTAGGGCGTTTTGTTCATGGAGGTCTATGACTTCTAATGGCTTTAGTGCTGTAGCTGATTATATGAAGAGTTACCACTTATCTTACAGCCTTCCTTCTGAAGCACAGTGGGTTTATGCTGCACAGCAAGATATGAGAGCTTACAATAAAATGTTAGCTGATGGTGGTTCGCTTAGTCAGGTAAAAGAAGCTAAAGACAAGACTGAGGCCAAAGAAGAAAAGGCACCTAAGGAAGAAAAAACTAGTAAGAAAGATAAGAAGGGTAGAAAAGGTGGGAAGAAAACCACTGATTCAACAGCAACTGTCGCTACTCCAGCAGAAAAAACAGCTCCTGCTGCTGGTTCTGAAGATCCTAACTCTAGCTGGTTGTCTTCCGCTACAACAACTGTAGATAATTCTGCAGCTTTGAAAGAAGATACACTTGCGTTCTACGATCCAATGGTTGCTGACGATAAAACAGCTATACCTTCTGATAAAAAAGGCCTGACTGCAAACTTCAAACAAGATGAAGGTAACTATACAGGTGATGGTTCTCCGTTCACAGTTCCTGTAATGTCTTATTCTCCAAACGATTTTGGTGTTTATAACATGATTGGTAACGTTGCAGAATGGACAATGGACGCATACAGCCCTTCTACTTTCGCATTTGTTGCTGACGTTAACCCGGTATTATTGTATGATGCTGATGCTAACGATTCTGACCCAATGAAACGTAAAGTGGTTCGCGGTGGTTCTTTCTTGAGCAATGCAAAATCATTAAGTCCATATTCTCGCGATTTCGAAATGCAGAATACAGCACATTGCTTCATCGGCTTCAGGTGTGTAATGTCTGCTCCTGAAATATTGACCAATGTAACTGCTACTCGTAAAAAAGCAGCTCCATCAAAAAGGAAATAATTAAAAAACTAAATAGAAAATCTAAAAATCACAATCAACTTAAATCCATTTAAATTCAATTGAACTATGAGCAATAATCCTCAGCAATCAGCAGGAAAAAGACCGGGACTTAATAGCGTAATTTCATGGGGTGCCAGTGTGGTTATCATTGGTTTGATGTTCAAAATTCTCCACTGGAGAGGTGGTGAATTCATGATTGCCGCTGGTTTGATGACAGAGTCTGTGTTATTCGCCATTCTTGGTTTTGCAGCTATGGATTCTAAGGAGCCAACACCTGAAGAACAAAAGGCATCAGGTCTCGATGATTTGTTGGCTACTGCTATCAGTCCTGCTGTTATACAGAAATTAAGCAAAGGTTTCGAGCAATTTACAAAAACAGTTGAAACAGTTAATCAGATTGCGGGTTCAGGAAATGCAACCGTTAATATGGTTAAAGAAATAGAAGGTGCTACTGGTGATTTGAAGAAATTCCGCGATAATGTTACTGTAATAGGTAAAGATTTCGATGCATTTGGCAAGACTTTACAGTCTATCAATCAAATGTCTATTGCATCTACTACTATGTTGAAAGATTTTGAAATCGCTAGTCAGGGTATGAAGGCTTATGCCAAAAACATGACCGATATGAATTCAAGTTTCGATACTTTCAACAAAACATTGAGTGCAATTAACGCAATGACTGCTTCTTCTGCTACTATGCTTAAGGAATTTGAAGCTGCTACACAGGGTATGAAGGCTTACAACAAAAACATTACGGATCTGGCAAAAGTTTACCAGGCTCAATTGGATGCATTCAGAAAAAACTAAACCTTACACAGCTAACCTAATCTTAAATTATTAATTCGCATGGCAGGAGTAAATGAAACCCCGCGGCAGAAAATGATGGGTATTTTATACCTTGTACTGCTAGGTCTCGCAGCTACCACAATTACTGAAAAAGTACTTGATTCATTTAGGAATATTACTATAGGGCTTGAGAATTCTACCAATAACGTTCAGGGGTCTGTCGATCAAACATTTGCTGCATTTGCCGCAAGTACATTGAAAGATGATCCGGCACGTGCTAAGCCCTACTGGGAAAGAGCTAATCGTGTGAAAGCGGCGGCTCAGGATCTTCAAAAATTCATTAATGAAACCAGAGGAAAATTTGAAGCAGTTTGCGGACAGCTCGATACAACCCTAGGTGATTATAAAATGCGTGAAGATGTTGATTTAAGTTATCGCCTGATGATTAATCAGCACGGCGGTGAAGCATTAAAAAAGAAGATTGAAGAAACGCAAACAAAAATTTTGAACGAACTTGACCCTAAAGATAGGCCAGGTTTTAAAATGGCGCTGAACGTTGATGCGCCGACTAAAGTTAAAGGTGGCGTTAAAACAACCTGGGAAGACAATTTCTTTGGAGAAGGTATTCCATTGACAGCTGCTTTTACTTCGTTGACTAAAATTAGTGCTGACCTGGTAAGTACTGAAAATGCTGCTGTTAAGAAAATATTAGGTGACGTTACAAAGACTGACCTTGTATTGGATCAATATGCTGCTATTGCTGTACCAACCTCTCCTACTTATTTATTAGTGGGTCAGCCATACACCGCTGAAGTATTTCTTACTGCTTTCAGTAATTCAATTAACCCCGATATCAATGTTGGCGGTCAAAAATTGAATGTAAGTGGTGGAAAGGGAACTTACACGGTAAGTACTTCTCACGAAGGTGATTTCAAATGGTCTGCTACGTTGCAGATGAAGAAGGCAGATGGTTCTATGGGTAACTGGAAAACACCTGAAATGAATTATACTGTTGCTAAACCTTCTGCTGTAGTATCACCTGACAAAATGAATGTGTTTTACATCGGTGTTGACAATCCAGTTTCTGTATCGGCTCCTGGTACGCCTACTGACAAGTTGAAGACGACCATCGACAATGGTAGCATCAATGGTAGTAAGGGTAAATACATTGTTACTGTCACTAAATCGGGTATTGCTAAAGTCACCATTTTTGGTGTTGACGGTACAGGTAAAAGTGTACGTTTAGGCGAATCTGATTTCCGTTGCAAACGCTTACCTAATCCGAAAGCGAAATTTGGTGGAAAGACTGGTGGCGCGGTACCTAAAGCTCAGTTAACATCTACAGATAAGGTTTTTGCTAATCTTGAAGATTTTGATTTCGCTGCAACTTTTAATGTGAATCACTTTAAAATGTTCGTAATCAAACCAAGGCAAGATCCTCAGCCATTTGAATTGAATGGTAATATTTTGAATGCACAAATGAAAGCTGCTTTGAATGGTGCTGTACCGGGTACGAGAGTTATATTTGATGATATCTTCGCTACAGGCCCTGATGGTTTAAGGCGTCCGCTTGACCCTATGATTTTCACTGTACAGTAATTAAAAAATTAAAATTGTTATTATGAAAAGGAATATTTTATTTTCAATGGTGCTTCTTCTTGCAGTTTGCCTTACTGTTGACTCAGTTGCGCAGAAAGCTAAGAAAAAAACAACCGGCGGTGGTAGTGGTGCCGCAAAAAAGACCGCTACAACCACGAAATCAAAGAAAAAAGGTAAAGGTGGTAAAAACGGTGCAGGTGATTCACAGAACAGCGATGCTGGTGCTGCGGGAACTACTCCAGCCGCAACACCTCCAGCCGCAGCTGAACCAGAAATTCCAATGCCGGTTGAAGATACTGGTGTTGCGTCTGCCGACATCGTAGCTGATGCTGATTCTTTCGATTTCAAGTCAGTGGAAATCGATTCAACTAAGCCGTTGGATGGTTACTATAAATTGGCTAACCTGAAAGGCGCTAAACCTTTCCCTTTCCCAGAGAACGATAAGAACAGTGCAAAGTTCTATAAAAGGATCTGGAGAGAGATCGATACAAGGGATTCTGAAAACAGGATCTTCGCTATTCCTGGTGAAACACTTATTCAGTTCATCATGGATGGTATCAAGAATGGTAAGTTGATAGCTTATGAAGATGATGCATTCAAGAAGAAAATTACCTACACTAAAGTAATGCAGAAGTTCCGTGATAGTTCTATCATGACGCTTATTGATACTACTGGTGAGATCACTGGAACAAAAACTGTTGCAAACCAGTTTAACCCGGATTCTGTTACCCGTTTCGAACTTAAGGAAGATATCTTCTTCGATAAGGTTAGGGGACGTGTTGTAACTGAGATCATCGGAATCGGACCAGTTAAGAAATTGAAAACTACAACAGGTGTTGAAATTGGCGATAGCCATCCTTTCTACCTTAACTTCAAGCATTGCCGTAACTTGTTTGCAGCTAAAGAAGTTATCGATCCACAAAGGGACATTTACAATATCAGCTTCGATGACATCTTCTTGCAACGTGCTTTCAAATCTACTATCATCAAGGAATCAAATCCTCAAGATCTTAGGATCAAGGATAAGTATCCAGATAGAGCTAGGCAGATCAAGGAATCAAACAGGATCGAGCGTGAAATTCAACGTTACAAAAGGAATCTGTGGAAATTCTAATTGCTTGAACAATATTTATTTCAAAAGGTTGCAACATAGTTGCAGCCTTTTTTCTTTTTAAGTCGGTTGGCGAAGTTTGACAGCAAGGCAGGTTGTCCCCTGGTTGATTTGCGGTTGCAGTCAACTTGTGTTTTGCCTAAGGCACTTGTATCGTTTTGTCTGTCAATTTGGCAAGAAAATTGGTTTGGAACACCAATTGATGTTAGGTTACTAAAACGATAACACTATGCAGGAAAAAGGAACCATTTCCATTCACACGGAAAATATATTTCCGATCATTAAGAAGTTTCTATACTCCGATAACGAGATTTTTTTACGCGAATTGGTAAGCAACGCGGTTGATGCTGTTCAGAAGATCAATCGTTTGGCTGCACTTGGCCAATATAGCGGTCCGATAGGGGAGAATAAGGTGGAAGTTGCGTTTGATGCAGAGAAAAGAACCATCACCATTAGTGATAACGGTTTAGGCATGACAGCGGAAGAGATCAAGAAATACATTAACCAGATCGCTTTCTCCGGTGCAACTGAATTTTTAGATAAGTTTAAAGAAGCTAAAGATGCCAATGAGCTGATTGGTAAATTTGGTCTTGGTTTCTATTCAGCCTTCATGGTTGCTGAAACAGTGGAGATCAATACATTATCGTATCAGGATGGTGCAGAACCTGCACGTTGGGTATGCGATGGGAGTACCGAATTTGAGATAACTACAGGCGACCGCACCACCAGGGGTACCGATGTTATTTTGCATTTGAATGCAGAAAGCGAAGAGTTCCTGGATAAGTGGAAGTTGCAGGGTATTTTAGATAAATATTGCAAATTCTTGCCAGTGCCAGTTAAGTTTGGTACCAATACTGAGGCTGAAGAAGATGGCGAAGATGAAGAAGGTAAGCCAAAAATGAAGGATGTTGAAGTTGATAACATCATCAATAACACAACGCCTATCTGGACAAAGCCGCCTTCAGAATTAAAAGACGAGGATTACCTCAAATTTTACCGCGAACTGTATCCTATGGGTGAAGACCCGCTTTTCTGGATACACCTCAATGTTGACTATCCATTTAACCTTACAGGTGTACTTTATTTCCCTAAGGTGAAGAACGATATGGACCTGCAGCGCAACAAGATCAAATTGTTCAGCCGTCAGGTGTTCATTACAGACGAGGTGAAAGACGTTGTACCTGAATTCCTGATGTTGTTACATGGGGTTTTAGATTCTCCAGATATTCCATTGAACGTTTCACGTAGCTTCTTGCAGGCGGATAGCAATGTAAAGAAGATCAACACCTATGTAACCAAGAAGGTAGCCGACAAATTGTCGGAACTGTTCAAGAACGATCGCAAGGCTTACGAAGAAAAATGGAGCGATATCGGCATGTTCGTGAAATATGGCATGATAAGCGAAGATAAATTTTACGACAAAGCAAAGGATTTCGCTTTGTTGACGAATACTAAAAAAGAGCATTACACCATTAGTGAATACACCGAAAAGGTAAAGGACATACAAACTGGTAAGGATGGCAACGTCGTTTTCTTGTATGCTTCTGACCCGGCTAAGCAGGATAGCTTTATACAAAGCGCTGGCAAAAAAGACTATGATGTATTGGTGATGGATTCGCCTATCGATCCGCATTTTATCAGCCAACTGGAGCGCAAACTGGATAAAACCACATTGAAGCGCATTGACGCAGATGTTGCTGATAAACTGATTGACAAGGGTGAAGAGATTTCATTGGTACTGAACGAGGAGCAGAAAGGCCAGGTTAAAGGCATTTTTGAAAAGGCGATCACTAACAGTAACATGAAGGTAGAAGTGGAAGCGTTGAACCCTGGTGAATTCCCGGTAACTGTTACCATGGACGAATTTATGCGTCGCATGAAGGATATGGCCAAAATGGGCGGTGGTGGAATGAGCATCTATGGTGCATTGCCTGATAACTACAAAGTAGCCATTAATGGTAACCACAAGCTCATTGATAAGATTTTGAAAGCTGATGCTGGCTTGCAGGAGCAATTGGCAAAGCAGGCGTTTGACCTGGCCATGTTGTCGCAAGGCATGCTCACCGGTGCAGAGTTGACGGAGTTTGTAACAAGGAGTATTGAATTGATATAGTTGCTAATGTATTTACAGATAGGGTTCGGGTTTATGCCTGAACCCTTTTTATTTTCAAAGCTGTTTGCGCTTTCATAAGAGCGGCGGTTAACCTATTTTTGAGCTAAATAATTTTGGTATGGCAATGGATATTAGTGATAGCACCTTGTTGAATATGTCGGTGCATTTTGTGGGCAACAAAGGCACGGGTGGCGAACTTGTGTTGTCAAAGGCTCCGTTGGAATTGGCTGCCAAAGATAAAGAGAAGATTACAGCGCCATTCCTGAGCCGGTTTTCTGACCAAATGAGTATGTATTCCTTTCATCACCTGTCTTCGCTGAATTATAACGAGGTATATAACTTCTGCCTGGAAATTTTTACCGATGATACCACCTTTCATCAGAACTCCATTAACATAGCAAAGCACCTTTTTGAAAGTACAGAGCACCCGCAGATAAAAGAAGGGGAACTCTATGTTTGCCATTACGGGAATTGCATGGTTGACGGTGCCTATGTAGAAGGCATCGGCATCTTTAAAACGGAAACTAAAAGTAACTTCCTCGATCTTTCTATTGATGGAAAGGAGTTTAACATGGTACTGCGGGAAGGGGTAGAGGTGTCAAAATTTGATAAGGGTTGCCTCGTTTTCCCAACAAAAGCAGAAGAAGGTTTTGATGTGCTGATCGCCGATAACGCAACTAAGGGTACGGAAGCCGTTTTCTGGAGGGAAACTTTTCTGAGTGTAGCACCCCAGGCAAATGAATATTTTCAGACCAATCAGTTCCTTACGCTCACCAAACAATTCATAGCCAAACAAGTTCCGCAGGAATTTGAAATGGAGAAGACGGATCAGATAGACCTGCTTAACCGTTCCGTTGACTATTTTAAGGGCAATGAGATGTTTGAAAAAGAGAAGTTCGAAAAAGAGGTGCTCTATGACAAAGAGCTGATCGATTCCTTCCGGGCATTTGGCGATACGTATTCTGAAAATAATGATGTCGATATTCCCGATAAGTTCGGCATCTCTTTACAGGCAGTAAAAAAGCAAGCTAAAGTATTTAAGAGTGTTCTGAAACTCGATCATAACTTCCATGTTTATATTCATGGCGATAAAAGCCTGATAGAGCGCGGTTATGATGATGCAACCGGCAAAAGCTATTACAAGATATATTTTGATGAAGAGTCGTAAGTACTTGCGTTAGGAACTGTTCCTATCCGCAATTACTTTGCTATCGCCAGTAATAATAGATAGCTGTTACTATTGCTGCGAATAGCATACCCAGCACAATAATTTTTATGGCTTTAAGCCGGTCGGCCTTAAGGAACACTTTTTGGTCTTCGGTAATTTTGTGCTGTTCGCCATCAAAACTAAAAACACCAATAAGCCCAAACGCAATACAAAATTTAAAGCGCACCTGCATGGCACTCATAAAGGAAGCACAAAGCGGAAAGAAGACCAGTAATTCCATGTTTCTGTTGCCGGGGTAGAAATGTCGCACGGCACTATCGGTTACAAATGCGCCAACTAAGGCCACAAAGGAAACAATGCGCCGCGAACGCAATTCCTTAGTACCAATGTTGCAAACGCCCGGTATGTATTGTTGCTTCTTGTTATCAGAGATCATTGATGAATAGCCGTATTTTGTGTCGTAGGCAAATGTAAGCAGTTTAACAACGGGCACGGCAGGTAAAATGCGGGCGTGGGAGCACATTTGGCAATAGCATACGCTTTAAGCCTAACTTTCATTTTTCTTTCACAATATTAAGGGTAAATTTGTAGTTAAAGACCGCAGGACCGCCTTTGAGGATTAGCACATTATGAACAAACTGAAATTTCTTTTATCACTTGGCATTTTATTTCTACTACCGCAATGGTTGTGTGCACAGGTGAAACATGAAATTGTGTTCCCTGCAGATACCGTTAAAACAGATACCAGCAGCATTATTACCCTGAAACCTGACGCTCCCGGTGTTGATGTTATTAAAACAGACACCATATCTTTAACGGATAGCCCCAAGGTTAAACCACACCGCAGAAATAAAGATACCGTGGCTGTTGTAGTACCCCCTAAAATAGATCCGTACAAAGTAACTACCTACATGAATGAAGTGCCTTTTAAAAGGCGGTATTTTCATGAAGATAAGATTGATAAGGAATTGAAGCGCGCCGACGAGGCGGACGGTATAACCGATAACCGCATAAGGTTCTTTCCCGATACTGCGCTAAGCGATATGCTCACGAAAGCAATATTGAAGGACGCAGCTTTTTTGCAGGTAATGGTGGAAAACATGCCGCAGAACGACCGCGATTCGTTTGCTGATAACCAGGAACGTATACGTTGCCTGAATGCGGTGTTTAAGTTTTTAAGTACCTATAATAATGATGCGGATAAGCGACCGGAATACTACAAAAAACTGGTTTTGAATTTGCACGATATGCTGGTAGCTTTCAACGAAGGCAAGCTTGCCAGTTTTACCGTAAAAAACATCAACGTTTATACGCTCGATAATTCTAAAGTGCTGTTCGAAAACTACAAAGACCTGCGCGCGTTCATTTACACTGAAATGGGTAAGCAAGACCCTAAAATGATGATCAGGCGCTTACCGGAATATGCCTATGATACTTTTGCCTCGGCAATTGTGGCACGGGATGCACGCCTGGAAACCGACCTTATTTACAGTTATGCTACCTCTACCAATCCACCCCTTACCAGTGCTATACATAGGTGCACGGACCCTTATGTACAGGCCATTGTAAAAATAGCCGACCACTCCAAATCGCCACTGAAAGCAATGGCCTTCCTAAACGACCTGATCAGCGGCCGCAAGACGATGGCGGAGATAGACAAAATAACCAGCGATGCCGACCTCTATTTTAAAAATCTGGTGAGATTGCGGCTGGAAAATGATTCAATAGGCAGGAGCACTTATTCAAAAGAACTGGCTTTACGTTCGCTGAACTATGTGCGTAAAATGAATGAATTGCATGAGGCTTCAGACCAGGAAAGGTTCAAGGGCATTGAGGGGATGACCACTGCTGAGCTATACTTTGTGATGGTATACGGGCAGGACGAAATTTATACCAGTAGTTTCCTGGGTTCTTTTAAGCGCCTGTTGGAAAAAATGAAGCCGCTGAAGGGAGATGAAATGCTGGATGGGCTTAATTATGACCACTTCCGTACATTCATCCGCATGTGTGCTGGCTATAATACACTATCTGATTTCCTGGCTACTATGAGCGATACGTCACGGTCCGTATTAATGGCCAGCTTCATCAGTAACCTGCAAAAGGGTGCCGAATATGACCTGGAAGACGCGGTGGATGTAGCCGATGCATTCGGTAGTATTTCCGATAGCACACTGGCCGCTTTCCTGCGGGTAAAAGTGAAAGAAAATTATGAGCTTTCCTACAAGGAAAAGAGCCGCAAAGGCGTAATTATTTATAGTCTGTTATCGCGCCTTTTCGACGGCAATAAAACTGCCACGACCGATACTGGCGCTTTGTTATTATCCGCCCGTTTAGGGTTGAATAACATAAACAAAGTGCCGTTCAACGATATGGTTGGCGATTCAGGCATTATTTACCAGCGCGTGTTTTTCTTTGGCGATGAAGATGGTAAGCATTCCTACGAGCATTTTACCGACCTTTTCCGGAAAGACAAAAAATGGAAGATAGTTACCGACAAATACTGGAGTGTTATTTCAACCGTAAGCGGTAAAAAGATAATTATTTATGCCAACCTGCCCTTACCGGAGCCTGAAGATGATGATGCTATCGATTCGCTTACGGGTTACCTAGCAGCCAAACATATCTACCCATCTATCATGATTCACCGGGGCCACAGCTACCACTTACAGGTATCGCTTGCTAACCTCGATAAGCATGTAAAGGTGGTGATACTGGGTTCCTGCGGTGGCTATCACAATCTTGCTGCCGTTCTGGATAAATCGCCCGATGCGCATATTGTTTCTTCTAAACAGACCGGAACTATGGGCGTAAATGACGAGATACTCAAATCGCTGAATAATTCCCTGGTTGCGGGTCAGGATGCGAACTGGATCAGCATGTGGCGCGGCATAGAAGTTGAATTCAACAAAAAGGTAAATGCGGCAGAAAAAGAAAAATTCTCCGATTACGTTCCGCCCTACAAAAACCTGGGTGCCATATTCATTAAAGCCTATCGCCGCATGATGGCAAGCGATTTATAAATGGTATTACGGTACTGTCTGAAACGTGCATTTTGAAACACTACTGTCCGATAAAAATATTATTTGTAAAAGTACGTAACACCTGCGCCGCCGTCCCGGCGCAGACATTAGCGTAACAAGCTTCAGCAAAACACGCCGCAGGGCTCCTTTTGCCCGCGGCAGCGATTGTCCCGAAAGCATTCGGGATGCCGCTTTTT
>JBBRPD010000001.1:0-199199 GCA_038228575.1 Chitinophagales bacterium | reverse complement strand
CGACCCAACAGTCGCCAATGTGGACACTACAGGCTTCATAACATCAACAATGACTGGTTCTGTACCTCAATCTGCAATTATCTACTATACTGTTTCCACCGCATGCGGCACGGCAACAGTTTCAGATACGGTAACTGTTTTTCCGAACCCTGTGATTACCGGACCATTTTCGCTGTGTCAGGGTCAGACGGCTATAATGGGAACGACAATTGGAGGGGGAATATGGGGCAGCACCGTTACATCCGTAGCTACTATCACTCCTGTTTCAGGATTTATAACGGCGATAGCAGCAGGTACAACCAGTATCTATTACGGAGTGACAGTAAGCGGCATCTCCTGCGGTACGGCAGTACCATTTACGGTTAACCCGCTGCCTGTTATTAGTATTACCAGCGGCATGAGCGCACCACTTTGGCTGCCATTGGTATTTTGTAACAACACCTTGTCATTGACCGCATCAGGCGCATTTTCCTATTCCTGGTCTCCGGCTACCTACCTTTCCACTACCATATTACCGACTACCACAATATCGGGATTGATTACGCCAACAATTTATACCGTCACAGGAACTAATAGTTTCGGATGCACGGCTACCGCAACACAATCAATCGTCCTGCCAGTCTGCGACCAAGCCTACTGTCCTTATTTCAGCGGCGGACCTATCTACAGCCTTTCGGGAAATATCGGTACGACCGGAACTACTACAGCAATGCCGATAGGCAATTACAGCGTTAGTGGTAATGTCAACTTCTTCGGTACTATTAATTTTGCCTCCAGCGTGGTAGCTATTGCCCCAACATTCGGCTGGAATGTGGATGCGCAGGGCGTACTGAATATAATCGGCAGCCATTTATTCTGCTGCGATAAGGCTGGCATGTGGCAGGGGATTACTTTAGGCTCATCTTCCTCTTCGAGTGCAAGAATGTATATAGGTGGCAATTCGTTAGTTGAAGACGCTGTTACAGCGATAAAAATTTACAACGGGCGTATTCCTTCAGGCGGTTTAAATGTGCTTACATCTGACGGGACAATTTTTAACCGCAACAATATCGGTATTGATATTAACCAGTTCCCTGCAATCGGTTCTTCTGCTCCGCCACCACCGTATGTTTATCCTTTCCTTATCAGAAATTCAGTATTTACGAGCAGGGAAATGGCTAACCTTTATGTTGGCTCAGGCTATGGCTGGCCTATGGTATGGCCTGCAACTTCAGGAACACCTACGGCACTTAAAACAGCTTATGCCCCACCTTCACCTTTAATGCCGCCATTCAACGTCATCAACCCGAATGGTGCTGGAGCAACGGGTTCACGGTATAACTATGCTGCCTGCAATGGCGGTTCATTGGCTAATATCGGTATCAAACTATCAAATGTAGGTAGCTATGCTACTGTACCGTTCCCGCCAAACAGCCCTGCGACTTTTTCTGAAATTGTTATCGGTGATCCGTTACCTTCTTTGGGTAATACCGGACAAAACCTTTTTGACACTTTGCTGGAAGGTGTATATGCCACTTACAGCAACTTTACTTGCTATGACAATGCGTTTATTTACATGCACAAACCAACCACCACTTACCCTAACCTTACGGGTGACGGCATTGGTGCAGATGCGACCTCGCTTGCTTCTACATCAACAACATTACCTGCATACAGGATGCAGTTATTACAAGGTGGTAATAAACCAGCCAATGTATTCTATGATAATGTTAGAGGTGTTACTTCGCTTGACTACTATTACGTAACGGCTAAGGCATCTGAGATGTTCTGCTACCAGCATATTGCAGTAGTGGGCAGCTATGGTTACTTCCTGAAATCAAGGAGATACTATGACATCAATATTACGGGCAACACGCTTACTAATATGAACAATGCCATAGCCATGAACACCACATTGGCAGGCGGTGCGATCAGCCAGTTTGCGGGCGGGTTGAATATCAAGTACAACAAAATATACAGCAATTATTTAGGTGCTGCACCTACCTCTACCTCCCAGTTTACTACTAACGGCGTAATAGTGAGTAATGCCTATACAGGCGGCGCATCAGGAATTTTGTATTCTTCATTAGGCACTGTTCATATTGACACCAATAACATGCAGTATGTATATAACGGTGTAAATGTAAGCGGCTACAACATGCAGCCTGTAACCACCGACAGCAATGTGGTGAGGGTGAAACAAAGAACCCCTGCAAACTGGCAATATGGTATTACCCATAGCAATTGTACTAATAACTTTATCAGGCAGAATACGGTTATAGGGCCGGGATGGAATATACCTGCTCCGGTTGCGGCTGCATGGTATGGTTCAACAGGAACTTCAGCGTCAACGCCGGCTAATCCAATGATTGAAGCAGTTTATAGTGCAAGTAATGCCTATGCAACGGTAAGTTGTAACTATGGAGGGCATATCAACACAGGCTATCATATCAAGGATGCAACCAGCACCACCATATGGATAAACAATGTTATGAACGATAATGCTTATGGCTTGGTACTGGACAACATGATGGGCTGGCAAACACCAACAAGTACAGCGAGTTATAATCTTTGGGCAGGTGGTACAAGCGCATGGACTGGGCTACATTTTAATACATGGACTGTCAACAATTTTGCTCCCACAGGCAGCCGTTTATTTGTTACTACCAATGCAGGTAGTTTTGTCTTTACGCCAACAAATAATAGTGGAAACTTTGCTCCCTTCACTTGGTATGCTACTGGTGTAAGCGTTTTTGTTTTAGGCGCACCTACCATACCAGCTTGTGAAATGCGTTTTGTAAGTCCGGCAATAAGCTGGCCATTAAAGATGGCCGCTACGCATGATGGCGACTACGCCCTGATGACCAAAGCGCAAAACTGGATAGCGCAAAAGAGTATTATGCAACTGATGGCTACTGATAGTTCGTATGCTGACAGCTCTGATACATTGGCGAAATTTTACGACAAAGCTCAAAACAGCAGGTTGGGATGGTTGACACAAATTGAAAATGCTATTGTGGCTGGCGATTACAGCACCGCAAATTCATTGCTTGGAGCAGACATTCATGCATACATAGACACTACGATTGATAGCGCAACGGGAGTTGTGCTTGCCGATGGCGTGGAAGTGGATAACATTGTACAGAACTATGTAACGCTCTACAGCAAGTACCTGAAATACAAAGATACGCTGATGGACGGCAACGATAGCTTGGCAGTATTGACGATTGCTAACCTTTGCCCAAATACGGATGGCAATGTGGTGTATCAGGCAAGAGCGTTGTATCGTACCATTTTCGAGGATGACACTACTGTATTCAGCGACAACTGCGGCTTTGATACAACTGCGCCAGATACCAGTGCAAGAAGGGCTTATGATAGGTCTTCGGCTTTAACTAAAGCACAGGCTTACCAGTTGTTCCCTAATCCTAATGATGGCAGCTTTAAGCTCAGGCAAATGATAGGCGATGATGCACCAGTTATGATTACAGTCAAGGACGTATTGGGGAGAAGTGTATTTACACAAAATGCTCAATTCCTGAATGGCTCAACCCAATTGCAGCTAAGTCATCTTTCAACCGGTGTATATCTGCTGCAAATTGTAGATTGTAAAGGAAAAATCAGTAATTTTAAATTTGTGATACAAAAATAATAACATGAAAAACATTATGTTTTTTCTATTTGTGCTTTACCTGCCTTTGGCAGGTAAAGCACAAATAAATTTGGTGCGAAACCCAAGTTTTGAGCAAAATGATAGCTGCCCTGATCAGTATGATGAAGTAAAATATGCACATTGGACAGGATTGGACACCGTATGGAACCCTCCCGATTGGGCACACGCCATTCCGGGAGTTCCAGACTATTGTCATACTTGTGCGCCTTATCCAAGTTTGGGCAATGTATCTGCACCTGCAAACGGCTATTTTTATCATTACCCTCGAACGGGCAATGGCATGGTACAAGTCAATATGTTTTGTGATGAACGGCTCGTAACAGGTGGCCCACAACAATTCAGGGACTACTTACAAAGTCGTTTATCCAAACAGCTTATTAGTGGGAATAATTATTTGGTTACATTTTATGTATCAAGTGAGGGTGTTTCTTTTTACTCGTGCAATAATATTGGTGCATATTTTGATGACGGGACAATTGATACCACCCATAATCCGGGATTCACACAAACACATTGTAGACCGCAAATTGTAGAAAACGCCATTATCAATGATACGGCAATTGGCGACAGTATGACTTGGATAAAAATACAGGATACATTTACTGCTCGTGGTACAGAAAAGTTCATAACAATTGGACAATTTACCGACCAAGCACACACTAATTTTTTTGCAATTAAAGACACGTCAAGTTCACTTGATTTACCTGCATTATATTTAGTAGATGATGTCAGTGTAATAGATTGTGGTAACATTCCTAATGCAGGGGGTGACACACTTATCACTTTGGGTGATAGCGTGTTTATCGGTTCTCACGAATTATTAATCCCTTACACATGGTATGTACTCGGCAGCTCCACGCCAATAGATAGCGGTGGCGGTTTCTGGGCGCATCCGGCAGCAACCACAACTTATGTAGTGGAGCAAAACCTTTGCGGTATAAAAAAGTGGGACACAGTAAAAGTATCGGTAGCTCCCGTCGGATTAAGTGAATTGCATACCGTCAACAACTACGTACGTGTGTACCCCAACCCTGCTATTAATGAATTGACGATAGAACATGCTGCAAATAGTAAAGTTGTGTTTTATGATGTGGTGGGTAAAGAGGTATTTAATACCATTATTGTTTCCAACAAGCAAATGCTGGATATTTCATTACTAGCAAAAGGTGTTTATGTTTTGCAGGTTATTAATGGTATTACAGGCGAAAAACTAAGTCAGAAACTGGTTAAAGAATAGTTCGTGATACAAAAATAATAGCATGAAAAACATAATGTTTTTTCTATTTGTGCTTTACCTGCCACTGGCGGGTAAAGCACAAATTAATTTGGTAGTAAATCCAAGTTTTGAGTACTACACCATGTGTCCCGATAATTTTGAAGGGGCGAAGTATGCCTTTCCGTGGACTAGTTTAGATACTCTTTGGGCTCCGCCTGATTGGGCGCATGCTTGGGGCATACCCGATTATTGTAATGTTTGTTCTGTGTATCCGACGTACCCTAACTCCTCTGTTCCTCTAAACGGCTATTTTTATCATTATCCCCGAACTGGCGCAGGAATGATGCAGGTAAATATGTTTTGTGAAGAACGGCTCATAACTGGAGGACCCCAGCAATTCAGGGATTACTTACAAAGTCGTTTATCGAAACAACTCATAAGTGGCAAGACTTATTTAGTTACATTCTACGTATCGAGTGAAGGTGTTTCTTTCTATTCCTGTAATAATATAGGTGCTTATTTTGATGATGGCACAATTGATACAACACATAATCCCGGATGGACGCAAACACAGTACACACCGCAAATTGTAGAGACTGCCATTATTAATGATACTGCGGTTGGCGATAGTATGACTTGGATAAGAATACAAGATACCTTTACCGCTCGTGGTACAGAAAAGTTCATCACAATTGGACAATTTACCGACCAAGCACACACTAATTTTTTTGCAATTAAAGACACGTCAAGTTCACTTGATTTACCTGCATTATATTTAGTAGATGATGTCAGTGTAATAGATTGTGGTAACATTCCTAATGCAGGGCGTGACACACTCATCACTTTGGGTGATAGCGTGTTTATCGGTTCTCATGAATTATTAATCCCTTACACATGGTATGTACTCGGTAGCTCCACGCCAATAGATAGCGGTGGCGGTTTCTGGGCGCATCCGGCGGCAACCACAACTTATGTAGTGGAGCAGAACCTTTGTGGCATTAAAAAGCGGGACACGATAAAAGTGTGGGTTGCTCCTGTGGGATTAAGTGAATTGCATACTGCGGTTAACAATGTACGTGTGTATCCTAATCCTGTAGTTAATGAGCTTACCATTGACGGCGCTAAAGGGCTTGATGTGGCTATCTATGACGTTGTGGGTAAGGAAATACTGCATTCCGCTATTACATCCGAAAGGCAAGTACTGGATATTTCAGCATTACCCAATGGAACTTACATTGTTCAGCTCATAGATAAGCAAACTGGAATGAAAGTGGTGCGAAATGTTCTCAAGTCATAGCTCTCAATTACATGTTACCTGTATCGCTATTATTGTTTATCCACTAAAAACCTACAATGAACAAAGGCGAATTAATCAAAGACATCTCAAAAGAAGCAAACATTCATAAAACAGACGCTGATAAAGCCATCAATTCCATTACCAGCAACATTATGGCTGCGCTAAAGAGAGGTGACAGGTTTACTATCAAGGATTTCGGGTCATTCTATACAGTTAAAAAAGCTGAAAGGATTGGGCGCAACCCACAAACTGGTGAACCTGTAAAAATCATAGCCAGCAAAACAGTTAAATTCAAATTGGGCAAGGAATTTTCTGAAAAATTCCGTTAATAATTCTGATTTGCTACATTTGCGGCGGGTATATTTTTCATAAAGTGTAATAAGGCTTTTGCTTTTCCAAGCTAAAGCCTTATTTTTTTGTTTAACAGCTAAGATAACAAGGTTATTATGCTCTGAAATGCAGTAAAATCTATGCTTTCAGGGCATAGTTTAATTCAAAATCCAATTAAATTTTCAATTCCGGTCAATTAAAACCTCAATTCCGGTCAATTATTTTTCAATTCCCGTCAACTCCAGCCTCAACTCCGGTCAATCATTGCCAATTCCGGGCATATACCCGTTATTTATTTTTTAAATATAGGCAATGATGCGTTAATTAAAGTTCAAATATGGGCAATGACGTGTTAGTTAAAGTCTATATGCAATCAATCATTCCTTGTCCATCTGTCGTTTTTCAGAGATATTTTCGGTAATACAAAAGAAAGACACGAACTTAACGGGGCATAATAATCCCGAAACATTTATTTCTGTGATTGTGAGCAATGCCAAACGGCAAAATAGATTACATACCTATAAGGTTCCTGGTGTACGAGGGGATTATTACTGTTTGCCGGAATGGATGAATGAAGAAAACGAGCTTATAGAGGATATGAAGCAAAAAATTGATTAGAGACATACAATTTTGGACACAATACAAGGGATTGCAATTGGGAAATCCGGTGGAGGGGATTAAAAAGAGATTGTCGTAACTTTACTTTCTATTTACTAAACTATGAAGACGATCTTAACCCTTATTACTGCTATACTGTTGAGCAATTTTTCTTTTGCCCAACTCTCGGACGGCTCCATTGCACCTGATTTTACCTTTACTGACATTAATGGTACAACGCAACATTTGTACGCATATCTTGATTCAGGTAAGTATGTAGCGTTAGATATATCCGCTACATGGTGTCACCCCTGCTGGCTGTACCATGAGACGCATACTATAGATAGCCTGTATAATTTACACGATATTCCCGGAGACAAAAAATGGAAGGTCATTTTTATTGAAGGCGACGGGGGGACGAACAGCGCCGACCTTCATGGGACAGGAGGCAGTACACAAGGAGATTGGGTAACGGGTGTACCGTTCCCTATCATTGACCCACCAACTGGTATGGCTTTAAGCGATTTCAATGTCGGGTATAATATTGGATTTTTCCCAACCCTCATGTTGATATGTCCAAACAGGAGGATTTATCAGGATACTTTAAATGCAGGGAGTAAACCTACTGTAGCACGATGGGAAAATGTTGCAGCAATGAGTTCATGTACCGTATCCGCCCTCAATAGTATAACTCAAAAACGGGTATTAAATATATTACCCAACCCTGCAAATAATTCAATAACGCTTAACTTCAAACTAAGTAATTGCTCCAAATTAAGCTTAACAGTATCAAATATGATAGGGCAAATAATAAATACCCAATCATTGGAGACTTTGCAAGACGGAAGCGGGTCAACTCAATTAGATTTGAGCCAATATAATAGTGGTCTTTACATTTTTGCTGTATCAGATGATTTAGGGAATATTCTCAGGGAGAAAGTTGTTATCCAAAAATGACCTTGACTTGATATGGATGTAATGCAATAGCCCACAAAAAGTTGTGGGCTATTGCATTTATAGGGGTAAAAACCCTACTGTACTACCAGTTTACTATAATAAGTTTTGCCTGCTTCATCACCCAATACAAAATAGTAATTACCCTTTGCAATCCCGGTCAATGAAAAAATAATCTTATCGTTTTTGTTGTTAGCCTTCAAATCAATTCTTTTGCCCGTAACGTCAGTTAAGTAGCTAAAACTGATTGCGTTTATTTTATTCAGGTTAACTGAAAAACTTTCCGTAGCTGGGTTAGGGTATATTTCTATACGCTCCCTGTTAGCGACATCCGTAACAGACAAAGGAATCGTGTAAGTCCCCTTAACATACATCAGTTTGCCTGTATTATCGTCCTCATACACAACGTGGATATTTCCCGGAGTCATCACAACATCGGCATTCATCATACCGCTACCCATTGCAAGTGTATCGAATCCTGTGAATCCAGTTGAAATATTATTGGTAAATGAAAAGCATATCATATTCATACCGCCACTTACTTGTTTCCATACGATAGAAGCATCATTGCCTGCATTAGCTATGCGTGGGTAATTTTGAGAAGAAAGCCCGGAAAAAGCACCTGTAAGTGGCGTTGTGGTAACACCTGTGCCACTCATGGAATAACGACTTAAATAAACGAGATAAGAGCCCGAACCACTACTGGCAAAAACAGAGTAAATGCTATCACCTATTGCAAATGCATCAGGCCCGGTCGAAGGACACGACATAATCATCCAATTCGTACTGTCAATAGCGATGTTGGTAGGAAATGAAGTGCCATTGTCAGTGGAAACGCCTGTCCATATATCACGGATATTGCTTAGGTTATTACGAAATAATACAGCGGCATTACTGCCTGACGAAACGATGGCCGCAGGGCAACAATCACAAACATCGCCCGCTGTACCGCTGGCTAGTGCATCTGCGGAAAAGGACATACCATAATTAGTAGATTTTGAAACAACATATCTGGCATCAGCAAACATCGCATTGAATTTCATAAATGCAACCAATGGATTGCCAGTTGATGTAGTTGTAACGATAGGAAAACGAGATTTATTAGTATCAATATTATCAACTCTTATCGGGGCTGAAAAAGTAGTACCCCCATCGTAAGAATGGACGAGAAAACTATAATTAGTATCAGATGTTTCGGGGTTACGTTTCATAGAGGCATAAATAGTATCTCCAAAGGAGGCTATATCCGGCCCTGCCCATGATTGTGCAAATACCGTAAAGGAAGGGTTTAGCGCAACCGGGGTTGTAAATGCGCTTCCGCTCCATTTGGAAAAATAGGCTTTTGTGTCAGATTTCCCCCATAATACGAAAGGGTTCCCGCTTCTTCCAAGCGTAATGCGGGGGTGAAGATTGCCTGTTGTTCCGCTGCTTACGGTTAGTGGCGTACCCCAGGTAATTGTTTGTGCATTGCTATTGGAGCAAATTGTTAACAATAGGATAGAAGTAAATAATTGTTTCATATAAATAATTTGAAGCAAAGATATGGATTACATGACTATTCAAAAACATAATTATTATTCTGCACGTTTGAGATTTAGAAATTGCCTATCTTTGTTAAAACAATGAAAAAGCTGTTCACCCTTTTTATGATGGTTTCCTATATGGCTAGTGCCATAGGGTTAACATTTTCATTGCACTACTGTGGAGGCAGCTATAAGGAAATATGTTTCACATCTGATACTGAAAAAAACTGCTGTGGGACAAAGGAAAAAAGTAGGGGTTGTTGCGAGGATAAGGTAATTAAGGCAAAAATTAAGGACGACCACTCCTCGTCATCAAAAGCGTTTTTTTCTAAAATAGTATTTGAGCAAGCAGTCGTTTTATGGCAAGTCTATTTTGGTGAGCATTCTAATTACAACGGCAATTATGTCTTCATTGCTAATGATTCGTCTCCTCCATTAGTACCTCCTCTTCCAATTTATTTACTGAACCGTGTACTAAGGATTTGATTCTTGGTATGGTTATTTTTTTAACAGGCTCAAACAATTGAGCCTGTAGCTGTTTTATTCAACATCCGCTTTTTATTAAAAAACACAAACTAAAATGAAAAAGATTTATATTCTTTTAGCTATAGCTATTGCTATGAGCGGTGCAGCGCACGCACAAATTCCCAATTCAAGTTTTGAGACATGGATGGCAATGAGTGGATATGATATGCCCACAGGATGGGACCAGTTAAATGGCATGACATCAAGCATGTCAACTTATACTTGCATGAAAGGCACACCGGGTACGGCAGGCAGCAGTTATATCAAATTGGTTTCCAAAACGACTGGTAGTATGGGTGTTATGCCTGGGATTACCTGTTCAGGTATGTTAGACCAATCTGTAATGACGAACATTAAACCAAAATCAGGTTTTGCAAATACGACACGTCCCGTGAGTTTAACAGGAAGCTGGCAATACATGGCCTATGGATCAGACCAAGGTTATATTTCGGTATTGCTCTCAAAATGGAATACTGCGATGAGTAGGAGGGATACGGTTGCGTTCGTAAATAAACCGTTAAGCGGAATGGCAATGAGTTGGGGAACATTCACAATACCTTTAACTTATTATACAGGTGCAGTTCCCGACAGCGCAATAATAACTTTATCGGCAAGCGGCGCAACGCCTGTTAATAATAGCTACCTGTATGTGGATAATCTTGCCTTTACCGGAAGTGTCCCAGCAGAGGTACTGACTATTGAACATTACACAAACGAAATTAGTTTATTCCCAAACCCAGCGTCTAATAGCACAAATTTAGTTTATAACAGCCAATCAGGAAAAGATATTAGGGTTGATATAAATGACATCAGCGGTAGGACAGTAGCGTCCTTGCATTTTAAAACTAATATAGGTAATAATGCACTTCCACTGAATTTATCTGGCATAAGCAAAGGAATCTATATTATAGAGGCAACAGACGGACAAAATGTTCAAAAGACAAAGATGTTGATTGACTAAAACATACTTATCTAAACACAGTATTATAACCAATTTTAAAAAATAAAAAGATGAAAAAAATTCTTTTCGCAACAATCGTTGCATTAAATATACTGGTATCCGCAGGTAATTCTAATGCCCAGGCTACAGTAGCTATGGATTTTAACCGTGCAGATTGTAATGGTACAATGCACCATTTATTTACAAACGACCTTGATTCGGGTAATGTGGTTATCCTTGAGTTTTTTATGGGTGGCGGCTGCGCAGCCTGTATTGCAGCGGGACATACGCTTGAAGCTATGAAGGCTGGGTTGTTGGCTACTCATCCGGGTAAGATTCGTGCATATACGTCGGGATTTCAGAATAGCATGAATTGTTCCACAGTAAGTTCATGGGTATCCTCAAATGGCTTTACCTCAACGCCTATCGACTCAGGAGCGGCTCAGGTTGCGTACTATGGTGGCTTCGGGATGCCGACAATAGTCATTCTTGCAGGTTCAGGCCATAAAGTTATCTATACGGATATTGGATTTTCCAACAGCGACACAACGGCAATGAAGGATAGCATCGCTAAATTCTTCAATCCGGGTTCAGTGGGTATAGTAAACATAAATCCGGCTATCAATTCAGTTGATTTGTTCCCAAACCCAGCAAGTAACAGCTTGAATATACAAATGGGCTTAAAGGAAAGCGGCAATTTATCACTGCAAATAGAGGACATGACTGGAGCGACTATCTTAAAAGTTGTTAATGAGTCTATTTCAATTGGCGTGTTCGAAAAAACAGTTAATATTTCTGCCCTTTCAAGTGGACTGTATATCTTAAGAGCTACACTCAATGGGCATTCTTCTTTTTCCCGGTTGACAATAGCTAAGTAGCATGATTAAGCTCAATAAAATACTAACAGTTGTGGCGATAGTAAGTATCGCCACAACTCGTTTGTCCGCTCAATCATATACGACTTCGCCGACAGACACTATTGAAACTGCCACTTCTTTTGACATACTGAAAGTATTGACATTTACACAAGTTCATACAGCAGCAGATACAGTGTTACTTGCATGGCAGAAACTTTCTGTTTCTAAGCCATCTACATGGGAAATCTCGTTGTGCGACTATGCGCATTGCTATACTACATTACCCGATTCCGGTCAGATGGATCCCATTTTACCGGGCGATGATGGTTTGATAAGTCTGCATGTAAAGGCACACGATACAAACGGTACAGCCGTCATACGTTGTGCAGTTTGGGATTTGAAAAATACTGCACACAGAGATACGTTAACGTGGATAATTAATTGCTACCCTACAGCGGTTAACAATTTCACTGCAAATAACTTCCTTGTTTATGCCCATAGAAAGACGATTTATCTCAATAATCCCAATACAGTTTATACACAGGTAATGCTTTGTGACCTGACTGGGAAAATGGTTTTTAATTCACCTGTATTCTATGATAAACAGGCATTTGATTTGTCTTATTTGAATGACGATATGTACATTCTTATTCTAAATGGGGAGAAGCGTACCGAAAAGCAAAAAATATTTCTAACTAATCAGTAAATTTTAATGATGAAGCATTTTTTAGTGTTGCTATGCTGCCTATGTACATTTCATTCTTATAGCCAGACCGCATTATTTATACCAAGCACAATTACCGGAACTACATTTAACCTGAATATACAAACAGGAACAAAAACGTTTTTTACCGGATATACTACTCCTACCTATGGCGTAAACGGTGCTTTTTTGGCTCCAACCCTAATAATGAACAAATGGGACAGCGTTAACTTGAATGTAACCAATAATTTACCTGTAACCACCACAATACACTGGCATGGTTTCCATGTAGCACCTGAATATGATGGTGGCCCTGGGCAATTAATAGCCCCTGCAACCACATGGACACCGTCTTTCAGAGTTCTTAATGGTGCAGGCACTTATTGGTATCACCCGCATGGGGCTGGTAAAACAGATCTGCACGTTTCCAAAGGAATTGCAGGGATGATAATAGTTAAAGACTCAGTAGAAGCGGCATTACCCTTGCCTCGTACTTATGGTGTGGATGACATCCCTTTGATTATCCAGTCTAAGGCATTTGATATACTACGCCAGATTGCAATTGCCACAGAAGACGACACAGTAATCATGGTGAATGGCACAATGAAACCTTACCTTGACGCTCCGGCTCAGGTAATACGGTTCAGGATGCTCAATGGTTCATCCCTGCGCAGTTATTTATTTGGCTTTACAAGCAACCTTCCTTTTAAATTGATTGCAACCGATGGAGGCTTACTGGATACTTCCGTTACTTTGACACGTATACGGCTGTCTCCCGGAGAAAGAGTGGAAATATTGCTCAACCTTACCGGAATGACAGGACAAACATTGTATCTGAAAAATTTCGGTACTGAATTACCGCAAGGTATCTATGGTGCCGATACTGTGGGTAAGGGTGTTACAACCATACCGGGTTATTATGCTAACCCACTCAACGGTGCCGATTACGATATAATGAGGATAAATGTTATTGCCCCTGTATCTGGCGCATTATTTACTATGCCTTCGTCATTGGCAACATTATCACCATGGGCAGTTGCATCGGCTGACACTATAAGGACACTGAGTTTTGACCCCGCGACTGCCAGTGATTCCAGCACCTATGCCGAAGGCCCGTTTGTGATGAACGGTGCACATTTTGCAATGGATACCGTTAACATTATTACGCACCTCAATAACACAGAAATATGGAAATTGGTGAACCATACTAAGGTGGCACATCCTTTCCATATCCATGATGTGCAATTCTATGTTGTTGATATAAATGGAATGCCACCGTTGCCATCGGAACGGGGTAAAAAAGACGTGGTGCTGGTAATGCCGGGCGATTCGGTGCGATTCATTACCCGCTTTGAGGATTTTGCGAGTGAAACAATACCGTACATGTACCATTGCCATCTACTGCATCATGAAGATGATGGCATGATGGGGCAGTTTATTGTTTCACCTTATCCAGAAAAAGTGATGAATGTTGAAAATC
Source organism: Chitinophagales bacterium (assembly GCA_038228575.1). Taxonomy (GTDB): domain Bacteria; phylum Bacteroidota; class Bacteroidia; order Chitinophagales; family Chitinophagaceae; genus Flavipsychrobacter. The sequence goes on along the minus strand of JBBRPD010000001.1, from coordinate 185,125 downwards.
ACGTTGATTTAAAGCTTTACCCGAACCCTGCTATTCAACTATTAAATATTGACTTGATAGGCACGTCTGCGGGTAGGCCAACAGAGTTTGCCGTTTATGATTTATTTGGGGGGAAAATGCATACTGACTATTTAATCAAAAAAGCAAGCATTGATGTTTCAGGTTGGACTAAGGGGATATATTTCATATCCTTGTTTGCGAATGGCGATGTTATCCATGGAGCGTTTATCGTAGAATAAATTTTAGTAAACCTACTTAAAATAAAAAAGATGAAAAAAGCATTAATAATTATTGGAACTTTTTGTTGCCTCTTCTCCTGTAAAAAAAAGGAAGACCAGGCAACTACAACGACACCACCAATCGTAACTACATCTTCCTTTAAGGCTCTTTCAATAGAAGATTCCATTACATCTTCTTCAATGAAGCAGGAGTACATGGCGATGAGCGATTGCCTTGATAGCATGTTGGCCACGCCTCACCATACTATAATGCAACATTGGGATACATTATACCACCATCATGATTCATTGTATTGGCATCACCATATGGGATACCATCATGATTCTGCCACCCATGATGACCATAACCATGAATGGACACATTATGATTCAACAATTGACCACACGCACCATCATCACCATGTTTATTCGGAGCATGGACACGAGCATGATTCTTTAATAATTGTTTTAGATCATCATACCCACGACAATTCAGACCACCATTTTCATGGTCATGATATGCATGAGCATCATGTTTTAGATTCAATACACCATGTTCATGAATTGCATCATCCGTAATTTCTGAACTGTCATCAATAATTTTTATAGCTGCAAAAGATGCACCTTCTGTAGCTGCTGTATTGCCAAAAATAATTATAAAAAATGCCACAGACTTATATTATAACGGGGATGACGTGCAAGGAGTGTGTAGAAGATATAAAAAAACGACTATTAGACATTGACTGCCTAATCAAAGCAGACATTCAATTAAATGCCCCGCAAGCTACCCTTATTATGCATTGCCGTGTAACTATTTCGATGCTACAAGCGGCAATAGGATCTAAATATACTATTACAGAACGGACACTATCCTGATTAGGTATCTTGGAGTTACTACACACGTTGTGCAATTTGAAAAACATTGGAAAATTAGAAGATGAATTGAGTGCAATTATGAAATATTCAATAATTCGCAAGCCAGGTAGGGTGCAAGGTAGGTAAGCCTTGCTGCATTTTCCAATTGCCAAAAATGAATTAGTTTATTTACATTGCCACCCAATAACGGCCCCATAATATATAGGTTGGGTGCAGCTTCAAATTTCTCATTTACTTCAAAACCAACATTTGACAGGTTCATTCTGCAAATGTTCTTGTTGACGAAATTATACAGAAGTCTTGATTGCGATTTATCGAGGTGATGTGAACCGCTGCAATTAATTATGGCATTAAAAGTAAGCGGATAAGTCTTTTGTTCTCCTGTAACGGTATCAAGGTACGTCATCGTCACTCCATTGTCAGTCGGGACAGTTTGCAGATACCTCCCTTTAAAAACTGTGACTTCATCAAGCGCAATTAATGCATCTGACGCACCTTTATACTCAGGTCCCGAACGGCGGAACATGTCGCGAAGTTTAATGCCGTGAATACCAAAGAATGCCTTTCTCGCATCTTCGTCCAGTGCTTCCATAAGTTTTAATGTATTGCTGATAAGGGCTCCTACATAATTCATGTTCGCACCATCCTGGACTGCATATTTTAAATCTTTAGTAGCCGCATCAACCAACGTTTGTATAGTATAGTTACCATTGGCTCTTACCTCATCAAGGTTAGGTAAATGATAGTTGTCCAATACTTTAGTGGTGATATGGTACGGCAAAATGCCGCTGGTAGAAATAATAACCGTCTTATTGACTAGTACTCTCAACTCAGGCAATCCCTCAAATAAATACAGTAATTCAATACTGCTTGCGTTAGAACCTATAATTAAAACATTTCTATTCTCAGCGATAGTTGTGTTACTTAATGTAGCCTGCAATGTTATTAAGTTATCATTTACCGATGGCTCATAAATATCATTGACAAATAAAACTTTATTACTGAAAACCTCATCCACTTTTTTTACAGGTGCAGAGCCAGTTGCTATAACCAGTTTATTTGTGGTCATCTTTGATGAGCTATCATCAGGATGCTCAAGGGTAACTTCATGTTGCCCATTGGCCAAAACATTAGAATCAATGGCTTCAGCTTGTATGAACCTAAATTCAGCAAGTTGTTTTTCTTCAACGGCTTTTAAAAGGTTGGTGATTTTTTCAGACAAATAGTTGCCATATAAGAATCGCGGCACATAAACGGTTTCCCATTTTTTATTTTCTATCAGCGGCATATTCTCTTTTAGCCAGCGCGCGGCGGTAATACCCCCATGTTGCTTATAAAAAGTAGTCCAGGTATCTTTAGTGGCTAACAGCCATTCATAAAATAATGGGCTTTCATTTTCATTAAGAAAATCATGGACAGAGGTAATGGTTAATGCATTTACCGACGATCTTGCGCCATAAGGTATACCCTTATAAAATTCTTTATTTTTTTCAATGATGGCTATGGATACCTTTTTTGTAAGGGGCACATCATTAAGGAGCTTATTGCATATTTCAATCAGAGTCAATGTACTGGCAATACCACTCCCGATAATGCAGATGTCTGTAACTTTCATTCTTTATCGGTAATTAATAATTATTTAAAGCATCAATCACCTCCATTATTTCGTTTTCAGTATGGCAAAACGAACAAGGCAAACTTAATGTAGTGTTATGAATTTCATCGGCAATCGGATAATCTTTTCCTTCAAAAATATTCATTAATGCTTTTTGGCGGTGAGGTGGTACTGGGTAGTGTATTACAGTGCCTATCCCTTTATCGAGCAAGTATTGCTGCAACTCGTCACGTTTTGGAAAACGGATATTGAAGATATGATACACATCGAAATAGTCCGCATTTTTGACCGGTAAAATATATTGAGTGGACAATTGGGTATGGTATAAATTAGCCAACTTATTTCTATGCTCGTTCATTCTATTAAGGTGTGGTAATTTCACACTCAAAAAGGCAGCCTGCATTTCGTCAAGCCGATTATTGTAACCAATTATATCATTATAGTATTTACAGTCAGAGCCGTAATTGCGCAATTGGATTAGGTGTTTATAATGTTTTTCATCATTACAGATAATGCCACCTGCATCGCCTAGCGCACCTAAATTTTTTGTAGGATAAAAACTGAATGCCCCAAACTCACCAAATGTACCAGCAAGTTGATTTTTATATGTCCCTCCATGTGCCTGGGCACAATCTTCTATTAGGTGTAAGTTGTACTTTTGTTTTATTCTCACTATGCTATCCATATCACAGAGCTTGCCATACAGATGCACAACGAGGAGTACCTTTGTTTCAGGCGTAATAGCCTGTTCTATTTTTAACGGATCAATATTGTAAGTACGAATATCAGGCTCTACCATAACCGGCTTCAGGTTACACGCAATAACAGCCAAAATTGTTGCTATGTAGGTATTAGATGGTACAATAACCTCGCTACCGGGTGGCAGGTTAAAGGTTTTAAGTGCCATTATTATAGCATCCAGGCCATTAGACACTCCTACACAGTAGTTGGCTGAATGATAGCTAGCAAATTCCTTTTCAAAAAGTTCAAGATGAGCACCTAGTATGTAATGGCCGGTTTCAAGTACAGCATCAAATTTAGCTCTTAATTCTTCATTGAATGGTTCGTTTAAACGTTTGAGGTTTTCGTATGGTATCATGGAATAATTTGCGGTTCTTTAGGGTCATAATCTGAGTGATCGTAATGAGTTGATGACACGCCCATCAATATGGCTCCTGCACTAAAATCACGTATTTTGTGCCAATCAAGTTTTTCGACTATCAAACATTTGGAAGGGTCATTTAAAAAATATTCTTTTTTTTCTTTCCCATTATTTATTATCACAGTAAAACTGCCGTTTACACAGAACACAGCTTCTATGGTTTCGTAATGCAGATGTCCTCCACGTTCAGACTCGAAAGAGATACGATCAATATAATACAAACGCTTTATCTCGAAAGGAAGCACATTGTCAATCGAGGTTAATCGCCCTCTGGTATCTGTAAACGATTTTAAATCAAGTATATATGCCATAATATAACTACACTGTATTTAGGTTGTCTAACAAATTAAATATATTTTCATCTGTATCGATGTCGAATTTTCTGCCAAAAAGGCTATCGGATGCTATAATTTTTTCATAGTCTTCTGTCGTTAATACTTTGGGACGAGAACTTCCTGGGGGCCAATGGATGTAACGGTAATTTTTATTTACTACTTTGTCTTTAAAATGAGAATTCATTATAATAGTTTGGTATATAAACTCATCACTTCCCCAAGTGTATCTTAAAAAATTACTAAGTTTTGGATTCCTATCTATGAAATCAACAATATAAACTGCGCAATCTAAACTTAATGTCCAAAAAGTTTCTTTGCCGCACAGCCTCATATCTAAAGGAAATTTGCGCTTAGGTGTAAAAAAATTAACTATTTTTTCAAGCCGATGCCGTCCACTAAAAGTCATATCAGTAAAATGATATTTCTCAATTCTCGAATTCGCTTCTGGCCATTCGGTATCAAAATATTGGTAGAGGATAAATTCTTTACCAATATTTTCCTGTAAAAAATTAGAAATATGCTCTACTGACTTTATAGGATAATCCTGACCAGTAATTAGATTTACAAAATCATATTTAATACCAGATGCCGCTATTTGCCTAATGCTGCTTAATGCGGCCTCTGCGGTCGAATAACCAGCCCATTTGATGTCAATACGATTAGTTACAAAATATACATTAGGTACATCAAATAATTCCCTGTGCGTTTCTATATCAATTTTCTTGTCCAAATGGATGTAAAAATCAAATTGACCGTTATTAAGACGTTCTATAAGCCTTTTAGTTTGTCTTAAAGATGTATAAGTTACTATTATAATAGCAAATTTCATTTTTCAATAGAATTAGGTCTGAAGCCAAAAGTATTAAATTCCTGAAGAAAATCATAATCTGCCTGAAAATGGTGTTGTGGGATTTATTTCGTTAATCTGAAATGCAATTATTTGATTAAGTATGCTTTATGATAAGTTCATTTTGGGATATATTATGCTGCCGTCCACAGCCTGAATGACTTCGCCGAAAAGTCAATTCTTTAAAATAATTTTTGCATGGCTATTGCAAAAAAAAGAATTGCCGCATCTGGGTCGATGTTTACATTAAGTAGGCAACCTCTAATTCACAAAAACAAGCAACTTTTGCAGAAGAAGGTGTAACATAAACGTCCCTTGCCCGTTCTACCTTTGCGTTATCAAATAATAAAAACGATGACGCACAACTATAACATTACTGGCATGACTTGTAATGGATGTGTTACAAATGTAAAGAGTGGCTTGTTAAAAGCAAGTCATGTCATTTTGGCGGATGTGCAATTAGCTTCACCACAAGCTGTTATTACAATGGATCAGCATATTGCAACTCATGTTTTGCAACAAGCTATTGGAACAAAATACACAATTACCGAAGCCGCACCACATATACCAGAGGCTGCTATCGCAGCAACAGATGAAATCGACTCCTACTATCCTATTTATCTAATCTATGGTTATATTTCCGGGGTTACCCTTCTTACCCATTCTGTAAAGGGGTTTGACTGGATGCAGTGGATGAATAGTTTCATGGCTGGTATTTTCCTTGTCTTCTCCTTTTTTAAGATATTAAATCTAAAGGGTTTTGCACAAGGATATAGTACTTATGATGTTGTAGCTAGGAAAATCCCAGTTTATGGTTATCTCTACCCATTTATTGAATTACTGCTTGGCGTTGCTTTTCTTACAGGTTTCCAACCGTTATTGATCAATATTGCCACGCTTACCGTAATGGTAGTGAGTACAATCGGGGTAGTGCAAAGCCTGCTCAAAAAACAAATATTAAATTGTGTATGCCTGGGCACAATCATGAAACTTCCTTTAAGCAAAGTTACTTTATATGAGAATTTACTGATGGTAGTAATGAGCATTATTATGATACTTACGCTTACGGGTATTATTTAATTTTACCAATAATTAAAACCAGTAGTTATGAATTACAACACATTTCAAAAGTGTATTGACGCGTGCCTTAGGTGCGCAGGCCTTTGCAATCATTGTGCATCTTCTTGCCTTAAAGAAGCAGATGTAAAAATGATGGCCAAATGTATCCAGTTAGATATGGAGTGCGCTGCACTTTGCTATGCCGCAGCTCAACTGATGAGCTTAGGCAGCGAACATGCTAAAGAGCTGTGTAAATTATGTGCTAAATTATGTAATGCTTGTGCTGAAGAGTGTGGGAAGCATAAAAACAGCCATTGCACTGAATGTGCAGATGCCTGTAAAAAGTGCGCTGAAGAATGTGCCAAAATGTAATTGCAATAAACCCCTGACCAATCCAGTGGTTTATTTTAACCAACTTGGGGATATACAACACAAATTTAAAAATAAATAAATAATTTCAAAATTGGAAAAAAATGAAAAAAAATAGCTTCTTTTCAATATTCGTTGTAGCGGTAATAACCTTACTTTCTAGCTGCAATACAAAGCAATCGGCTGATCAATGTCTCAATAACGACAATCAGCGTAAAGACATTATTGCTTCTATCGCACATCATCAACTTTATATGAACGAGATGATGCATGAAATGATGAACAACGACAGTTGCAAACAAATGATGGGACAAAGTATGATGAGCGACCCCGGTACAATGAATATGATGATGAAAGACATGGTAGGCATGTGTGATAAGGATACTTCCATGTGCAAAATGATGATGGGCAAAACGATGGATATGTGTGATACAGACCCGTCCAAATGCAAAATGATGATGGGAGCTATGCAGTCACATCCAAATGTTACGAATTCTATGAAAGGAATGTGTGACATGAAGAACATGAAATGATTGACAATATTTGAAAATGATAGTTTACAGCAGCAAAAAAATAAATCAAATGATGCACGATAATTCTTGATGCCTTGGCCGGGAGTTTATTTTAACTCTAATAGAGGTGGGATGTTTGTAATGATGATTACGATTATAAAACGCAACCTACGTGAAAAGTAATTTGACAATTAATTAAATTTGAAAAACGTATGAAAACTTCTTTCCTGAGTGTTACTGTCTTTGTTTCTATTACTTGCTTTTTGTCTTCTTGCTTTTTGTTTAAGCCAGAAACAAAGAAATCGGGCACAACGACAGATATTGTGTGCAAAATGAAAATTTCCAATATAACTGATGCCTATTCCTATAAGTACAAGGGAGAAACCTATTATTTTGATTCTTATAATTGCAAGGAAGCATTTAAGATGAATCCTGAAAAATTTATTAGCGGCAAGTAGCTTTAAATATCAATTTTCATTATTTTTTTGTATCGGATTGAAATATTAGTTTTTATTCCGGAGGCAAAAATTGGTACTAAAAGTGTAAATTTGTTCGAGAAGTGAAACGTATTCTAATAACGATATTATCCATTTTGTACTTAGCTAATGCTACTGGTGCTATAGTTCATATACACTATTGTATGGGTAAGCTGATGAGTATCTCTTTTACCAATAAGGTTGAAGATAAATGTGGTGGATGCGGCATGAAAAAATCTGAAGAAAAAAAGGGCTGCTGTAAAGACGAGCATAAAACTTTTAAAAGTGCTGAACATAAAAGTGCCATTTCAGCATTTGATTTCTTACCTCAACAATATACCCATGCTAATTTACCTCCATATTCCTTTTATCATGTATCTGTTTATCCTATTTGTCTTAGTAATATAATTAGTATTCCATTCTCATTCTGGCGAATGCGGCGGATATATCTTGAGTTTCAGAATTTCCGCATTTAGTATTGTTTTATTTTCCATAGCAAAATTGGTATGCATTATACGCATAGCTTTTTTTCTTTTTTTTCGTTGAAAATATTCTCTTACACTTAAATTCAAATAAAATGAAAAAAATAGTTCTCGGCGTAGCCATGTTAACCACATTCTTTGCCGCATGTAATGGTGCTTCAAGTTCCACATCGGAAGCAAAAACCTCGGCAGATAGCTCTACTACCAAAACCAGTATGGCACCAGCTGCAACTGAGGTGACAAAAAGCACAGTTTCTATAAAAGGTATTTTAGATACCTATTTAAAAATGAAAAATGCTTTTGCCCATGACAAGGATAAGGATGCAGCGAACGCTGGCAAGGATTTGATAATAGAACTTGATAAAATTGATAAAGCTTCATTAGGAGCGGAACAAGCCAAAACCTACAGCGATATAAAAGATGATGCTAAAGAACACGCCGACCATATTGCAACTAATGCAGGCAATATAAAACACCAGCGCGAGCATTTTGATATGTTAAGCAAGGACATCTACCAATTAGTGAAAACATTTGGCGCCGGGCAAAATTTATACTACGACCATTGCCCTATGTACAACAATAATAAAGGTGCTGACTGGATTAGTGAAACAAAGGAAATCAACAACCCCTATTTAGGTAAAGCCATGCCAACCTGTGGCTCAATGAAAGAAGAACTAAAATAAAAATATGCACAGGGTAAAAAAATTGCTGTTAGCATTATTTATCGTGTTCCTCGCAATTCAATTTATACAACCTGCCCGTAACAATAGCGGGCAGGTTGCATTGTCTGAAATTTCAGAATGTATCCATGTACCTGATAATGTTTTAGCCGTTATTAAAAATTCATGCTGCGACTGCCATAGCAATAATACCAGGTATCCCTGGTATTCGTTCATTCAGCCTGGCGGGTGGTGGATGGCATCGCATATCAAAAAAGGAAAGAAAAATCTTAATTTCGATGAATTCGGCAATTATTCAATCGTAAAACAAAAAAGCAAACTTCAATCAATAGCTAACAGCATAAATGATGGCACAATGCCCATACCATCTTATCTGCTGTTGCACAACGCAGCCCACCTGAGTAAGGAAGACAAGAAATTAATTATTGATTGGGCAAATACCAACTTGGATAGCCTTACCAACAAAAATTAAAGCATGAAAAACTATATTTTATTGGTCATATTCCAATGCATTTCGTTAACCCTGTCAGCACAACATGATATGAAAGGCATGGATGTGCATAAGCAAAAAGAAGGCGGAAACGCTGCGGAAGCAACTAGACAACCCGTAATCTACACCTGCCCAATGCACCCGGAAGTGCAATCTTCAAAACCGGGTAATTGCCCCAAGTGCGGAATGAGACTTGTTAAAAAAAAGGCAAAAAATGAAAAACCAACACTTGCAGAACCAACTAAAGTATTAAAAGATAAGAACCCGGTTGAAAACATAAAAGAAAAAGTTAAGGAGAAGGATTTTAACCCTAAAATTGAAAAGCTCTCAATAACCTACAAACCAAAAGTAGTACGCTATGATTTGTACGTAAAAGATACCCTTGTGAATTATTCAGGTAAAACAAAACATGCTATTGCCATTAATGGTTCTATCCCTGCACCCACGCTTACTTTTACTGAAGGCGACACTGCTGAAATTTATGTGCATAATACGCTAAGCGTTAGTACTTCATTGCATTGGCACGGTGTTTTTTTACCTAACCAATTTGATGGTGTCCCCTACTTAACCCAAATGCCAATTCCGGCACATCAAACCCATTTGTATAAATTCCCTGTTATACAAAATGGGACGTATTGGTATCACAGCCATTCAGAACTTCAGGAACAAAGTGGAATGTATGGTGCATTAATATTCAATAAGAGGAATGAGCCGGACATACCAACACTACCAATGGTTTTAAGTGACTGGACGGATATGAAACCAAAAGAGGTGAACAGGAGCCTGCACAATGCCACAGATTGGTTTGCCATAAAAAAAGGTACTACACAGAGTTACTCGGAAGCGATAAGGGGCAGCCATTTAAAGACAAAGCTGATTAATGAATGGAAACGCATGAACGCTATGGATGTAAGCGATGTGGCGTACGAAGCCTTTTTAATAAATGGGAAAAAGGTTAATGAACAACCACAATTTAAAGCAGGTGATAAAGTAAAATTGCGCATTGTTAATGGGGGGGCATCGTCCTATTTCTGGCTTACCTATTCCGGCGGTAAAATAACTGTAGTCGGCAATGATGGTAATGATGTAGAACCTGTGGAGGTTGGCAGGCTAATTATTGCAGTTTCTGAAACTTATGATGTAATTGTAACTATACCCGATAATATGAGCTACGAATTTTTGGTTACGCCGGAAGACCGCACAAAATCAGCTTCTTTATGGCTGGGAAGCGGAATGAAAATGCCTGCTGTAAAACTACCGAAGCTCAAATACTTTGCAGGTATGAAAATGATGAACAGTATGATGGCTATGAATGGTGATCTCAAACCAATGGGTATGGAAATGAGCAACCAGACAATGGACATGAACCAGGTAATGTATCCCGAAATTACCGGGGATGGTAAGAGCGGTAAAATGAAGATGGGGGATATGAAACAAGATAGCACTTCACAAAAAAATGATATGAAAAGCCAGATGCAAATAACCAATGACAAAAGTATGGCTGGTATGAATATGGCTGATGATAATACCGATATAATAAGTTTGAATTACGGCATGTTAAAGGCAACTGAAAAAACTACATTGAGGGTTGGTACCGAAAAATTAATACGGTTTGAACTGACAGGGAATATGAACCGCTACGTTTGGACATTAGATAACAAAACAGTTTCGGAAGCTGATAAAATTTTGATTAAAAAAGGGGAGAACATAAAAATAATCCTTTACAATAATACTATGATGCGGCACCCGATGCACTTGCACGGGCACGATTTTAGGGTGCTGAACGGGCAGGGCGCATATGCTCCTCTAAAGAACGTACTTGATATAATGCCGATGGAAACGGATACACTGGAGTTTGCCGCCACAGAAAGTGGTGATTGGTTTTTTCACTGCCATATTTTATACCACATGATGAGTGGCATGGGCAGGATATTCAGCTACCAGGGTTCGCAGCCAAATCCTGAAATCCCCAATCCCAAATTAGCTCAGCGCAAATTATTCTGGGATGACAGGCACCCGCATTTTATGACAAAAGTAGGCTTGCAAAGCAATGGCACAGATGGCGAAGCTATGTTAGCGCAAACCCGCTGGAAGCTAAGTACGGTTTGGCATTTAGGCTATCATGATGAGCACGGTTATGAAAGTGAAACGATGCTGGGAAGGTATTTAGGTAAAATGCAATGGTGGTATCCTTATGCTGGTTTTGATTACCACTATAAAAAAACGGGCACCATGCACATGGAGGGTGGCCTTATAGGTAAGAATATCTTTGGAAATGAAGCATACAACCTTTTTGGCCAGGTCAGTAATAAGAATAATCGGAAAACAATTATTGCGGGTATAGCTTACGTATTGCCAATGCTTGTAATTGCCGATGCCAGGGTAGATGGTAATGGTAAATTCCGGTTCCAGCTCAGCCGTGACGATGTCCCGGTCACAAAGCGCCTGCGTTTTAATATAATGGCAAACACGGATAAGGAGTATATGATAGGTTTCAGGTACATTCTTACCAAGTATTTCTCACTTTCTACGCACTATGACAGTGATATGGGATTGGGTGCCGGGTTAACCATTATTTACTAGTAAATAATTTTAGTCATATTCAAATATCTCAACAATGAAAAAAGTAATCATTGCAGTCGTCACCCTCATCGTGACAGCTTCTATTACGACCTTTGCCTATGGTAGCCATAGCAAGAAGTATGCAAGACATGCAACAGCAAAAAATATACATGCACTATGCATCCAGAAATAGTAAGGACTAAACCGGGTAAATGTCCCAAATGTGGGATGAAGTTGGTTCCGGTTAAAAAAAATAGGTAGCTATTTGCATTGCGATAAATGACATTCAGAAAAAAATCAATTCAGCAATCGATACTTGAAATAGTTATTGCTTATTAAGGTGTGTACTCTTAAAACTACAGAATAAAAAATTCTGAGTAGTATTAAATGGTGTAACGTGGTCTTCTGTTATGCAGCGTATTTTTTCAAAACCATTTGATAATTCGCTTTGTAAATGCACCTCATCATATTGCTTAATATCCAGCCCACTGCATTTTTTGGGGCCGTTATAGGAGAACGTACCGATAGCCAGATAGTTTTTTACTGCCTTTCTTGCAATGGTGAGGTATTGCTTTATTTGGTCTGGTGTTGTCAAAAAATGGAAGGTTGCCCTATCATGCCAAACGTCATAAGTAGTATCCGGGTGAAACTCCGTTATATCGGAAGCAACCCATTTTACCTGTTTGCTTTTTTCACCAAGCCGTTGTTTTACTCGCTCCAAAGCCTGCTCCGATATGTCCAGCACCGTAATATTCTCATACCCTTCCGCAAGTAAAAAGTCAACTAATTTACTGTCCCCGCCACCTATGTCAATAATCTTTGCCGTCTTGGGGACGTTAAAACTATGGATAAAATCAAGGGATGTTTTTGGTACTTTCTGAGTCCAACTCACCTCATGAGGTTGTTTGGTAGAATAGACTGTTTCCCAATGTTCTTTCCTCTCTGTCATTTAACAAAATTACTTATTCTAATCCATTTCTTGATTCCCCAAACCATCTGTCCTGATTGCGCAAGGATTTGCGTAGCACCCCTTGCTACTTCAAACGCAGCAGGTGTCACCAACAATATTTGTTATGCTAAACAGTAGCACCCATTGTTACGGTAAACGCCACAGGGTTACCAGCAGTATTGTTACGGTAAGCGGTATACCCCTTGTTACGTTAAACGGTATATATAAATGTTGCTACAAACATCTTATTGCATCAGACAATTGCTGTGTTACGTTAAACGTAATAATTAATCCCAAGGAACTATCTTGGCAACGCCAAACACTAATGAGTAAAGATTTTCTTTGCTATTGGCTGTCTTTCCCTCTAATAAAATATCGGTAAGCCAGTGCCTTATCTCATAAAAAAAGCTAACCCCAAAGGATAGCTTTAACTACAAATTTGCCCTACAACCAGATTCTCTAAAATATGGTAAATTTCTCTAAATCAAGTACAAAAAAGTTCGACTTTTGTCCGCTCCACTCTACACCGCAAAAAAAGGAATCCATATCGGATTCCTTTTTTTTATGCTTCATCGGGCTCATTTACTGCGAATCAACAGATCTACCCGTTAATGAGCATTGCTGCTTTTTTTGCAAAGTAGGTGGCTACCAGGTCAGCACCGGCACGTTTAATGCTGGTGAGCGATTCTATGATGGCTTTGTTCTCGTCGAGCCATCCCATGTTTGCCGCCGCCTTTATCATGGCATATTCGCCGCTTACATGGTAGGCACTTACGGGCACATCTACTGCGTCTTTTACTTCACGTATAATATCAAGGTAGGCCATTGCCGGTTTTACCATAACAATGTCCGCACCTTCTTCAATATCCATCAGCGTTTCCTTTACCGCTTCCAGTCGATTGGCATAATCCATCTGGTAGGTCTTCTTATCTCCGAAGCCGGGGGCACTATCCAGAGCATCCCGAAATGGTCCGTAAAAGCATGATGCATACTTAGCACTATAACTCATAATGCCGGTTTTAGTGAAACCGTTACTTTCCAGTGCATCACGAATCGCCAATATCCTGCCATCCATCATGTCGCTGGGTGCAATAATGTCGGCACCTGCCTGCGCGTGGCTCACACTCATTTGGGCCAATACTGCAACAGTAGCATCGTTTACAATTTCATTGTTTTCTACAATGCCGTCGTGGCCGTAAATTGAAAACGGATCAAGTGCCACATCTGTCATGATAACCATTTCCGGGCAGGCGTTTTTAATAGCCTTAATGCTTCGTTGCATTAACCCATCAGGGTTAAGCGCTTCTGTGCCCTTATTGTCTTTCAGTTCGTCCTTACATTTTATGAAAAGCAGTACGCTCTTGATACCCAGGCTCCACAACTCCTTTACCTCAGCAACGGTAAGGTCAATACTCATTCGGTAATAGCCCTGCATGGAAGATATTTCTTCCTTTACACCACTGCCTTCTACTATGAATAATGGCGCAATAAAATCAGATGGTTTTATTATTGTTTCAGCTACCATTGCCCGTATGGCTGGAGACTGACGTAATATTCTGTTTCTTCTTATGAGGTGCATTTTGTCTGTTAATTTAGTTCATCTAAATACGGTAAGTAACTAGTAACTATGGCTTCGATCATATCTTTATTGTTTTCAAAGCAAACTCCTTTTTCCGGGTGCAATTTCAAATCCTCCCACATCGCTTTGATGTCATGAATGTCTTGCCGGGTAAATTCAAATTCCTGTTCCTCAAGAATCTCACACGCATGATATTTAGCTTCATAACCTTGGTAAAACAAAATTTGAAAGATCTCTTTTATATTCTTGCTGCAATCCAGCGCCATTAATGCATAAACAAAAGTTCCGTTTTGGTTAATTCGCTCTTTAGCGAAAATGTTATGCAATAGAGGTTCAACAGCACTGCTATTACCTATTTCCCGAAGCGAAAGAGCTGCAAGCCTACGCAGGTCATAGCTTTCATTTTCAAGCAAAGAAAAAAGAAATCATAAGCTTCATTACCCAGAAACTCTACTATTTTGTCAGCAGCAGTCGAGGCTTCTTTCCATTCTTTGTTGAGGATATCGCCCTTTAGTTTTTCTATTTCTTCTTTTGTCAAAATATTCGCAATTAAAGCCAAATATCCGATTACTTTTCGAAAAACACCCAATTAAGCCATCAGCCATCAAGCCATTGAGCTATTCCGCAATTGAGCTATTATTTAACCCAATCGTTCGGCTTGTAGTATTGCATCATTTCAGCTTCCTTACTTCCGGGCTTCGGCTCGTAGTTGTAATACCATCGTGCGCGTGGCGGCAGGCTCATGAGTATGCTCTCTGTTCTGCCATTGGTCTTTAATCCAAATAGCGTACCCCGGTCATGAATCAAGTTAAATTCAACATAACGGCCGCGGCGCACTTCCTGCCATTCAATTTCTCTTTCTCCGTAAGGTTGGTTTTTTCTTTTTTCAACAATAGGCAAGTAGGCATTGAGGAACGCATTTCCATTTGATTGTTGAAATTCAAACAACTGGTTTTCAGTCCGTTCCGTGGTTGGTCGTAAGTAATCGTAAAATACACCGCCTATGCCACGCATTTCATCGCCACGGTGCTTGTTGGCAAAATATTCGTCGCAATGTTTTTTATAAACAGGGTAGAGGTCAGCCCCGAACGGTTCAATAGCATTTTTAAGGGTTGAGTGAAAATGCACTGCATCACCTTCAAACAAATAATAAGGCGTAAGGTCGGTACCACCGCCAAACCAGCTATCCAGCCGGTTACCATCGTTATCCGTCAACTCAAAATAACGCCAGTTCGCATGTACAGTAGGCACATTGGGGTTGAGCGGGTGGATGACCAGGGAAAGCCCTACGGCAAAGAAATTACTTTCGCCCACACCGAATGCCTGTTGCATGGCCAAGGGTAAAGCACCATGAACTACAGATGTATTAACACCCCCTTTTTCAAAAACACTGCCCCCTGAAATAACGCGCGTTTTACCGCCGCCACCTTCCGGCCGCTCCCACGTATCTTCCTGGAATTTTGCTGAACCATCTGCACGTTCAAGCCCGGCACAAATAGTGTCCTGCAGACTGTGAATATAATTAGTGAATTGTTCTTTTATGCTCATTTATTTCCCGTCTTATACAGGGCAGAAAATTTCTGCCGCTACATATTATTCACTTAAACGCTTTCTACTTATGACTTACAATTTATCACTCACCGCCACTTTCTACCTTCTACTCACTAATTTCTACTTATGACTTACGACTTACGACTATAAGATTTTACCGCATCAACAAATGCCTTAGCGTGATCTACCGGGATATTTGGCATTATGCCATGACCCAGATTAGCAATATATCTTGTCGTGCCAAATGCATCAATCATTTCATGCACCTCTTTCTGTATTTGGGGTATGGGTGCCAATAGTTTACTAGGGTCAAAATTACCTTGTATAGTTATGTTATTGCCAGCCATCTTTCTGGCCATTTCCGGCGTAATGCTCCAATCAATACCCACACCGGCAGCACTGCTGTTGCCAATTTCAGGCAATGCATACCAGCTGCCTTTAGGGAACAGAATTACCGGTGCATCAGCACTTACTGCGTCTGCTATTTGAATAAGATAGGGTTGTGCGTAGTTCTTAAAATCAGCCGGACTCAGCATGCCACTCCAGCTGTCAAATACCTGCAATACATCTGCACCTGCCTTTGCCTGCGCTTTCAGGTAAAGTATGGTAACGTCGGTAATTTTCTGCAATAGGGCATGAGCCAATTCTGGTTGTGTGAAGCAAAACTGTTTCGCTTTATCAAAGGTTTTACTGCCTTTGCCTTCCACCATATAGCAAAGTAATGTCCATGGCGCACCTGCAAAGCCTATCAATGGCACCCTGTTGTTTAATTCCTTTTTAGTGAGCGATAGGGCGGCAGTAACATAACTGAGCCTGTCTTCAACTTCGGTAGTTATCAGTGCATCAATGTCAGCTTTCGTTTTAATAACATCGGGCAACAGCGGGCCTTTACCTTCTTCCATTAATACGGTCATACCCATAGCTTGAGGTATCACCAGAATATCGGAAAATATAATAGCTGCGTCCACACCAACCTGGTCAACAGGTTGCAATGTTATTTCGCAGGCAAGTTCAGGTGTTTGCACGCGGGTAAAGAAGTCGTACTGGTTGCGGAGTTTTATATAGTCTGGCAAATATCTGCCAGCTTGCCTCATCATCCAAACAGGTGGGCGGCTTAGTTCTTCTCCCTTTAATGCTCTTAATAATAGATCGTTCTGTAAACTCACTTTATGTTGTTTTATTTGTTGTTATTTGTTGTTGAATGTTTGCTACTGCCTCGCTTACCATCTGGTCTTTTGAAGGTTTATCGCTAACTACTATGTTGTTAGCCGAATGTTTCCTTATTGCGGCAGCGGTAGTGTTGCCAATCGAAAATAAGGTGGTCTCGCTAGTTACAGTATTATCTGCAAAAAAACTATTCACACCGCTTGGGCTGTAAAACAATATGCCATCGTAAACAATGTCAATTTTGTTGTGTAATTTGCTGGTAATGTAAACAACGACCTCCTTAAATCTGATTTTTGCTTCTGCAAGTGCATCGGGCAAATTATTCAGGCGAATATTGCTGCAAAAAAAGTAAACGTCATTTACCCTGTTATCAATAATTACTTTTGCAATATCGCTGGCATTATTGGCAGCACCAATAATTTTTGTACTGGGCAATAGTTGCTGTACTTTTTTCAGTGTTTCGCTGCCTACACAAAAAATATTCCAGGCTGGTGTTGTATTGCCAAGGCAATCTTTTATTGCAATAACCGCCTGTGCGCTTGTAAAAATAACGTTGACTACATCCCGCTCAATCGACCTAACGGTAGTAACAAGGCTTTCGGTACATACATGCGTTATTTCAATAAAGGGCACCACATCAACGGCCACACCTTTTGCCGCAGCATCTTCAATGGCGGACTGCGAAATAGCTGCAGTGCTCAGTAGCCGCATCTTATTTCCCATTTCTTATTTTATTTAAAATAGCTTGTCCGCCATTAGCCAGTACTTCTTCTGCGGCAGTTTGGCCTAATGCATCGCGTTCGCTCAAAGGTGCAGTTTTTGTTATTGCTACTTTATCCTTTCCATCAACACTCAGTATACTTCCTTGAAAAATGATCTCTTCATTTACTATCTGGGCAAAGGCGCTTATTGGTGTGGCGCAGCCACCCATTAGTGCGCGTAAAAAGTCACGCTCTATTTTTACTGCCCAATCAGTGTATTTGTCATTAAGCTGTGCACATTTTTCAAGAGTATAGGCATCCTCGGTCCGGCCTACCACAACTACTGCACCTTGTGCAGGGGCTGGCAGCATCCAATCCAACTCTACCGCATTTTCAGGACGTACGCCTATTCGTTCCAGTCCGGCTGCGGCAAAAATAGCGCCCTGCCATTCGTTTTCCTGCACTTTACGCAGGCGTGTATTTACATTGCCACGCAGGTTTTCAATTGTAGCATTAGGGTAGCGGTTTAGCCATTGTGCTTTACGGCGAATGCTACTTGTTGCTATAACGTTGGGGGCTTGGGTATCATTCAGAAACGCTCCGTCAATTTTAGGCACTAGCAGATCTTTATACGACGCCCTTCGTAGAACGGCTGCTTGCGCTATTCCGTTAGCCAATTGTGTTGGTACGTCTTTCATGGAGTGGACAGCCATATCAATATCGCCTTTCAGCAAAGCAATATCCAATGCGCGTGTAAAAATACCCTGCACGCCAATTTCGTAAAGTGGTGTGGTTAAATCGGTGTCGCCCTCACTTTT
Organism: Chitinophagales bacterium; assembly: GCA_038228575.1. Lineage (GTDB taxonomy): Bacteria > Bacteroidota > Bacteroidia > Chitinophagales > Chitinophagaceae > Flavipsychrobacter. The sequence continues at coordinate 166,677 of JBBRPD010000001.1, read as the reverse complement.
TATATACACAAGTTCAGCAGGTATGCCGTGGGCTGCCAGTAGGTTTTTTACGGAATTAGCCTGCCACACTGCCAACTGGCTTTCGCGGGTGCCTATCCTTAATATTTTAGACATGATATGTTATAAAGTCATTAATTGCAGCTATATAATTGCAGCCAACAGTGTTGGTATTGCGCATCTTGGTGGCCAATACGTTAATAACACTCTGAATGGTTTGGTCGCGGGTAGTTTGCAGTTTGTTAACCGTAATGCTGTTCAGTATTAATGCATCAATAGGCATGCCCGCAAGTTTACTTTTTACTTCTTTAAGCACAGGTACATGCTTACGCATATCATACCATTCCCTGAATTCCTTAATGTGCTCATCAATTATACTTAATGCAGCAGGCACTTCGGCGCGCCTCATTTCCAGTGTATCGTCGTTTATTTTTGAAAGCGTATCAACATTTACAAAGGTAACACCTGCCAATCGGGTAGCGTCGGCTGCAACATTACATGGTACCGAAAGGTCAATAATAAGTTTTGAATGGCCATTTGTTAAATGCTCCTTTAAAATAATAGGCTCTGGTGCGTTTGTCGATACGATAACAATGTCAGCCGCTGCAATCTGGTTAACCAATTCATTAATTCCAGCAGATTGCAGTTGCAGTTCTTGAGCAATGGCAATAGCTGTTTCCTCGGTTCTGTTAATAACGGTAATATTACGGGTATCGAGATAATGAACAATGTTACGGCAGGTGGTTTTGCCTATTTTACCCATGCCAATCAATACAATTTTTTTATTGGCAATATCTTTTACCTGTTGTTTTATATATTGTATGGCAGCGAACGAAACCGATACGGTGCCGCCGCTCAACTGCGTATTTGTTTTAACTGATTTTGTGGATTGCAATACACTATTGACAAGGCGTTCTGTAAATGCGCCAATAAATCCTTTGCTTTTTGCCTGCTTAACTGCAGTTTTAATTTGACCCAGAATTTCAAAATCGCCAAGTATTTGCGAATCAAGACCAGCCGCAACATGGAAAAGATGCTCTATAGCTTGCTGGCCGTTTTTAATGTATGCTTTGCTGGCAAATGTAGTAGCGTCGCCTTTGGTAACATTAGCAAGCAGTTCAATGAGTTGTTGTGATGAGTCAGCCAGGCCATATATCTCGGTTCTGTTGCAGGTTGAAACAATAAATAATTCCTTCAAACCGTAATCAGGCGCTATGGACAGCAGGTAATCATACTGGCTGGTATTAACAGCAAATAGCCCACGAACACTCGCATCTGTTTTTTTGTAGTTGATTCCAACTACCCAGAAATTTTGAAATGGTTGTGATTTTTTGTGCATTTGTGTTATTAGTGACCTGCTGCAAAGGTACTTGGGTTACATTTTTGTTACCTAATTTGTCTGTCACGACTCAGTCATTTTAATAGGTGACAGAAATCACCCCTAATTTTGTTTACGTTTCTTTGCATTTGAAATTTATAAGCCAACTTTGCGGGCTTATTCCCGGAAAGCGTTCTATTTAAAAATGTGGACGATATAAAGCAATTAAAATTAGATAATGAGTCAAATGGTTAAGAAAGCGGTTATTTTGATGAATCTGGGATCACCTGATTCTACCAGCGTAAGTGACGTAAGAAGATACCTCAATGAGTTTTTAATGGACGGAAAGGTTATTGATACGCCTTATCTGTGGCGCACTATTTTGGTGAAGGGAATTATTACACCTTTTCGCGCATCAAAGTCCGCAGAGGCTTACAGCTCCATATGGACGAAGGACGGATCGCCCCTTGTGCATATAACGAAGCTGGTAAAAGGCGAGTTAGCGAAGATAGTAGAAATGCCTGTTGAAATATCCATGCGGTATGGCAACCCCGATATGCAATCGGCCTACGACAATCTTGCAAAAAAATATCCTGATCTGGAAGAAGTGGTACTGTTACCGTTATATCCACACTATGCCATGTCTAGTTTTGAAACAGCCGTAGCGCACGCTGAAGAAGTTCATAAAAAAGGCAATTATAAGTTTCGCATTCATTCTATTTCGCCATTTTATAACCATCCCGCTTATATTGCTGCACTGGCTGAAAGCATACAACCTTACCTCGCTGATACCAATTCGCACATACTATTTAGCTACCACAGCATACCGGAAAGGCATATACAAAAGAGCGACACTACCGGTAACCATTGCCTTAAAGTAGCTGATTGTTGCAATGTAGCTTCAACTGCCCACAGCACTTGTTATAAACACCAATGCCTGGTTACCACCAAACTCGTTACTGAAAAATTGGGTATACCTAAAGACAGATACAGCGTAGCGTTCCAATCAAAACTCGGCCGTTCGGCCTGGTTAACACCAGCAACCACCGCAAGAATGGAACAAATGCCCGGAGAGGGCATCAAGAACCTGATGGTAGTTTGCCCGTCATTCGTAAGCGATTGCCTGGAAACACTGGAGGAAGTAGCTATTCGGGAAAAAGAGAATTTTATGGAGGCTGGGGGAGAAAGCTACACTTTTATACCCTGTATGAATATACAACCTAGCTGGATAAAGGCAATTAAAGTATTGATTGGCGCCTAAATATTAATGACTGTTAAGTGCGGGCTACGCATCGGAATTTAGCAATTACTATACGCCAATTACTGCCAACAATTACCTACTAACTACTATATACTAACTACTAAAATAAAAAATGTACTTCTATATAAAGGCACTCCACATTATTTTTATTGTTACCTGGTTTAGTGGTATGTTTTACATAGTAAGGTTGTTTATTTACCAGACCGAAGCCAATGAAAAACCAGAGCCTGAGAAAACAATACTTACCAACCAATTCGCTATAATGATAAAGCGCCTGTGGTTCGGTATTACATGGCCATCCGCAGTACTAACCTTGATTTTAGGACCGTGGATGTGGTATCTCTACAGCAATTTTTCAGTGCCGGACAAATGGCTGGGTATTAAATTAGCTTTTGTTGTGGGTCTATATGCCTATCATTTGTCTCTTCATGTCATTTACAAACAACTTAGCAACGGCGTTTACCGGTACTCCTCTACCCAGTTGCGCATCTGGAACGAAATGGCAACTATTTTCCTTGTGGCTATTGTTATGCTGGTTAGCGTAAAGAAGGGCATGAGCCTTGTGTGGGGTTTGGGTAGCCTTGTTTTGTTTGTTGTATTGCTTATGAGCGCCATAAAGATCTACAAAAAAATAAGGGGTAGAAAGTAGTTTCTGCATTGTTAGGCAATAGTTAGGTTGATAACTAACGATTTATGTCATAACTGCGTAAATTACATGGGCTGCAAAACTAAATGCATACCCTGCACGTTATATACAAGAAGGAAAAGTTATTCAGAGATGGTGGAAAAGTAGGTAAATACTCTTTTGTGATGGCGCATTAACTTCACGACAAATAATCAACCAACAGATGAAAGTATTAATTATTATGGGGTCAAAGTCAGACGAAGGTGTGATGCAGGAATGCAGCAACTGGCTTACCTGGTTCGGAATAGAAAACAATATGGTTGTGGCATCGGCCCACAGGAACCCTGACATGGTTAGGGAACTGATGGTAAATGCAAAAGGCAACGGCTATGGCGCAGTGGTAGCAGCCGCAGGTATGGCTGCTGCACTACCTGGCGTATGTGCAGCTTATACATCGTTACCTGTTTTAGGTGTGCCGCTTGAAGGCGGTTTGCCTGGTGGTATTGATGCATTGTACAGCATAGTGCAGATGCCTGCCGGCTTGCCCGTAGGCACCCTTGCGGTAGGTAAGGCAGGTGCGCGTAATGCGGCAGTAATGTGTGCTCGTATATTCGCATTGTCTGATACCCGTATTGCAGATAAAGTGGAAGCTTTCAAAGCCCAGGAATACAAAATGTAGTTGCCGCCAAGGGAAATTCTTAACAGTTCGATAATACCATTTTGGTGGTCATTTCCGTAAATTCACTGAACATTAAATCATACTCACTTGACAGAAACTATCATCAACCTGGAAACTGTTAACCCAATAGAGTTCTTTGGCATTAATAACAGTAAGTTCGAAATACTTAAAAAGAAATTCCCGCTGCTCAAGCTACTATCACGGGGCACCCAAATAAAAATATCAGGGCAGCCTGATGAGGTAAATGGCGCGCTGGTTAAAATAAACCAGGTGATACAGTACCTGGAACGAAACGGCCATTTGTCGGAGAATTATTTTTCGAAGATACTGGGCGGCGATGAAGAGGGTGATGCGCCGGTAGAAGACCCTGCGACTAATGATATATTGGTCTTTGGCCCTAACGGAAGGGTAGTGCGTGCTAAAACGGCTAACCAGAAGTTGATGGCAGCGGCATCGGAAAAGAACGATATTATTTTTGCAATAGGCCCCGCGGGTACCGGTAAAACATATACCGCAGTTGCGCTTGCGGTAAGGGCATTGAAAAATAAGGCGGTGAGGAAGATAATACTTACCCGCCCTGCGGTGGAAGCTGGTGAAAACCTTGGTTTTTTACCGGGCGATTTGAAGGAGAAGATCGATCCTTATCTGCGCCCGTTGTATGATGCGCTGGATGATATGATACCAAGCGATAAGCTGAACTATTATATGACCAATCGCATTATTGAAATAGCTCCACTTGCTTATATGCGTGGCCGTACGTTAGATAATGCCTTCATTATTTTAGATGAAGCGCAAAACACTACCGACCTGCAGATAAAGATGTTCCTGACCCGTATAGGGCCATCGGCAAAGGCTGTTATTACCGGCGACCTTACCCAGATTGACTTGCCCAAAAACCAGAAGTCTGGTTTAATAAAGGCGTCTAAAATTCTGCGTAACATTGAAGGGATTTCGTTCATTCAGCTTGATGAGGCCGACGTGGTGCGTCACCGCCTTGTGAAAATGATCATCCGCGCTTATGATAAGGCGCAGGAGAAGGAAGATGAAATGGAAGAGCAAAAAAAGAGCGGCCGGGCCAATGAAATAAAGCCGCAATAATTACACTGAAGTTATTTTAAAAGAGGAAGGCCACGGCCTTCCTCTTTTGCGTTATTCTCGCTTTGTCGCTGCCTTCCCCGCTGGGTCAATTTGAAATGCACCCTTTCAAATGGCCACGACTTTTAAGTCGTGGAAATAATAATAACCCGCGCGGCTTTAGCCGAACGTTCAGCAGCAGTAAATTTGGCTAAAGCTAAATACACCCCTCTACTTTAAAAACTTAATGAGCGTACCCCAGAGCCAGCTTTCTTCGGCGCTTATTGCTTTAGCAAAAAGGCCATCTACTTTGTTGGTAAATTTTTCAATATCACCAACCGTATCAGCGAATGCTTTTTCGTCAGGATTGTTTTTGTTTACCTTCAGGTCTTTGTAGTCTTTCAGGTGTTGCAGAAGTGGCTCCAGCTCGCGTTTGCGGCGCTCTTTCAGTATCAGTATAGCCACCTTATGTATGTCTTTCAGTGCCTCGAAATATTCTTTTCTGTCGCCCAGCTTATTTACCTTTTTCACTACACCCCAGTCAACCAGTTCGCGCAGGTTAAGGTTGGTATTACCCCGAGATGTTTTGAGTTCTTCCATTACCTGATCGGCTGTCAATGCCTGTGGTGCAACCAATAGCAAGGCGTGTATCTGCGCCATGGTGCGGTTAATGCCCCATTCTGTTCCCATGCTGCCCCAGGCCTGTATAAAGTTCTGTTTTGCGTCGCTGAATTCCATAGTATTACTTCCGCTTTAAATAATTAATAATGTTGTTGCCGGCTTCCAAACCTGTCTTCAATGCACCTTCGCTGGATATGCCATCCAGGTAATCGCCACAAAGCTGAACAGGTATCGCCCATGTTTTCATTTCTGCTCTCAAACGGGCCATTTCGGTTAACCTGCCAACGGGAAAGTGTGCAATGCCATCTTCCCATTTTACCGCCATGCGGAACGTGGTTTTATCCTTTAAGCCTGGCAGGCAGGTGTCCATTGCGGTGTCTGCTTCGGCTGTTATTTCAGCTTCGTTCATGGCAGACATCTGTTTGGTTCCCTCATCTCTCCAGAAGATGGACAACATGTCTTTACCATCAGGGCAAAGGTTGGCGCACCGGTTTCTTTCCATCTCTATTTCATAGGTAGCATTATAAGCCTTAGCCGCGCCCATAAAAGTATATTTTTCTGGTATAACTTGGTTTACAGCTATGTGCATATTTGTCATTTTACCATATTGAGTATTATGGAGCGTAGCTGCAACTGTTGGTGGTAGTTGCCTGCAAATATTAGTTACTCTGTTACCCGGTATAGCTATTACTGCTGTTTTTGCCGTGTAGCATTTACCATCGCTAGCTGTAATAGTAACGCCACAGGCATCATAGGTTATTGTAGCTATGCTGCAATTGAGTTGCACCTGCAGTTGACTGGCAATGGTTTCCGGTATCTGGTTCACACCTTTGTCCATTGCATACGCACCTTTTATAAAAACATTGTAGAACGTTTGCATCACTATGAGCCTTGAACTTTTTTCCAGCCTGCCACCAATAACGCTGGCTAAACCTGGGGTCAACACTCTATCCATCAACTCTTTCCCGTTTATTTGCTGCATATAATCTTCAACGGTCATATCGTCAAGATCCGTGCATTGGTTGCTTTGGCCGTGTTTCAGTCTGCCACTGTTAGCCAGTACTTTAAGCCCCATGCGGGCGGTAGCGAATTTTGTACTGAGCTTGAAATCGCGCCTCAGAAAAAGGTCTTCAAATCGCTTTGCGCGAAACTTGATGGTTTGGCCGGGTTCCTTCAGCCCGTAGGAAAAGTTAACGGGTACTTTATGTTTGCCTAGCTCAAAGCGATCTATTATGGCATTCATTTGCTTGTATTCGTTACCGAAAAGCGTAACACCAGTATCAATAATGTAGCCGTTTTTGTGTTCGGTAGCCATGCGGCCGCCAACTTTGCTGCCTGCTTCCAGCACACACACCTTCAAACCTGCATCCTGCATGGTGAGTGCCGCTCCCAGGCCCGCTATGCCTGCACCTATTATTATACAATCGAAATCGGGTTGCTGTTTCATACTACTTGGTATTAGTTGCACTGAATAAGTTTACTGCGAAAAGACGGTCTTGTTTTACTGCTTTGAATTTTTCGGTGAGCAATTTTTTCCATTCCCTTGCTTGTGTTACATGGTAAATAACCGGGCCGAAGAACAGATAGTTCAGGAAGTCTATACCATGTTCGAATAGCAGCAGTTTGCCACCTGGTTTTAGAATGCGTTGGGCTTCATTGAATATAAGTTCTCTTTCTGTTGCCGGAATTTCGTGTGTGCCGAAACCGAATACAACAACATCGCAACTATTATTTGTTAATGGAACCTCGAAATTTTTGGTGAATATCGTTTTAATATGTTCGGTAGTTGGTGGGGTTTCCAGTGCCTGCACTTCCCTTACAGCCAGCTCTTCGCTAAACCTGGGTTCCTGCTTGCAGTCCACAGAATATATGGTAGAATGGGGTAGCAGTTCGCTGAAAATATAAGAGTGCCTGTAAGTGCCAATATGTATATCAGCCACCGTAATATTGTCGGGCGTGTTTTCGAGGTTTAATAATTTTTTGAAGTATTTTGGGGCAATGTGGCCATATTGCAGATAGAGGCCGGTTAAAGAGCATAGCAACAGTACCAGGCCGATGAAGCCAGTAGTGAATGCGAGTATCCAGGCAAGCTTGTTATCGAATATTAAGCCGACTAGCCCCAACGGGATACCTACTGCTATGAACTTATAGAATATCTTTTTGTAGTCATGACGGCTAACAAACAGGGCCCTGCCATAATACCACCATGCTGATGGTCTTTCACCGGGAATTGCTTTTGGATACCAGAGGTTATTGTCTTGAGTTTTCATAACTGTTTTTGTTTTGTTGACACAAAGCTAAAACAATTTTTCCGAATTTTCGAAATATTTCGAAAATTCGGAAAAATAAATTTTAATTGAAAATAAAGAGATGTGCACAGTGAAACTACAAAACGTAGGATAAACTTACCTTGCGCATAGAAAACAGCGTATGAAACAGGAAAAAGCAATTTTGCTGTGTAGGCAACTGGCACAATTACTAGCCGCAGCAGGGGAGCAGCAATACGCAGCAATTTTTAACGACTACGCCATTGGTTTGGCGGAGGGAGATTGGGATGTTGAGAAAAGAAGGGTGCTGCAAACCTTTAAAGGTGGTATGGGCTCATTCAACGACCTTGTGCTGCATAAAGATGGGACGCAATTGGGAGCGCAAAACAATGAATTACACCGCCTGAAAGAAGCACTCTATAACACAATAACGGTTAACTGGTAAATACCAATGTCATTAACTTAAGGGATTTTGCGTCATCCCTGCGGCACGCCGTAGACATTAATCTCCCCTCTACCATTTATGGAGAGGGGCCGGGGGTGAGGATATTTGCGCTAAGTTAATGACATTGTGGTAAATACCATAAATTGCAGCTACAACTGCAAACATTCAGGCAGCTTCCTGTTTTTACCGAAGTACTCAGTTTCTAGTTTTTCAAGTCCTATTTCGGCACGCCTTTTATTTACATTCTTGCAGTCATGAATTTTTGTTGTTCGGCCTATCCAGTGGCCGTAATAGCTGTAAATGTTACCGTCTCCCCGTTGAAAATGGCTGTCGGCAATAAGTGCCACTTCATCGGGCGAAATATTTCCATTTAATACTTCCTTTTTAAGGTATGGAAATAATACATCGAAGTTATTGTTATAGTCGCTAACGTGCATTAGGGTTATGACAACATCGCAGAACGCACCGCAATTGTGGTAACCGGGATACTTCCCTGATTCAAATAACCGTTTTAACCTGACAAAATTAATAGAATCGGCTGCTTTAGCCAGTTGGAAGTAATAGTTTAGATTAGAGTCTGTTTTCTTCTTTTCAATCATGGAGCGGGTTATAATAGTTCTAAGAAATTGATCCATTTCTGCAATTGATCGCATTTCGTTAATAAGCACGGTATCATACCGGGCAAAACCCTCTGCTCTCAATGTGGAGAACCGGCTACCGAGATAGCTCCTCAAATATGTTTTTGCCTCTGCGGGTAACTTACGTGCGCGTGCTTGTATGGCTTGTGTATCTATTCCGCTTTGAATTGTTTTATCTAGGTAAACGATAAATTGCGTGGTATCCTTCACTTGAAAAGCGCAGATGGCATAGCATAAGTAGTCGTAGGGGTGAGTGTACTTTTCAATACCGATATTACGCTTCATGATATGGTATGCGGAATCATATTCGCCTTTGTCTATGAGCACATTTGATGCGAACCGGTTTTCCTGTACTGTTGTTAAAACATCTTGCTGTGCATAAGCGCAAAAGCGCGATAGGAGCAGGCAAAAGACTACAACATATATTTTCATAGGTGGGGAATTTTATTCATAAAAGTAAATAATAGTTCACTCTCAAAACCAAGCTGTAGTCAAAATTCCTGCAAATTGTTGTGCCGGAATGTTTTTTATTGCGGTATTGGCGTATAGCCTTATAGCCAGTATAGTCCCGGTATTAATAAAATGGAAGGCTAATTACAGCAACCGAAAAATCGTCGCTCATAATAACATTTATATTTTATAAATGGGGCTATACGCTTACTTGCCACCTACTTGCATTTTCCTCGCGAAGAAGACACTAACAGGGTAGCTGTGTAAATTGCGGATTTTGAATAAGGATTGAATTAACTGCATGGTTCCTTGGTTAGGCTCCACATTGGTCTTTCATTTTTTTATGAATGCGTTAGTTTAACATCCGTTTAATAGAACACATCCCTAACTTAGCATACTAACTTCTTTAAAATGAAAAACAAGGTCCTTTTAAGTTTCGCAGTGGTGATCATAGCACTTGCTGTGCTTGGCTTTATGTGGCCCGGTGCGTATTGGTTCTTCCTAATCGTTATCCCGATAGTGGCAATTGGCAGCTATGATCTGTTCCAGACAAGCCACAGTATATTGCGTAATTTTCCGGTTGTAGGCCATATGCGGTTTATTTTAGAGTCTATAAGGCCGGAACTGTACCAACTATTTTGTAGAAAGCGACACTGATGGCGCGCCATTTAACCGCATAGAACGCAGCCTTATTTACCGCCGTTCTAAAAAGGTAGATGATACAAAGCCATTTGGTACGCAGCTAGATGTGTATGCTCCCGGCTACGAATGGTTAAGCCATAGCATTGCTGCCATAGACCACCGCAAGCTCGATAATTCCCCACGCATACTTATTGGCGGCCCGGGTTGCACGCTCCCTTATTCAGCGAGTGTTTTCAATATATCGGCTATGAGCTTTGGCGCGCTTAGCGAAAACGCAATTATGGCGCTGAATGCGGGTGCGAAAATCGGCAATTTTGCACATAATACAGGGGAGGGTGGACTGAGCGCACACCACCTGGAGCCCGGTGGTGATATCACCTGGCAGATAGGCACGGGCTACTTTAGCTGCCGCAACCAGGATGGCACTTTTAATTATGAAGCCTATGCGGAACGCGCAGTATTGCCACAAGTAAAAATGATAGAGCTCAAACTATCGCAAGGCGCTAAGCCCGGCCATGGTGGCATTCTCCCCGCGGCTAAAGTGACTGAGGAAATAGCGAAGATAAGGCTGGTTGCTATGGGTGAAGATGTGGTATCCCCACCTGGGCATAGCGCGTTTAATACCCCGCTGGAGATGGTCGATTTCTTGCAAAAATTAAGGGAACTATCGGGCGGCAAGCCAGTTGGTTTTAAGTTGTGCATAGGGCACCGCAGTGAATTTATTGCCATTTGCAAGGCTATGGTGAGTAAGGGAAATTATGCCGATTTTATTACCGTAGATGGTGGCGAGGGCGGTACGGGTGCTGCACCCCTTGAATTTTCCGATTCTGTAGGCATGCCGCTGCGCGATGCGCTGGCATTTGTTTATGACGTGCTTACCGGGTTTAAATTGAAAACGCACATTAAAGTCATTGCATCGGGAAAGGTGGCCACGGGCTTCGATTTGGTCAAGAATTTTGCACTGGGTGCTGATGCCTGCAATAGCGCAAGGGGCATGATGATGGCGCTGGGTTGCATACAGGCACTAGAGTGCAACAGCAATACCTGCCCAACCGGTGTTGCCACTCAGGATAAAGACCTGATGCGTGGCCTGGTGATAACAGACAAAAAAGTGCGCGTAGCTAATTTTCACAATGAAACAGTGGAAAGCGCCGTCCAGCTTATGGGTGCCGCAGGTATCAGCCATCCCGATGACCTGCACCGCTGGCACATACACCGCCGCATATCACCCAACCTCATAGAAAGCTACTACGATACTTTCCCTTACATACCCGCCGGTAGCCTACTGAACGAGCCTTACCCGGAAAAATACCGCTTTCTAATGCAAATAAGTAGCCCGGATACCTTTGTGCCTAATTTTGGCGTGGTGGAGGGATAGCTTACCATTCGTTCTGAACAAAGGATGATGAGTAATGCAAAGTAAAGCGAACACGTCCCGATACTCACTGGTAGCGACCAAAGTCATGAGCTACCGACCTGAAATTTTTACCAACAAACAAGTACCCTTGATTTGCGAAAATAGGTTGAAATTGCTACATTTGGTGAAAAAGCAATTATGGAAAATACCCCGATAGAAACTCATGAAACCGCTTCCCTCCAGCAGGTCACAAACCAAACAGGGGCCTACAACAACAATTACCATTCCGACGATCAGGAAATTTCCATTGTAGATGATGTGCTCATTCAAATGCGTGCCCAACGCAAGGCAAAAGCTAAAAAAGACATGATATTAGGCGGTGCATTCGTGGCAATAGGCACTGCCCTCACCTTGGCAGATATCGGCTTCTTTTTCTGGGGTGCCATCGTCTTCGGCGGCATACAATTCGTTAAGGGCGCGATGAATTATTCGGTGAAGGATTAGAGGTGTCGTTTAGTTGAGGCTTCGATGATGAAAGTAGTAGTAGGAAGTTTGCATTATTGTAACAAAACAATCGTTTTACTCGTCCTCGTTTGCAACGTACTGCAAGCGGTACACTTGGCAGCCAGCACATAATTAATGTGCCGGTTTCTGCATTGATGCTTCAATAATTGCAGTTAGCGTTTTAAAACCAAGCCGGGTATTGCCCCGCTTGGTTTGTTTAGTAGCATGTTGACTTTCTTACGCGTCGTAATCATATACGCCGGTACTCGAGTATAAACGTGCCTTCGCACTAAACAAGCGCCAGTGGGTACAAATTATTTTAATGATTTAATGTATCCAAAAATGAAGATATCAACCATTTTTTTTATCGTTTCGTATGCTCCTGAAATAAATAAGATGCACGTAGCAAAGAATATTAACCCAAGAGTAGTTCCCCAAGCCGCAGTATACCACTTTAATTTATCTGAGATAAATTTTTCGTCGTCTTGATGGTCGATATCATTGTTGAGTATTTTTTGAATGTCGCCCGAATTCAATAAATCTGTATACCTAGATTTCATATTAATATAACTCCGTTCGAATCTTTTTTTTTGTTCTCTTGTTTCTAGTCTTAGAATAATTAAGTAAATAAGCGACACGAGTAAAAATACACAAGATATTATAAACGCATTCAGTGAGAATGTGAGAGACAAATTTGAGGCAGTTAAAAATCTTATTGCAATTAGAGTAGAAAAAAACGTTACTAGAGTAAGTGCACTTTTTTGGTAACCATTGGCAAACGAATCGACAATTGATGTCGCTCTTTTGTTAAAATCAACTAATTGGTCGGAAATTTTATTCCTTACCTCAATGTACTGCTTTATATTTTGCTTTTGGTAAACTTGATAACTTGATAATATAGATTGATATGGATTGCCTTTAATGATTAATTTATTTGAGTCTTCTAAATGAAGAGAAAGGATGTTTCGAGCGAGGCCTAACTTATCAACAAGGTTTCCTGAATTATAAACCCAATGATAAATTAATGCCAATTCGGAATAGGAACTCGTAACATCGCCACTCACATATTTCCCCTCTATTGTTTTATAGCCGTTAAGTTTATAGCTTATTTCATCATCAACAATTTGGATTAAATCGAACAACGATAAAACTAACAGTGCGAACGCACATCGACTAAAGACGTTCGCAATTTTTGTCGGTGCCTGTGAAGAAGTAATGAAAATGAATTCTTCAGGTAATAATAATGGTTTAAATGAGGATGAAGAGTGTATCGAAGAATATATTATCGCTATTCTTTCTGTCCTGTCTATAATTTGCCTTGTTGTATAATTGTCTCCAGAGAAAGGGATAAAACTAATTGATGATGTTTCAAAAGTTTCTGCTATACCGAAACATCTAAATACGAGATTATTTGTAAAAGTTAAACTACTGGTGAATATTGATAATGTCTGTTGTAGGCTAAGTTCACCCAAGTATGTGGAAAACAAATTAATACTATACACTGATAGAAATTCGTTGGCTTTCTTCTTATTAATTTCTATTGTTATATATATGATTTCTCCTTCTTCTTTTTGGCTCAAACTTGTACCAAGCTCTTGTAAGAACTCACAATAATTACTATTTGTACTTGAAAAAATATCTGCTTCGTTTTCTGATATTTTTATGTAGATTGATAGGCTGTCAGGCTTTCGGATGTATTCAATTGCATCTTTTAATATAACTATATCAGGTATAGTTATATTATTAGTTTGACAAATAATGCGGGCTAAAGTGAAATCTTCTGAAGCAAGTGCGATTTGATAATTATGCGAAAAAAGTTTGACTATATTTCCTAGAAATTCCATTTTATTTATTCATTTTCTTTGGTAAAGGTGTTATACCCTTTCTCTGTCCTTATTCTAATGTATTTGACATTATCAACTTTAAATGCTGTAATTATGTGGTCAATATCAATATCTTGTTTTATTAGCAAGTCTATGTTTTCGGTAAGATTAATTATGGATTTTAGTCTCGCTTTGATTTCGTTTGTTACTGTATCAAATCTCCTGTCAAAGTTGAGCTTTTCTGGCAATTTGTTAATTTTATCTGCTAGTTCATTCATATTTAATTCTGGATCAACAGGTGTGTATCGTCGATATGTATCTTCGACAAATGTATCAAACTGAAAATCTCCTTCTGTTCTAAATCCCTTTATTGTTGCATTTCTTAAATGTACGTGATCCGCAGGGTGTTTGCCTTTAATTTGAGAAAGGATTCTGTCAACACCATTAAAAGCCGTAGTTGTGTTATATACATCATCATGAAATTTATCTAACTCTAAAAAGTCATCCCACCAATACTTTGTCATACTAGAATTGGAATCAGTTATTGATATTTCATTAATACTGTCATCGTCGTTATACACAATAATGAAAGATTTTATAATTTTCTTTTTTTCTGGATACCCATCGTCTCCTGTGTAGTTTCTACCGTTTATGTATCTGGAATTTTCGGCTTTACATATAACGTACTTTCGCAACCCACCATGTTTTATATTTGCTTGAATCAATAATCCGGCTTGGATAGCAGTTTTTAGCTTCTGAATAGTTTCTTGCGCTTCAACCTCTTTCTGTAATAGTCTATTAGCAATTGATTGTTGATTACTATTGATATTATCTAAAATATTGTTGTTGATCACATTTATTACGTGAGTCTTAATATCTCTGATTTTAAATTTTTTACCTTTTTCTTCGTCGGCAATTTCCTTAATTACGCTAGTGATATATCGTTCGAAATCCGTTTTCTCTGGAGGGTTGCGTAGTACTTCTACTATTCCTTCATTGATGATTATCTTGTGAATTGTAAAGTGCTTGATTTCCATAATATACTTTTTCGCAAGATAATATTAATAATTTGTAATTGCCTATTATTAATTACGTCAGCCATAATAATCGGTAATTATTCGATAGTTGAAACTCTCCCTTTGTAGGCACTTCATCCTGAATTGCCGTTTTAAATAAAATCCCCCCCCACTCAAAACAACTCCAACTGCCTTTTCTTCACCCCTCTCCTGAAATCCGAGGTGTTCCATTCCATTTGGGTTTCATTAAGGCCGTACTTTTTGGTGTAGAGTTTGAATTGGTCTTTTATCAGTTCGGCGAATTTGCCGTCGCCAACCATGCGGTTGCCCCAGCGGCTGTCATTAACGTTGCCATCATGGCATTCGCATATCTGGTTCCATACTTTTGCGGCCCTGTCGGGGTAGGCTTTTTCCAGCCAATCCTTAAAAATGCCGCCTATGGCGCCATTCAGCCTTACAACTGTATAACCCGCCCATTTAGCACCGGCCTCGCTGGCCGCTTTAAGCACATCGTGCATGTGCATATCGTTCAGTCCGGGTATAAGGGGCGCATTCATTATTCCAGTGGGTACACCCGCTTTGCTTAATGTCTCCACTACTTTAAGGCGGTTTTTATAAGTGGCCGTGCGGGGTTCCAGCTTCAGGCGCAGCTCTTCATCGAGCGAGGTTATGGAAGAAAACACCCGCACCAGGTTCAGCTTGGCCAATTCCTGTATTATATCCAGGTCGCGGAGCACCATTACATTTTTGCTGAGTATGCCTACCGGGTTGCGGTATTCCAGGCATATTTCCAGTAGTGCACGGGTTATCTTCATTTTGCGCTCTATCGGCTGGTAGCAATCGGTATTACCACTCAGGGAAATAGGCGTAGGCACCCAGCTTTTTTTATTAAAGAACTCGCGCAGCAGGGTGGGGGCATTGCGCTTTACTACTATGCGGCTCTCAAAATCGAGCCCTGCACTATAGCCCCAATACTCATGCGAATTACGCGCATAGCAATACACGCAGCCATGCTCGCAGCCCTGGTAAGGGTTCAGCGAATATGCCATGCCTACGTCTGGGCTTTCCACTTTATTCACAATGGTTTTGCTGCGGTCAAAAATATATTGTGTTTTACGGTGCTCCTCCTCCCAATCATCAATACCTTCCACATGCTCCTGCAAATATTCTCCCTTCAGAAACCTGTTCTTCGGGTTATACTGTGCACCGCGTCCCTGTTCAAATCTGTCGTTAGCTACTTGGTTGATCATTGTTTTCTAGTATTTAGTCGTAAGTCGTAAGTAGAAAGTCTAAAGCTGTTTTTTAAAATTATATTGTCTGAACTATGATTTATAGGATTAGAGTCAATGTCATTAACTTAGCGCAAATATCCTCACCCCCGGCCCCTCTCCATAAATGGTAGAGGGGAGATTAATGTCTACGGCGTGCTGCAGGGATGACGCAAAATTCATTAAGTTAATGACATTGGGATTAGAGTGATTTTATGAGAACGGGTTTGTCTTTACTTATTTCAAGGGTTCAACTATCATTCCTTTTTTTAAGGCGCAGACTCATCTTATCAATCATGCTTCTCATGCTAATCATATAAATCATAGTTCAGACTATCTAAAAATCTTCTTCTTCCAGCATAAACTTATTGCGCACTACGCCGTCATTGGCGGTCATGTCGCGAACGGAGCCGAAGCCAACGGCATCTTTCATAATTTTGGGGTCTATCAGTTCGCAGCCTTTGCGCACGCTGTTCTTGCCGTACTTGTCCTTTATGTTGTACATCACCTTCCTTACTACATCTTGCTGAATGCGGTTATCGAACAGGCTATATTGCAGCACCTTGTCGCTCACAAAATTTTGAATGCCTACGCCTATGTTCTGCACGTGGGTGGTGAAGAGCGTCCGGCAATGGCTGGTCTCAAATTCCTGCATTTTATCTTTTATATACCTTCTTAGTTCCAGTCCGTCCTGCACGGGGTTGGCCAACTTTACTTTGGTCTCCCAAATAGTCGTATCGCGGTATTTTATCCAAAACGATACTTCCTTACAAAACACCTCGCCCTTTACCATGCGTTGTTCCAGCCGGGTGCAAAGTGCTATGAACATAGCTTCTATGCCTTGCGGGTTGGCTGTCTGCTGCCGGCTCAGTGTGCGGGTGGCACTCATGGTGTGGTTGAACTCATTATTATACAGGTCTACCTCTTTAAAATTGAGCCGGTGGTGCCAGTAGTCGCCCACAATGCCACCAAATACTTTTCTCAGCAGGGCAGGGGATGAGTGGCGCATTTCCAAGGGTGTGCGCACGCCGGTAAGCAATAGTCTGCGTTCGTTACGGCTGGCAATGCCGGGCAGGTCGGTAAGTTTTAGGGTTGCGAGGTAGCCATCAATATTTTCAGGGGTTATTTGTATCAGTCCATCGGGCTTTTGTAATTCCGTACCCAGCTTTGCTAAAAATGAATTGGGGGCAATACCAATAGAGCAGGTGAGGTAGTCATACTTCTTCAATATATCGGCTTTTATTTGTTTCGCCACCACCGTGAAATCTTTATATACCAGGCGGTAGCTGGTAAAATTCATTACAGCTTCGTCAATACTTTTGGCAATCACATCATCGCAATAGCTTTTCAGTATGGCCATTATATCCACATGTATCTGCCGGTACCATGCCGGGTGGGTAGTAACAGGTATAATTTGCGGGCACAGCAATTTACAATCGGGCAGGCGCATACCTGTTTTAACCCCCATTCTTTTGGCTTCTATCGATACCGCTATTACCGAGGCGTTCGGGCTGTCATAAGTAACTACCCCAACTGGCTTGCCCCGCAGTTCAGGATGCCGCTGCTGCTCACAACTCGCAAAGTAGCTATTCATGTCAATATACATGACAATAGCGTCCTTTTTAGCCGTAATTGCGTTATCAGAATACTTCATTGGAATATGAAGATAGGGTTATTTTGTCAAATAAATTGGAAATTACATGAAAATTAGAAAAAATAGTTTGATTGCGCACTTTAGCAACCAGTACGTCATGAAATATGGAATACCGCCAATTGTGTCTATATCCTTACTTATCAAGATGCGCCATTTCAGGTGTTCAGCACGTTATAAACGAGTTTTTTCTCCTGCACTTTTTGCCGCAACTTTTAACCCATTAAAAACGTATCTTTGCGCCCTCGAAACCATATATGCAAAACATTCGCAATTTCTGTATCATAGCTCATATTGACCACGGTAAAAGTACCTTGGCAGACCGTTTATTGGAATTTACAAAGACCATCTCGTCCCGCGACATGCAGGCGCAGATACTTGATGATATGGACCTGGAGCGTGAAAAAGGTATCACGATCAAGAGCCACGCCATACAGATTGACTATGAATGGAAGGGCCAGAAATATGTGCTGAACCTGATTGATACCCCGGGCCACGTTGACTTTTCTTATGAAGTTTCGCGTGCCCTTGCGGCTTGCGAAGGTGCCTTGTTGCTGGTTGATGCTTCACAGGGTATACAGGCGCAAACGATATCTAACCTATACCTCGCACTTGATAATGACCTGGAAATAATTCCGGTTATGAATAAGGTAGACATGGAAAGCGCCATGATACCTGAAGTGACGGACCAGATAGTAGAGCTTATTGGTTGCAAGCCCGAAGAAATTATACACGCAAGCGGTAAAACCGGTATTGGCATTGAGGAAATACTCGCTGCCATAATTGACCGCCTGCCTGCACCAAAAGGCGATGCTACTGCACCGCTGCAGGCTGTAATATTCGATAGTGTGTTCAACCCTTTCAGGGGCATTATTGCTTACTTCAGGGTGTTCAATGGTACCATTCGCAAAAATGACAAGATCCGCTTCATACATACCGATGCGGAATACAATGCCGATGAGATTGGTGTAATGAAGCTTGCACTTACCCCTAAAAACGAGGTAAGTGTGGGTAATGTAGGGTATATTATTACCGGTATTAAAAATGCAAGGGAAGTGAAAGTGGGTGATACCATCACTACAATTGCCAACCCGACTACTGATGCAGTAAGGGGTTTTCAGGAAGTGAAACCGATGGTATTCGCCGGTATCTTCCCTGTAGAGACCGACGATTTTGAAGACCTGCGCGATTGCATGGAAAAGCTGCAATTGAATGACGCTTCCCTTACCTATGAGCCAGAAACGAGTCAGGCACTAGGGTTCGGATTCCGTTGCGGTTTCCTGGGTATGCTGCACATGGAAATTATTCAGGAGCGCCTGGAAAGGGAGTTTAACCAAACCGTAATTACCACGGTGCCCAACGTTAGCTTCCATGCCTTTAAGACAAGGGACAAGGAGAAAATGATTATTGTGAACAACCCGAGCGAAATGCCGGAGCCAAGTAGCATTGACCGGATAATGGAGCCTTTCATCCGCGCTCAGATCATTACCCTGCCTGACTATATCGGTAACATTATGAGCCTTTGCCTGGGCAAAAGAGGTTTGCTTATTAACCAGAACTACCTTACCCCCACACGCATTGAGTTGATATTTGAAATGCCGCTTACGGAAATTGTATTCGATTTCTATGATAAATTGAAATCGTGCACCCGTGGCTACGCTTCTTTTGATTACAACCCGATCGACTATCGCGAAAGCGATATCGCTAAAATGGATATCCTGCTTAATGGCGATCCGTTAGATGCTTTGAGCGCATTGATTCACCGCAGCCGGGCCAACGATTTTGGCCGCAAGCTTTGCTCTAAACTGAAGGATCTGTTACCTAAACAGCAGTTCGTTATTGCTATACAAGCAGCTATTGGAGCTAAAATTGTGGCGCGCGAAACTATATCAGCTATGCGAAAAGACGTTACCGCAAAATGTTATGGTGGTGATATCTCCCGTAAACGTAAACTTCTCGAAAAGCAAAAAGAAGGTAAGAAGCGTATGCGCCAGTTTGGTAGCGTAGATGTACCTCAGGAAGCATTTCTGGCCGTGTTGAAGCTGGATGAGTAAGTCTCTTTTTTTTGATCTATATTTGAAATATGCGCATTAGTAAAATTGAACTTAAGAACTTTAAAAGGTTCACTGATTTGACTATTGATAATATACCATCAACAGCTAAGTTGGTTTTATTGATCGGCGCTAACGGGTCGGGAAAATCATCTGTTTTTGATGCGTTTCATAATTTTAAAGTTAAGCAGCCAGCTGGAGATTATTACTTAAAAAAGAAAGAACAACCAGGAACATCAAACGTTGTTTTTGATGATGGCTTAGAATTGAAGCAAGAGTATTCAGGGGCCTACACTTTGGGATTCACTCCTCAGGAAGCAGATGTAAGATTTATTGGCCGTAGTAGCATTAGAATTGTACCTCGTATAGCACGAAGTGCAAATACGGATAAGATTGCAACCGATTCCGATAGGCCTGATACATTTATTGATGCTGACGAACGCTTTAGCAATGATGTATTTGCTTACATGCAGATTATCGACGACACATTGAGGGGGTCATTGTTTAGAAAAGGTAGAGCTGGCGATAACGAAAAGATATTCCAAGATTTCATTCTACCATTTAATAATTCTCTTGCAAGCATTTTCGGCGAAAACTCATCTACAACAATTAAGATTGTCAATTACCAGAATGCAACTCCATTTGCAGATCCTCAGTTGATTTTCCAAAAAGGGAATGCAGAAGTAACTTATGACTTACTTAGTCATGGAGAAAAGCAAGTAGTGGTTTTACTTTTAAATTTTATTATTAGAAAGGAGCAATACAACGAAGCCATTATCTTCATCGACGAGATGGATTGTCATTTAAATACTTCCCTGCAAACGCGGTTATTGGCAGAGATTGTAACTAAATGGATACCTGATTCCAGCCAGTTATGGACCGCATCTCACTCACTCGGTTTTATTGATTATGCGCGCAAAAGCGATACCGCAGCAATTATTGACCTTGATAACCTTGATTTTGATTTGGCCCAGGTAATTAATCCTGAACCCAAGGACAATTTAGATGTTTACGAGATAGCTATACCCAAAGATATTATTTCACTGATTCTTGCTGAGAAAAAATTGGTAGTCGCAGAAAATAAAAACAGTGCATTATACAACCTTGCTTTAGGCGAAAAAAGCTATTTATTTTTGCCTGCTCAAAATAATAGAGAAGTATTTCTTACAATTAAGAACGATGAATTTAAAATAGGATTGAGAGATCGCGACTATTTAAGAGAAGACGAAATACTTAAAATACAAAAGCAATTTCCAAATTTGAAAGTGCTGCAGTATTATACTTTCGAAAATTACCTCTACCACCCCGATAACTTATCTGAGGTACTTGGCGAAAAATTTGACAGGGAAGCCTACGTTGCCGAAATTGTTAAACAGAAAAACAGCAGCTTGTTGAACATCATTGGTAAGATTGCCGTTGCGCGCCAGACCTACGTGGAATTTAAAGAAGGAATAAAAAATGATGATGCAATTGAGGTGTTTATTGATGCGTTACAGAGCGATGAATTAGAAGTGTTCTATCCTTATTTTAATATGAAAGATTACTTTGAAAAAGGTATTTTAACTGAATATCAATTGCAGTCTAAAACACTAGTGAAGACTGTTTGGTTCAAGAAGCAGATAGAATCTGTGCTCAAGGGCTAAAAAAAGCGTGCATAACTAAATATTTTTATGGAAAATCATTTGCATGATACACTTTATCATTACCAGGAACAATGGGTTGCACTGGTAAATAAAGCGATGGAAAGTTTCGATGCGCTTACCGCAGATGAAAAGATATGGTACACTGTTCAGGCGCTGATACAAGATGTGGACAATGGCGGTTTCATAAGCCATTATTATAACTACGGTGCCGACCTGAATCAGGAAACGATTGACAGCCTCATCGCGCTCGGCTACCCTGAAATAGCAGATAGCCTGAAAGCAATAAACGCGCTCTTCCCAAACGCAACGCCCTCAAAAAGTATTGCCGAGCGTAATGATGCCATTGAGAGTTGGGAAGACGAAAAAGCCGAATTTGCCAATAACCTCTTTAATCAGCTTGACGAACATTTCTATGCGGCAGAAGCGGCTCTTGAAGATGACCTTGTGGAACTTATCCGCACAAAGATTATAGTAGAGTAGTTATGGGTTAGCGCCCCTTAATTTTTGACTGTATTCATGCACCGGAAGAAGACCAGTCGGTTTCAGAAATTTTCCAGTTTTTGCAATTGAAAATCTGGGATATAACTGATGTCCTGCATTGTAGGTTGCGTTAAATCGTTTCCAGATTTTGCCTGGTCAGCACATCGGTTTTATTGCCGGTATTTAAAGTTGTTGCGGGTTCAAAAAGCATGATAGACACTTCCGTTGGCGCAACTGGCCTGTGCTCTACACCGCGAGGCACAATTATAAACTCACCTTCGTTGATAACAACTGTCTTGTCGCGGAATTCCATATTTAAGAGACCATCCAACACCAGAAACATTTCGTCTTCTTCATCATGTTTGTGCCAAATGAATTCGCCCTTCAGCTTTGCAAGTTTTACGTGCTGCCCGTTTAGTTCGCCTACAATTCTTGGGTTCCAGTAGTCGCTAAATAATGCCAGTTTTTCATCAATATTCACCTTTTGCATAAACGGAAAATTAGTAGCACTAAAGATACGTTCCTTAGCACTACCAATAACCTTCCCGCTCCGTTCATTATTGCAGGTGATACCGGTGCAGCCGTCGTTCATACGTATTGGGTGCGGAAATGTAAAAGCCTGAGCCCTGTTTAATAATGCCTATATTTTTTGCATAAGCCACATCTATTTCGCGCACCGGGCCATAGGGCAGGCTTGGCGGCAATAACCATAACTGCCGTAAAGTTGACGTAACGAATGTTCCTGCATCTACCGTGATAGCAGCGTCTCTGAAACCCATTAATTCCACAACTTTTATAGTATCGGGATGTGCGGCAGACGGGTAAGAATAGCGTATGCGCAAGGTGTCTTTAAAATTGCTGGAAGAAAACAATATTGCCCCATGGTTATCAATTGTATAACTCAACGAATCTTTGAGGAAATGCGCCAGGTATGTTGGTGAGGAGGGCAATGAATTAGGGTCTGCTTCTATGTATTTATGGTAGGTTTTCCCGTTGATGGTGGTATCTTTTTCAACATAGCAACTATCGTATGTGCCGAGTGCATGTGGCACGCCATTAGCACTATCCAGGCTATACCGTTGGTATATCCAGTAATTACCGGGTTTCATGGCTGTGTAATCGGGGTAAGTTACCGTTACAACCGTGTCAATAGGTGTTGGTATGGTACCGTTGGTTTTCTTTTTACAAGAAAATACTAACATTGTAGCCAGGAAGGCTACAAGGCAAATGGTTATGCGCATAGTGTTTGTTTTTATGAAAACGACCGAGCGATTTTATTATTGTGTATGCAATAATTTTGTGTGTAGCGCGTTTGGCGCGGCTTTCCTGATGTTATAAAGGCTCAATACTGGGTTGTTTGGGTGCTTCAAGGCATAGTTAAGATATGTCGTGTAGTACCATTGCCGGAGTGTATTTTAAATTTTCGCATTATTTTATTTTAAATAAGACCTGCGCGACTGCGCAGACATTGACCTCCCTCTACATTTATGGAGAGGGTTGGGGTGAGGATTTTATTCAGGCAGTGTGAATTTGAAATGCACCCCATTGCCGCAAATACGCCAAAAAAATGTAATTTACAGGGTGCAAATGAAGCCCGGAATTATAAAAATACTTTCTGTTTTGTTGCTTGCAGCGCCGCTCGTATACGGGCAGTGTCCCTCTTATAAATACCAGCCGGAGGTTTTGTTGAATTATGGTTATGCAACCGGTAATGAGGTTATAGCCAATGTAAATGAAGCAATTAAGGGAGTAGGCAGAACGCATACTGACCAGACCTACAGCAGCGGCCCGGCCTTTGTGAGTGTGCGTTATTATGTTTATAGTTGCATGGCTTTTGGCCTCACTTGTGGTTATAATAACCAGAAGGGCGCAACTATTGAAAGTGGGGTAGGCAGCAGCCCGGTAACAACGAGTACGTACAATAACAAGGTTATTACCGTAGCCCTGGAAACATATTACATCTACAAGTTCAGAAAGTATGTTGACCTGTATACCTATGTAGGCGTAGGCCCGGCATTTACAACGCGCGATAAAGATATATTGGTAACGGCGGTTAATGCGGTGCCATCAACTACCACTAGCCGTACCGATGCATTTAGTTTGCACTATACACCAATCGGCGTGCGGTTTGGTGGCCGTCTTGGTGGTTTTGCCGAAATCGGTATGGGTTATAAGGGCTTATTCAGCACGGGGCTATCGTTTCGTTTCGGAAGGCCGTGGTGCAAACGGTAGTTAATCTATAATAATTCCATCTTGCTTTGCGGCCATTAATATGTCAACCGCCTCATCTCCGTTCACCGAATGAGACATATATTTTTCATGAGGCATTGCATTAAACGGCACAAATCAAGGCCTATTTGAGACGGTATTATTATTCTATTATGGCATAAGTTCTTTTTTTAGCTAAAACGCTTTAATTTCGATGTCAAATTCAGCATTTTCATGCACATTATTCAGCAAATATTATTCATATTATTGGCGGGCGCTGCCATTTTTTTGTTTTCCAAAAAGGTAAGGGAAATATCGCGCAACATCAATCTGGGCCGTCCGGAAGACTTGTCTGACAATAGCAGCCAGCGGTGGAAAAACATGCTGTTGCTCGCACTAGGTCAGCAAAAGATGTTCAAGCGCCCTGTGCCGGCAATACTCCACTTTTTCGTGTATGCCAGTTTCATTATTGTAAATATTGAAATACTGGAGATCATACTCGATGGCATTTTAGGCACCCACAGGCTTTTTGCGCCTTATCTGGGTGGTTTTTATGCATTCCTTATCGGGTTCTTCGAGATACTGGCTGTATTGTGCATAGTGGGTTGTGTGGCATTTCTGGTGCGCAGGAACATAATGAAAGTACGCCGGTTGAATATGCCCGAACTCAATGGCTGGCCGCGTAACGATGCCAACCTTATATTGATTACTGAAGTTGTGTTAATGACGTTCTTCCTTACCATGAACATTGCAGACCAAAATTTGCAAAAAACAATGTCAGAACATTATGTAGCTACACAGCCATTCTTCATTACAAGCCATTTTACCAGTATTTTTGCGGGTATGTCGCCGGGAGCACTTATGGGGCTGGAGCGTATTTGCTGGTGGTTGCATATTATTGGTGTTTTTGCGTTCCTGAACTACCTTCCATTTTCAAAGCACCTGCACATCGTTTTAGGTTTCCCGAATGCCTATTATTCTAAACTTACCCCACAAGGAGAAGTGAAGAACATGAAGGACATACAAAATGAGGTCCTCTACATGATGGAGCCTGAAAAGGCACCAACAGAACCAGGGGAACCGCAACGCTTTGGTGCGAAAGATGTAACAGACCTGAGCTGGAAAAACCTTCTTGATGCATATTCCTGCACTGAGTGCGGCCGCTGCACGGATTCCTGCCCTGCTAACATGACCGGTAAGAAGCTATCGCCTCGTAAAATAATGATGGATACCCGCGACAGGCTGGAAGAAGTGGGTAAGAATATTAACGCCAATGGCAGTTTTCAGGATGATGGTAAAACGCTGCTGAATGATTATATCACTATTGAAGAACTGAGGGCTTGCACTACCTGCCAGGCGTGTGTAGAAGCTTGCCCGGTTACCATCGATCCGCTTTCTATAATTATGCAATTGCGCCGTAACCTTATTATGGAAGAAAGCAATGCGCCGCAGGAATGGAACATGATGTTTGGTAACATTGAGAACAACATGGCACCATGGAAGTTCAGTCCCGATGACAGGGATGCGTGGGTTGCAGAGGTTAACCAATAATAAATGAAAATTTTCGCGTCTTTTTGCCTGCTTTGTTCTATACTGTGTATCCGGCTATACGCCCAGGATATGCGCTTGATAACGCTCAGGAACGACAGGGTTAAGTTACAGTTGAAAGGCTTTTATATTGATAAGGTATTGGACAGCCTGCCGGAAGCCGATAAAATAGGCTTGCTGAAAAAAGGCACTGATATTAGGGCGGAGATACGCACCGCCACCAACCTTGAGGCGGCCACTTTACGCTACCTGGCCAATAATACCACACATCCCGAAGGGGCGAGCCCTATTACCCTGGTGGTAAAAGAGCTGGAAATTATTGTTAAACAGAGTGCCCGTGGGTATACGGCAACGGCAAAAGCCCGTTTCGGTTTTTACGCTGGCAAAAATATGATTGCCACGCTGGGTAGCAACGGCAAAATAGAATCACCAACCTTTCCTAGTGACCAGATCGAGTCTTTTGTGCGGAAGGCATACAAAACCAGCCTGCAGCAATTTGATAAATGGTGGTTATTGCATCAGGATGAAGTGCCCGGTGATACCACTGCAAAAGTAATTGTGGTTATGGGCACCAGCACGGATAAACCAGAACGCATAGTATACATGGCTGACAGGCCACTGACCTACAATGATTTTACGGGCGACTATACCGAGCACAAAGGGGAAGAGGCCGCTATAACAGCAAGTGGCATAGGCTATGAATACAAGAGTGGCGTAGAGCACGGCCGCATGACGGTGCATGTAAAGCTTACACCGGTTTTCTATAAAAAAGATTCATGGTTCAGGCCGGATGGCAAGAATGAAAAGGTACTGGCACATGAACAAACCCATTTTGATATTACGGCCATCAAGACTTGCGAGATGATCGCTGCTATAAAAGTCGCCACCTTCTCCCTGGAAAATTACGACAAGGAACTACAGTTTTTTCTGGAAGATTTCACGCGCCTTACAAAGGACGAAGAAGACCGCTACGATGCCGAAACGAATCATGGCCTCAACCGCGATAAGCAATTGGAGTGGGAAACCAAAATAAAGGCAAGGATAAAGGAAGTAGGTTGCTTTTGATAAGCACTTTTCATTTTTATGTTGCTACTATTATGTTCGTTTAGAGCGAATTGTCGTAGTTTGTGTTAGTTATGAATCTGGTCAATCCGTTTGCATTCAAAGGTATTTCCGAAGCTGATGTCCTTGCCTCGCGCCGTAAAAATGGGTCCAACATTTTAGGCGAGAAAAGCCAGGGCTCGTTTATTAGTTCAGTAAAAGAAGCGGTGGTTGAGCCTATGTTCCTGCTGCTGGTTGCTTGCACCGTTATCTACTTTGTATTGGGCGAATTTTCTGAAGCATGGTTCATGCTGGGGGCTATCTTGCTTGTTTCAACAATATCGGTTTTTCAAGATAACCGCAGCCGCAAAGCACTTAATGCGCTAAAAGAGTTTACGCAGCCACATGCTACTGTTATTCGCAACGACCAGTTAACTAAAGTAGTTTCAGGCGACCTCGTGGTTGGCGATTATGTTGTGGCTTCTGAAGGGGAGCTAATACCCGCAGACGGTGTGCTTCGGCAGATTAGTGATTTTTCTGTAAACGAATCTATACTTACAGGTGAGGCGTTTAGCATCAGCAAGACTTTAGATGGTGATGATAACAAGGTATATAGTGGCACATTAGTGCAGTCTGGCCAAAGTGTTTTTGAAATCACTGCCGTTGGCAAAGCAACGAGGTTAGGGCAGATAGGTACCTCCATTGAAGCAATTGCAGTTGAAAAAACGCCACTACAGCAGCAGATTGCTGCGTTTGTGAAAAGCATGGCTGTTATTGGTGTTTGCATTTTTTTATTGATCTGGCTAATCAACTATCTGCGGTACGGCGATGTGCTGAACAGTCTTCTTAAAGGGCTGACGATAGCCATGTCAGTCCTTCCTGAGGAGATACCGGTCGCATTTGCCACCTTTACCGCACTTGGCGCGTGGCGGTTAATGAAGAGGGGAATAATTGTAAAACAAACGAGCACCGTGGAAGCACTCGGTTCCGCAACTATTTTGTGTACGGATAAAACGGGTACAATTACAGAAAATAAAATGGAGCTCAGCAAGGTATATGACCTTGCTACCGACCGCACCTATACGAGTGCTGATTGGGCTGCTAAAGCAGCACTTGATGTTATTACAGCGGCCATGTGGTCGAGCGAAACAGTGCCCTTCGACCCGATGGAGCAGGCATTGCACAACATATATGGCCAACTTGCCGCTGAAGATAAACGGCCAGACTATAAAATGGTGCATGAATACCCATTGAGTGGCAAGCCACCAATGATGACGCACCTTTTCGAAGATGCGGCCGGACATAAAATTATTGCTTGTAAAGGTGCCCCTGAGGCGATTCTGAATATTTCCGGCATTAGTCCGGAACAGAAAGCCAAGGTTAATGCAGTTGTGGCAGCATATGCTAAAGACGGATTAAGGGTGTTAGCAGTTGGCAAAATTGAATTTAAGGATGATAATTATCCTGAAACACAACAGGAATTTAAGGCCGATTTTATGGGCCTGGTTGGTTTCTATGACCCGCCAAAGAAGGGTATTGACAAGGTTTTTAAAAGCCTGGGTGATGCGGGTATACTGGTAAAAATAATTACCGGAGATAATGCAGAGACGGCCACTGCCATTGCCAGGCAGGCTGGTTTCATCGGTTATGAAAAGGTAATTAACAGCGCGGAGCTGCTGGCTATGGATGATGCCTCGTTTGATACAGCCGTTATGCACAACAATATTTTTGCACGGATGTTCCCCGATTTAAAGTTGAGGATTATTGAAAGCCTTAAAAAACAACGGCAAATAGTAGGTATGACGGGTGATGGTGTGAATGATGGCCCGGCATTGAAGGCGGCTCATATTGGTATAGCCATGGGTAAGCGCGGTTCTGAAATTGCACGTCAGGCATCATCATTGATTCTAACTGACGATGATTTTGGTAAAATGGTAGATGCTGTTGCAATGGGGCGTAAGATATATGCCAACCT
Organism: Chitinophagales bacterium; assembly: GCA_038228575.1. Lineage (GTDB taxonomy): Bacteria > Bacteroidota > Bacteroidia > Chitinophagales > Chitinophagaceae > Flavipsychrobacter. Next base: position 138,095 of record JBBRPD010000001.1, on the reverse strand, counting down.
GAAAAAAGCTATTCAGTACATTATTTCCATACACATACCTATCATACTCACGGTGGCTATACCTTCCATTTTAGGCTGGGAGTTTCCCGTTATATTTTCGCCGATACACGTAATATTCCTGGAGTTGGTGATGGGGCCAACCTGTTCCGTCGTTTATGAAAATGAGCCACTTGAAGCGAACGGCATGCTACAGCCGCCACGTACAATGGGGAGCACGTTTTTTAGCATCAGAGAACTTACCATAAGTATTTTTCAGGGGTTAGGCATAACTATTGGCATTTTGCTGATGTACCGGTTTGCAGTGCACTTAGGTTATTCTGAAACACATACGCGTTCATTAGTTTTCACTTCGCTCATTTTTGCCAATGTGTTTTTGTCGTTGGTCAACAGGTCGTTCTATTATTCGGTATGGAGCACACTGCGTTATAGAAATAATCTCTTCCCGGCCATGATAGGCTTGACACTTGGGTTGCTTGCACTGCTTATGTATGTGCCATTATTCGCTGTTTTTTTCAAATTGGAACCACTTAATATTGCAGAGCTTTGTAGCTGCACGTTAGTTGCTTTGGCCTCAGTAATTGGTTTTGAAGTGTTCAAATGGGGAAAACGACGTGGGGTCGGTTTTTGATGCTTTGGCGGTATGGGTTAGTAGTTGTTTTAGTAGGTAGTATTGCCTGCGCAAACGTTGATGTCCATTTTTTCTATCTTTAGCCCATGAAAAGGCTTGCACTATTTTCCTTGTTCCATATACCTGGCATTTTTCTCATGGCGTACAGCATAGGCCACTGGGGCAAAGTAACACCACTATTGGAATGGGCCGCCATTGCCGCATGTGTTACGTTATTGTCCGCTTCTATTTATATCTGGTTTTGGTATAAGGAAGGGGTGTAGGTTGGTGTGCGATTTGTGGGTGTTTTCGCCAATACGTGGGGCTTTGCGAGGTACAGCCTGTCCCGCTTCATTGTGCGGGATCGCAACCTTACGGTAAATGGGCAAGAACGTGGCGTGAGGTTGCTTCACTTCGTTCGCAATTACCATGTTTTTTTATGTTTTTTTGTTTGAAAAAGGTGGGCGGCTTTGCGAGGTACAGCCTGTCCCGCTTTATTGCGGGAAAGCAATCGTCCGGTAAATGAGCAAGAACGGTATGTGAGGTTGCTTCACTTCGTTCGCAATTACCATGTTTTTATGTTTTTTTGTTTGAAAAAGGTGGGTCTTTGCGAGGTACGAAGCAATCTTACGGTATGTGAGCAGGTACGGTAGGTAAGGTTGTTTCACTATGTTCGCAATGACCGTATTTTTATTTTTAAAGAATCGGCTGGGCTTTGCAAGCTGCCTGCTATCGCTATATTTCATTTTCAATAGTTGTCCTTTCTCGCAATAAGCTTTAATAGACATCATTGGACAAATCTTTCCAAACTGGGTTAATACCGAGTATTAAATCTTCTTTTTGTTTGCGATCTCCACCTTTTATCCGCTTTTCCTCCATTATTGCTTCGCTGATGCTATTGTAATGTTTGAAGTAGACGAGCATAACACAGTTATACTTAGCAGTGAAGCTTTTTGGATAGAATTTACTTTTATGCTTCCATATTCGATTCGCTAATTCAGACGTTACACCCGTGTAAAGAACGTTTTTATTTGGCGAACACATGATATAAACGGTTCCGCTTTTTTCCATTTCTCATTCTATTTTTGTGCGATATAAAGATAATGACTTTTGCTTTTCTTTAAAAAAGGTGGGTGGCTTTGCGAGGTACAACTTGTCCCGCCTAATTGCGGGAAGGGAACCTTACGGCAAATTTGCAAGAACGGTATATGAGGTTGCTTCACTTCGTTCGCAATGACCGTGTTTTTATTATGTTTTTTTCTTTGAAAAAGGTGGGGCTTTGCGAGCTACAGCCTGTCCCGCTTCATTGCGGGATCGCAACCTTAAGGTAAATGGGCAAGAACGTGGCGTGAGGTTGCTTCACTTCGTTCGCAATGACCGTGTTTTTATGTTTAAATTTATTGTCCCTTTAAAAATTCCTCCACAACAGTAGTCAGCAACTCAACATTCACCTGTTCTATGGGGTGGGGTGTTCTAGGCAAAACGCAGAGTTGTGCATTGGGTAGCGCTTTGTATACAGCCACGGTTTCTTCAAGTGTTACCATTTTGTCCCGGTCGCCAAGCACAACAAGGGTGGGGTGGGTTATGCCGTTATATTCTATGGTTTTGATCGGGTTATCTGCGCCCATTTGCAGCATCATAGTCGCTGTTTTATGTAATACATCCTTCCAGTCGGCAGGTGCATGCCGCTGTGTTAGTGTTTCGGCAAAGGCCGGCAACTTCTCACTTATCTTGTCCGGGTTCAGCATTTGCACTTCCCTGGCGGCTATTGCCTCATCCCAATTATATTTTGTCGCCAGTGTAATTATTCTGTCAATTCTTTCCGGGTGGTGTTTGGCAAGGTACATGGCTACATAGCCGCCCATGCTGTAGCCGAATATGGTTATTTTGCCTATGGAATTAGCATCGAGAAAAGCCAGCACATCACTGGCAAACAAGGCTATACCGAAGTTTTCGCTATTGCTGGCTTGCCCGCCATGCCCGCTGAAATTGATGCTAAAAACCCGATGGTTTTGTTCCAGAACCCGTTGTAAGGGAGCTAATTGCGTTGCAGAGCCAATAGCTCCGTGTAATAGTAAGATATCCATAATAATAACTAAGGGGTAATCATGTAAAAATACCCAAAAAACAATTAGTTTTGCATCCTCAAAAAAAAGCAATAAATGCAATTAGCTATCATAGGTACAGGCTATGTGGGTCTGGTAACCGGAACTTGTTTTGCGGAGACCGGTAATAACGTAATGTGTATTGACATTGACGAAAAGAAGGTAAATAAGCTCAGGGAAGGTAAAACCCCTATATACGAGCCGGGTCTTGAAGTGTTGCTGGAACGTAACATAAAAGAAGACAGGTTGCATTTTACTACCAACTTGGCTGAAGGCATCAAGGGTGCAAAGGTTATCTTCCTTGCATTGCCGACCCCTCCGGGTAAAGATGGTTCCGCTGATCTGCAATACGTTTTAAATGTAGCCGCTGATTTGAGTAACCTCATTACTTCGTACACCGTTATTGTAAATAAAAGTACTGTACCTGTAGGCACCGCCGAAAAGGTACATGCTGTATTAGCCCAAAAGCTGGATACTTCATTGTTCGATGTGGTTTCTAATCCTGAGTTTTTGCGGGAGGGAGTGGCCGTTGAGGATTTCCTGAAGCCTGACCGTATTGTGATAGGCACAAATTCTGATAAGGCCCGCAAGGTGATGGACGAATTGTACCAGCCTTATTTAAGGCAGGGTAACCCTATTTACTTCATGGACCCTCGTTCATCTGAAATGACGAAGTACGCCGCAAATTCATATCTGGCCATGCGTATCTCTTTCATGAACGAAATGGCTAACCTTTGCGAAAGGGCAGGCGCTGATGTAGATTGGGTTCGTATTGGTATGGGTAGCGATAGCCGTATTGGTAAAAGATTCCTTTTTCCGGGTATTGGTTATGGTGGCAGCTGTTTCCCTAAAGATGTGAAGGCACTTGCCTTCACGGCAGCGGAAATGGATTACGATTATCAGATCATCAATACCGTAATGAAGGTAAATGATGAACAAAAGAAAATATTAGGTGCAAAGGTGAAGAACTACTTTGGTAGCGATATGTCCACCTTTACATTTGCTATATGGGGTCTTGCCTTCAAGCCGGAAACCGATGATATCAGAGATGCTCCGTCCATTGACCTGATCAACGAACTACTGGAGGCCGGTGCATCAATCCGCGTATTCGATCCTGAAGCTATGGATAATATCCGTGCTATATTCGGCGATAAGTTGCACTATGCTACCAGCCAGTACGATGCGTTGGAAGGTGCCAGCTCACTGATCATAGTTACCGAGTGGAGCGAATTCCGCAACCCCGATTTTGACAGGATAAGCAGTACATTGGTGCACCCTTGTATATTCGATGGCCGTAACCTTTACCCTATGGATAAGATGCAGAGCCTGAATTTCTATTACGAAAGCATTGGGCGCAGGGTTATTAATGCGCAGGTGCATGATACTCTGGTTGCACCGCAACATGAAGTTATCCGCGACAGGGGAGCGAACGACTAACAATTGTAAATGAGACCTCACCCCGGCCCTCTCCCAAGGAGAGGGGGAATTAATGTCTGCGGTGTGCCGCATGGTTTTGAGGGAAAATCAAATTGAAGGAAATTAACAATTTACAACTAACAATTTATAATTAATAAACATGGGTAAACGCATTCTTATTGCCGGTGCTGCTGGGTTTTTGGGTTCGCATTTGTGTGATCGTTTTCTTAAGGAGGGTTTCACAGTAATTGGTATGGATAATTTGCTCACGGGCAATATTAAAAATATCGAGCACCTTTTCCCGGTAAAAGAATTCGAATTTTATCATCACGATGTTACCAAGTTCGTGCACATTCCGGGCGAATTGGATTATATATTACATTTCGCATCTCCGGCAAGCCCTATCGATTATCTTAAAATGCCCATCCAGACCCTGAAAGTGGGCGCATTGGGTACGCACAACCTGTTGGGCTTGGCTAAGTCGAAAGGAGCAAGGATTTTAGTAGCTTCAACATCTGAAGTGTATGGTGACCCATTGGTGCACCCGCAAACGGAAGAATATTGGGGTAACGTGAACCCTGTGGGCCCACGTGGTGTTTACGATGAAGCTAAGCGTTTCATGGAAAGCATGACCATGGCTTACCACACCTTCCACCAACTGGAAACCCGTATCATACGTATTTTCAATACTTATGGACCAAGAATGCGCCTTGATGATGGTCGTGCATTGCCAACATTCATGAGTCAGGCATTGCGTGGCGAGGACATTACTGTTTATGGTGATGGCTCTCAGACCCGTTCATTCTGTTATGTTGATGATTTGGTTGATGGTATCTACAGGTTATTGATGAGCGACTATCCGAAGCCGGTAAACATAGGTAACCCATCTGAAATTACTTTGTTGCAGTTTGCTGAAGAGGTAATTAAGCTGACCAACACCACCTCTAAAATTGTTTATGAAGCATTGCCGCAGGATGACCCTAAGCAACGCCAGCCCAACATAACCAAGGCCAGGGAAATATTAGGCTGGGAGCCCAAAGTTGATCGCCATGATGGTTTGCAACGTACGTTGGAATATTTTAAACTACACATCTAATTTTCAAAGATCATTCAATATAATAATGTCCCGCACCAGCAACTGGTGCGGGATTTTTTTTGTCCATAAACTGTGTAATATTCAGTACATTTTTTTACTTTTACAGATATACATCACCTTATATGAAAGGCATACGTTTACTTTTACTGCTTGTGGTACTATGCAATATACAGCAAGCTTCTGCTCAATTGGGTTATCCGCTCTATACACACCGTACGTATTGGTACTACCCGCATGCCGGCAGGGATGCAGCCAGCAGGTTCTTTCAGCGCTACTATATTGGTGGCGGCTTGTGTCGCAGTTCAATTGACGTAAGGCAGAATTACCATGATGAGGACAACATAAAATTAGTACACAAAAAAGTGAATAGTTCGTTAGCCTCAATTTCCGTTACACAGGGTTTCTATTTCCCATTCGTAAAGGCTGGCTACAATTCCAGTTTGGGTTTCGACGTAGCCACTACCATGAATATGTATAGCTATAGTGTAGGCACCATTAATTATTCCGGCACTACTTCTGTAACAGAAACAGCAACATCTACGCACTTACTGGCCCCATTGTCATTTGCTTACCATTCTGGTGGCGATGCAGGTATAGCCAAGGGTTACAACAGGCTTAATGCCGGCAGAAAAGGGCTTTTTGGTTTTGGTATAGGTGTGGCACCATCGTTTGTTTCCACAAAATATATAACGAGTTCCACCCAGTTTGCGGCACCTTATTTTGCAATGATAGAAGTTGGCAAGCTCACGGGCATTGCATGGAAGATAAAGACCTCATTTTACATAGCTAATACACCTCTCATTGCATCAACAGATAGCAAGGTAGCGCAGGCAGCAGCATTCACAGGCAATCCGTTGGGCGATATTACAACTGAGGTTAGGAGCAAAACGGCATTACAGGTCACGCTATCTATCATGCCTTTTTCGCCAAAGTGGTATAAGGGTAAATATTATTAATTTAGGTTCTGTTAGCTTTTTTCATAGTTTCATTGTGCCTGTTTTAAAGTGCGTCTGACAAGATTCAAATCGGATTATCGGCATAATTTACGCTTCATTATTTCGTTTTGACAACTTTCTCAGCAGTTGTCAAAGCGTATTGTCTGAACTATGATTTTTTTGATTTTTATGAAAGTCATGATTTTTCTTGAATATGGCATTATTTCGCTTTGACAACTTTCCAAGAAGTTGTGAAAGCGTATTGTCTGAACTATGATTTTTTTGATTTTATGAAAGTCATGATTTTTCCTGAACATGGCATTATTTCGCTTTGACAAATGTCTAAAAAGTCGTCAAAGTAGTTCACACATAGGCTCAAATTATCTGCACCAATTGCCACTACCTTAAGGCTGTGGGTTGTAAATGAGTAACCCTGCTTCCGGCACTCTGCCACATAAAAAAGTAGTCAGTACCACCGGCACTGACTACTTTATACTTATTGTTGATCAATTATTTTGCTACTACAGGGCTTGCAGCCGTATCTTGCTTCTTCCTGTAAGCGGCTGTGAGTTCCATTGAAACTGCAGACCGTTCAATTTTCATGAACATACCTTTACCTATTTCAATTTGTAAAGTACCATCTTCATAAACCCTGTTGATAGTGCCATGTATGCCAGCAGTAGTAATAACATACTCACCTGAATTCATGCTTTCTGCAAATTTCTTTTGCTCCTTAGCCCTTTTAGCCTGAGGACGTATCATAAAGAAGTACATTACGATAAACATACCGCCAATCAAAAAGATCTGCATGTATCCGCCGCCTGCCGGAGCTCCGGCCTGTAACATCATTGTATTCATATTAATGTGCATTTTGTGCTTTTAAAAATTGAAAATATTTTATTCCGTAGGCAGCTTATTGCTGTTTTTCGGGGCAATCACTTCGCCCTTAATGTACAGCATGTGCGTACTGCGCACGGTATTGGTATGTATGGTTATTGACTTTTCCTGGTGGCCCGATTTGCCGGCTGAATTGAAACTTACCTTCATAATACCTCCTTTGCCCGGTTCTACGGGGTCGTGTGGGTAGTCGGCAACCGTGCAACCGCAGGAAGCCGCTGCACTGGTTATCAGTAATGGAGTCTTACCATTGTTGGTGAACGCAAATTCATGGGTAACCACTTCATCCTGATGAATAGTGCCAAATTCGTGCAACGTATCCTTAAAATCCAACGTTGGCTTATTAGCAGCCGAAACTGTGTCCATACCGCCTGCGGTATGCGGATTATTAACCATGTTGGTCGATAATTTGCCTTTATCAGCCGTTTCAGTATGGTTTTGGCATGCAGCCAGTGCCAATAGCGAAAATAAGAAGTAGCGTTTCATGATGGAAGTATTATTTAGCTGTGCGTTCTTGTTTACGTATTTTATCTTCTTTCTCCAGTTCCTTCAGCAAGTTATCAAGTACACCATTTACAAACTGTCCGCTTTGTGGCAGGCTGTATTGTTTGGCTATATCAATAAACTCGTTAATAGTCACCTTTGTGGGTATCGTTGGGAAGTAAAGGAATTCGCACACCGCCATTCTTAAAAGCAACATATCAATCAATGCTACGCGCTCCTTATCCCAGTTGGTAAGCTTAGGTTGTATAAGTTCCAGGCAATACTCTTCCTTTTCAATTACGGCAAGCAGAAGATCGTGCGCATAATTCTTCTTTTCAGCAGAAAGCAGTTTATTGAAATCGACACGGGAACTGTTCTTGAAAAAGTTCTCCATCAGCATAACAATCAGTTCGCCATTGTCTTCCCAACCTGGCAAGTCGTCAATGAAAGAACTCAGTAACGATTCATTGGTAGCCATTAACTTATCCCAAATGAACTGTACTATGTCTTTATCCTGCGCTTCAGTTGGCTGAGGCAGATTAATGTAAATATTGTATTCCTCACTTTTCAGCAACTGCCCATAAAGTTTTTTTATCCAATCCTCGTCAATGTAGCGGCTCAGATTGTCCTTCTTTATTTTTTCAGTAAAAGAGGCTTTGGAAAGCAATTTGGTAATGTAAGAATTGGTGGCAATTCTTGTATTTACATTCATGTCTTCTTCGGTACGGATGTACCTCGATGAACGTTGTAAAGAATCAGACTCAGCATATTGCGCAACCTGTATAGGGTACATAACACATACTGTAAAAACATCCAGCACCTGGTCTAACTTTTCATTGAGCATGCGCGCAATAGTCATTTTATTGGCCTGTTCCGTTTTTTCGAGCGTAGCAAGCGAATAAAGTGTTTGCATCACCTTCACCCTGATATTTCTGCGACTAATCATATATGAGTAAAGATATTCTTGTTTTGGGGTGCAAAGGTACGCAAAATCATAAGTTAAACGACAACTTTAAATAGGGTAAAGGTTAAGACTTGCTTAAGGTTATGCACTGCAATAGATAGGGCTAATAAAATTATGGGCTATAACTGCTTTGGATATTGCATACAAAGCGGAAAATAACTTATTTTACGGCATTCTATACTATTGTACATGAGTAAGCAACCACAACAAAAAACCGCAAAACCTGTCAGCCCTATGCCGGCCGCGGCTAATATTGCATCGAAAAATAAACTGACTTCTGAAAGCGGAGTAAAAAAGGGCTTGTCGTTAGTGAAGCTCTTATCTATTGTTTTGGTGCTGGTCACCTTTGCCCTGTATCTCAACACGCTCCGAAATGGCTATGTGCTCGATGATATAATAATGGTTAAGGATAATACCATTGTTGCCAAAGGTATTGCTGGTATTGGCGAGTTGTTGACCACGCCCCACATGCGGGGGTATCTCGTAATACCCAATGATACCTACAGGCCGCTGTCGCTGGTTATGTTCGCCATTGAAACGCAGTTTGCCCCTGCCAATCCGGCGGTAAACCACTTCTTCAACATTGTAACGTTCGCTTTGTGTGTGCTGCTGTTCTTCAGTTTCCTTTCTAAGTTCTTTGATGATAAAAAGCCTATTGCCGCATTTGTGGGAGCATTGCTGTTTGCCATACATCCCGTGCATACTGAAGTGGTAGCCAATATAAAGAGCCGCGATGAAATTCTGTGCTTTCTGTTTGCCTTCTGGGGCCTGAATGTATTCATGAAGTATATGAAGGAGGGGAAAGGCATGCAGCTGTTATTGGGTTCCTTTCTCATGTTCCTTTCTATTATTTCGAAAGAAAATACGATTACCTTCCTTGGCGTAGTACCATTGTTGTTCTTTTTCGCGAAAAACGACGACAAGAAAAGAGCTGCAATGATAACCGCTGGTATGTTCGCCAGTGCCGTGGCGTTTATTTTGATCAGGTATATAGTACTGAAGCAATACAATGCCAATGAGAGTGCCGATATAGAGTTCATAGATAATGCTCTTGTGCAGGCGCCTGGTTTTATGTCGCGTATCGCAACATCGGTGCTCATTTCAGGTAAATATTTGTGGTTGTTATTTATTCCCCATCCGTTAATCTGTAACTACTCCTTTAATGCAATACCCTTTGCTTCGTTTGCCGATGTGGGTGTGCTGGCTTCATTGGTGGCGTACGGTGGCATGATATATCTGGCAATTACCCGCCTCATGAAAAACAAGAAAGACCCTTGGGCCTTTGCCATCTTGTACTACCTGATGACCATTGCACTCTTTAACAATATGTTCATCCTTATTGGTGCCGAAATGGGCGAGCGTTTCCTGTTCATGGCTTCGGCAGGCATCTGTATGGCAGCTGCGTTTGCGGTTGATAAATGGATAATTGGTGAAAATACTTTGGATATTACTGCATTGAAGAACCCGAAACTATTGGCCATAATTGTGCCCTTGACGCTGGTATTTGGCGGAATGGTGTATGCCCGTAACCAGGATTGGATAGATAATGTGCAATTATACAAGGTTGACCTGCAAAAATCGCCCAATGATTGCCGTTTGAATTACTATTTGGGCACCGCACTTGCTGAAACCGAATATGCGTTGGAACCAGACCCTGCAAAACGGAAAGCAATTGACGAAGAGGCTATTGTTCATTTAAGGCAATCGCTATTTATCTACGATAAGTTTTCGGAAGCGAACGCAGAAATAGGTAGGGTATTTGACAGGGAGCAACGTTATGATTCTGCCGAATTCTATGACCTGCGGGCCCTCGCATTAAATCCCAATCATGCGATAGCTACGAATAATTTAGGTAGTGTATATCTTGCTTCTGGTAAGTATCGCGAGGCTATCGCGACATTTAAAAAGGCACTCGCTATCAATCCCGAATTTCATTTGGCATATTTTAACATGGCCCGGACGTATAACCAACTGAAAGAATACGATTCTGCAATTCTTAATTTCAAAAGGGACCTGCAGTTTGTGCCAAATAATCCTGAAGCTTACCAGGAAATAGGGATGGCTTATTTCTGTAAAATGTCTTACGATTCTGCGGAAGTTTATTTTAAAAAGCTGCTGGCCATTAACCCAAATGAATCGAACGCCATAAATAATCTGGGTGCTGTTTACCTGAATACCAAGAACTACGCCAAAGCAATTGAACAGTTCAATAAATCAATTGCCGTAAAGCCCGATTATATGAATGCTTATTCTAACCTCGGAAGAGCCTATTATTTCAATAAGCAATACCAGGAAGCGATTGCCATTTTCAGTAAAGAGATCAGCATGGATAATAAGCAGTTTCGTAATATACCCTACATAGCTTTGTCTTATCAGGGCATGGGTAATATGGAAGAGGCCAGGAAATATGAGGCAATAGCCAAGCGTTATTATGCTGATTTTAAGCTGAACTAACATGCTGAAAGTAGGAATAACCGGAGGTATAGGGTCTGGTAAATCTGTTGTTTGCCATGTGTTTGCGGCATTGGGTATACCTGTGTTCAAGGCAGACGACGCAGCAAGGCATCTGATGAACACTGATGCGGAGTTGAAGATGCGAATAGTTGATTTATTGGGTGCTTCGGTATATGCAGGCGGCACACTGAACAGCGCGGCCGTATCAGCCATTATTTTTAGTAATCCTGAAAAATTGCAGCAGCTGAATGCCCTCGTGCATCCTGCAACTATTGCCTATGCAGAACGATGGATAGGTGAGCAGGTAAGCCCTTACATAATAAAGGAGGCTGCCATATTTTTTGAAAGCGGCAGCAATAAAGGAATTGATATAATGATTGGTGTGTCTTGCCCGTTGGCATTACGTATCAGCCGCGCCATGAACCGGAGTAATCTCACTCGCGAAAAAGTAGTTGAAATCATTGCCAGGCAAATGCCACAGGAAGATAAAATGAACCTTTGCGACCACATAATTGTAAACGATGATGTGCAGGCGGTATTACCGCAGGTGCTGGCCCTTCATGAAATACTTTTGGAGCGAGGGCGGCTGTAATTTTTACTACTGTGTTAAGGATCTTTTAACCACGGAGTATCACAGAGTTTTACAATTTGGTTAATTGACGTTAATACTGTTTCCCTCACTTATGGTTTGTATTTTTACCACAGAGTCTCACAGAGTTGCCTCACAGAGTAACACGGAGTTTTACAATTGGGAAATAAAACGGGAGGCTCTGTGCGCCTCTGTGTTCCTTACTCTGTGGTTATAACTTCGCAACACAATGTACCACGGAGTTTTACAAATGATGCAATCAACGTTCCGTTTGAATTGTTAACCACAGAGTCTCACAGAGTTTCCGCACAGAGTACACGGAGTTTTACAATTGGGAAATTAAATGGGAGACTCTGTGTACCTCTGTGTTCCTTACTCCGTGTAACTCTGTGGTTAGGAAGTGCATCACAGGATACCACGGAATTTTACAATTGTGTAATTGATATTAAGGGTTTGATTTTTTACCATGGAGTATCACAGAGTTTCCTCACAGAGTACATTGGGAAATTCAACGGGAGACTCTGTGCTCTTCACTCTGTGGTTATAATTTCGCAACACAATGTGCCACGGAGTTTTACAAATGATGCACTCAACGTTCCGTTTGAATTATTAACCACAGAGTATCACAGAGTTTCCTCACAGAGTACCACGGAGTTTACAATTGGGAAATTAAGTGGGAGACTCGGTGCGCTTCTGTGTTTACAGAGGTATTCTTTGTCGCACTGTGGTTAAGTAAAGCAATAGCCGGTGTCAATTGGCAACTCTTCTTATCCCGTCTTTCAAACTTTTAACATTGAAGTTGACCAATAGCCCATATTTGCATTTGGATAGTTTGAGATAAGTAATCACCTGCGCTAAATGTACTTCGTTAAAAGCGTCAACTGATTTCACTTCTACGATTATCCGGTTCTCTATAAGGAGATCAAGTCGATAACCTACTTCAAGTTTAACTTCATAGTAGACCAACGGCAATGCTTTCTGTTTTTCAACGTTTAGCCCCGCTTGCTTTATTTCATAGTAGAGACATTCCTCGTATGCGCTTTCTAAAAGACCGGGGCCGAGTTCTGTATGGACTTTGAACGCGCAAGCAAGAACGGTTTGGGTTATTTCATTATCGGTCATCGAAGAAGTATTTGTCGCAAAAATAACGAAGTGGCGCTAACATTAACCACAGCGTTTTGCAATTGAGGTAATTGATGTTAAGGTTTTGATTTTTACCACTGAGTATCACAGAGTTTCCTCACAGAGTAACACGGAGTTTTACAATTGGGAAATTAAATGGGAGACTCTGTGTGCCTCTGTGTTCCTTACTCTGAGTAACTCTGTGGTTATAACTTCGTAACACAGGGTACCACAGAGTTTTTAAAACGGATAATTGATGTTAAGGTTTAGATTTTTACCACAGAGTATCACAGAGTTTCCTCACAGAGTAACACGGAGTTTTACAATTGGGAAATAAAACGGGAGGCTCTGTGCGCCTCTGTGTTCTTTACTCTGTGCTACTCTGTGGTTATAATTTCGCAACACAATGTACCACGGAGTTTTACAATTGTGTAATTGATGTTAAGGTTTTGATTTTTTACCACGGAGTATCACAGAGTTTTCTCACAGAGTACCACGGAGTTTTACAATTGGGAAATTAAACGGGAGACTCTGTGCGCCTCTGTGTTCCTTACTCTGTGTACCTCTGTGGTTAGGAAGTGCAACACTGGATACTACGAAGTTTTACAATTGGGAAATTATACCGGAGACTCTGTGTTACGCTGTGGTTACAATTTCGCAACACAGAATACCACGGGGTTCTACAAATGAACGACGCACTCAATTTACCACTGTATTGGTGCGTTGGTTTCTTATATGCCGCAAGCAAATTGTATGCCACCCCATGCATGAGGTTTTCCGGTTTCAAATTCGCGGGTGATGAATGATTGGAAGTACTCCATGGTTATGCGCTTGTAAGTGCCAACGATGCCCAGCCTGTTTCGGTAAGTTATGCGGTTGACATCTTTTGCAAAAATAGTGTAGGGGCTGGAATGGTTAAACATACCTCCCTGTAATGTGGCATCATAGGCAATGGCCGCCACTTCGGAATGCTGGTAAGCATAGATCCTGAAGTTATTTTTACCAGTAACAATATCACTGAATGGTGAATCGAAGTAGCCTACCATTAACGTAGCTCCTACCTGTGCCTTATCACTCAATGTGCCTGCACGCACCATGGCATCAGCATCAACAGAAAGCCATTTTCCGGCACTTAACAATTGCTTTTCATAATTAACCTCATAGTTAGCAATTATGTCATTATGCAACTGAAACTGCCAGCCATGCGGCGTAATATTATTGAGCCAACGGTGAATAGATTCCTGCATTTCTTTAGCCCCGGCTGCCGAACCTAAAACACCTAAGGTAAGTATAGACGAAACACGTTGTTTATGAATAGGATCAATAGCCATTCTGAATGATTTCAATTCCAGAGCCGCGCCGAAGGGCCGGTCTCCATACCGTATATAGTCATCACTAATGCTCGATGGCGTATATCCGTTATGTTCAATACCCAAGCCATATTTCTTCACGCTGAAATCCGGGCAAAACAGTATTTTATTAAGCGGATTGTGTTTTAGACCCGGCATTACAATTTCAACATGTATGCCCTGTGTATAGTACTCATCAATAGCCTGGAAAACATCATTTTCATAATTGAATCTGAAATACCTCTCGCTATTTATATTTTTAAAAGAAAGGGTATTGTCAATAACCTGCCCTTGCAGGGCTTTTGAGCTCCACAACAATCCTAAAAATAAAACCACCATTCGCATATTCATACCAGCATATACGCAGGTTGCCTGTTTTCAGATTGCAAAAAGTAACTAATGTGTTTGACAATATAATGTGCCAGTAGTTGATTTTGGGATTTAAACTTTCTCCTTTTTGACTTTTTAATCTGTTACCTGATCAGTGTAATACTTCCTTTATACTGAAACACTTCTCCTAACTCGCAAACAGCTTCAACAATATAAATGTATACATCTGAAGTGAGTTCCCTGCTGCCGAATGTGCCGTCCCAGCCCATGGATGGCTCGTTGGGTTGTATGTTGCTGCGGTCGAATACAACCTCGCCCCATCGGTCATAAATGCGCATTTGTTTTATGGTGCTCAAGCCCTTCCCGCTGATGTAGAACTGGTCATTCACCCCATCAGCATTTGGGGTAAAAGTGTTGGGGATAAACACCTGGCTGTTGTCGCAATACATGTTAATGATAAGGGTGGTATCGGCAACACAACCATCGGTGGAAATAACCGTAACCGTATAGGTAGTGTTTGCAGTTGGCGTGGCCACGGGGTTAGGGCACTCTGAACAGCTCAGGAAATCGGCTGGTATCCAGGTGTATTTTACGTTCACATTGTTAGCGATATGGCCATTGAGTTGTATTTCCGTTCCCGCAATAATGGTAAAGGTTTGGTGCAGGCTGATGACGGGTATCGGCGCAACGGTTACTTTAACATGGGCGGTGTCAGTAAAGCATGCATTCTCCGTTATGATAAGAGTGTAGGTTATAGTTGTGTCAGTGTTAGTAACAGGTGTAGGTATGTATGCGTTGCTCAAACGGTATGGGTTGGTCCAGATGTAGTTAATGCCGCCATGGGCGTATAATTGGGCACTTGCGCCGTAGCAAATAGTAGTGTCCCCTGTAATAGAATAACCTGTGCTGTCAATCACGGTAACTGGCACATCAACTGTACTTTTGCAACCATAAATGCTGGCACCCGTAACGGTATAAATAAGGCTGCTTGTCGGGAACAGCTTGGGCGCAGTGCAGGTGTCGCAGGTTATGGCAAGGTTAGGCCGCCATGTGTAGGTTGCTGCCCCATAAGCAGTAACTAACGTTGAATCTCCATTGCAGACCAGCACCGGAGTGGGCAGGAAATGCAATATCGGGAAAGGCTCCACATGTACTTTAAAATTGGCTGTGTCCTTGCAACCCAGCGAATCGGTAGCAACGAGCGTATAGACATAAGTTGCGGTTGGGCATACGATCACATCCTGGCAAATATTGCATGATAGGGCAGTGCCAAACCATTCATAGGTGCTGCCAGAGCCATATCCGCTAAGTGAATCGCATGAGCCAAGGCATACATGGGCATTGCCAATAATAGTAATGCTGTGCGGGGTATCAATTACAACGTACGTAGTGGCCGAGTCTTTGCAACCATAAATGTTGGTGCCAATAACGGTATAGTAGGTAGCCGCAACGGGCGATGCCACAGGGTTGCTGCAGGTAGTGCAAGATAACGATATGGCTGGTGTCCAGGTATAATAGGGTGTTCCGGAGGCTAACAACAACACACTCACACCGCACACCACACCGGGATGATTTACCGAAACATGAGCCGCCGGTAACACATGTATAGAGTCGGTTGTATGAATAGCCACCTGGCAGCCGTTACTGTCAATAATTACATAGGGATTGTAAGAGCCAGGATACGTATAATGCGCTGTAAAGCCGGGTGTATCGGTAACAAATGCACCATAAGGCGGCACAAACCATACATAATAGGAATCAAGCGCAGAAATACTGGTAGCAGTTAAATGCAGGTGTGTGGAGCCCGGCGCACAAATGCTATCGGGCGTAAAGGTAAAGGTGCCGCTTGGCCCCCCTACGTGGATAATACGTTTTACCGAGTCAATGCATCCTAAGTTATTGCTATCAATGAGGGTTATGGTATAGTTGCCAGGATAGGTATATACTGCAGTAGTATTGGCAAGCGTGGAATTGATAGTAGTTGAATCAAATCCATATTTCCACCGATAATGGTTGCCGGCCGTGGAAGAAGTGGTGTTATTAGCTAACACAATAAAGGGTGGGCAACTCGCAAAGGAATCGCTTAATACGAACCCGACATGGGTACTGGTGTCACTTATGGCTATATAATTGGCGCGAGTAACGGTATCAGTACAGCCTGCGGGGTATGCGCCTCCCGCTACGGTGGTTATCATAACTGTTGGCGAATAAATGCCGTTGGCCGTATAGGCATGTGTCGGGCTAACACCACTGCCCAGGGTGGAACCATCGCCAAAGTCCCAAAGATAAGTGGCGAAAGTATTGGTATCAAAAAATGGAATGTTCAGGTAGGGGCAGCCTTCCAGATAACTCGCATTGAACCAGGCATGGGGTTTAACTGCTGTTATCTGGATAGAATCAAGGCTAGTGCAGCCGTTGGAATCTAAATCGTACAAATAAGTGAGGAACGTGCCTTCAGGATATACATGCGTTGTATCGGCAGCATGTCCTGTTATTGCGGTATCGGCGCCGGTCCACGTCCACCGTCTGCTCACCATGGGTATACCCAGGTGCACGAGGTCCGTATCATGAATGTTGACCAATAAAGGCGCGCAACCCAGTACAGGTGTTGCCCACAAGCCGCCACCAGGCTGTTCCACGGTAATAAACGATGTTTGTGTAACCGTATCCTTGCAATGAAACTTATTTTCCAGGGTCATCACTACCGTGTACACACCACGTGCCCCATATTGGTGGTAGTAGCGGGTAAAAAAGGGTGATAAACTGTCGGCTTCGCCATCGCCAAAAGTGATATGGGTTTTAAAGTCTGGATAGTCATGGAATGCTACAAACTGACCCGGGCACACTATTGAATCGTCAGCAATAAGACTGGATGGCGGAGTTATAATTTTTATTGTTTTCCTGCTGCTGCTGTAACAACCCGAACTGATCAGGGTGTCTAACAGATCAACCGTATACACCCCGTCTGCTGTATAGGTATGTGTAGGGCTGGCCAATGATGAGGAATCCCCGTCGCCAAAATACCATTTGTAAGATGAAGGGTGGAAATTCGTGCGGAAATGTATGGTAAAATGGTCGTGACAATCAAGCTGTTCCGGCAAGAAGAGCGCCCCCGGTTGCAATACAAAAATTGAATCGTAAAGCGAATCTGCGCAACCGTAGTTTTCTACAAGAAAAAAGCCTTTACACCATCCCGGAAAACGCAGACTTAAATTTAAAGAGTCATACGAAGAATAAAAACCGCTCATTTCCGGAGGCGGGTAGCCCGGGAAACTCAACCATGCGCTATAAGTACAGCCTGTGCAACGGCCTACATAAGATACGGGTATTGATGGGCATGTGGTATCAGTAGACACCGTTGTTGACATTGATGTGGCATGATGCCCCACATAAACATGATTAAAACTTCTGTAACTGCTATCTCTGCAACCTTCTGGTAAATGAAAATAGTGGCGGGGTTGATAATACCCGTCAGTGGTGTAAGTATGCGTGCCTGAATGCGTAGTGTCATAGGTGCCGTCGCCAAACACAACAGAGTCGGTTATATAGGGCACCCATGGCGAAATTGCCGTGTAGTAGTTAACGACCAATGGCGTGCAGCCTACTACTGTAAAACTATCCAGGGCTAATGTATCCCACGGAATGGCAATATTTATAAGCGAACTCATGTAGTTATAAGACGTGCAACCAGCAGTATCGGTAAGAAAAAGGCTTACAGAATAGGAACCCATTGAATCGTAAATATGTGTGGGTATTGCAAGTGTTGACGAATCGCGAAGACCGGAAACAACGTCACCAAAACTCCATAAATAACTGACTACACCACTACCAGCACCACTCGCCGGGATAAATAATACTGTATCGCTTGGGTTGCAGCGGTAAACACTGCTTGCAGTAAATGAAGGGTCGGGCGCGGGCAAAATGGTTATAGTATCGTAAACTACACCATGGCAGCCCGATGCATCCCAAATGGAATCCATAATACTATAAGTTCCGGGAAGCGAGTAGCTATATGATGGACTTACTGCTGTGCTCGTGCCGGTGGAGTCGGTACTAAAGCGCCAAAAATGGCTGGCGCCTGCAAAAGAGGTGTCGAAACAAGTAAAGGTGCTGCCTGCGCAGGTAGTTGATGGCACTGTGTAAAACCCGAAGCTAACATAACCGATCCTAATGTAGTTTGGTTTTACAAGTGTTGACTGGCAGCCTGCTGCTGAAAAAGCGGTAAGGGTATCGGTATAATTCCCAGTGGCAGTATAGAGGTGACATGGGGCGAAAGTGGTATCGCTGATGCCATCGCCAAAGTTCCACAGGTAGCGGAAGCCACCATGCGTGCAATTGGAAAAGCAGACTGTCGCCGGCGATGTGCAGGGCGTAGTGTCAGCGGTAGCAAAACAGATTACAGGTAATGAATCTATTTTTATATAGCTGGTTTTGGTAAGTGAACCTACACAACCACAGGAATCGGTTTCCCGTAACGAAATATTATAATAGCCGGGTACAGTAAACGTATAGGTCGCATTGGTGGTATGTATATGGGCAGAATCGATAAACCAGGTATAGTAGGGCGTACAGCCACCAGTATCTGATTGATTAGTGAAATTAACGGTGAGTGGCGGGCAGGCAAGAATGGTATCGGGAGACGTAAACCGCACTATGGGTTGCGGCGCAACAAATACGGCATGGGTTACGGTAACGGAATCTTTTTGCCCCAAAGAATTAGTAACGATTAGCCTTACGTCATAATATCCGGTTGTAGAATAGATCCATAGTGGATTAGTGAGGTTCGATGTGTCGTATGGGTGCGTTATATCGAATATCCAGTGCACACTTACCGCACCGCCAGTGCTCGTATTGGTGAAATGTGTGAGCAAGGGGCCGCAACCTGAATTATTGGTCATGGTAAAACTCGCATGTAGTTGAGCACCCGAACGAGTAAACATGCCACTTAAGAAAAGGGCAATCAGGGCAATTTTTAGAAATATCTTCATGGGTTGAGATATCTTAACAAAGGTGAAAAATAAGGTGTAACTATAACAGTTGGTAAATAGGTGATATATTTTAGAGCGGTATGCTATTGATTATTTACGTGTTAAGAACACATATTTACCCTAAAAATACTAATTTTTATTAAATTTTACTAATATTTTCAAAGCATTGGATGCGCATATTTTATACCCTATTGGCTGTTGCAACATTTATTTTTGGCTTTGATTGGTTGTCCGTCAAAAGTCGCAATGCATTATTTACCTTTGTGGTAACCTGTACAAAACAAACTATGTTAAAAATACTCGCGATAGCAGCGCATCCTGATGATGTGGAATTGAGCTGTTCCGGCACCATTTTAAAGCACACCCAAATGGGCCACGCTGTCGGAATATTAGACCTTACTGAAGGGGAATTAGGCACCCGTGGTTCTGTGGAACTAAGATATGAGGAAGCGGCAAATGCTGCCGCTGTAATGGGCGTAAGTGTAAGATTGAATGCCCGCATGCCCGACGGTTTTTTTAAAAACGATGAACAAAACCAGCGCATTCTAATTGCCTATATCAGGCATTTTCGCCCGGAAATTGTGATCGCTAATGCCCTAAGCGACCGCCACCCCGACCACGGCAAGGGTGGGAGGCTTATTGCTGATGCTTGCTTTCTGGCTGGGTTGCGCAAAATTGAAACGGAGTGGGAAGGGAAACCGCAGGATGCATGGAGGCCCAAAAGAGTTTTTCATATGATACAGGACAGGGTGTTAGAGCCGAGTTTTGTAGTAGATATCAGCGATGTTTTTGAAAAGAAGATGGAGTCGATATTGTGCTATAAAAGCCAGTTTACCAATGCTGAATCCAGCGAACCGGAAACATACATATCTAGCAATCAATTCATGACCACTATAATTAGCCGCGACACCTTAATGGGTAAGCGTATCGGTGTAGCGCATGGCGAAGGATTTGTGTGTGAAAATACGCCCGGCATTAAAGACCTTGACCAGCTTATACTTCCGGTTTTCCCGTAATAACGGCGAGAAATTTGAACCTACAGTAATAGCCTGATTATGCGTTATATAACGTAACTTATTTTATAGCATTAATGTATCCGAGCGCTTTTTCAAGGCGCTCGTTTTCGTTTCCGTTCACAGGAAACCAAGGTACGCCACTTTGCGTAACAATGGTTTGATAAATGTTATAAAAGTATTGCCGCATGGCCTCATCAGGGTGTTCGCGTAGCGGGTCGGGTTGCCAGGGCAGGTCAATTCCTGTAAGGAGGTAGAGGTCATATTTCCGTTCAGCGATCTGCCTGGTAATGTAGCTATCGCAACGTTGGTATTTATGCTCGCTCCATACTTTTATCACATTAAGGTCAGTGTCGCAAATGAGCGGGCCTGTAGTTTTTTCAGCATAGGTGTCCTCCAGCATCAATTGCCCTTTTGCAATTACCAGCAAATCGTGTTCCGTGTATGGCCGCTGTATCTGCTCCAGGTAGGTGCGGGCATATTCGGGAACCCACAGAGTGCCTAGTGCCTCCGCTAATGCCTTGCTAAGGGTACTTTTACCCGTTGATTCCGGGCCTATGACTACAATTCTTTTACTGCGCAATTGTGGTGTGTTTTAATTTTCTATGGTGTTGCAGCCACTGATTGCCTTTATAGGCGAGTATGGCGCTTCCTGCGCCTATTACAGCCCCTGTTATAACATCAGTAGGGTAGTGCATGCCCAGGTGCATGCGTGTATAAGCAACGGTAGTGCTCCATGTATATGCAGGCACCGCAACATACCATTTGGGGAAATGCATTACCAGCGATGTAGCAGTATTAAATGCGAATGAACTGTGGCCGGAAGGGAACGATGGATCTTTATCGCGCTGGTAGGGTTGTAACACCGGGTAGGTAACATAAGGCCGGTCACGATTAATCGAGTATTTCAGGCCAAAGGCTACAATGAAGTTGATACCCGAACCTGCAATGGTAGTCCAGCCTGCTTGAATTATTTTTTGGTCGTGTTTTGCATATCCTGTTATCAATTCTGTAATAGGTACAGCAATGGCAATAGGGTACACCGAATTTGTAATGCCGGTCATCGTCCCATCCAGTTTTTTATTCCGGTTGAGATTAATATTTTTAAGCGTATTGATATCCCAGTTTTGCGCCATTGCTGTAACTGAAAATACAACTAAAACTGAAAATATTATGCAGGCATATTTTGCGACCTGATTTGTTTTGTCCATGCTAAATAGCCAAAAATAGCAACAATAAACAGAAATAGCGTTAACGCAGCGGTAAACGGCATTCCTTTATAAACATAAACCGGTATTGCCACCAGGTTCGAAAGATTCAGCAATAGCCAGTTTTCAACTTTTCTTTTGGCCAGTAACCACATACCAACCCATGCTGTTGCAGAAATAAAAGCATCCCACACCGCAACATCGGATACAACATACCAGGAAAACAGCGAGGGGAATACACGGGTAAGCAATACATACAACAATGCCCAGCCACCCAGGCAACCTGCAATTATTTTGAGCCAGTCCGTTTTATTTGCTGTTGTAATTTTTAAAGTGGTGCCATTTTTGCGCTTTTGCCATAAGATCCACCCGTAAATACTCATCGTGAAATAATAAATGTTGAGTATCGCATCAGCATAAAGCCGGGTTTCCGGCCTCAAAAATAACCACATATAAATGGCGGTGCTGATGAGGCCCGCAGGGTACAATAAAACCTTGTTAGCCTTTGCCAGCAACACTTCCGCTATTGCGGCGACTATCGCAATCCATTCTAGCCACGGAGTTAATTGCGCCTGTTCAATTAATAATTTCAGGTAGTTGGAGGTTGCCATTCCACACAAACTTAAAAAAAATTTGAAAGAGTTTTGGAAGTTTGAAATAAAGTCCTATTTTTGCAATCCCAAAACGGGAAGGTTCGGTAGCTCAGTTGGTAGAGCACAGGACTGAAAATCCTGGTGTCGCCGGTTCAACCCCGGCCCGGACCACAAAACGGGAATAGACTTTCAAAAGTTTGTTCCCGTTTTTAATTTGTGCAAAAAGTGAGATTTATATTGCACGAGCACAGCTAATTTTCAACCGAGATCCATCTTAAATTTCGTCGAATAATTTATCAGGAACCCGCGTGTAATTCTCCGAAATTTTTATGATGATCCCGGAAAATTGAAATGAACTTTACCACGGAATTGCCCATCGCTAATGCTTCGATGCTTTCATAATGCGCATGTATTGAAAAAATTCAGCAGGGCAATTAATTGAACCGATATTGAAGTGAATGGCGAGATTGCATCCCCATTAGAATGCAGCAAAAACAGAGGTGTCCTCGAAGGTTAGTCTTGAAAAATTTACACAGGTTTTAATTGAAGCTAAAAAAAACACCCTATATTTTAACCAGCCAGCTTTGCAGCACATAGCCGCGCCTGCCGTCAGGTACTATTACTTCGGCATATTCCCCCTTGGTGCCTTTTACTTTCACCGTTGTGCCTTCAGGCAGCAGGCTCATGGGTTTTCCCTTCATTTCGGTATTAAGCAAGGGGGCATCGTTTTGCATTATAACTGCTGCTCCGCTATCTACACTGGTGCGCGCCGCCTGATAGCCCAGAACGAGCAAGCAAATCCAAATAATGCCCATCAATACAGGTAGCTGTGCCGGTATGTTAATTTCTATTTTAGAGATGCCTCTCAGGAAGATGAGCAAAATCATTGCCGAAAACATTATAAACGCCAGAATAGCCCATAAAGTGGCCATCCGGGGTGCCGTGAGTGTTTCCCACCATTGCACAAAGAAAATGTCGGTTGCCTGCGGCACATGTGTGCTCATCCTGTTTTGGGTGAGTGTCAGGTTGTCTTTCGCCTGCGTATAATCGGGGTCAATAAGCAGCGCCCGTTCGTAGTTAAGCACAGCCGGACCTATTTTATTCATTCTGTAATAAGTGTTGCCCAGGTTGTAATAAACTTCCGCATTCTTGGGTTTCTGCCCTGCAATCTTTTCAAAGTAAACTGCTGCGGTATCATAGTCTTTTAGCCGGTAAGCATTATTTGCCATATCCCAGTATTGAGCCAGCTTATCTGCTGCGGTCGACTGAAATATAGAAAGCAGGATGATTGTTGCGGTTAAAAACAGATTTTTCATTTGCACAAAATCGGTACTGTTAACTTAGGTTTGGTTTAATGTTCAGTAAATAAAAACAGGTTACGCAAGTTATGATATTATATCTTCAAAATCGCCTATCAGCTTAACGGCATCATCATAAGTATTCTGTAATGGTTTTGAACCGCCGGTAGCATATAATGCCGTTTCGCATTCCCAAATCAGGTCGTTGAATTGGCGGTGTAAAAGATCGGGCACCTTGCGCTCAATAAGCGCTGCAACTGCGGTATCGCGCGAAAGGCTGGAAAGTGGTATGCCCAGCTTATCGCTCAGGTACAACCAAATGGCTTTCGAAATTTCCTCATAGAAGGGTTTACGCTGGTTTTGCAGCATCAGCGTTTTGGCGGTAATCAGGCGTTTCAAGGCCACTTTATTAGCACGCTTGTTGCGCATCAGCATACTGTTATTGGCGAGTTCATCATTCTTCCTCCGCCACACTATCATACCAAAGAATGCAACCAACGGCAGCAGGTACATGGTCATATAAATGGGCGAGAGCATCAGTGGCTTGCTCATTAAAGCAAGTCCGTCCAGCGGTGTTGCTTTAATATCGTGTATATCTTTCAGCACAACTGCAGGGTTTACTTTATTGCCGGTCGGGTTTTTTCCGGGTTTTACATGCAAGGTATATGCTTGCGTCTTTAGAGTAGTATAAGCACCTGTTGCGGGGTTAAAATAACTAAAGGAAACAGGTGGAATGGTATAGTCACCGGGTGTTTGCGGGGTAATGGCGTAAGTAATTATTTTAGAACCGCTAATAGTAGTACTCCTGCCCGTAATGGTATCAATAACCTGCGGGTCGTAAGTATTAACCCCATTGGGTAAGCTTAACTTGGGCGCTTCAATCAACTTGAAATTGCCACTTCCTGTAATGTTCAGGGTAATGTTGGCAACATCATCGGTAGTCAGGTCTTGCTTATCCAGCTTGCCTGTAAAAGTAAAATTGCCCACGGCACCACCAAAGCCCTCCGGTTTGCCAGTTTCAGGCAGTGGGGTTACGGTTATTTTAACCGGTGTACTTTTCAGGTGCACGGGCACATCTTTATACGCCATGGTATTGAATACAGCATTGTTGAAGAACGGGTCGTTCATCATCAGCGTACCATTACCAAACGGGTCGTTAAACAAATCAGAGACCTTCCGTTTTACCTGCTGCACAACACGGGCATTGCCTTTTGCCTCCGCAGGGTCAAGCTCAAGCGTACCGGCTTCTTGTGGGAAAAGGGCCGATTTTTTAAGCAGAAAAACCTGATATTTTTTACCATCAACCACTTCTTCCATCGGCTTCGGCATTTTAGGAATGTCGAAGTCTGATGTCCAGAAGCCGTTCAGGGCCGGGAGTTTGGATATAGCTACCTGCATAGGCAGGCGCGAATACAATTTGTAAGATGTGGTTATCTGCTCGCCAACATGCACTTTATTTTTATCAACCGACACCCGTATAAATAAATCTTTGTTTATCTCAGCATCATTTACGGGCGCATCTGCCTGTTGCTGCCCCGGTTGGGCGCCACGCTGCGCTTGTGGTTGCATCTGCTGCGGCTGTGCCTGTTGCATCATGCGCTGGTGCATCTGGTTCATGCGCTGCATTTGAGCCGCCATTTGCTGAAACGGATCGTCATCATCGTCAAACGGATTATTCATCTGGCGGGGCTGTTGCTTTGGTGCCAGCGAACCTGCAACTACATCAATAGTTAACGCGTTTGTTGTATAGGAATGGCCTGCATTATCTTTAGCGTAGGCCGGAGGAATGTTGAGTTTACCCTCATGCTTGGGGTGCAGTACATAAGTAAGTGATATACTGTTTGACCGTGCACCATTGGTTATGCTCATGGACTGCTGCTGGAAAGGTCCGTTTACCTTGTCAAAATCGCCAAAGCCCGTAGGGCGGAAGTCCGCAATATTATCCAGGTTTGTTAAAGTGAAGGTAACCTGCAAATAATCTTTTACACCAATTTTTGATGCAGAAGGGGATGCTGTGAAGCTTATGGTTTGAGCTAAACTATGCCAACACCCGCCTAAAATTAAAAGGAACACAATATTATAACGCCACATATTCTTTATATGTTTCATTTTATCAGGTACTTGCAAAAATACTTTCCATTAACCGTTATGCTGCTAATGTGGTGGTTAAACCTACGTTAAAAAGAATTTTTATAAGTCGCCTTTAACAGGGCGCATTACAATGTTTTCAACATTAGCTTGCGGCGAAAGCTGGCTTGCAGCATAAAGCATTTTTGCAACGTCTTCCGCTTCCATAATGCGCTCTTCTGGCACACCGCTGCCTTCCCACGATGGGGTATAGGTTGCACCAGGGCAAATGGAAGTCACTTTTATATTGAATGGTTTTAATTCCTCGCGCAAATTGTCGGAAAAGCCCAGTAGTGCATATTTACTGATGCTGTACGAGCCGCCGTTGTCATAGGCCCTCAGGCTGGCAACAGAGCACATGTTGAAAATATGGCCTGCACTACATGCTTTCATAGCGGGTAGCAATGCTCGGGTAAGGTAATACGCGCTGTAGAGATTTACCGCCATCAATTGCTCTAATTTTCCGGCTGATTCTTCGGCAATTGTGCCGGGTGTAAAAGTTCCGGTATTGTTGACAACTATGTCTATTTTAGGAAATTGCGAAATAACAAAGCTGCCAAACGCAGTTGCATTTTCGCTGTTGCCAAGGTCGGCATTGTAAATGATGATGGCAGCTTTTGGGTATTGGTTTTGCCATTGCTTTTGGAGTGTTTCCAATTTCTCTTTGTTCCTGGCGCATACGGCTATAGAATAGCCTTCTTGCAATAGTTTTTCGGCAACTGCTTTGCCAATACCTTGTGTTGCTCCTGTAATTACTGCGTACTGCATTGTGTGATGGTTAGTTTAAAGTGGGTTATCAGCTGCTAATATAAAATTCTTGTTGCGGAGTAGCGAATACATTTTTATGTCGGTATACTGCCCGTGCCAACACATCCATTGCTGGAGGAGCCCCTCATAGCTAAAGCCTGTTTTTTCTAACAGCTGCTCCGAAGCGGTGTTACCCGGCATTACCTCGGCTTCTATTCTTCGCAGCTGCAAATTAGTGAAGCCAAATTGAAGCACAGCATCTAGCGCTTCTGTAATTATCCCTTTTCGCTGATGATCAGGGAGCAGTGCATATACAATTGAACCTTTATGTTGTGCCGAAATTGTACTAAAACCAATTGTACCTATTATGTTTTGTTGGCCCTTTATAGCGATGCCCCAGCGTATGCCACTACGGTCGCTGAATTGTTGTTTGAAGTACGAGATCATGGTTAGCAAGTCATTTTCCGCAGTTATGGGTATGACCGGAAAATATGCTGTTACTTCCCTCAACGTGAACAACCGGAACAGGTCGCCCTTGTGCGCATCTTCCAGCGGAACCAGCGCTAGCCGCTGTGTTTCCAGTATCGGGAACTCCTCGAAGTTAAAACTCATATTTGTTTTCATAGTTACGGAGACAGGAACGGATGTTAATGCGTATCGTTTTCAGGAACAGATTCGCGCTTCAAATATTTTTCGTAAAATCGTTTAGCATAAAATGTGCCATTAGCGTCAACATACTTTGCCATGAAATAAGACAGAACGAAACTGAACGCTATTGTTGCGGTGGTAACCATGAGCATAGATGCATTGTAACTGAAATGCGGAACCAGATGCAATAGCAGGTAGCAACTGAAAGAGCCTATAACCAATGGGTGCAGCAGGTACATGGAAAAGGAGATATAGCCCAGGAACCTCATTAACCGCAAACTGAAGAACCATTGCAGGTTTTTAGATAGTACCACTGCAAGCACCACTAAAAAGCCGCCCAATACATGTACCCATATATTGTACTTCATAACAAAAGCCGGCGCGTGTTCAAAAACAGTATGCTGTATGTTGTTGGATGTAGAGTAAGACCCCAATACCAAACCAGCTACAAACAATAAGGTTGTAAGTGCAACATGCACTGGTTTGTTCAGCCTGCGGGCCAGCATTGGCGTATAATTCAGCGTTATGCCCAGCAAAAAGGCAGTGAGGTATTCCGCATTAAGCAGCGCAAGCACAACGAACAAGGGAATGAATACGCGAAATTTATTGCGGATGTTATGCGTAAGGGCCAGGAAGGCAAAAACAAACATTGACCCATATAGTTCCAGCGAAAGCGTCCACAGCGATGTGTTGTAGGTATTATCGCCCAGGAACATTACTTTGTACAAAAGGCTTTGTATAAATAAAGTCGTTTTGTGTTCCAACACCCACATATAACCCATCCACCAACCGGAATGTGTAACGGGTGACGCGGCAACATTATAGAACAGATTTGTTTTCACCAGCAGGTAGGCAATGCACAATGTAACAGCAACAGGAATATATAACCGCAAAAATCTTCGCTGTGCCGCGCTCACCAATGTTTCAATACGGGGTTTTTCAAAATAGCTGCGGCTCAGTACAAGTCCGCTCAGTACAAAAAATATACACACCGAAAAATTGCCGTTGGAAAGGAAGCTGAATACACTTTGCCCGTAACGCACATCAAGTCCGTCAAGGTGTGTTGTTGCCATGTCGGAAGTGAAATAAGCCGGATAGAACGCCAAAAAAAAATGGTGCAGGAACACGCAGAATGCTGCGAGTCCGCGTATGCCATCAAGATAAAATACTTTGTTTTTAGGTTCGGTCATTTACTATTTTGCAGTATAACGGTTGTTTGCCGCTATTATTTCAAAAATAGTATTTCTGGCGTTATGTTGTAGTCATTGTGGGTAATTCAACTTAAAACCACTGTACTTGTCATGTTTTAAGATACTGTTGGCACTATCAGGCTATTTAATAGCGGGTGCTAACGTTGGCTACATTAAATTTGTAAACAGCACAACTTGCCGCCCAAAACCACAATGAATTTTAAGCGCAAAATATACACTACTGCCATACTTGTTGCA
Source organism: Chitinophagales bacterium (assembly GCA_038228575.1). Classification (GTDB taxonomy): domain Bacteria; phylum Bacteroidota; class Bacteroidia; order Chitinophagales; family Chitinophagaceae; genus Flavipsychrobacter. The sequence goes on along the minus strand of JBBRPD010000001.1, from coordinate 109,678 downwards.
CTCATTATGCTGGCCCTCGTGGTTTTCCCCGCAAGTGAAGCTGCCGTAAACATTTACAACAAATGTTTGTATTACCCCTTGCAATCAGTTCGCGATGTGTTATTCGGGTATATACCCTTCAGTGTGGGCGATGTTGTGTATATAGTTGCCGGTTCGCTGCTGTTGCTAACCCTGGTTAAATGGGTGAAATACCTGTTTGCCTATCGAAATAAAAAAGGGGCACTCGGTGCTTCCGTGTGGAACGTTATAAATGTAGCATTAGGCGTTTATCTGTATTTTATTTTGGGTTGGGGTGCTAATTACTATAAAGAACCCCTCGCTAAAAACTGGGCATTACACAACAATAACGATACGGTAAAGCTTGCGATATTTGATTCCATACTGGTTGCGGAAATGAACGGTAATATTTCTGGCTATCGCGAAAGGAATATTCAGCAGGTCAACGCCATTGCTGCCAGGAATTACAGATCGTACTCTGACACCCGACTATCTTCTTTTGGTTTAAATATAAAGCCCTCATGTTTCGGTTATTTTTTAGAACGGATAGCCATTGAGGGATACTATAATCCGTTTACCGGCGAAGGGCAGGTGAGTAGCAGGCTGCCAGCATTTATGCTGCCTTTCGTTGTTAGTCATGAAATGGCGCACCAGGCAGGTATTGCGGCCGAAGGCGATGCCAACCTTATGGCTTATTCGTTGTGTAAAATGTCTGATGACCCGTCATTTAAATACTCAGCCGATCTTAACGTTTGGTTGTATGTAGACCGCCGCTTACGCCGCAAAGATTCCTTCCTCGCTGAAAAATACGAGCAACAACTGAGCAGGCTAACCCGTAGGCATATTGTTATACTAGATAGCCTCAGCAATCTGTACGATAATGATGCCAGCTATATTACCAGCGAAATGTATGATAACTACCTGAAAATGCAACAGCAAAAGGACGGTATACGCAGTTACAGCAGTATTCTGGCGAACGCCTGGTTATTGCAGCGCAAGCAGTTTTTGCGGAAAGGCATGCAACTGCATATACCTTAGTAGCTGTATTTATAGTATTAACCGAGATCCACCTGCTCGTGCAGGTAGGGTATTGCTATATCGCCAAAACCCTTTTTCAGCAACCGCTCCCTGAAAGCTACCTGCACATCGTATTCACCATGCACCAGGAATAACTTCTTTACTTTCTTTGCATCCTGGCAACTCACCCATTCCTGCAGATCTTCATAGTCGCCGTGTGCGCTCATGCTGTCAATCATGCCAATTTCAGCATTAACAGCATACTTATCGCCATAGATGCTTACCTCTTTGGCACCATCGCGCAATTTGCCACCCAGCGAGCGTGGTTCGCAATAGCCAACCAGTAATATAGTATTGGCATTGCTGCCTATATTTTGTGCAATGTGGTGTTTCACGCGACCAGCTTCAGCCATGCCCGATGCAGCAATAATAACGCAAGGTGTGTGGTCATCATTAAGAGCCTTCGATTCTTCTGCCGACCTCGTGTATATTAAACCAGGGAAACCGAAAATATCGGGGTCACTTTGCAACACCTTTTGCGCTTCCTTATTGAAGCATTCCGGGTTATGCTTTATGATCTCGGTAGCCTCTATGGAAAGCGGACTATCCACATAATAGCGGAGCGGTGGCAACCTGCGTTCGTTATCCAGCCTGTTGAGCAGGTATAATATTTCCTGCGTTCTGCCCACACTGAACGCCGGTATAATGAGTTTCCCTTTTTTCTTCAGGCACGTATCAACTATAAATCGTAGAATTTCATCTGCCGATGTAACAACCAGTTTGTGCAGCGTATTTCCGTATGTCGATTCCAGTAAAAGGTAGTCTGCCTGTGGGAACGGCGATGGAGAGCGCAATATCATATCATGGTATCTGCCTACATCTCCGCTAAATGTGAGCGTTGAATGTTTGCCGTGCTCCTCAATTTTAAGGTTAATTGCGGCACTGCCTAATATGTGGCCACAATCAGTATAGGTCAGTTCTATATTGTCGTCTATGCGGTGGGGTTCGTTATAAGGAATAGTAATGAACATGGGCAACACCTTGTTTACATCATCTTCGGTATATAACGGCTCTACCCGCGGCTTGTTTTGTGCTTTATTTCTTTTATTCACATGTTGAGCATCGCTTTCCTGTATATGTGCGGAGTCGAGCAGCAGTATTTCTGCCAGTTCTTTTGTTGGCGGTGTACAGTAAATGTTGCCTTTGTAACCTTCCCTTACCAGTTTTGGCAATAGGCCAATGTGGTCAATATGTGCATGCGAAATAATTACGGCTGTCACTTCTTTGGGGTTAAAACCAAAATGGCTGTTAAGAGCCAGTGTCTCATCGCCCATACCTTGAAAAAGGCCACAATCGAGCAGGTATTTATGCCCGTTATCTAACCTTAACATGTGTTTCGATCCTGTTACTGTGCGGGCTGCGCCATGAAAAGTTATCTTCATTCTTTAGTTGTCTTATATACCTTATAAAGATAAGGGACACCTACGGGATAAACGACCGCTAAAAAGTTAATGTTTACAATTTTTTACACTCGTGTTCTTTAGCTTTTTTTTGCCTATTTTTATCAATAAATTTTTCATTAAAACAATCACATCATGGCGTCAATAGGTACTTACCTCACATTCAACGGTAATGCGGAAGAGGTTTTTAATTTCTACAAATCAGTTTTTGGTGGTGAATTCGCTACATTTCAGCGCTTTAAAGATACCGGGCATGGCGATAATTTGTCTGATGTGGATAAAGAGAAGATCATGCACGTAGCATTGCCCGTAGGCAATAGCATGTTGATGGCTTCCGATGCTGTAGAAGGGATGGGCAAGAAGGTGATTGAAGGCACCAATTTCGCTCTTTCGGTTGATGCGAAGAGCGAGGATGAGGCCAATGCCATTTTCAACGGAATTGCAGCAGGTGGTATGGTTACCATGCCCATGGAAAAGACCTTTTGGGGTGCTTATTTCGGCATGTGTACCGATAAATTCAATATACAGTGGATGGTAAATTACGACTATCCCAGGCAATAAATTTTAGCAGGCGCATGGCTGTTCGCAATGTTCAGAAAATCCTTTATTTCTCGTTGAAGTAGAGCGTTTTCTGAACATTTTTTTGTGCCCTATACCTGCTGTGTAAAATATTTTAACCGAAATATTTTGTGTAACCGAATAGTTACGCATATATTTGTAACCGATTAGTTACATAAGGCCAAAGAAAAATGAGAAGAGACGTATTTCAGGCAATAGCAGACCCTACGAGAAGAGCCATCATCAATATGATAGCCCATGAAACACTGAACCTTAATGCAGTTGCCGGGCACTTCGATATCAGCAGACCCGCCATATCAAAGCATATCAAAATACTAACGGAATGTGGTCTCATAACTATAAAACAGCAGGGTAGAGAACGATACTGCGAGGCAAAACTACAGCAGCTGGGTGAAGTAGCTGACTGGGTTGAGCAATACAGAAGAATATGGACAGAAAAATTTGATGCCCTTGAAAATTATTTACAGGAATTGCAGGCCAAACCAACAACAGAAAACCAACAATTGAAACCAATTAAAAGAAGGAACAATGGAAAACAAAAATAAACTGACGAACAGCACGAGCGACAGGGAGGTGGTTATGACGCGCATGATAAATGCGCCAAGGGAAATGGTATACAAAGTGTGGACGGATCCTGAACATGTTTTCCGGTGGTGGGGCCCCAATGGCTTTACTAACACTATACTTGAAATGAGCGTGAGGACCGGTGGTGTATGGCGTTATATTATGCATGCGCCTGATGGAACTGATTTCGCGAACAGAATAAGGTATACTGAGGTTGTACCCCATGAAAAGCTCGTATATGAGCACGACGGTGATATTGAAAACGACCCTAACAGTTTCCATGTAGTAGTTACATTCGAAGCCGTAGGTGCCAAAACTAAGGTAACGATGGCCAGCATGTTTGCCTCGCCCGAAGTGTTGCAAATGCTCATTAAGGAATTTGGTGTATTGGAAGGGGGTATGCAAACATTAAACAGGCTCGAGGCTCACCTTGTGTGCATGGCAGAGAATGCGGCACTAACTATCAGCCGCGAATTTGAAGCTTCCCGCGATTTGGTTTTTAAAGTATGGACCGAACCGGAACACCTTGCCAGGTGGTGGGGGCCGCAGGATGCCACTGTTGAGCTGTCGTTTTTCGAGCTTAAACCAGGTGGCATGTTCCATTATTTAATGAAACATCCGTTGTTTGGAGAAATTTGGGGCAAGTTCATTTACCGCGAAATTATAGTACCTGAAAAATTGGTGTTTGTTAGTGCATTTTCTGACGAAAAGGGTGGCTTCGCATCAAACCCATGGCTACCAGTTTGGCCAGCTGAGGTGCTGAATGTGGTGGTTCTTTCTGAAAATGGGAACAATACAAAACTCGTATTAAATGCAGGCCCGGTAAATGCGACTGAAGAGGAAGTAGCTGCATTCAAGGGGTTGTCAGCTAGCATGCAGGAAGGCTTTGCAGGCACCTTCGATAAATTGAACGATTATTTGCGCTCCATTAATAAATAAACTTGCTCAATTAAGTTTCAGCATTCTCGTTCTTCTCAACAAAAAAGATGCCGGTTGGCATCTTTTTTGTTGACTTCAGTTAGTTTATGCTGGCCACCCTTTTATCATTCTGGACATAGTCATAAACGAGTGTCGATACCTTACTCAGTATTTCAGGCAGTACTTTTTTATCGCTACCTTTTGTCATAACAGTAAGCAGGTAAGGCTTGTTTTCAATAAATACTATAGCCGATTCATGTAACTCGTGGCTGTTCTTCGTTACATCGCCCATTTCTCCGAATTTGTGAATGGTCTTAATGGAAGAAGGAATGGCCTTCAGTAGCCCTTCATTAAATTCGTTGTTGTTGAGTAATGTGCAGGCCAGCTGCGACATTTCCTGCGAAAGATAGGTGGAGTTGTACAGTACTATAAAGAACCGCGAATATTCCTTGGTCGACATTTCATAATTTCTATCGGCAGTTGAGGGTACTCGCAGGCCAAGGTCAGAATAGATTTTAAGGTATGGATCGAAACCCATGTTTACATTCAACAAGTAAGTGGCGGCATTGTCAGAATAGCCTATCATATAATCTAACAGTTCCTTTACGGTATAACTATGGCCCTTTTCAATGGCTTTACTGTTAAACGTCTGCGTATGTTCATGACCCTCGCCAACCTTATCAAAAAATATCGATTTCTTTAAAATGGAAGGGTCATTTTCCGCTTTTCTAAGGTAGGCAAAAAGCATGGGCAACTTTGCCAGTGAGCCGGGATGGTAGGTAAGTTCAGGATTGCAGTCTATCCATTCCGCACTCGTCAGGTTTCTGAAATATACAGATGCGGAAGTAATTCTGCCCGACACCTTATTTTCATCAATATAATTTTGAAGTGTCGCCTTTAAACCCATGTATGCTGGTGCTTCGCAATCAGGGTCTACCAACAACAATGGATTAACGAGCCCCGAAGGCAACCCCCTGATGAGGCTGTAGCTGCAATTACTATTTGGTGTAGTGGTGGTTGCCGCATTAGCTGCCGGCACAATGTTTTTTTTCGTCAGAGGGGAATGGTCAGAAAACGCTAAGAAAGAAGCGGCTCCCCCAAGCAGTACAAAAAAAACATTCGTAAATACCTTTACTTTGTTAAAGTGCATTTTCAAAGAAATATCATGATGAAGGAGAAGTGGTAGTGGTAATGCAAATTTACGAATTTCTATGGTGCAACCAAATTAGTTGTACATACACGTATGTATCAATTTTTGTTTACAGGGCTATTAAATTATAATGAACTATTGTTCATTTGTGTATTTTGTTGAATGTGAATATTTAATATAAATTCAGCATAGAATGCTTGGTGCTGTTAAGTACCGCTGAGGACATAAATAACATAGGGTTGATCATATTTATGATGCAACCCTATGTTATTTTACACTGTGCTTAAAAAGTGTCGGCTATCTTATTAGTGTTACGGTTCCTTTATAGGTTTTATTTGATCCGTCTGTTTGCGCAGTTATTATAAGGTAGTTATATACGCCCATATCCTGTGGTTCGCCATCAAAATGCCCATCCCATCCTTTGGTCATATCATCGGTATGGAATACACGCTGTCCCCAGCGGTTGTAAATACTGAATTCAACGAGTTTCGTAAAGCGGAGATGCGATATTTTAAACACATCATTTTGTCCGTCTCCGTTAGGTGTGAAAGCACTTGGGATAAAATCATTGTCGTGATAGTCAACAGTAATGGTAACTTTTGATGAATCCATGCAACCGGTCTTATCGTAAGCATACACATAGTATGTTGTTGTTACGCTAGGTGTAGCTACGGGGTTGTTGATGTTGGGGTTATTTAAAGAACCGTCATCAGGTTTCCAATAGAAAACAAAACCACCTGTCACATCAAGCTGCACGCTATTGCCGAAAGCAATGTTCTGATCGGCAGTAACATTAGTAATAACATTTGGCGGGTTCGGATTTGGTGTTAATGTCAACACCTGTATAGTAGAATCATCGAAACAAATAGGGTTATAGCCATGCAGCTTAACGGTATAATTGGTAGGCACATGGGCAGGCAGGTAGTAGTGGGTAGGGCTTATTGTAGTGTCAATAGCCGGGCCATCACCAAATGTCCATTCAAAGTGGTTGGAATATTGCGATGTGTTATTGAAAACTACCGTGTCGAACGTACAACCGTAAAATACTTTGTAGTCGAAACTGGTAACGGAGTTATGCAGCACATTAACTGTAATAGTGGCGCGAGGTCCTTCGCAGGTTTCTACAGTTTGCGTAACATAGAAGTTAAACGTACCCACTGCCGCTGTTGATGGTGTTGGCGCAGTTGCGCTGCCTACCCCGCCGGTTAATGTTGTATACCAAAGCAGGCTGGTGCCTGTAGCAATTAATGGCACCGAAGTAGCTGTCATGCAATAATTGAGGGGTGTTACAACAGTAGGTGCTGCTGGTATCGGGTTTACATTTACAATTACATTGGTTGTGTTTACGCAACCATAAATATCTGTACCTACAATGTTATAGCTTATTGTATCGGTAGGGCTGGCCAGTACGCTGTTACCTGTGCTTGCACTTAGTGTACCTGCAGGGCTCCATACATAAGTATTTGCACCGCTTACAGTAAGTACGCTGGTTGTGCCATTACACATGGTAATAGAAGGGATTGAAAGTGTTGGCAGCGGATGCACGGTTACGGTTACAGGTGTGCTATTTACGCAACTATTCGCACCAATACCAGTAACAGTATAGGTTATTGTTGTTGTTGGGTTAGCCATAACAGCCGAACCTGTTGTAGCAGTTAGTGCAGTACCTGGCGACCACGTATAAGTTACAGCCCCCGTTGCTACAAGTGGAGTAGTGCCGCCAATGCAGTAGTCAGGTGCAGAAGGCGTTACTACAATAGTGGGTAGCGGGTCTACAGTAATCGTTTTGCTGGCATACGCAATGCCACAGGCATTGGCAACCGAATAGGTAATTAATGTTGAACCAGCACTAACACCTGTTACCACACCACTAGTGCTAACAACAGCAATTGCAGAGCTGGCGGAGCTCCAATTTCCACCGGTTATTGCATCGGCAAAAGTTACGGAAGCATTCTCACACACATTTGTAGGGCCTGTAATAGTGCCTGCTACAGGGAAGGCGATAACTGTTATTATGCGTATGGCAACAGCAGTGCCACATGAATTGGTTACAGAGTATTTAATGGTATCGGTGCCTGCGGCTATACCGTAAACATCGCCTACGCTTGATACGGAAGCTATACTTGTGTTGGTGCTGCTCCATGTGCCTCCGGTAACGCTCTCTGTAAGTGTAATAGTGTCATTTACACAAACACTGGTTGGGCCGCCTATAGTGCCCGCAACAGGCAGTGGATTTACCGTAATGGTTGTTGTGGCGTAACATGAAGATACTGATATGCGATAGGTAATAGTAACCGTGCCGGCTGCAACACCGGTAACAATACCCGTTGTTGACGCAACCGATGCTATGGCAGAACTTGCTGTGGACCATAAGCCCCCTGATAGCGAATCGGTTAAGGTAATAGTAGCGCCTACGCAAACCACGCTCGGACCAACTATTACTGATGGTAACGGATAAACAGTGATGCCCAGTGTGCGGTAGCAACCGGTTGGTAGGGTATAAGTCATAGTAGCGGTTCCGGCAGTTATGCCATAGATAACACCAGTTGATGCATCAATCGAGGCAACCCCTGTGTTAGATGATGACCAGCTACCACCTGCTGTTCCGTCCGTAATAGTGGTTGTTGAACCAACACATAAATAAGGTGCTCCTGAAATGCCTGCTGGTAGCGGGTTTACCGTTACCGCAATAGTTACGTAGCAACCAGTTGGTATGGTATAGGTAATAGTCGCCGTTCCGCCCGATGTGCCGTAGACAACACCTGTTGAGCTATTAACAGAGGCGATAGCTGCACTACTGGTTGACCAGGTGCCACCTGCTACTGAATCGGAAAGCGTTACCGTAGTACCTGCGCACAAAACAGTGGTGCCGGTAATAACTGATGGTAATGGGTTTACCGTAATACCGCGGGTTACAAAGCAACCGCCGGGTAAAGTATATGTTATAGTTGCTGTGCCCACTGCTACGCCGTAAACAATACCTGTTGCCGAACCAATAGATGCTATTGCAGCATTACTGGTGGTCCAGGTGCCTCCTGCAACGCCGTCAGTTTCAGTTATTGTGGCATTCAGGCAAACCGATGTTGGTCCGCCAATTGCCGTTGGCATTGGGTTAACGGTAAAGCTGAGGGTACGGTAGCAACCGGTAGCGGTTACCGTATAAGTTATTGTTGCAGTTCCGCCCGCTACGCCTGTAACAATGCCTGTCGCCGAACCTACAGAGGCAATACCAGCAGCACTTGTCGTCCACGCGCCACCTGTTGTGGCATCCGTTAACGTGGTGGTTGAGCCTGCACAAATTGGTGAGGTCCCCACAATTGTATCAGGGCGCGGATTTACAAAAACAGTTACGGTATCGGTGCCTACACAGCCCGCTAATGTTGTTCCAGTAACTGTATAGGTAGTTGTAACAGTAGGGCTTGCCGTAGGCGATGTACAGGAAGTACAAGAAAGTCCTGTTCCCGGAGCCCACGTATAAGTTGCCGCGCCTGCGCCAGTTAGAACGGTATTTGATCCCTCGCAGATCGTAACTGCAGGGCCTCCGTCAACGGTGGGTAAAGGTGCAACCACTATGGTATAGGAGTTGGTTCGCACCCCGTTTATCGGGCAACTATTATCCTTGAACGTTACGAAGAAAGTGTAACTACCCGGCGTCACGCCCGCAGTGGTCCATGAAAAGGTACAAACCGGATGGTTGGTGCTGTCATTTACAGTGGTGAAGGTAGCTCCGGCTGGCAAGCCGGAAGAGGTAACATATATCAGGTGCGTGGTATCGGCCTCGGTAGGCGTTAGTGTTACCGTATAAGCACCGGTGCCTGAACAAACTGAAAAATGTGCACTGTCAATAACAGTTCCTGCAGATGCTGTGGTAAAAGAGCCTGTTGGTGGCGGAGTAGTGCAGGTAAGCACTAAAAAGGTCATTTCACGCTGGCTGGTACCAATAAATGTATCGTTTCTGTATTCCGTTATATTGTACACAACTAGCGATCGTTGCAGGGCGTTGGGAAAGAAGTTAAGTTGCCCGGTCGCATTATTGAAGGCGAGTGTTCCGGCTGAAACTTGTAGCGGATTTGTTGCCGTATAACCGCCTGTGTAAGTTACCGAACCTCCAATTGAACCACAACCGCTGGAACCCATAGTGCCGGGAACCAGATTAAAACGCATGCTGTCACTTTCCGGGTCTACTGCGCCCGGATTATAACTGTCATTATTGTTAAGGCAGAAGAAAGGGGTAGGGACAATAGTTAAAGCAGGGCTGGAATTGTTATGATAAGTGTTATCTAATGAATCAATAAGTTGGATTACTGATCCTCCGGTAATATTTGTGATGGCAGCGGCTCGTCCGGCTCCCGTAGCACCCATACCGCCATCAAAAATGAATCTCCAGAAGTGGGATGTACGCGGTAAAGTATAAGTGCCTGTGTAAACAAATTTTTTGATGCCAGGAATTGAAAACGATGTATTAGTGCATTGTGTAGAGTTGGAATCTGCCGGGCAAACGGGCGTTATTTCTTTCCCGGTATAGGGGTTGGTAGGGGTATCAATTTTAAGATTCACTGTCGCCACGTATGTCCCCGCATCGTATATGCATATTTGCGGGCGTGCGTTAGGAAGTTGTGCAAAAATCGAGGCACTTGCAGGCCCGCAATCGCCATACGCAACAAATGTTATTTTATATGTACTGCCACTAATATAGGTGTAGAAAAGATCGGCCCCTACAATATGGCTGGCAAAACTACCTATGCTAATGAGAAGAAACGCGATTGTAAAAATCAGGCTTAGTGTGCGTTTTTTCAAAGAGTTGTAAAATAAATTCATACGTAGCTGAATTGAGAAATTTATTAAGTAACGGGTGTTAGTTTAGTGGTATTGATAGTTACGAATTTGATTTCTATTATTCGCGAATATCTAACTTGTAAATTTAAGCAAATCTGTTAAAACTAAATAACTTTTCATGGAAAAAAAGTGCTTTTTGTGGAGTCTGTGCGGTATTCGTTGGTATATATTCTTCAATTATTAACTTTCGGCGATATTTAGGTACTGCTTTTGTTATTTTATGCATTTCCAATTTTATAAGTTAAGAGATATGCTAATTTTTATATGCCGTGATTTGCACTCTTTTCCTTATTTTTAGTACACATGCATATTTGTTTTCACGTTATTTTTTTGAGTTTCACTCGCTCACCAATGACATATTTGATACGCAAATTCTTGTAACATCCAAGCAGCTTCAGAGCAATTAAGTCAGTAAAATGGGATTCGGAAATCCCTTTTTACATGTGTTCATTTCACATTTTTTAATGGACCTGACAGATCCAAAATCAGCTGCGTTTTCAAAGCCATAAATATAATTTTGTCACTTGTTGCCTTTACCTTTGCGCAAAATTTTAAAATAATTCACCCACGGGAAACATGTCACATTTATCAAGTAAAGTTGTTGTTATAACAGGCGGATCATCGGGAATAGGAAAAGCACTGTGCGAAAATGCACTTGCTGCAGGGGCAAAAGTGGCTGTGTGCGCACGAGATCAAAAAAAACTACAACTACTGTTTGGCGATAAATATATTAATTTACTATGTGTTCAGGCCGATGTGAGTAAGGAGGATGATTGCCGCAACTTCATTGAAACAGTTATAGCAAAGTGGGGCACTATTGATGTACTGATCAATAATGCCGGTATAAGTATGCGAGCACTCTTTGAGGAAGCTGATTTAAATGTAATCAGGGAACTTATGGATATTAACTTCTGGGGCATGGTCTATACCACCAAATTTGCACTGCCATGGCTCAGGAAAAGTAAGGGCGTAATTGCCGGTGTTTCCTCTATCGCAGGTTATCGGGGCCTACCTTGTCGCACAGGGTATTCCGCTTCAAAGTTTGCCATGCAAGGTTTTTTAGAATCGTTACGCACCGAACTTTTGCAAACCGGTGTACATGTTATGTGGGTATGCCCTGGCTTCATAGCTTCCAATATCCGTAATGTAGCGCGTGGTGCCAATGGTGCTGCCCAGGGAGAAACTCCGCTTGACGAAAGCAAGCTGATGAGCGCCGAAGAATGTGCGCGAATAATTATGAACGGAGTACAAAACAGAAAACGCACCATAATTATGGGGGGACAGGGTAAACTTACTGTTTGGTTAAACAAATTGTTTCCTGCTATGGCCGACAAAATGGTCTTCAAACATTTTCTCAACGAACCTGACTCTCCATTGAAGAATTACGTTTAGATCAGGACAAGCGTAATACATATAGCCATATCGCTTTTATTTTCTTCTCTTTTGCGGGTTAATGGACAAAATAGTTGGTAAAAACCGATGAAAGCTATAACTGGCTTAGGTTTGCGCAAATGAAAGGTAATGAATAAAAAAACTGCTTTTATTGTGGCAGTAAAATTGCATCAAAATACGGCGTTCAAAACGGTGTTCAGAGGTTTAAATGTGCGGCTTGTGGCAAAATTTTCCAAGGCGGTGAGCGACTTGAGCCAACAATTCTGTGGCAAGAATATACAGTTGGTAAACAGACCTACCATCAACTTGCTACGAAATACGATTGTTCAATAACGACGATTCAGCGAAAATTAGACACCGTAAAAACGCAAAAAGAATCCACTTTTACGGGCGTTGCCAATGTCTTGATGGACACTACCTATTTTGGGCGGAAACTGGGCGTAATGGTCTTTAAAGATAGCCTTTCAGGTAAGATTTTGTTTAAGCAGTATGTAACCCAAGAGACCAATAAATTATATCATTCAGGCATCGAGGAAATAGCCAGACGGGGAATAAAAATACAGTCTATTATCTGTGATGGGAGGAAGGGATTGTTTCAACTATTTGAAGGGATCCCGATGCAAATGTGTAATTTTCATCAGGTGGCCATTATAAGGAGATACTTGACCAAAAAGCCGAAAATGCAGGCTAGTAAAGAGTTGTGGGAACATACACTTTTGTTGATGGAGACAGATAGGGAGAGTTTTGAAGGAGGGCTGGCTTTGTGGTATGCTAAATGGGAAGTGTTCTTGAATGAAAGAAAACCAGGTATTGATGGCAAAAAAAGGTACGTCCATAAAAAGCTCAGGAGTGCCTATAGAAGTCTTAAAACAAACCTCCCATGGCTCTACACTTGGTACGATAACATGGGCTTAAACATACCAAATACGACCAATGCTATCGATGGTCATTTTTCAGACCTGAAGAACAAATTAAGGAACCATAATGGCCTGTCAATAGCCAGAAAAAAGAGGTTTATTGATGAGTTTTTGAAGGCATGAGCACAAAAGTAAATAGCCGCCCAGTATGGTTGGACGGCTACTCACTTGATATCTACTTCTGTGATCAAGTTATCCCTGACGGGTTGCTCTCCAGCAGCGCCCGCTTCCGTTTCGCCTGATCATGCAAAGATTAAATTAGATGCGCAAGCTGGAGAAAACTATCAAAAATAAACACCAACTATTTTGTCCACTTGAACAAACTGTCTGAAAAATACCAACTATTTTGTCCATTACGCCTCTTTTGCTGCTTCAGGCAGCTGTGCAACTGTGTACCCCAGCTTGCAGGTGCTTACTGTCCAACATGGTTGCGCAGTTGTATTGCGTGCTTTCTTATACCCGGTAGACAATAACAGGCACAGCACTTTTGTATCTGGCTCATTGTCGCTTGAACGCTGCGTGAACAGGTATCGCTGCATTGCGTGAAAGCTGAGGTAGGGTAAAGTCGTTTGGTTGTCGCGAACATTTCAAGGTAATGGCTGCATGTTGGTTCACTTGCCAGGGTTCAAATGTACCATAATTAAAAAGCCGCTCTTTGGGAGCGGCTTTTTAATGAAGTGTGTTTTCATTGATTAGTCAGCTTTAATAAACTTGCTGGCTTTAACCAATGCATTATTTTCGTCGTAGATCATGATCATGTATAAACCACTTGCAAGATTGCTAACATCGATGTCAGTAGTCGCTTTCTGGTCAATAACAACTTTACCATCAGGGCTAACAACTGTTACGTTTATAACCATCGGTGCCTGTATGTGTAATACAGAAACTGCAGGGTTAGGGTAGATGCCGATATCAGTTGTCTTAACTTCTTCAGCAACACCATCATAGCAATGGTTCAGCGGCCTTACAGTCACTTCCATTGTATCGGTTGCAGTACCACAATAGTTCACAAAGTTGTAAGTAATTGTACTCACACCCGGTGCCAGACCAACAACCCTTGCAGTTGATGGACCCGCTGTTGTAGTTGAAGAGAAGTTAGCTACTGCGCCATTTGATGTTGTCCAGAAACCGCCACCTGCAACGTTGTTCAGCAAAATGCTATCGCCCTGGCAAATGAAGTTTTGTGTTCCTGTAATTAAACCAGCGAATGGTAACAAGTTAACCGTAACTACTTTAATAGAAGTATCGGTACCGCAAACATTACTTACTACATAGTAAATGGTATCGTTACCTGCAACTGTAGTACCCAGCACTGTACCTGAAGAAGATACGGTTGCAATGGTGTTGGTTGCATGCCATGTACCACCTGCAATACTTGCACTAAGTGTTACAGGTGTACCTATACAAAGGCTGCTTGAACCTGTAATTGTACCTGCATGTGGCAATGCCCTTACGTAGATGTTATGAGACCTGATATCAGTACCACAGGCATTAGTAAGCGTGTACTGTATAGTGGCAGTGCCAGGCGCTATTGCACTAACATAACCAGCAGAGCTAACCGTAGCGATACCGCCAGCAGTTGATGACCATGTACCACCTGATACAGAATCACTCAACAGGGTAAATGAACCTTCGCACAATGTATCAGCACCAGTGATGATGCTTGCGTGTGGAGGGGCAAGTACAGTAATAGTTGCAGTATCGAACGCTGTGCCGCAGAATGCAGCACTGGCAAGATAGGTAATGGTTGCAGTACCTGCACTAGCACCAAATATTACACCAGTAGTTGAATTGATACTAGCGATAGAAGAAGTGCTGGACTGCCAAACACCACCTGTGCCTGAAGTTGTATAAGTTGTTGTACTACCTAAGCAAACAATTGCTGCACCTGATATTGTACCCGGGTTAGGCAATGCGTGAACGGTAACCGCAAGTGTAGAGGTAGTTGTTCCGCATGTGTTAGTTACGCTGTAAGAAATAGTAGCTGTACCGAGTGAACTACCATAAACAGTAACCGATGTGCCAGACGGTGAGATAGATGCAATTGTTGAACTTGAAGTAGTCCATGTACCACCTGTTGTTGTTTCCGACAGGGTGATATTCGAACCAAGACAAACGTCTGTCGATCCTGTAATTGAGGCTACAGAAGGTAACGGATTGATTGAAACAATTACTGAAGTAGTATCACTACCGCAATGCGCGCTGGTTACTGTGTAGATGATTCGTACCGAACCACCTGCAACACCAATTACATCTCCCGATGCTGTAACGCTTGCGATAGCCGGTATTACTGATGTCCAGCTACCACCACCAACACTTGAAGTTAAGTGCACGGTATCGGTTGCGCAGAAAGCACCTGTGTAACCCGATATAGTACCAGCAGAAGGCAATGGATCAACCGTCATGGTTAAGTACGCCATTGATGAACTACAAACTGTAGATGCAGTATAAGTAATAACCGCAGTACCCACGCCCACACCTGAAACAACACCACCAGCATCAACGGTTACTACAGTAGAAGATGAAGTAGACCATGAGCCTGTTCCAACGCTACCTGTAGTACCAAGTGTAGTTGTGCTACCAAGGCATACATAAGTGCTACCAGTAATAGTGCCGGCAACAGCAAGAGGATCAACGGTTACTGCGTATGTAGCATACATTGTTCCGCATGAGTTAGTTACGCCATAGCTGATGATTGCAACACCAGCAGAGCTGCCGGTTACAACACCTGTAGAACCACCAACTGTCGCGTGGCCAGAACCGCCGCTCCATGTACCTGAGCCGCTTGCGCCGCCATCAGATAATGTAATTGTAGCTCCTACGCAAACAGTAGTAGGTCCGGTTATTGTACCAGGATCAGCCAAAGGCAAGATAGTGATACCTCTTGTTGAGAATGCAGAACCACATGAAGCAGTACTTGCAGTGTATGTTATTGTTGCTGTACCGCCACTTACGCCGTAGATGAAGCCTGTAGTAGCGTCAACTGAAGCCACACCCGGAGCACTTGAACTCCATGAACCCGAACCAAATCCGCCAATTACGGTGAAAGTAATAGGAGAAGCTGCAACGCAAAGGGTAGTAGCACCAGTTAAAGTACCACCCGATGGTAAAGGCAATACCGTAATGTGGAAGGTATCAAAATCAGTACCGCAACTGTTGGTAACAGAATAAGAGATACGTGTGCTGCCAACTGACATACCGGTTACAACTCCTGAAGCATCAACCGAAGCGATGCCTGCTGAAGCTGTGGTCCATGAACCACCGGTAGCTGTTTCAGATAATGAAATTGCTGAAGAAAGACAAACTGTAGATGGACCGGAAATTGTACCAGCATCCGGTGCTACGTCAACTGTATCTATCCTGGTAGCTACTACCGTACCGCAACCAGCAGCCGACGTGTAAACGTAAGATATTGTTGTAGTACCTGTAGCAACACCATACAAAGCACCTGTTGCCGGATTAATTGTTGCAACACCTGTTACTGTTGATGACCACGTTCCGCCGGCTGTACCTGTAGGGTTAGTCAGTGTAATAGTTGCACCAGGGCAAAGGTGTGTAGCACCTAAAATAGTTCCTGCGCTAGGTGTCAGGTTAACTGTAACGGCGTGTGTAGCAATACTGCTTCCGCAACTGTTGGTAACAACATAAGAAATAGTAGCAGTTCCTGGTGTTACACCATAAACGTTACCAGCGCCATCAACAGAAGCAATGCCTGATGCACTGCTTGACCAGCTACCTGTAGTTGCTGTGTCGGTAAGTGTTATTGACGTTCCTGTGCAAACAGCACTTGGTCCTGATATCGCGCTGGTGTGCGGTAAAGGATTTACTGTAATAGTGAAGGTTGCTGTATCAGCACCGCAAGTAGCGGTACTAACAATATAAGATATAGTGGCAGTACCAGCTGCAACACCTGTTACAACACCTGTACTTGCATTAACTGAGGCTATTGTAACTGCACTGCTACTCCATGTACCACCAGCTGTGCCGGTTGCAGACGCAAGGGTAGTAGTTGCCGCTTCGCAAACTGTTGAAGAACCTGTAATAGTTCCGGCAACTGGAAGCGGGTTAACTGTTATTGATGCCGTTGCACATAATGTTCCGCAACTGTTTGTTTTGCAATAGCTGATTGTAGCCGTTCCGCCTGAAAGTGCATATACAACACCCGTAACGCTCACACTGGCAATACCAGAAGCACTCGTGCTCCATGAACCACCGGTTGCTGTATCGGTTAACGTAGTTGAATCGCTCTGACACAATGCGAAGCTACCCGGTGTAATTGTACCAGGGCGTGGCAGTGGAGTGATAGTTATTGTTGCTGTTGCAGAAACTGTAGCACATGCATTGGTTACAGTATAAGAAATGGTTGCAGTACGAGCACTTGTGCCACTAACTACACCACCGCTTGTTACCCTTGCAATTGTAGTATCTGAACTTGACCATGTGCCGCCCGCTGCACCGTCGGTGAATACCGCTGTTGCACCTTCGCAAAGCGTACTAACGCCGCTTATTATACCGGCAGAAGGTATAGGAATAACTGTTATTGTATAAGTAGCCCTTACGGTTCCGCAAGTAGTAGTTACTGTGTATGAAATGGTAGCAGTACCACCGGCAACACCAGTTACGTTACCTGAAGCATCAATTGAAGCAATACCCGCCGCGCTTGTGCTCCATGTTCCTGCCGTTGTTCCTGTTGTATCACCCAGTGTAATTGCGTTACCTACGCATACAGTAGCAGGACCATAGATGGTGCCGGCCGTAGGGGTAGGGATAACTGTAATTGTATGGAATGCGGTATCGCTTCCGCATGTAGCAGTGGTAACTATATACCTGATGGTATCAACACCGCCCGCAACGCCATTAACCGAACCGGTAGCAGAGTTCACTGATGCGATAGCAGTATTGGTGCTTGTCCATGTTCCACCAATTGTACCCGATGAAGTAAGGGTAGTATTGGCACCCTGGCAAACGGTTGCAGCACCTGAAATTGTACCTGCATTCGGTAATGCATTGACTACTACGGTATGGGTGGCAGTATTAGTACCGCAACTGTTGGTTACTGAATAAGTAACATGTGCAGTACCTGCCGAAACGCCAATGATAACACCAGCTCCAGTTCCAACAACAGCAATAGAACCTGGAGTTACTGTCCATGTGCCGGTACCACCGCCAAATGTGTCAACCAGTGTAATAGAATCAGTAGCACAAACGAAACCTGCACCGGTAATAATACCAGCGTCAGGTAATGGGTTAACAGTAAGGGTTATCATAACACTGTCAACACCGCAACTATTCGTTACACGGTATTTGATCGTATCAAGACCCGCAGCAACACCGTGTACAAGACCTGAAGCAGCATTAACTGTTGCTATTGCAGTATTGGTACTTGTCCATGTGCCGGTGCCTACACTGCCTGTAGTACCTAAAGTAATATTTGCATTTACACATACCACCGGAGTACCTGTAATAGTACCCGCATGTGGTAATGGATTAACGGTAATGTTCATAGTGTCATAAGCAGTACCGCAACCGTTGGTAACTGCATACGATATAATTGCAGTTCCTGCGCTTATACCTGTAATGTCGCCTGTTGCAATAATTTTTGCAACAGTTGTATCGCTGCTGCTCCATGTACCTGCACCTGATGCGCCGGTAATGGTTGCTGTAATTCCAGCACCTTCGCATACAACGACAGGACCTGAAATAACACCGGCAACTGGTAAAGGATTAACTGAAATAGAATGTATGGCTACATCAGTACCGCAACTGTTGGTAACTGAATAAGAGATGGTAGCCGGACCCGCTGATACGCCTGTAACTATGCCTGATGGACTAACCGTAGCAACACCTGTGCTGCTGCTGCTCCATGAACCACCAGTAGTAGTATCTGTTAAGATCAACGGTGCGCCTACACAAACCGAAGTACCACCGAGTATAGAACCAGCGTGAGGCAATGGTAATACGGTAATTCTGAGATTTGCTACTGCTGTACCACAGCTGTTAGTTACAGTGTAAAATACAGTATCAATGCCCGCTGTGATGCCGGTAACCAGACCTGCACCGCTAACAGTAGCGTTACCAGTAGCACTTGTGCTCCAGGTGCCACCTGATACAGTTTCTGTAAATAATAATGATGCAGCTTCACATAATGTAGGGGTGCCACTTATTGTACCTGCCAATGGAAGTGGGTTAACAGTAATGCCAAATGTAGCAACATCAGTTCCGCAACCATTGGTAACTGAGTATGATATTGTGGTTGTACCAGCACCTACGCCAGTAACAACACCAGAAGTATTAACTGAAGCAATTGAAGAAGAAGCAGTAGACCATGTGCCACCACCAATAGTACTGGTAATAGTATCTGTTGAACCTTCGCAGATTATTGCTGTTGAAGCACTCAATGTACCTGCATGTGGTAATGGATTTATAGTAATAGGATAAGATGCAACAGCAGTACCGCAACTGTTGGTCACAGTGTAATAAACTGTATCGGCACCGGCTGTAATACCGTTAACGTTTCCTGAACCACCAACGTTAGCGTTGCCTGTTGCACTTGTTGACCATGATCCGCTGCCGGCAGCATCGCTCAGGGTAATTGTAGCTCCTTCGCAAACTGAAGTAGGACCGGTAATTGTACCTGCATTAGGAAGTGGGTTAACTGTTATTGTTGTCGTTTCTGTTGTAGAACAACTGAAAGCGGAAACAACTGTGTATGAAATTGTAGCAGAACCGGCAGAGATGCCATAAACGACACCTGAACCGTCAATGCTTGCAACTGCAGTATTTGAACTTACCCATGTACCACCTGATATCGCATCGGCTAAAGCTGTTGTTGCAGCTTCGCAAACTGTTGTAACACCTGTAATAGGTGCAACGAATGGTAAAGGATGTACGGTAACGCTGTATGTTGCAACTGCTGTACCGCAGCTATTGGTAACAGAATATGAAATTGTAGCTGTACCAGCGGCAATACCGGTAACAATACCAGTTGCACTGCCTACACCTGCAATTGCTGGTGAACCTGATGTCCATGAACCACCGGCCGCTGCATCAGTAAGAGAAATGCTAGATGCCTCGCAAACATCGGTAGCACCTGTAATTGTGCCAGCAACCGGAAGCGGATTTACTGTTATCGGATAAACCGCAACATCAGTACCGCAGCTGTTGGTTACTGAATAGCTGATGGTTGCAGGTCCTGCAGCAACACCGGTTACGGTTCCTGTTGTGTTAACAGTGGCAGTACCGGTAGCTGAACTGCTCCATGTACCGCCTGTAGTTGCATCAGTAAGTGTAATTGAAGACGCCTCGCATCCTACAACCGGGCCGCTGATAGTGCCTGCATGTGGCAAAGGATTAACGGTTACAGAATAGAAACTCTGGTAAGTACCGCAACTGTTAGTAAGTGTATAGACAATAGTAGATGTGCCTGATGCAACACCGGTAACTACACCTGATGTAGGGTCAATGGTAGCAACACCTGTTGAAAGGCTTGTCCACACACCGCCGGCAGTAGCATCTGTTAAAGTAATGGTTGAAGCTTCGCAAACAACAGTAGGACCTGCAATTGCAGCAACACCAGGAACATTAACCGTCATCGAGTGCACTGAAGTATTAGTTCCGCATGCAGTAGTAACGCTGTATGTAATGGTAACACTACCACCTGCAACACCAGTAACGGCGCCGGTAGAAGGGTTAACTGTAGCTATGGTAAAGTTGCTGCTGCTCCATGTTCCTGAAGCGGTAGCATTGCTTAATGTAGTAGTAGCACCTACGCAAACTGTTGTTGCACCTGTTATAGCGCTAACCGAACCGTTTATAACGGTATCGTTCACAGAGCGGATGGTAGTACCGCAAATATTGGTTACGCTATATATAATAACGGTAGTACCCACGCTTGCACCTGTAACAACACCTGATGTGCTTACGGTAGCAACTGAAGGGTTACTGGATATCCATGTACCACCTGTTGTAGTGCAGCTAAGTGTAATTGAAGAACCAACACACTCCAGAGTAGGACCTGTAATTGGCGCAACCACAGGAGTAGTTATAACCTTTACGGTTTTTATAGCAGCAGTAGGTCCGCAAGTATTGGTAAGAGTATAAGAAATAGTAGTAGTACCCAATGCAACACTGGTTAACAAACCGGAAGCGTTAATAGTAGCAACACCTGTATTCGTGCTGCTCCATACACCACCACCGGTTGCGTCGCTCATTGTTGTGCTTGAACCGAGGCAGAAAGAATCTGCACCACTTATTGATGATGGCATTGCAGGTGTGGTAATAACGGTAACAGTTCTTGTTGCGTTAGTAGTTCCGCAAGCATTGGTAACTGCATAAGTAATAACAGCAGTAAGGCCGGTTGGCGTGCCAGATACACCAGTAACAGTGCCGGTAGCATTAACTGATGCTATTGATGCATCGCTTGTGCTCCAAACACCACCGCTTGTTGCGTCGGTAAGTGCAATGGTAGAACCTGTACAAACTGTTGTAGAACCACCGATCGCAGCAACTGAAGGAACGGTGATAACGGTAATAGTTTTTGTAACTGTTGTTGGTCCGCAACCATTACTTACTGTGTAAGAAATAGTAGCAGCAGAACCTGCAGTAATACCAGTGATAACCCCTGAAGATGCATCAACTGTAGCAACACCGGGAGCTGAGCTTGACCATACACCACCTGAAGTTGCATCGGCAAATGTTGTTGTGCCGCCTGCGCAAACCTGGGTGGCACCTGTAATAGCTGCTGGTGAAGCGGGTACTGTATTTACGGTAACCGTAGTAGTAACGAATGTTGAACCGCAAGAATTGGTAACAGTATAAGTAATAGTAGCAGAACCCCCAGATACACCTGTAACAACACCGGTTGCAGCATTCACACTTGCAACACCTGAAGCTGAAGTTGACCATGCACCACCGGTAGTAGAGTCAGCCAAAGCTGTTGTGCTGCTCACGCAAACTGATGTAGTACCTGTAATTGCAGGTGGGGTAGCAGGTACTGTAGTAACAGTGAATGTTCTGGTCGCTGAAGTAGAACCGCAACCATTGGTAACAGTATAAGAAATAGTAGTAGTGCCGGCAGTAAGCGCATCAACGCGGCCTGAGCCAGCGTTAACTGAAGCAACTGCAGTGTTGCTGCTTGTCCATACACCAGCTGCTGTTGCATCGGTAAGTATAGTAAATGTACCTGCGCAAATTGTAGTGGTGCCACCAATTGCAGCAACTACCGGAGGTGTATTTACAGTAATAGTTTTTGTTCTTGGAGCAGATGAACCGCAAGAGTTAGAAACGGTATAAGATATGTTTACTGAACCACCGCTAACACCGGTAACAATACCGCCTGCATCAACAGTAGCAATGGCAGTATTACCACTCACCCATGTTCCGCCGCCGGTTGTGCTGGCCAATGTAATGGTAGCGCCGGTACAAACCGAGTTAGCACCAGTTATAGCAGCAGGCAAGCCAGGAACGGTAGTAACAGCAAGTGCAAACGATACTGAACTTGAACCGCAACCGTTTGCTTTGGTATAATTAATATTGCATGAACCAACCGCAAGTGCGGTAACATTACCTGTTGCAGCATTTACTGAAGCAATAGCAGGGTTTGAAGTGCTCCAAGCACCACCGGCAGTAGTATCTGTAAAGGTAGTGTTGGTACCCGTACACATTGGCGAAGTGCCGCTTATTGCACCCAGTACAGGAGTTGTATTTACCGTAAATGCCCTGGTTATAAAGTTAGAACCGCAGGTATTGGTAACTGTATAAGTGAATGTAACTGTGCCGCCTGTTAATGCTGCAACTACACCCGTTCCCGCATTTATCGAAGCTATTGCTGCATTTGATGTTGACCATGCACCACCACCGGTAGCATTGGTTTCAGTTGTTGGTACGCCAACGCAAGTTGCAGCCGGACCACCAATTGCTGGAGGAACTGCTGGTATTGTACCTACTGTAATAGTTTTACCACGTGAACCTGTACCACAAATGTTGGTAACAGAATAAGAAATATTAGCAGAACCAACGCTCACACCATAAACGTTACCCGAACCGTCAACGCTTGCTATAGAAGCATTGGTTGTTGTCCACGAACCGCCGGTCGTAACATCTGTTAGTGTAATTGAAGCACCAACGCAAACTGAATTGGCACCGGAAATCGCTGCAACTGCCGGGGCGATAAGTACTGTCATTGGCTGGGTTACAAAAGCCGAGCCGCAGAAGTTAGTAGAAGTATAAGTAATAGTGGCAGAACCTACAGCAACACCGGTAACATTACCGGTAGCGTTAACTGAAGCAATAGCAGCATTAGATGTTGACCATGTGCCGCCGCCTGTTGCATCGCTTAATGAAGTAGAAGAACCAACACAAACTTGTGTTGCACCGCTAATAGAAGCTGGTGTTGAAGGTGGTGCGGTAACCGTTACTGTAGCAGTGCGGTTAGTAGTGCCGCAACCGTTGGTAACTGCATAGGTAATAATTGAAGAACCAGCGGTAAGACCATATACTACACCTGAACCATCAATTGAAGCAACTGAAGGTGTACCGCTTGTCCATGTACCGCCTGATGTAACATCAGATAATGTAGAAGTTGAACCCGTACAAATAGCAAGTGTACCTGTAATTGCTGCCACCGAAGGAACGGTAGTAACCGTTAAGGAAGCAGTGCTTGAAGTAGAACCACAACCGTTGGTAAGTGTATAAGATATATTAACAGTACCAGTGCTCACACCGAACGCGGTGCCCGATGCATTGATGGAAGCCACAGCATTGTTGCTGGAACTCCATGCACCACCGGTTGAACCGTCAGTAAATATGGTAGTTGAACCCACACACACACTCGATGCACCTGAAGGAGTGCCTGGTGCCGTAGGTACATCATTAACTGTAATTGTTGAAGTAGCCGAAGAAGTACCACAAAAATTGGTAACAGTGTATGATATTAATGTTGAACCTGTTGAAACGCCATGTACAACACCGCCAGCGCTTATGGTTGCAACACCAGGGGTAACGCTACTCCATGTGCCGCCTGCGGTAGCATCGGTGAGCGTAATATTTGCACCAACGCAAACTGTAGTTGCACCACTTATAGCAGCAGGTGCAGTAGGTACGTTGGTAACTGTGTCATTAATAACAGCTGCTGACGAACCGCAAGAGTTGGTACGTGTATAAGAAATAACTGTTGTACCAATCGCCAGACCGTTAACAACACCCGTACCTGGGTCAATTGTTGCAACTGAGGTGTTAGTGCTCGTCCAGATACCGCCACCCGACGCATCGGTCATAGTAGTTGTAGAACCTACACATAAACTGGTAGGGCCGGTTATTGCACCCGGTGTAGCAGGCACGGTATTGGTGGTAAATGATGTTGTTATAAAGTTACTACCGCAAGTATTAGTTACAGTATAAGTAATAGTGGTAGTGCCACCACCTGTACCGGTAACTACACCAGTTGTAGGGTGCACGGTAGCAATTGCCGTATTGGCACTGCTCCATGTTCCACCACTTGTAGTATTCGATAGGGTAGATGTTGAACCCACACAAGCTGAAGTTGTTCCGCTTATTGCCGGAGGGGCTGCAGGGATAGTGATAACGTCAACCGATTTTGTCTGGCTGTGTGTTCCGCAACTGTTGGTTACTGTATATACTATTGTAACAGTTCCGGTTGCAACGCCGGTTACAACACCGGTTGCAGGGTTTACAGTGGCAATTGATGGGTCAACGCTGCCCCATGTTCCGCCAGCTGTAGCGTCAGTTAAAGTGGTAGTCGATCCTATACAAACGCTTACCGCACTTGCCGGTGCAATTGCAGCAACCGTTCCTGTTTCAACAGTCATGGCAGTTGTTGCCCGTCCTGTTCCGCAACTATTGGTAACACTATAACTGATAGTAACAGCACCCGCACTAGCGCCAAAAACAGTACCACTTGAAGCATCAACACTTGCACTTGCAATGTTTGAACTGCTCCAGTTACCACCAGAAAGCGCATCAGATAATGTAGTTGTTGAACCAACGCAAACAGCAGTTGAACCCGTTATAGCAGGCACACTTGGTATAGTAAGTACAGTATCGGTAGCGAAAGCAGCATTGGTACAACCTGTGGTACCATCGGTAACACTATATATTATAGTAACAGTGCCAGCAGTTAAACCGGTAACCGTTCCTCCACTTGTAATAGTAGCAATTGAAGCATCACTCACAAACCAGGTGCCGCCTGCTGTAGCATTGGCCAGCGTGGTGTTAAGCCCTATACACTCATGCAGTACACCGGTTATGGGGCTTACAGAGGGTAGGGGATTGATGGTTACACTAAAGGTAGTAGTAGCAACATCAGTACCATTGCTTACCTGTATGGCGTAAACGTCAGTTCCGCTAAAGCCGCCGGTTGGTGTGTACGTCCAGCCTGAAGGCGTTACGTTGCCACCGGTTGAAGAAGCCACCGAACTGGCCAGCGACAAACTACCATGAGATGGCGCAGTTACCACAGTCCAAGTTTCAGTAACACCTGTAGCAGGGTCGTACACAGTAAGCGGCACGTCAATACTTGTTGATATCGCGTCCTGGCAAACAGTAAGCGTTTGCGAAGTTCCCGCCGGGTAACCAAACGAGGTAAAACCTGCTTGCGCAGATGCCTGTTTACTTCCTAACGTCAGCAATAGGGTAAGTAGAATGGTGCTCAAACTTAAAATGTTCGTTAAGCGGAGTGTAAGCGTTTTCTTCATAAATAAATCGTTTATGTACGTTGCTTTTAATGGTAACCGGTACTGATTATACAATGTGATAGGGCACACCTATCTCCTAAGCGGAGACAAGTGTATCAAAAAACAGTGGTGAAGATAGTTTAATAATTACAATTGCAGGTATTAGCCTCGCTATTTTTTCAAAAAGTTTCTAACAACTTATACCATTATTATCTGAAAGTTAAATGTAGAAGTTCGCTTAACTTTTCATTAGGAAAATTTCGTTAGCAAAATCATCTTTTTACTAAAATAGTTCAATTTTAAAACATAGGAAATCAAAAACATATTTTAGATGCATTTGCTGTTAGCGTTAGCGTGGTAACATTCCCAAAACAGAAAATTTTGTGAAAATGAAAATATATTTCTTCAAAAACTTTTATTCCTTTTAAAAAAATTATAGCATTACACTCCAATTCAAAAAAGCAGCACAATTCCAGTCCGATTGTGTAGCGGTAGCACAACAGACTCTGACTCTGTTAGCCTTGGTTCGAATCCAGGTCGGACTACAAGTTTTAAAAGCGGAGAACACAGCAATTAGCGGTTTCTCCGCTTTTTTGTTTTGTATTGGCTCAGAGACCCGTTCAATTGGCAGGCACGAGTGCGCTTCGCTGAACACTCTCGCCAGTTGGAGCAACCATCGCCCTTATTATTCTTGCCAGAAGGAGATAATACAGCTCATAATCATATGAATTTTGGAAACTATTTATGGGGAGCTTCTGGCTACACACTTGGATTTGGATACTCCGTTCTTAAACCTGCTGCACATGCTAATAGCTTAGTTAATCGAAGGGGCAATGGATATTCTCCACAATTGGACTCCGACGATGACCAATTATCAATTGACCTTGGTATATTACATGCATATCAAAATAAATATAGAACTATTTTAGAAATGCGGCATCAATCTGAGAAGTGAAAATAATCTTAAATATATAAATAAATGTTGAAATTAATATTTCTTTCTTTTTTGGCAATTGCCATATTTTCCTGTACCAGCGGGGATATTACTTCAAATAATATAGAAGATTTTATAAACAACTTCAAATATGATGAATTTAGCAATCTAAAAGACATTGCAGTAACTGAGAGGAGTAGAAGTTTTACCGAAATAGTATACATAGTAGACAAATTTTCCGGAAATAATCCTGTTTATTTTGTTACATACAATCTAAGTTCACAATCAGTAACAAACATAGACAACACCATGTTGAGAAAAATGAATGTCGTCGAGTATTTAGATCAAAAACAAATTTACTACGCAGTTCAAATAACGAATAAAAATAAGCTTTATTTATTAGGAGTAGACAGTAACGGCAATATAATTGTCAATCCTTTTTATAGCGAGTCATCGCCTTATTTTCTACGGCTTAAGTTTGTGAAAGGCGATAGTATAATCAGAATGGCCCACGGTTATGACTACACATTATATAAGGACAATTGGTATTTAAATACAAAAAGGCCTAAGTAGAGATAGCATTCCCGTGCACATTCTATAGGCATTCCACGATAAGGCGTCCAGAAATTCGGACGTTAAACGGTGGAGCAGCTGTACAATATGGTACAACCAATAATTGGTACAAATACTGTTGCATTTAATCCTACAAATGGGTATAAGTGCAACAGTTTTATTTTGTAACCTATTGCATCATGTTGTACTGATATGTCAGGGTGAGTACCGACAAGCAAAACTGTCGAAAATCAAAAGCTGTCAATCAGCAGCTATATCAAAACCAAAAACCTCGTTTGCCGCAAGTTATGCCTACGACAGGCTCGGGAGCGGATCCGCTCTACGAAAGCATCACGCAAGGCACTCCAAGAAACAATTCATGGTGTAGATTGGCACAACCGTTGGCTCGAGTTCAATTTAATATTAAGTCGCCATAAGAATGACAAACAAACTAATGACAATTTTCTACCTAACTTTGTCGGTAACTTCTTGCAAAGCTTTAATTTTCAATAGGTCTGCTATAAATGAGTTCGAAAGTTGTCCAGTCAAGCCTACAAAAATAAGAGCGGGAGCTGCGAGCGAAGAGCGATGCCCTCCCGCTTTCATTTTTCCGTTCCTACCCGCTCTATCGTCACATTGCAAACGTTGTTAGAATCATGTTAAACAGGGAGTTCATTTTTTTTTGAAGACTTAGATAACTTCTGTATAGTTTTTTTTATCTTCAACGTATGGGAGAGAAAATAATTGCCAATGATCTCTACGAATATCTTGAATACATACGAAAAAGGCCGGGTCTTTTTTTAGGTAGTAAATCAATATCTGTTTTGTATAACTTTATTTTTGGTTATCAAACCGCTTGTTGCCTAAAAGAATTAGAAGAGAACTTAGTGCTAGATCTTGAAGGTTTTCATGATTTTGTTAACGACTATTATTTACATGGTCCATCTACTGCCGGCTGGAAAAATGTTATACTTGCGCAACATTACGGCAGAGAAGAAGATGCATTTGATGATTTTTTTAGGCTCCTTGATCTTTTTAAAGAAGGCTACCCTCATGTAAATTCAAGGAATATTATTCTTCAGTTAATACAAAAAATTATAAATAATCCTCTGTGTCTGTCAGCGATTATTGAAGATAATATTATTGTCTATTTGAAAAATCTCCCGTCAAAACTTGAAGAAGGGCAATCACTTTACAATTATGATTCGATACTTTATGACCTTAGGGAAATGGCGGTAAAAGATCAAATGTTGTCGAAACTGATCAGTGAGGTCGCAGGATCAAATGAATGGTCTCAGGTCGAATAAAAGCGCAACTCACCTTTTTAAGGTTTGATAGCTATTTTAAAGGTTTCCATCGCCTGATACATTGCTTAATAACTGAAACCATCCACCAATTTCTTCAAATCTTCAATGAAAAGGTTCGAGAATAATCCAGCCGGGACTACAAGTTTTAAAAGCGGAGAACACAACAATTAGCGGTTTCTTCGCTTTTTTGTTTTGTATTGGGTCTGAGACCCGTTCAATTGGCGGCACGAGTGCGCTTTGCTGAACACTCGCGCTAGTAGTGCTGGAATGGATGCACAAAGAAATAAAAATCATTAATATTAGAATGTTTTATAAAGTATAAGATAGCGAGTTATTAAAAGACAGAAATGAGCTTTTTAAAGAAGTTGGTATTCTTGCCCTTGAAAAAAATGGTTTTGCAATGTCACCCTTTAATGGGGCCTGGCATGGCGAATATGATAAAAATAATCGTTCATATACTTATCAATTTTGTAGAATTCGGCAAAAAATTTATTTAGACATACTTTACGTCAGTATTTACCAAGAAGACAATAGAATGAATTTTCACTTATATATAAATGAATTATTTCCTAGTGTGAATTCAATTGATGAATTGCGTGGATACGAAGGGTTGCCTTTTTCTGTGACGGTAAAGAACAAAAGCAAATATATGCGATTACGAAGTGATGACTACAAAGGCCCGCCGTTGTTTTACATGTTGTTTTTGCCTGAATATAAAATTGGGAGATACTATACAAAATCGGGTTATGAAAGGGAAATAAAGAAGTTAAAAAAATTGATTAAATCTGATATGGAAAACATAGACCATTTTGTAAAAAGGTGGTATGAAATATATCGCAATCCTATTAAGACCACTTGGGAAGGTGATCCCATTTAAGTATGCATATTTTGTGTCTGATATTTGGTTTGCCAGTCAGACCCGTTCAATTGGCAGGCACGAGTGCGCTTAGCTGAACACTCGCGCCAGTTGGAAGATGGTGTTATTGCATTTGAACAAGATGGTGCTACTTTTGCATCAAATGTTTTTTGTGAAATATTCCATATATTAGGATTCAATTTCGATGCAACAGCTGAACCTAGCCCAAAAAGTATTATTACTGGAAATCCAATTCCAAATGCACATAATATAAAAAAATCAATTTTTAATTAATAATTATAGATACTACAGTAGTAACAAATGGAACTGCACCTCCACAAAAGAAATAAAATAGTTCTAATTTTCATGTTAGTTTTTTTAACTCATCAGCTATATGCGCAGCACAGATATACGCCAAAAATGGTTGATTTTAAAGGCTATATGTATGAAGTGTATAATGAGAATGTTTACTTTTTATGTTTTTCCCCAAATCGAAAACCTAACCTAAATTTTACGATCTCTAATTTAGATAAAAATATTGCGTTTGAGGATTCAAATTTGATTCTTTTACTCGTGGGCACACATCATCCGAATGAATTAAGTTACCTCTTTCATAATAAAAGCTACGGTGTATTTTTTGATAATACGCCCAATTTTATAAAAGAAAAACTTTTTTTTAATCACTGTGAGTTTACCAAGTACAGTGTTAGTCGAAAAAAAATTCATTTTACTGCTTTTTCATTTAGCGATTACAATGAATGTATTTACGGAGAATTGATTCATTGGGGAATTTTTTCGAAAAATTATATACTCCCAGAAAATATTATTTCAAAAAATAAATTTTATATAATAACTTATTTTTATTAAAAAGTAAGTTTTTTCGCCGTTGTTGGTGTTCTTCAACAACGACGATAGGCACGTACTCTATTCAATGCAACTGGATGTACAAGCACTCATTGCGAAAATATCATAAGTTTGGGGCGGATTATACCTATGTGAGCAGGGTAATAGACCCGTTCAATTGGCAGGCACGAGTGCGCTTCGCTGAACACTCGCGCCAGTGGTAGTTATCACATCTTATGGTGGGGCAAAAGGCCAACAAAAAACAATTGATCTAGACAGGTTAAATAAAGCATCATAAAAAATATATGAAAAAAAATAAAATGATAAATATCGTAGTTGTGTTGATTTTTAAGTCAATCTTTGTCATTGCCCATGACAAAAAAATAAATTTTGACAACACTAATTGGTATAGTGATATCGGCTTAGTTCAACCGTTTGACACATTCTATGTATGCAATGACTTGAAAGTATTCCGAGAAACAATGTCTAAAAGTCCTTGCTCTATCTATGAATGGAAATTTAAACACTCAAAATTGATTACTATTCGTAATCTTGCAGGTTGTGGCGAACCTCCAGAAGGCGGAATAATTTATGGATTGTATGCTCCTATAGAAGTAAAGAAGGTCTTTAATAAGAATGTTATTTTTATTTCATTTGACAACTATACATATGCGTATATAATAAACAGCACTTATTGTATATCTCAAAATATATATACTCTTCAACTCATAAAAGTAATACAAAAAAATCTGGGCCGTCGGTAGGGGGCATTCCACCGTTGTTGGTGTTCTCCTCCAACAACCGTTGGGACGTACTTTATTCATTGCAACCCTTTCATCTTAGTCTTCAGTCGCCATCATTCTTCCGTTTTCCCATATTCCTGCAAATTTTATGATCACCAATCGGAAACAGGCACCCGGTGCGGCTGAAGGTATGAGCTTCTCCTAGAAAGCAAATGAATACTGCAAGCAGTTACGCACTATTTTAAACTAACATATTTTCGCTATTAGCTTAATTTGCCCTACTTTTGCCCGACTTCAAAACAAATTAAACTACAGTATATACTTCAAATTATGAAAAAGCTATCCGTCATTTTGTTTGCTTCTTTGGCGTTGCTCGCTACCAACCAGGCAACCGCGCAGACTTCTGCAGATACAGCAAAAACGAAACCATCCAAATATGTAATTGAAGCTAAGCCCGACCCGGCAGGTGTGAAAAAGGTAAAACGTGTGCAACGCAATTTTGATGTAGGTAATTTCAAAATGGTTGGTGGCCTTTCTAGCCCAACAGGTGGCATAAACGCTCCGTTCGGAAATGGTATTTACGCCAATATATCTGGTATTGGCAGGGCATTCAAAAAGAAAGGTGCATTTGAACTTATAGTGGGTACCGATGTGCTTACCGGCTCAAAGGCATGGGGTGCACGATCGGTAGGTCAGCCTGTAGATAGCGTTACACATTTTCAAAATGGTGGCTTTGACATGTATCTCGGAACCGCTTTTTACTGGACAGTACTGAACAGAAAGCACGTGACCGTTTTTACTGGCATACAATTGGCTGGCGTGTGGGGTTTCCTGCCTGACGTGGGAACTACCGTAGATGGTGCACGAAATTCCCTCGCAGAAATAGGCTTATTTACATACGGCCCAAAAATTTCAGCTATGATACTCGGACATTTGGTTCTGGAAGCAGAATATGTTGTGGGAATGCCAAATAAATACACGCAAGAGAATACATATACGAATGTGAAGACGAAAACTGCTATGAACACTAATATGACGAGGCTGGGAATAGGTTTTAGGTTATAGTGTGCAAGCAGTGGCTATCAAAAAAAGAGCTATGAATGCCTCGGCACTTATAGCTCTTTTTTATTGGAGATAATGTTTTACGCAATTTATGGAAGCAGTAAACAGCGAGCTATATTTTGCAACAGATTTCCTTGTTTATCTGTTACAACAGGTTCAATATTGTTGCCCGCAATGGTAGCGCGTACACCTATAAGCGGCGATTCAGCGAACACCTTTATTGCTCCTTCGTCCAGATCTCCCTTAGGTGTATAATAGGTTATTATAGTGCCATTAACTACGCTGTGCATAGGTATATAGTCATTGTTGAGCACCAGCTGAATAACCTTCTCGTTTTCTAGTTTGCAGTATATAATGGAGCCTTTCTGTAGTACTTCCTCAATATGGCCTCCAATGCCCATAGTCATTTCCCAGCCGTATTTTCCTGATATATTATTGAGCGTGAGCGACCACTTTACATAGGTTTTTCCAATCATAGCTTTGCCCGACTTCACGTGTTCTTTCGTAAACGGATCTGCCTCATCTTTGTCAAGCTTACATTTTTGGGCGTATGTTGTAAGGGTAAAAAGGCTCACTAAAACCGTGAACGTAAACGAATAAACTAATTTCATAGGTCGTATTTCGCACAAAAGTAAGTTAATAGTTCGAATGGCAAAATAACTATCCCTGCAATAGTACACATAATGCTATTGTAGGCATCTCGCTTGCGATAAGAACCAACGCGTTGCCCTTCTTTTCTTTTCCACAAATTGCTATTAAATTTTTCTTCGCCACACTGTGGCGCGGCAAACGTGGCAGATGCTACGTTTTGCCAAATTATTTCAAGTGGGCATTTAGTTTTCAAATCGAAATAATAAAGCCTACTTGATACAGACAATCCGCTTTGACATTGTTATAAAAAGTTGTGAAAGCTAACCACAGCCTAACCTACCTTCTGGTCATAAAACTTTACAGCAAGTTGCAAACAACAAGGTAATATTAGTTGGAAACCATTTGCAAATTGCCGAATTATTAAAGATTATCCAGTATAAAGTTGGTCATTCTCCTGTACAGGTGTAAACGGGTGTTGCCGCCAGATATGCCATGGGCTTTGTCAGGATAGTATTCGCTATCATAGTCTTTGTTCGCATTAATGAGGGCGGTGGTCATCATGGCTGAATTCTGGAAGTGTACATTATCATCGGCGGTGCCGTGTATGTAAAGAAATTTGCCTTTCAGTTTATCTACCATTTTCTCAGGTGAGTTATCGTCATAGCCTGAAGCGTTTTCCTGCGGGGTGCGCATGTAGCGCTCGGTATATATATTATCGTAAAAACGCCAGTTCGTAACCGGTGCTACGGCAATAGCAGCCTTGAAAACATCATTGCCCTTCATTATACAGGTGCTGCTCATAAAGCCACCGTAGCTCCAGCCCCAAATACCAATACGTTTCTTATCCACGTAAGGCAGGTCGCCTACGAATTTGGCCACTGCAATCTGGTCTTCGCTTTCATATTTGCCTAGCTGCAGATAGGTTTTCTTACAAAACGCTTCACCACGGAACCCTGTGCCTGTGCCATCAGCACACACTACTATGTATCCCTTCTGGGCCAGCATCTGGTGCCACCAATAGTTACCCACCGGAAACCTGTCGGCAACTTCCTGCGAACCCGGGCCACTGTACTGGTACATAAGCACCGGGTATTTTTTAGTCTTGTCAAAATCGGGTGGGGTAATTATCCATGCATTGAGTTGGGTGTGTGCGCCGTCAACCTTCATAAAGCTTATGTTGCCTAACGCATATTCGCTCATCGTATTTTCTAATGCCTTATTGTCTTCCAGCGTACGTATAATGTGCCCCTTGGCATCGCGCAGGTAGTAAACCGGTACTTTATTCAGTTTTGAATATTTATCCAGAAAGTAATTGTAGCCTTCACATGGGGTTATGTTGTGCATACCTTTTTCTGGTGTCAGGTTTTTGCGGCCATAACCATCCCAACCCACAACATATAAATTACGTTGCATTGGCGAATTTTCAGCCGCAGTATAATACACCAGTTTGTTCGCCTCATCAATACCTACCAGCGCATCAACATCGTAACTACCGCTGGTAAGGTCGGTCATCATACTGTTTTCCCAATTGTATTTATACAGGTGGTTATAACCATCTCTATCGCTGCGCAACACCATGGAATGCCCATCAGGTAAAAAGGTGATCTGGTCGTTTATTTCAATGTAGCATTTGTTATGCTCTTTATAAATTACCTGCGCCTTACCGGTATTCGGGTTGGTGAGCATCAGTTCCAGGTTGTTTTGCAGCCTGTTCATGCGGTATACGCACAATTTCTGCCTGTCGTCCAGCCATTTAATGCGGGGCACATAAATGTCTGTTTCCTTGCCCAGGTCGGCATAAGCTGTTTGTTTGTTTTGCAGATTATATATTTTTATCTGCACAACAGAATTGCGCTCACCTGCTTTTGGATATTTGTATGTGTACTGTTCCGGGTACAGTCCGGTATATTTAGCCATGGTATATTCCGGCACCAGACTTTCATCAAAGCGGTAGTAGGCTAAGTATTTTCCATCGCTGCTCCACTCATACGCTCGGCTGAAGCCAAATTCTTCTTCATATACCCAATCACAGTTACCATTGATGATCTTATTCTTTTCACCGTCGCTCGTTATTTGCACAACCTCGTCAGTAGCCAGATTTTTGTAGTAGAGATTATTATTTTTTACAAAGGCTACTTTGCTGCCATCCGGGGAGAAGGTTGCGTGCAATACTTTGTCGTTATCCAGCGGTTTGGTGGTGTGGTTCTTAACGTCGCTTACGTATACGGTATGCAAAATTGACCTGCGATAAATACCTTGACTTTCAGTAAGTAATAGCACTTTGTTTTCATCGTTGCTGAAAACATAATCATCAACCGATGGTTTTGAGTCAGGCGATTTCCGTTCATTGAAATTAAGGATAGACAGCACCTTTTTGCCTGTTTTAAGCTCGTATTTGTTTATGGTTTGGCCGCCGGCTTTATCATCTTTATCCAACTGCGTATAATGTTTGCCATCCTTCATGGCATTGAACCCAGACACCCCTTTTACATTAAAGACGGGCTTTTTGTAAAGGTCCTCCAAGGTAATTTGTTTTTTACCCTGCTGGGCAAACGAAGTAGTTACAAGAACAGTAGCAAGCAACAAGCAAAATGTATAACGCATAGCACGAATAATTAACGAAGTCAAAAGTAATATCTAAACATCATTTTGTAAGTATTTCTTTATCCCCCGGTGTGCGGTATATTTTTTGTTGGATTGGCTGTGCAATTTGGTACATTTGTTGTTGCAAATTGTGAATTACACCTATATTATTATAAACCTTTCCAGCATGCCCTATAAAATTTTTCAGCTTGCATTTTTATTATGTTTAATGCTGTTGACTGAGCATTCCTTTGCTTCATTTAGAATAAAACGAGTTGCAGTGTGCGCTGCAGATAGAACTTGCTTTGATGGAGCGAGGGTTGATTTGCATGACAAATTCCCTGAATTCCATACTTTAAGGCAACGCATTCGACGCTATGGACAGAAAGATAAATCTATTAAAAGCACGGGTGCTTTAGTGGTGGCTCTCGTTGGCCTTGCAATGGCAGCTATAGGTATAGGTTTAACTACCACAGGTTTATCAGGAGAAATAATATTAGGCATGGGTGTATACGGAGGAGCAGTAGTTGCTTTAATAGGCGCAATTGGCGGTATCGTAGCGCTTGTTAAACATAAGAAAAATAAGGGGTGTGCTATTGCCGCTATAGGTATTGCCGGGCTTTTTGTTATTTTATTTTTTGTATTAATGACATCGCCTATTATTTAGCGTTAAAACGAGCTATGCGCTGCTATTTTATTGCGCCGTATTCTCTAAGCACATCGTGTAACAGATCTATTCTTTCTTTAAACCAGTCTTTTGAAGTGTCGGTGATCGGCATTTCAAAGTTCTGCGCAAAAAAGTAAGGGTAGTTGCGCACGTCACTTTTATTCATGCTGCCTTTCGGTTCTTTAACATGTTCAATACGTTCGGCGAAACCAACAACCCAGTAAATGTATTTGTCGCCAACTTTACCAGTGCCTGTTTTATAGTATAAATTATAACCCGGGGTTTCCTCCTGCAACATCATGCTTTTTACAATGCGCTGAGAGCGTTCAGATATTGGTAATTCAGCGAAGTACATTTTTTTAATGAAGCCCAATTGTTCGTCGGCAGAGATTTGAAGGGAACCATTCAGCCAAAAGGAGTCAATACCGTGGGCTATGGTCATATTGCCATACTTACAGGTATCTAAGAAGCGTTGCA
This sequence comes from Chitinophagales bacterium, assembly GCA_038228575.1. GTDB lineage: Bacteria > Bacteroidota > Bacteroidia > Chitinophagales > Chitinophagaceae > Flavipsychrobacter. The sequence goes on along the minus strand of JBBRPD010000001.1, from coordinate 73,544 downwards.
TTTTAGCGGCACCAACTCTGCGAGCAATTTCCTGATAGTAGGCAACATTACTTACCTTAAATGCCTCCCGCATGCTCATGTCTTTATTGAGTTCAGCACGGTCGCGGGTAATGCCATCCCATTTAATAACCAGTTGGTCATCAGGGGCAACCGCAGTTTCCAGCGCAGCAAGCGAATTAAATATCTTGAAGGTGGAAGCGGGTGTAAAGCGTTGTATGCAACGCGCCTTATTGTAATAATGTACCGACTCGTGGTTATTATCTTTCAGAATAATACATCCGTCCTTAACACCGTGTTTCTGGAAAATTGCTCCCCAATCGTCATGGTCTTTTATCCGGGTTTCGTTGCAAGAAGAAATGAAAACAGCAAGGATAACAAAAAGTAAAGCTCTTGAGCCCATGTAATGAAATAATTGAAGTGCAAAGGTATGCAATGCAATTGTTTAAAAGTAACGTTGTTACCGACCGGGCTAATTTCTCCAATAAATAAAGGGCAAGAATTATCTTGCCCTGAAAATATGTAAAGTATGTTTTTATAGAAATAGAAGCCGGCTGCTAGTAAATATAGCAGGTTTCAACCGTTAAAACGCCGTTGTTATTGTAAGTGCCCGATTCAGCGCTACACTTGGTTTTAGCTTTTTCCTTTGTGTCGGTAATATCGAACTCTTTGGTAGTACTGTCAGGCAGGCCGGCAACACCACTATATTTCAAGTTACAATGACAAATGTACTTTTTATTACAAGAGCTAGAGGTTATAATGCCCGCAGTTGCGAGTGCCAAAAAGAGGAATCGGCTAATTTTCATGAACACGAATGTATTTGTTAGTGCAAGATAGTGATTCAATACTAAAATTCAAAAGTAAAATAAAAAACTGCCGCTGTACACCCATTTCAGGGCATGTTTTGGGCGAGTCGTTTATTTACGGTTTTCAATGGATACCAAGTAATACCCCCATTTGTTCTGGTGGTAGGCTTTCTTTTGTGCCAGTCCCGTTTTGTAGTGTATTTTAGAAAAATAGCTTGCGTTGTATATCATATTGTAAGCCTTTGTGCCAATAGCACCAATTATGCTGGCGAAATACATGCGGTTGACCGATTTCAGCACATTCTTACTTACATCTTCAATTTTCGAAACTTTGAAATCTGCTTTCTCTGCGGTAGTATGCAATTCGTCCAGCGAAAGAATATCAGACATGGCCCATCCGTTGAGCATGGTTTGCATGTCTTTTTCTTTGCTCATGTCGTAGCCTTGTGGTTTAAAAATATCTGCAATCAATATTTTACCACCGGGCTTAATTATGCGGCGCATTTCTTTAAAGTAAGCGTCCTTGCTATCCGCCGTTTGCATGCTTTCAATACACCATGCAAAATCGAAGGTATTATCGGGAAAATTGGTAGCAGTATAATCCTGACGGGAAAATTCTACATTATTGGCTACACCTTTTTTGGCAGCGAGGTCTGTGGCCGTTTTTACCTGTTTTTCGCTGAGCGTAATGCCGCGTACTTTACAACCAAGGTTTTTGGCGAGATAAACACTGGAACCACCAATGCCACAACCAGCGTCCAGCACAAGGTCGGTTGCCTTTATCCCGCCAAGTGTCATCAGGCGATAATTCGAGTTTAAAACAGCTTCAGCAAGGTTTTTGGTGTTATCGTCCCAAATACCATAATGCAATCCCATACCTTCTTCCAGCTTCCAGTGCATACGGTAGTGCACTTCGGTCTGGTCGTAGTAATTCTCAATGTCTTTATTCGTAAATCGCTTCATCAAAACCCTTTGAGGTGCAAAAGTAACAATTTAGTTGCGGAACAGGGTAAAATCAGAAGTTGAGGGCTGAAAGAAAAGTTTCGGTGTACGTGCGTACACTAAAGCTTGTTTTACCGGAAACAGCATTTGCTGACATGGTTGTGTATTCCGCATCGGGCATACTGGCTATAGTTTCGAGATATTGAGCATAGTCTTCAGGATTGTGACAGGCATATCCGTTGATACCGTGGTGCAGAAAAACATTATTTTCACCGGTGGCACTACCCAGTACCGGCACGCCGCAAGATAGGTATTGCTTAATTTTGAAAGCAGACTTCGCTTTGTTTATTTCCGTGGGCAACAGTGGTGCAACGCCTACGTCAAACTGCACTATCGATTCATAAAGTGCGTTTTCATCTTGCCAGTCAATTGCTTCAGGCACTTCAATTGTTATATTGCTGTTGGCACTAAAGTACCTACTTATCTCAATATGGTGTTCCGCTTTTGTTACACCAAGCAAAATAAGTTTTACCGGAAAATTTAATTGTAATAGTGCAGGAAAGAACAATTGCCTAAGGCTTTCCCTGTGTGCATTATAGTAGCCGACCCACCCAACTGTAAATAATTTGTTTCGCCTGACTTTTGCAAATTTGTGCTCAATTACTGGTGATGTAAGTAATGTAACGCGCGCATTCATTTTTTGTACAGATTTAACTAACTCATGACTTCCCGCAGTACAACCAGCACAGTTTTTCATGAAGTAATAAATATTACGCGGTGGGAATTTCAGGTAGTCGGCATCATCAATATCGTAAAGTGTATTATTGGGCTGCAACCGCAGTAACAGTTTCAAGGCCGATGCATAAAAGCGTGTCGTGTGTATCTTTTCAAAAACAATGACTGATTGCTGCTTTCTGCTGAAAATAATAGCAAAGTAAGTTTTGAGAAATTTGTAGACTATTGGAGGCGAATAGCCTGGTATCACCAGGTCATAAGTTATCAGGCCTTTGTCGGCCATGTCTTTAAGCGGGTATTTAGCCCGGTATCTAACGCTGGGCTCATCAAAATTGTAATATGCAAACCAGTAAATATGAGGTAGGGGCATAGTCAAGGTAGGGTTATTAGATCGTTATTGAAGAAGCCTAGTATTTTCTTTTATGGAGCACTCTTTTCGGTTCTCCTCTTTATGGCATTCAATGATGCTTCGGCCAGCGAGACGATACCAACAAACTCAAAAAACGCCATAACAATATCTCTCATTGCGGTTTTGCAGGTTAGTACAAAGCCGTCGCACAAAAAGTCAAATAGAAGCTTGCCAACCAGTATCATCAGGTAGGTGTAAAACTTATAACGAACTACAAATGAAACCAATTTCATAAATAAGGTAATTTGATAGTGAAGTTAGTAGTTTGTTGGGAAATATAAACCACTTTATTTCCTGATTTTTACAACCCTTTCATCGGTTAAAGAATAGCCAAGATATCACCGGTCACGCCACACAATTCCTGATACTATAAAACTATTGTAAATTGATGGCAGCAATTAGTGCCCGCAATTCGTTTGGGTCAGCTATGAATTCTGTGTTGCCCGGCATTAAACCTGAACTGTGTATTTCTTTGGCGCCGGTTGTAGCGATAATAGCCGCTATGTTGCTGCTTCTAACACCGCCGCCCGGCATTATGGCAATTCTGCCATCAGCCTGGTTTATTAATTGCCTTAGCATATCGCTGCCTTGCAGTGCGTCTTCCTTCAGTCCTGATGTAAGTATGCGCTCGCAGCCGGCTTGTATCACATCTTCCAATGCCTGTCGGGCATCGGTGGTTCTGTCAAAAGCTTTATGGAAGGTTACACCCATAGGGTGGGCGTATTCAACCAACTTACGCACTTCTTCGGTATTGATCTTATTATCGCGCGTAAGTACACCCAGCACCACGCCTTTGTAGCCGAGTATTTTGCACATTTTTATGTCTTTGTACATAATATCCAACTCGTGTTCATCATATACAAAGTTGCCGCCTCTCGGGCGAATCATCACATATACCGGCAATGCACCATTTTCAATTACATACTCCAGCGTGCCAAACCCTGGGGTTACGCCGCCTTCTTTGGGGTTGCCGCACAGCTCAATTCTTGAAGCGCCCAGTCCTTCTGCAATCATGCAAGTGTGTACATTGTAGGCGCATACTTCAAGTATTGGTTTTGTCATAAAATAGTTTTAGTAAAGGCTTTTTGATTTGTATATTTTTTCTTCTGTTCCACTTTTTACTGCATAAGTAAAACCTCCCTGTAGTGCAAAAGCCCCATGTTCGCCTGCCTTATTAAGTGCTAAAAAGCCTACTTGCATGGTCTTAGCTGCTTCTGGGTTTTTCCTGGCTATACGGTCTACAGCTGCTTTACAAGCATTTTCAGGCGATAGACCCTGCCGCATCAGCTCCACAACCAGGTGTGAGCCCACAATGCGTATTACTTCTTCGCCAACTCCGGTGCTAGTTGCTGCGCCAATTTCATTATCAACATACAAGCCTGCACCAATAATTGGGGAGTCGCCCACACGGCCGCGCATTTTAAAGGCCATTCCACTTGTTGTGCAGGCACCGCTTAAATTATTATTCTTGTCCATGGCCAGCATGCCAATGGTGTCGTGGTTTCTTTTATCGCCAGGGTGGCCACCAGCACGGTGGAACGCTTTATTTTCAATATTGCTGGCTGGTTCGTATTTCGATTCTTTTAGCCATTCTTTCCATTCTTTTTCGCTCTTTGCGGTAAGCAGATTTTCTTTTTTCATGCCATGGGCTAAAGCTAATTGCAGCGCGCCATCTCCGGCAATCATAACATGCGGCGTCTTTTCCATAACCAATCTGGCTACCGAAATTGCATGTACAATATGTTCCAGGCACACTACCGAACCTATTTTTGCATTTTCATCCATTATGCAAGCATCCAGGGTTACGTGGCCATCACGGTCGGGCCTGCCACCAAGGCCTACGCTTTGGTTCTCTGCGTCAGCTTCTGGTACTTTAACGCCATTTTCCACAGCGTCAAGCGCCCGGCCGCCTTTATTCAATACCTCCCATGCCGCAACGTTGGCCTCTTTGCCAAAATCCCACGTGGATATTACAATAGGGCTTTCTTTTACGGCTACGGCTGGTGCGCTAATCGGCAAAATTTTTGCAAATAGCCGTGTACTTCCTGCAGCGAATGTAGAAGCTAATAGGGAAAATTTTAAGAACGATCTTCTGTCGGACATTGAGTGCTTTTCTGATGCCAATATAATTGTTTTTGGGTGTTTAATTATTGAGCAGGGGTAAATAGTTGTTTTTTAGTCGTAAGTCTTTTTTAGTCGTAAGTCGTAAGTAGAAAGTAGAAAGTCAAAAGCTCTTTTTTAGTAGTTAGTAGTTAGTACGTAGTATTTAGTATTTAGTATATAGTTTTGGGTAGCTACAATAGTTTTTAGTTTAGGTATTTTGTATAAAGTCGAAAGGTGTTTTTGGGGGTGAGTGGAAAGTTCTTTTTTGCGTGTATTTTGATTGTTACAAAAGTACTGGTCGTAATTTGAATGATTTATCTTTACTGGGTATGAAGGATGGTGGTGCCAATATTGTTTGCCGTGCTATTAGCATCATGCTGGTGTTGTTTTTGTTGTCTGATCACTGGGCTTTCGGGCAGCAGTATGATACTATGCATCAATTGAATGTGCCCATTCAGCTGGATAGTTTTGTGGTTAAGGCAGGTTTTAACCCACGGGCATTTATACGAAGGGTGCAGACGGATACCACTTTTTACAAGGCATTCCGGAGTTTACATCTGGTGCCTTTCATGTCGGTTGGCAGCTTTACTGCTTATGATAAAAAAGGGAGGGTATCGGCAACGAACAATAGCAAAATAAGGCAATTGATAGATGCCAAGGGGTGCCGAATAGCACAGGTGGTTTCGCAGCAAGCTACTGGCGATTTCTACAAAAAAAATGGGAAACACAACTATTTTACTGCCGAGCTTTTCGATAATCTTTTCTTTTCCAAGACCCCGGTTTGCAACCAGGATGATATAGTAGCCGGCGGCATGAAACCTGCGGACAATAGCCGGATGGAAAAAAGTAAGTACGAATTGAAGCAACTCATGTTCAATCCCGGCTCGAAGGTAAGCGGCGTGCCCTTTATGGGCGACAAGGCATCTATATTTGACGAGGATGAAGTGGGTAAGTACGATTTTAAAATAAAGCAGGAAGACTACGCGGGAGAGGAAAGTTTTGTGTTCAGCATAACACCCAAACCGGAATATAAAAACAAGGTTGTTTACAATGAATTAATTACCTGGTTCCGGAAAAGCGATTACAGTATTATGGCCCGCGATTACTCCCTTTCGTTCAGTACCTTGTTCTATAGTTTTAATGTAAAAATGAAGGTACGGTTGCAACAGAAAAACGGTAAATTATATCCCACGCACATAGACTATAACGGAACATGGCACATTATTACCAAAACACCGGAAAATATGCACGTAGTGATGGATGTTGACTATTTTTAAGTGTGTCAGCCTGCGGATAGCGACCCAGTGCATTTCCATTTCTATTTTCGGTCAATCCATTCTTTCATGTACTTGGGGTCAAGCTGGTAGTAAGCATACTTGCTTTTGTATTCGGCTATGCCATTGTTTACCCAATATATAGCGGGCACGCCATCGTGACCTGCCATTTCAACAAAGTCGTCGGTATGCTGGTAAATAATGTGGGGCACAGCCTCGGCATGTGTTTCTTCAAAGAAAGATTTTTTGAAAGTATCACTGCCATCAATAACCATAAAAATAGGGTAGTCAGGGTGCTCGCGGTGTATGATCTGCAACAGGTAAGCTGCCTTTTTGCAGTGCGGGCATGTGAGGCTCATAAAGGCAATAATATGTTTACCGGTTCTAAGGTCAGTTTCGGGTGCTGGTGTATACTTATAGAGCCTGTTTAATTCTATGGGTTTATTAAATGCCACCGGTGCACTGCTGGTATTAACAGGGTTCAGCAGGAACGCTATTGTAAAACCCAGGCCTGCTATAGGTATGCTAATGATCTCCTGATTTGTTTTGAATAATTTTACAGGGTAGATTTTCATTAAAACCACAGTTGCCGCCATCATCACCAGGTTCTTAATTATTGCGGCAAGTGGTGTCATGGCCAGTTTGTCGCCGAAGCAGCCACAGTTGCCGGTATTGCCTTGCTTCATTAACACGAATAACAGATAAACACAGAAGATACCCAGTACCGCAATAATAGCTTTGTACGTAAATTCTTTCAGGAAAATATGGAACAAAAGGAACAATGCCAGTACAAATTCAAGCCCTATCATTACTCTTGCAATAATACCGGCAACCAACATGCTACTGATACCCATATCCAGGAACGTCCACTGAAAATTATCGAATGCATTATCGTTGTGCATCTTGCTCCATCCCGAAAAAATGAATACGCCCGCCATTGCAACTAACAATATAGCGCCTATAATTCTTTTCACTAAAAACAGGGGCTCCTGCTTATTAAATTGCGGGTTGAGATCAATGGTCATGTATGGGAGAAATATGGGTCAAAAATAACTGATTACCAATAAAGATAGGAACAACGTGTAAATCTTAACTTTTGCATGGGTATAAAAGGTAAAAGGATGCCTGATGGGCATCCTTCTACCTTTTATAAAAATAAAATATCAAATAAAAATTCCCCAATTGTTATGGCGCAGATTGCGTTGCGTTCCATGTTTGGTACTGAGACTTGACAACTATTGAAAAGTTGCCTAATCTAATATTGCATGTAGTAAGTCCTAATAGCTTTCTACGCTCTACTTTAGACTACATAAAAACTAGTCAGCTGCAACCAGCCTGAAACCGTTACCATGAATGTTCACAATCTCTACGCCGCTATCTTCTTTAAGGTATTTGCGCAGTTTCGCAATATAAACGTCCATGCTGCGGCCGTTGAAATAGGTATCGCTACCCCAAATACGCTTCAGTGCCAGCTCACGTGGAAGAAGGTCATTTTTGTATTCGCACAACATTAATAGCAATTCATTCTCTTTAGGAGAAAGTGTGTGCGTATCGCCGCCATGTTTCAATGTGCGTAGTTTACTATTGAAGTGGTACGAACCGATATTGAATTCAACAATAGCATGTTGCTTTTCCTGAATTTCCTGGTTGCGTTTCAGCACAGCCTTTATTTTATGCAATAATACATCACTATCAAAAGGCTTGGTGATATAATCATCTGCACCCAATTTGTAGCCGGACAGTATGTCCTCTTTCATGCTTTTTGCAGAAAGGAAGAACAAAGGTACATCAGGGTCATTATTCCTTATTTCTTCAGCAAGCGTAAATCCGTCCATGTTGGGCATCATTACATCAAGCAGGCAAATGTCATATTTTTCACGGCGGAACGCAGCAAGACCAAGTATGCCATCGCGTGCAAGCTCCACTACAAAGTCATGAAGTTCAAGGTAGTTTTTCAAAACCTGCCCGAAGTTCGTATCGTCTTCAACTAAGAGAATTTTATTCTTTTCCATACTGTTAATTAAGGTGGTCAAAAATAATGCCACTATTTGCGTGTGTTATAAAATGTTATCGTCAGTTACTTACGTTGAACAGCAGCAACTTGTAACAAAGCCAGTAAAAGAACTTCATCTTTTTTCTGTTATTGTGACGTAAATATAATGCAATAACGTTAACTTACGTATTGTTGATACGTGCAAATAGTTAAGAATAAATTAAAGCAAAGCGTTTTAACGATTTCTTATGCTGACTGGCAGATGATTACGTGCAGAAGGCTAGAAACGAGGGCAAGCATACATTTTTCTCGCGCCTTGATTTTTGTAATAATTGCCGCCCCAAATAAGCGAGAATTCCAACGCACCGTAAGAACCATTGTAGGGCGATAGGGTAGACAGCGTAAAATCATAGCTGCCGGTAAATTGCAGGCCACCCAGTTGGTAGCCCAGCACGCCTATCAAAGCATCTTTCCACCTTTCATACACACCTATAAGCAATTGAGATGCCCGCCCGTCTTTTTCGCTGTTCAGGTTGATGCGCGATGAACTGCCGAAAATAAGTTCAGATGCGCTGTTTTGGGTGGTGTAGTAAATTGATGGCGTTAAAATTACATCTTGACCGGCTTTTACTACAAAATCAAGGTTACCTGTTGGCCGCAACCCTATGGGGTTTACTTTGCCATAAAAACTCTCGTTAGGTTTGTTGATGTTGGTGAAACCACCACCAAATTTAATATATAAACCCTCATTTGGGAAAATAGACAAATTAAAACCAGCCGCTACCGTTGTAAAATTGGTTTTAAGTACACCTACTTTTTCGCCATTAGGCAGGTGCTGGTTAAATGAAAAACCATCCCATTGCGCGTCAAAAGAAAGGTTGTCATAATTCACGCTGCGTTGCACATAGGCTGCCGACCCACCAAATGAAAGCATGGATGTGGAACTTAAATGCAAATGGTAGGCTAACGACCCTTGTACCTGAAGCAGAGACAGATCGCCATTGCCGGCCTTATCATTAAATATAGCACCACCTACACCCAGCCAGTTAGGGTGTTCGCCTTCGCGGTTGCCACCCAGTTTAAAATCGCCAAAGGCTGAAGTTGTATTGAAAGGCACTGGTAATGTTGACCACTGGTTGCGGTAATTGGCACCCAACCGGAAATCATATTCAGGCATGAGTCCTGTATTAGCCGGGTTGAGCAGCAATGGGGCATTATAGTATTGGCTGAAGTGCATACTCTGGGCTTGCACTGCCTGGGCTGCACAAAGGCACACCAAAATAACCATCAGGGAAATATTCCTTATCCGCCTCATCTTAGTAGTGTTATATTTCCTTTTAACAATTTGCTGGTGCTGTCAATAAATGTTACGCTCAGCACATAACCATAGGCGTCAACCGACTGTGGCTGGCCTTTATAGGTGCCATCCCAGCCTATTTCCTTGCTTGTAGTTTCAAATATCAATTCGCCCCATCTGTTGTATATCTTCAGGTCTAGGGATTTTATTGCCGCTCCTCTTACATAAAGTATATCATTTTCGCCATCGCCATTCGGACTAAAGCCAGTCGGCAGACCTATAATAGGTACTACCTCCGCAGGTACATCTTTACAGGCAACAGAAGGGCAATTGCTGTTGTTATAGGCTGTTAAACAAACCCGGTATGTTCCTGTTTTATTAAACTGGTGCACTGGGTTGGTTTCAATGCTGGAAGTTGCATCACCAAAATCCCAACTGTAACGGGTTGCGTTAACTGACAGGTTGGTAAAGCGTGTTGGGATATTCGCTTCTGGTGATACCGGTATGAACGAGAAGTTAGCTGTGGGGCCGGCTATTACTCTTATCACCCTCCTGAACGTATCAGCACTGTTGCAGGCACCGGGGTTCGATACAATAACAGTTACGGTGTAAGTCCCTACTGCCGCAAATGTGTGGCTTGGGCTACCTACGGTAGATGTAAAACCATCACTGTAAGTCCATTCTGTAATGGTTGCATTATGAAAATCAACCGTTGGCGTGAAGGGAGTACCCAAACACAAGGAATCAGGAATGATGAAGGACCCTGAGACATTGAAGCCATGTATCCAGACCGTTAATTTAAATGAATCTGGAGAGTTACAAGCTGAAGTATCGGTCATAACAATTGTTACAACGTAATAACCTGTGTCAGTATAGTTATGAACTGGCGGGTTAGGGCCTGAAAAAGTGGTTCCGTCGCCAAAATTCCAGGCGAAAGTTGTGTAAGATGTTACGCCGGTTGAGGTATTGGTGAAACTAACGTTATACGGGCCGCAACTATCAATTACATTGTAGGTAAACGCAGGGTGAATAGCGCCAGTATCTACCACTATTACCAATTGCATGGTGTCGTTGGTTACAAAACAAGCATTGCTGTTGGCGGCGGTTAAAGTAACCGTGTAGATGCCTGATGCCGTAAAAATATGTGTAGGCGAGAAAGTGGTATCTATTGCACTGCCATCACCGTAATCCCAACGGAAGCTGAGGCCGTTTAGGGTGTGGTTGGCAAAGTTAACCGTTAGAGGTGCGCAGCCGCTGGTGCTCGGGCCAGCAACTATGTGAATTTCAACCGGGCCAAGATCGAAGGCGATTTTTAGCGCACCTTCATTGCAATTAGTGCTGGAATCCACTTCGCTCCATGCGCCTGCAGTAGTAGGGTAAGGGCCGGTACAAGGAGTTGCCCCGGCAACAAATGGGCCTCCGCAACTTGCGCAAATGCCCTGATATATAATACCATGCTTATCAAACCTGCTTGTACCACCATCAACGTGCTCGCCATAACCGGTAAAGGTGCAGCTTCTGCCGTAGTAGGTCGCATACCGTAGCGTTGCCAGGTTAGCGCCAAACACTATAAAGTAAAAATCACTGCCGTCGGTAGTAGAATCCACGCAACCGGTTGTGTATGGCATACCCGTGCAATCTCCGCTTGGCACACCGCTTATACCCAGGTTACCGCCCCAGCCAGATACATATACATTGGAACAAGTATCGACCAGGAAAGCAACCGGTGAAATATTAGAATGAGTAGGGGAACCTGAACCAAAAACTGTAGAAGCAAGGTTAGTAGTAAGGTTCCGGTCCATCTTCATGATGTATTGGGTTGAATTGGGGTTGGAATACACCCCGCTCGTTACCGGGAATGAACCGCCGATAGATTGGCCCATTACATAAACGTCATTGGTAGGGTATATTTGAATGCCGTATACCTGATCTATACCAGATGTACCCACATAAGTACTTTTTTGAATAGCATAGGTGCCACTGTTCAGGAATTTGGTAACGAAACCATCGGCGCCGCCACCCTGATAAGTAGTATGCAATGCCCCCGCCGTTGTGGGGAAGTTGGTACTCATTGTGCCCCCAGCTGCATATACATATTGTTGCAGACTATCGAAAGCTAATACATAAGCTGCATCAGCCTGATTGCCACCGAGGTAAGTACTCCAGATAAGGCTGCTGCAACTCGGGTTCAATTTGAAGACTACGCCATCCTGACTGCCGGAAAGTGTTGTAGAAGTTGCCGTTGAAGTTGTTGGGAAGTTGGTTGACATGGTGCAACCTGCCACGTATATATTCCTTGAGTTATCTACCTGCACCTCGCTACGGGCATCATCGCCATAGTTATATTTCAGTTCGCCATAATAGTATTCGGTTGAATCATAATTTACACAATCATTACCAGTTCCACCCAAATAGGTGGAACCCATAAGTGCACTACCGGTTGGGTTTAGAGATGTAACCACTACATCCCAGCCGCCGTGATTGGTATTTTGATAAGCGGTACTGGTTACCGGGTAGTTTGTTGAAAGCGTGCGGCCTGCAATAACAAGGTTGCCCGCTGCATCAACGATCATACTGTGTGGGTGCTCATTTTGTGCACCACCAATATAGGTGGCATATATCCGCGATGTACCCAAAGGATTGTACTTGATGATAGAGATATCGGCCGCATAAGCCAGCACCAAACCACCTGCGATTGTTGTTGTACCACCGCCCCAATATGTTTGAAAAGCACCTGTGGAAACAGGGAAATGTTCTGAGAAGGATTGTACGTTTACCAGTCCGCCAGCATAAAAATTACCGGCATTATCATAAGTAGCAGTGTAACCCCAATTGTCTGCTGTTGACCCTGTAAGCGTACTAAATACAACTGTGGGGTCTATGATGAGCATTTGGGTGTGGTCGTAGTCGTTCGGGAATTCAAAAGTGAGGCGATTGTCTTTGAGCTTATATTCGCATTCCACTTCCTTTTTTTCATCGTTTATATACTGATAAACATAAGGTTTTGATTCCTTTACTTCGCCTATTGATGTGCTGATAACTAAATTGCCTTTTTTCAACTTTAGCGCATCTTGTCCTTCAAATTTCAATTTGATATTGCCTGCATCAGCTCCCGGTTTTACCAGAAATTCATACACCATGTTGTCTTTTTCCGAGGATACATGCATGTCAATATCCTTATAAATATTGCTGTAATCCAGCGCATAGTAAGGGTGAATGTCCGATTTCCACTTGGTACTGTCATTCCCTAAAAAGTAATTGTAGTAGACAGTTTGTGGTTTTTGTCCCGTAATTACAGCATTGTTGGCACCTTCAAAACTTACCTTATAGACGTGAAATTTAAGTAGCGGATTATCCTTTGTTTGGCCGTGGTGAAATGAATCTAACCGTACATAATTTTTTTTGTCTTGCAATACGAAACGAAAACCATCATTTTCAAGCAAAATATCACCACCCTTTGTAGTAGCCCTGTAGAGGAACCAATCTCCCCACTGTCCTTTATTCTGAATAAATTCAATAGGGGCTTGAGCAAGTACCTTTTGTGTTAATAACAAAAAAGTACAATAGAGTAGTATATGTCTAATTTTCATTGTCAGTAAGTGCTAAGATTCTGAAAGTAAATGTAAGAAATTTCTTATTAATAGACAGAAATAATTTGGCAAGGGTGGGGCATTCCCGTTGTTTATTTACAGCCGATTAATAAAAAATACTATGCTATTTAATCCTTTTGTAAAAAAGCACTTGCTCACAAGGCACCGCGCGTTTCTGCTTTAACTACAATGAGCATCGATACCCATTTTGTCGCCTTGCGTTAATTAAAGATAGTTAGGAATATCGCTTCAGTTCAATTTACCATTTTATCGGCACAGCAACTGCTTGCGAATGCATCCGGCTTTGCCTTAAAAGCATAACCCATTCCCAGAATGTAGCCCATTGCTTCGCGCAGGGCTTCATTGCTTTTAAATTGAGGGTTGGTATTAATATCTGCATGTACTTCCATATCCACATCATATTTGTTGAAAAGGTCGCAAAGCTCATAGGCAATTTCTATGCTATGGGCGACCTCCACCAACATGCGCTCTTTAATGGAATAGGGTTGGCGGGTAGTTTCATTGCTGATGAACATGAATCCACCTCGTTTTTCTCTAAGAAAAACAATAACTGTGGCGAATTCGGTATCGCCATGTTTTACTTGCGAATCGGTGCCGATACAAACTTTAAGTTTGTAGCCAGCGTTGGTCTCTCTGATAATGGTCTCTTCAACAGCGTTTTTAATAGAAGTTTTAAGTGGTTCTCCGCTAAATTTTCTCCAAAGCATTTGAATTACAGTTTAGTTATATTAAAGTTAGGGATAAATAGCATTCACAAAATTGCCTCGGATATTAATAAAATGTGAAATGCACAGTTTATTAACAAATGCAGACAGTTGTATGTACATTGCTATTTGTAGCAGCTAATTTTAACTATCTGGAATATTTTAAAATAATACTTGCGTTATAAATTTTATGTGGGCTTTATTTCTGCTGATTCGGGCCACATTTTTTCCATTATATCGATTTTTTCAAATACTATTCTATATCTTTAATGCCAGATTTCACAACCTATATTTAAGTAACCAATTCAGTCGAAACGATTAACCAGTTCAATATGAGAAAATCACTTTTACTATTACCTATTGTCTTATTGGGACTTTACTTTTCGCTTACCAGTTATAGTAGTGGCGCTGGTGGCAGCGGCGTGAGCGGCAGTGGTGCTACCGGCGGTAGTGGCTGTGGTGGCGGTTGCCACGGTTCGGGCACAACATCGACCACTGCGGTAACCATCAGTTTAGATTCGGCTGGTTTTGCTGTTACCCACTATGTTGCGGGGCAGACCTACAACATTATAATTACAGGAACGCAGACTTCCTCTTCCTTCAGCTTACCTTTTTATGGTTTCCAGCTTGCAGTTGTTGGTGCCAGCGGTGCTGGTTCGTCATCTGCATCAAATGCGGGAACACTGGCTTCTTCGGGTTTGCCTGCAAGTTGCATTAACAGGGCTGTAGGCTCTATCAGGGTAGTGGAACATACTGCCAGGTTAAGCCCTGCAAGCGGTTCAGGCGGTGCGGGAACTGTTTACACAAAAACAATAGGTTGGACAGCACCATCAACTGGTGCTGGTGCCGCAGTAATTTACGGCGTTATTAATGCAATTAATAATGATGGAACAGACGACAGTAGGGACAAATGGAATGGCACTAACGTTTCTGTATCGGAAGAAAATGCACCAGTAACCGGAACACTTACCGTATGTACGGGTGCTACAACCACTTTATCTTGCGCTACCAGTGGTGGCTCCTGGTCAAGCGGCGCTACAAGTACTGCAACTGTTACTTCTTCAGGAGTTGTGACTGGTGTGGCGGCAGGTACTGTTCCTATATCTTACACTACTTCATTGGGGGTTAGTATTGTAACCGTAACCGTAATAGCAACACCAACAGCCGGCACAATTGGCGGTCCATTAGCGGTTTGCGAAGGAGCGGCAGTTACCCTCACATCATCAGGAACTAGTGGTGGTGTATGGACATCTGGTTCAACCGGAATAGCTACCGTAAATCCTGCTTCCGGGCTGGTTACCGGCGTTACCGCAGGTGTTGCAAGCATTACTTATACCGTTACCAATGCTTGCGGAACAGCAAGCACCAATAGAAATATTACCGTAAACCCCTTACCGCATCCGGGTCACATGACCGGGGGAACCTCTGTTTGCATGGGTTCAACGCTGGCATTGTCTGATACCCCTTCTGGAGGCACATGGAACAGCACAGTTACTTCGGTCGCTACTATCAGCACCTCTGGTGTTGTTTCAGCGGTCAGTGTAGGTTCTACTTTAATAAGTTATACAGTTACCAATTCTTGCGGTACAACTGCCGATACACAAACAGTCTCCGTTTTGCCATTACCTTCGGCTGGAGCTATCGTTGGCTCCACGACTGTTTGTTCTGGTGCAACCATAACGCTGACTGATGGTGGGGCCTCAGCTGCCGGCACCTGGAGCAGCTCTTCAACTTCTGTTGCAACAATTAATTCAACAGGTGTGGTTACAGGCGTTAGTGGCGGCACTGCTACTATAAGTTATTCTGTGGCTTCAGCTTCATGCGGCACTGCAATTTCAACATATAATATAACTGTTAACAGCACACCGAGTGTCGGGGCAATAGTAGGTTCTACAAGTTTGTGCACGGGCTCGAGTTATTCGTTTACTGATACCTCAGCAGGCGGCACGTGGAGCACAAGTTTCAGTGCAATCGCTTCCGTTTCAACGACAGGAAGTGTTACCGCGGTAACTGCGGGTATTGCTACTATATCTTATATTATTACTTCAGCTACCTGCGGTAACGATACGGCTACGCTTGGCGTTACAGTCAGTGCATCGCCTAGTGCGGGTACTATCCTTGGGGCTGGTTCGGTTTGCGTAGGTGCATCCATTCACTTAACTGACGGCACAACAGGTGGCACCTGGAGTAGTGGCTCAACTGGTGTCGCTACGGTAAACACTACCGGCGATGTTACCGGTGTAACAACAGGTACGGCAGTTATCAGCTACAGTGTAACATCATCGTGCGGAACAGCTATAACTACCCAGAACGTTACCGTTATCACTTCACCTTCCCCGGGCACTATTACCGGTTCTTCAACAGTTTGCGAGGGTGCAACCATCAGTTTGTCCGATACGGCAACCGGTGGTAGCTGGACGAGTTCTTCTGCAACCAACGCAACAGTAAGTAGCTCAGGAATAGTTACTGGTGTTGCGGCAGGTAGTGCTACCATAAGCTATACGGTGGCCAACATTTGCGGCATTGCGAGCGCATCGCACACCGTTACTGTTAACCCTGCCCCGGCTGCGGGTACTATTTCAGGGCCAACTTCATTATGCTCGGGTACATCCATAACATTATCTGCTACAATTTCGGGTGGTGCCTGGACAAGTTCCAGTACGTCAATTGCTTCAGTAAATGGTACTACAGGCGATGTATTTGGCGTGGGTACAGGTGTAGTCACTATTTCTTATACGGTTAGCAATAGTTGCGGGGCAGCTAGGGCAACCTATACCGATACTGTTAATACACTACCTGCAAGCGGTTCTATTTCAGGCCCGGGCACAGTGTGCGAAGGCGCAACTATTACCTTGTCTCCCTCAATATCTGGTGGTGTATGGGGTACTACAACACCTGGTATCTGCACTGTTGATGCTTCAGGTAACGTTACCGGTATAGCCGGTGGCGCAGGAGTTATTAAGTATACAATTACCAACATTTGCGGTTCAACTAACGCTATTCATAATGTTACTGTAAGTGCTTTGCCAGTCCCCGGTACATTATCGGGCCCTACGGGTACTTGCGTAGGGTCTACTATTGCTTTGTCTACCACCGGCACCGGCGGTACCTGGAGCAGTGGAACAACCGCTGTGGCTAGTGTTGACGCTTCTGGTAATGTAACTGGTATCTCGGTTGGCTCATCTGTAATCTCTTATACGGTTACCAATGGTTGCGGATCAGTTTCCGCTACGCAAACGGTTAACGTTGGTGCAGTAGCTACATCGGGTACTATTACGGGTGCTACTACTATTTGTGAGGCAGCGACAACTACCTACACAGAAAGCGTATCAGGTGGTGTTTGGTCAACCGATGCCGCTTCAGTTGCTTCTATTGATGCATCGGGTACTGTTTATGGTGTGGGTGCTGGTACAGCCAACATTACGTATACCGTCACAACAGGCTGCAACAGCGCATCAACTTCGCAGGCAATAACAGTTAACCCATTACCAACGACAGGAACACTTTCAGGTGCAACTACAGTTTGTGAAGGTTCTTCAATAACACTTACCGCATCACTTACAGGAGGTGTGTGGAGCAGTAGTACAACAAGCGTAGCCACAGTAAACACAACAGGCGTGGTTACCGGCGTAAGCGGCGGTACAACAACTATATCTTATTCATTCACCAATGCATGTGGCACGGCTGCTGCAACGCACCCTGTAACGGTTATGCCTTTACCTGATGCGGGTACACTGTCAGGTCCATCATCAATATGTACAGGTTCAAGCGTGGCAATGGGCTTTACGGTAATGTTTGGTACCTGGGCTACAAGTGCAGCTTCGGTTGCCAGTGTAGATGCGGCAGGTAACGTATACGGTGTATCGGTTGGCTCTGCTATAATCTCTTATACTATTACCAATGCTTGTGGTACGGCTACTTCTACATTTAATATTGCTGTTACACTTACCGCTTCAGCCGGAACAATTTCCGGACCTACAACTGTTTGTCAGGGTTCAACAATTGCTTTAAGTGATGCAACTACAGGTGGCACATGGAGTAGTTCTGCTTCAGGTGTTGCATCAGTCGATGCATCGGGTAATGTAACGGGTGTTACTGGTGGTACGGCTATTATCAGCTATACGGTTTCCACAGTTTGTGGTACTGCGTTTGCCACACAGTCAATTACTGTTATTCCCCTGCCTTCGGCCGGTGCAATTACAGGCTCTTCAACCGTTTGTACGGGTGCTACCACAACACTTACCGATGCAGCTGCCGGCGGTGGCTGGACAACTTCAACAGCTTCAATAGCTTCGGTTAATGCGACTGGTGTTGTTTCAGGTGTTGCCAACGGTTCAGCTATTATCACTTACACAGTGTCTAATGCGTGTGGCTCTGTTTTCACAACATTTGCTATTACCGTAATTACTACGCCAACAACGCCATCGGCTATTACGGGTTCTTCAACAGTTTGTGCTGGTGCAACTACTACACTCAGTTCTGCTTCAACTGGCGGTGCCTGGACAACAGCAAATGCGGCTATCGCATCGGTTGATGCATCGGGCAATGTAACCGGTGTTGCTGGGGGTACTACTAATATTACTTATACTATTGCCAATGCATGTGGCTCATCATTTACAACAACTTCAATCACTGTAAATACTTCGCCAACATTGGCGGCTATAACAGGGCCTACTTCAGTTTGTGTGGGTTCATCAATTTCGTTGAGCGATGCCACTGCGGGTGGTTCATGGAGCAGTAGTTCCTCTTCAATTGCAAGTATCGATGCTTCAGGCAATGTTACTGGTGTTGCGGGCGGTACTGTAAATATTACGTACTCTCTGGCTACCGCTTGCGGAACAGCAGCAAGGTTATATGCTATAACGGTCAATACTATTCCATCAGCAGGTACAATTGCTGGTCCGGCAAGTGTATGTCCCGGTGCTACAATTACGTTGACAGACGGTGTTAGTGGCGGCTCATGGAGCAGCAGTGCAAGTTCGCTGGCTACAATTAGTGCAGCTGGTGTAGTTACAGGTATTGCTACCGGAACCACGGTTATCAGCTATGCTGTAAGTGGTGTATGTGGCACAGGTTACGCTACTTATACTTTAACCATCAATTCGCTGCCAATAGTTGGCCCTATCATAGGTGCTTCAACACTGTGCGAAGGTGCTACCACTACATTGACAGATACCACATCGGGCGGCGTATGGAGCAGCAGTGCAGCCGGTGTAGCTACTGTAAATGCAGCTGGTGTTGTTACCGGCCTTACCGGAGCTACCGTTAATATTATATATGCGGTTACCAACGTTTGCGGTACAGCATCTGCGGCACATTTCATGACCATCAATCCTTTGCCAACAACCGGTGTTATTTTGGGTGCCTCTGCAATTTGTATAGGAACCAGCACAACACTTACCGCTTCAGTAACAGGTGGTACATGGAGTGTAAGCAACGCCAATGCGAGCATCGTCTTTACTTCAACCAATGCTGTAGTACATGGTTTGGTTGCGGGGCTTGATACTGTTTACCATACCCTCACTAACGGTTGCGGCTCAAGGTCAGCCAGCTTTGTAATATCTATTGACGGACATCTTTCTGCAACTGGTATCACAGGTCCTTCATCACTTTGTGAAACAGACAGTGTTCAGTTAACCGTTACAGTTCCGGGTGGTAGCTGGAGCAGCACTAATGCACATGCAACTGTTTCTGCAACTGGTTTTGTTAACCCGGTAACTCCGGGCAGGGACACGATCGTTTATACCGTTACCAATGCATGCGGTACAGCAACTGCGAGGTTGCCGATCAATATTCTGGCATCAGGCAATTGTAATGTTGGTGTAGTAACAGCAGCGAAAGAAGCACAAGATGTTACTGTTTACCCTAATCCATCAAACGGTACATTTACAGTAGTAATACCTGCAACAGGTAATGAAGCTACTATTACCATTATTGATGTATTGGGTAAAATAGTAGAAACGAGGCTTGTAGCTAATGCAAATGGTTCAACTTCAGTATTCAATCTTACCGGCGTTGCGGCGGGCAGTTATCTGATAAGGATAAACTCGGGTGCAGCAGCATTTAAAGAAACAGTTGTTGTGTATTAATAACAACAACATTTGATAAAGAACGGGTGATTTTGCACATGCAAAGTCACCCGTTTTTTTATAGCATTTTTCGTAATTTAGTTGTGAAATTTATTTATGAAGATGTGCCCGCTTAATATCAGCAATATCTGTGCTTTAGTGCTATTTGCAGTGTTGCTGCAGTTGGCGTATTTGCAGCATTGCAATGCACAGGTACCGATAGATAGTGCATACATTGACCAGTTGCACGATGTTTATAATAAAACGGTATTTGCTGATAGCTTTCAGCAAGATTCACTTGACAAGTTACCTTTGAACTGGAAGGGATTTAACAGGCGTTCCGGTATGGTTCACAAAAGTTTAATTGCAGTAAAGTCATACAAGAACGATCGTGTTTTGAGTGTCTTGTGGTACAATATAGACCTTCTGAAAGTTTGCAATGACGGGAAAGATGTAGTGCTGCCGGATAGTTTTATTATTGAATTTGACTACCTTTTTGAAAAATACAGCGTTACGTATGATTCTGTGAAGATCAACGCTTTTTTACGCAAGGTAGATACGTTTAAGGTAGACTGGCCTAAAACCTATATGGGCTCATGGGGTAACGGATATGAACGAAGCGCACCAAGGGTTTTAGACACAACGAATATCTATACAGAAAGAAGTTATGCGTTAGCGCAATTCGGGCCTGCTTACAACAGGTGGGTATGGCATCACAGTATAATTGAAGTGAAGAAAAACATGGTTAATTGTTATGTGGTTGGGCTCCATTCATTCAAGGTATTTACCGACACTGCTTTTGTATTTAAGCACTTATCTTTTGGCAGGGGAGAGCGGATTTTGTACAGGAATATAGCAATAAAGTCTGCCGGCAACAGGCGTTATCATGGCGGTACTGCTTTTTCTGGCCTACTGAAGAATGGAAAACTGGTAACCCGTGCTATCAATTTTGACGTGAATAAGGCAGTAATAAATACCGGCAACACCCAGTTTCTGAACGAACTTGCCGGGTGGCTTCATGACTACCCCGAATTGAAAATTGAAATAGACGGGCATACGGATGCCGATGGCAGTGCGGCTGCTAATCTGTTGCTATCAAAACAGCGTGCAGAGGCAATTAAGAAGTGGCTGGTACTAACCGGTATTGACCCCCAAAGACTCACTACAAATGGTTATGGTGCCACCCAACCACTGGCAACAAATAGCACACCAGAGGGCAAAGCGTTGAACAGAAGGGTAGCGTTGCTATTGAAATAGATGGCTTATTGTTGTTAGTCTAACAAACCCCATTTCCCTGCCAGACCGTCCCGTTCACTGGTTGACAGGCGAGGTGTACCGTTATAGAAGCCAGCCACCTGCCGTTGCCTGAAAGCTTCATAGAGCGTTACAGCGCAGGCAACCGAAATATTGAGCGATTGCACCATACCCACCTGGGGTATGATGAAATTCCCATCGCAGTAGCTGAGGCACTCTTCTGTTACGCCTGCATGTTCGTTACCAAAAACAAGTGCTATGCTTTCTGTGAAATTCAAATCGTATAACGAATGCGATTCAACTCCAAGGTGGGTGGCAAATATTTTGCCATATTTTTTCTTAACCGCAGTCATGCACTCTTCGGTATTTTCGAATTCGTGAATGGTAAGCCAGCCGGCAGCACTTGCACTACTTTTCTTTCCAAATTTTTCGTGCCTGCTTATTACATTGTTGAGTACATAAATTTCCTGCAGGCCAACGGCATCACAGGTGCGCATAACCGCCGAAATATTATGTGGGTCTGCAACATTTTCCATTACCAAGGCAAGGTCGGGTTGGCGGTGGTTCAGCACGCGCTGTATTTTGGCTTCTCTTTCAGGAGTCATGTTGCAAAGTAAAATAGAAAATACTTTTGTTCGGTATAAATGCAGCAGAATTTTACGGGTGGCACATTATTTGCCCTTTTTTTTCCAGAAGTGCCTGGACGATTTATGTTCATGTACCCCTTCAAATGCATCAGGAAACAAACCGTAAAGTGTTTTATTATGTGGTCCGTCGCCTAGTTCAAACATAATTCTTACGGCTTTCCAAAGATCGCTGTAGTGTATGTTTTCTCCATCTTTAAAATAGCATTTCTGACCGTCTTCGAAAAGGCCAAACGGTATGCCTTGGGTAAGTTTTTCTATAATATGGTCGTATTGTGTTCCTTCTGCCATAATAGAAATATATGTACGTGTATTTAGTTTGCAAAACTAGTGTTTTTTTTGTGATAGTGCAGCTACCAATGTTAGCTATTTGATAACATATTTTTATCAAAATGTATACTGTACCTATTGGTGTACAAACACTTATTTGTTTTTTTTGGGCACCATTTTATAAATGTTATTTTTATTTTAGAAACTATTTTATACTTTGTAAGTAAGTAGTTACTAATTATTTTCCACGTAATTTTATCAAGATGCATTTTTGATTTCAAGTATAACGACAAGCGATTGAAGTAAAATTATGAGTGGAAATTTAATTAAAAGTCGGCGTAATCGATGTGCTGAATTTTTTGTGTTAAATAGATCTGCAACTAACAAAGAAAATATAATTTGTATGCGTAAAGTGCTGATAATTTTTACTTGGTCAAAATTTGAGGTGTTTTTTAACTTTTCCTTAAGATTTTGATAATTTTAACTGAAAATTAAATAATACTGCATCTAATGCAATAATCGCTGGTATTTTTACAATTAAATTAAATTTTTTTAAAATTTGATTTGTTAGTATGTTGTTATTACGTGCGCCATTTTATGGGCTCTACATCGTTCTGTAGTATCTTACATGTTAAATGTGCATATAACGTGTGCTTTCAGGTACGTTGTATGCAGTTGTTTTTCTCTTTTTTAAATTTTTATCGGATGAAAATAATGCTCCATTCCTATCGGAAAATAGTGCTCGGGATTGCAGTTTTGGTAGCTACAACAAGCTCCAACGCTCAAACTGTATTTACAGACCTTTACAACAGGGCTACGTTCGGCACCACTGGTGGTACGCCAACCATGACCTATAATGTTGCTTCAGGTACTGTCACCATGTCAGGAGGCAGTGGCTCCTTTTACGGTACATTGCCCAGTGCAGCAAGTGCGGGCACCAACTACATAAGCGCACCCATTACTACTTTTTCATCGCCATTCAATGCAACGTTGTCATCGAACGGCAGTATTGTAACATGGACATTTAACATGCGAAGTACAAATGCCGCTACTTCGTTACCCTCAGCCACCGCAATAAGTGGGGGCGTTGACCTTTGCGGTGACGCAGGTGCCAATATATTTACCGGATCGCCGAACGGGTATGCGGTAATGTTTAACCCAGGTTCTACCGGTGGGGTTGAGTTTGTGAGATTTGCCGGCGGCATGGCTGCATCTGGTTGCACAGAATTGATCACCCCTTCCAGTAGTATGTCCAAAACAAATTTCTACAGTGTAAGGGTTACGTACAATCCTGTAAACAACCTGTGGAGTTTATATTTGAGAGACGATGGAGCAAGTGCCTTTGCTGATCCTTCAACTGGTGTTACTACCCTCATAGGTTCAGTAACCGATAACACTTATACCTCAGGTGCGCTCACTCGTTTCGGTTTTGCGTATGGTTACAATGCGGGAGCTGGGAAAAGCATGGGTTTCGATAATTTTTCTGTAGCCATTGGTCCGGCAATTACCTATACTACGCTGGCTTCGCCTGTATGTAGTACCGGTGATCGCAGTTTAAGCGCAAATATTACCAATGCGCCAACCTCAGGTGGTAATTTGCCGCGTGTTTACTACCGTAAAAATTCAGGTTCCTGGTTTTCCAGTGCGGGCTCTTTTTCGTCAGGTACTACCTATAATTTTACTATAAGTGCTTCTGCTATGGGCGGACTTACCAATGGTGACATTGTGTCCTATTACGTAATTGCTCAGGATGTTTCATCTTATGCCGTTGTTAACGCGAAACCTTATACCGGTTTGGTAGCGACGAGTGTTAACTCGGTTACTACGGCACCAACAACACCTAACACCTATTATGTGGGTACACCGGTGGTGAGCCCTACTGCGTCCCCTAACCCGGCATGTATTGGTGTCACCATGACGCTCAACAGCGGTAGTACAGGTGGCACAACTTATTCATGGACGGGCCCTGCAAGTTATACATCTGCCGTGCAAAACCCTTCATTTACTGCGGCGGCCAGTTCAGCAGGCATATATACATTAGTAGCCACCAATACATGCGGCAGTGTAAGCGGAACAACCCCTTCTGTAACCGCTATTGCGGCACCAACCATAACAGTTACACCAACGTCAGCTACAGTCTGTGCAGGTTCGTTTAAGACCTTAACTGCTGCTGGTGGTTCAACTTACACATGGGCGCCTGCAACGGGCCTTAATACGACTACGGGTGCAACAGTAATAGCCACACCGAATGCAACCACTACATATACGGTAACAGGTTCTAATGGATCATGCATAAATGTTGCTACTGCGGCGCTCACGTACACATTAACACCCTTTTCGGCAAGCGCACTTTCTACACCAGCAATTACCTGTAACGGAGGTTCTACTACCTTGACCGGCACTGCCAGAAATAGCATGTACAATACCCTTACGAGTATTCCTTATGCAATAGTCACACAAACCAGCCCGACATCAATTGCAAATGCTGATTGGCAGTTTTCCAGCAATGATGACGACTATCTTAATGTTGCATTGCCTTTTACGTTTAATTTTTATGGTGTTAATTACAGTTCAGTTAATATAGGTACGAATGGGTTCATTAATTTCGGTACTGCAACAACCACCAACGCGACATTTACTTATCCGAATACTGGTGCGCCGCGAGCAGCGATAGCTATATTTGAAAGCGATCTGGTTTGCCCATCCAATTCAGTAAAATATTCAACCGAAGGCAGCGCGCCTAATCGGAAATTTGTAGTTTATTATACGGGCGAGCGGGAGTATGGCGGTACCGGGAACGTTTATATTGGTCAGGTGGTATTATATGAAACCAGCAACATTGTTGATATTATTGTTACAAGCACGCTTTCGCAGGCAAAAACATGTGGTATCCAAAACGCAGCAGGTACATCGGCCTTGACCGTTGCCGGTGAGAACAATGTAGCCTACACTATATCCACACCAGAAGCTTGGAGGTTTACCGGTGTGCCAACAGCATCTTACAGTTGGTCGCCTTCTACAAGCCTGAGTGCAACAACGGGAATGAGTGTTTTCGGAAGCCCTATTTCCGCTACAACAACCTATACGGTAATTACCACTGATTCAGCAACAGGATGTACAGCTATGAGTAATACGACTATTGCAGTGGGTACATTGCCCGGCACTATAAGCGGCACTACTTCTATTTGTAGCGGTGCATCGGCAAACATAACAATTAGTGGTCCGGTGGGTGATACGGCTGTTTATACAATTGATGGCGGTTCACCACGTACCGCAGTAATAGGTGCGGCTGGAACTGTTGTTATATCAACAGGAGCAATAACTGCCAGCACTACCTACACACTCACTAACATAAAAGCTTTCCCCTGCAACCAAACCATTACAGGGCAAACGGCTACCATAACTGTTAATCCGGCTGCTGGCCCTATAACAGGTACTTCTCCGCTTTGCCCTGGTACGTCGGCTACATTTACCGATGGCGTTGCCGGCGGAACGTGGACGAGTTCAGCAACTGGGGTTGCTACGGTATCGCCGAGTGGCGGAGTAGTGACCGGTATCGCAGCCGGAGCTGCCACCATTAGTTATACAGTAGGTAGTTGTACTCCCGCAACCTATTCACTTGTAATTAATGGAACGCCTGCAGGCATAACACCTGCAACGGCAGTGAGTGTTTGTGCAACTGCAACTACTACACTTGCCAATACGGCAACAGGTGGCGTTTGGACCAGTGGAGATACAACTATCGCGACAGTAAACTCCAGCACAGGCGTTGTTACCGGGGTAGCTGCTGGCTCAGTCAGCATTACTTATTCTACTGGTTGTGGCTCCGATACCACTAAAACTATAACAGTGAATACTATGCCGGCGGTAATTACCGGAATAGGATATGCTGCAGCACCAGCAGCGGTATGTACATTGTCGGTATATAACTCATTTACAAATACTGTTAGTGGCGGAACGTGGAGCAATAGCCCAACTACGGTTGGTACTATTAATAGTTCAACAGGTATTTTTAATGCCACTACAAGCACAGGCACCACTATAATTACATATACGCTGGGTACTTGCGCTGTTACGGCTTCGCTAAGTGTAGGTAGCTCTTCACCGGTAGCGATAACAGGAACGACAACAGTATGTGCTACCAGTACTACAACCCTTGCAGATGCCACGCCGAGTGGTGTGTGGAGCAGCAGCAATCTTGCCGTGGCAACAGTAGTGCCCGCAACAGGTGTTGTGCGCGGCGTAAATGCGGGAACAACTACTATTACCTACGATAATGGTTGCGGTTCGCCTGCAACAACAACGGTAACCGTAAACGGTTCTACACCTGCACTTACAACCGATACTATGTGCAGTGGTGGTACTTTACACCTTAATGCAGCGCTTGCTGCGTCAGGCACTTATTCATGGAGCGGGCCTAACGGTTTCAGTTCCACTTTGCAGAACGCAACGCTATCAGGTGCTACTACAAATGCAGCGGGTACTTATACGTTTTCTACAACAAGTACTGTGGGTACATGTACTTCATCGGGTCAGGTATTTGCAATTGTAGATACCTTGCCTAATGTTACGGTTACGGCAAGTCCTTCATCAATGTGTGCAGGCAGTACCTCCGCTTTGTCAAGTGTTATTTCGTCTCCTTTAAGTTATACTATGTACGCTATACCTTATGCGCCGTTAACGGTTGCCACAGGTACTAACGGCCCTAATGGCGACGATGCACAATCGAACGTAACACTGCCTTTCACATTTAACTACCTGGGTACTAATTTTAATAATGTGCATATTTGCACCAACGGCTTTATTAATTTCGGCGCGGGAAATACTTCTTTTTCGCCTGTAAGTTTACCAGATGGTGGTGCCGCTCAAGGTATGGTAGCTCTTTTCTGGCATGATCTTACTGCCACTGCCGGCCAAATAAAGTACACTACTTTTGGTTCAACACCTAACCGTAAATTCGTTATCAACTATAATGCAGTGGCCGATCTTTCGGGTGCAGGTACTAATACTGGTCAGGTTATTTTATATGAGACATCTAATATGATTGACGTTTTCGTAGCGCGTAGCAATGTGGGTGCGGCAACTAACGTATGTGGCATACAGAATAATGCCCGTACGTTTGCTTTGACCCCTCCGGGCGAAAATGGTACTACATTTACTGTAACAGGCCCGGGTGAGGGATGGAGGTTTGTAACACCATCTTATACCTATAACTGGTTGCCAAGTACAGGTCTTAGTTCCGGTACAATTTATAACCCTACAGCCAATCCGTCAACAACACAGGTATACACGGTAACCACGGCCGATATTTACAGCAGTTGTGCCGGAAATGTTCGTACACAAACACTTACTGTAAACCCTATGCCAACTACCTATACTGTAACTGGTGGTGGTAATTATTGCGGTGTTACGCCGCTGAGCATTGGTTTAAGTAATGCTGACCCTGCGGTTTCTTACCAGCTTATTCGTGGAACTACACCTGTTGGTGGGGCTGTTACGGGCGCAAGCGGTTCATTTAGCTTCGGTACATTTACTACAGCGGGCACTTATATAGTTCAGGCTACTGGTACAGGTGGTTGTATTGATACCATGACCGGTACTGCTGTTATCACTAACTCTACGGTTGGTATAACAGTTGGTGCAAACCCTAGCGTGTGCCAGCCAACAACAACGGCCACTCTATCTTATTCATCGCCAACGGGCTCGCCAACAAACTATGATATTACATGGGATGCGGCAGCATTAACAGCGGGTTTCAGTAATGTAACTTCAGGCACTTTGGGTGCAACAATTCCGTTAACCATTCCAACTGGTTCAGCCGGTAGTTTTAATGGCTCACTTACTGTGACCAATGGTGTTTGCACAAGTACCACCTATAATTTTACTGTTACTGTATATGCTTACCCTACGGGTACTATCACATCTGCGGTTGTTCCATGTTCCGGCTATGCTACCAACGTAGTATTTACTGGTACATCAGGTGCAACTGTGGCATATAAAATTGATGGTGGTTCTCTGGTCAATGCTACGCTTACCGGCGGTACTTACTCTTTAACTACCGGTGTTATTACGGCATCGCACACGTACACATTGTACGATGTACATAACCCGGTTTGCACTACGGTAATAGACACAACTATTACGATTGCCCCAACACCTATGACATGGTTGGGTGGTACCGCTGGTCATTTAACCGACTGGAATACTCCTACCAACTGGTCTTGCGGTTTTGTACCTACTACTATAGACAATGTGCATATAGGGCTTACGGCAAATGCGCCTGAAGTTGCTGCATCTACAACTGTTAATACACTTAACCTTACAGTTGATTCAGGCGTGATTGTTACAATCGATACACTGAGCAAATTGATTGTTGGCGGTAATTTCGTTAATAACGGAACAATTGCTGACGATGGCACAATTTCTTTGGCAAGTGGAAGCACGCAAAATATATCAGGAAAGGGATTGGTAAGCAACTTTGAACTCAATAATGTGGCCGGAGCAACTATTGTTTCTGGTTCAAAAATGACCTTCAATTCTTCGCTTACACTTACCGCTGGTATGCTCACTACTAACGACAGCCTTGTGCTGGGTGCAGACAGTACAAGTTACGGATATCCGTTTTTCAAAAACGTGAATATCAGACCAATACTGGCAGCAGGTGCCGGAATTTCAGGTAATGTAAGGGTTCAGCAATACCTTCCGGCTGGCCGCAGGGCATATCGTTTCTGGAGTCATCCTTTCAGTTCGTACACCTCCCTTTCGCAAGTGGAAAATTACATTGATGTAACCGGACCAGGCGGAGCGTCAAACGGCTTCACTACTACTGCATCTAACGCACCTTCAGCATTCAGGTATAACCCTGCTGCGGGTAACTCAGCACTGGCATCCGATCCGGGTTGGAAACCATTCGCGAGTGCGTTAGGTACAGTAGACAGCAACAGATTGCACCGCTATCAGGGCATCCGTTTATTCTACAGAGGCGCGAAGGGACAGGGCCTTGGTTACGATCCATACACTCCGGCTTCAACTGTAGCAACACAATGGGGCCCGGTAAATCAGGGTAATCAAACCATCCCACTGGTGAAAGGCTCTGGGGCGAACCAGGATTATAATATGGTAGGCAACCCTTATCCTTCAGCAACTAATTTGGGTGCAGCAATGTATAATGCAAAAGCAACTGGTAATATAGTGGGTGCTGCTTATTATATATTCAATCCATATCTTGGTACAGCTGGTCAGTTTCAGGCTATAACTATTTCCACAATTTCTGCAACTGCTTCGCCTTATCCACTACAAATGAATTGTGCGTTCCAGGTAAGGGCAGCACACAATGGCGATACCTTGAATTTTACCGAAGCTGATAAAACAAATAGCTATAATAGCCTGATGCTTCGTACAAATTCGGAATATATATCTTTAACTGTGTATAACGCGAATTATCATCCGTATGATATGTTGAGCATTCAGTTTAATGATCATGCGAAAAACGAAGAGGATAGAGATTACGATGCTACCAAGCCGCCATCTGTTGCTGATTTTAATTTTTACAGTATTTCGGACGACCAGCAGAAGTTAGCAATTGATGCAAGGCCATTTGCTGAAGATAAGGTTATTCCATTGGGTGTAACAAGTGCAAACAAAGGTGAGTTTATAGTCAAGGCTGAAAATATAAAGGTGCCTGAAAACGGAACGCTTTATTTGCATGATAAATTGTTAAAGCAATATGTATTGTTACAACAGGGCACAGAATATCGCTTCGCTATCAGTGATGATATGAAGACCCAGGGCAATGACAGGTTCGAATTGAAAATGTCACCCGCTGACATGAGTCAGGCTACTATTGCAAAATCTTTGCAAATGACCTTGATTCCAAACCCGGCAACCGACGAAGTAAATATTGCATTTGTAAGCGATAACAAAAATGTGGTTAGCCTGCGGATGTTAGATCTTGCTGGTGTAAGTGTTTATGATCAGAACCTTGGAGTAAAGGAAAGCGGGTCAGTAAACGTTTCTCTGAATCGTTTTGCACCTGGCGTATACATGGTAGAATTAATTTCAGGTGACCAGAAAATGGTACAACGCCTGATTAAAGAATAAACTTAAAGGCTTAAATTGATACAAATGGGGTAGTAGTTAACAACTACACCCCATTTGTGTAAATGACTTTCAGCAGGCCTATTTTTACTATTTCGTGTAAAAAAATGTATGTGAATAATTAATTTTCATACACATGGTAATATCTATTTGCAAAAACTGTTATCAATCACTAATTTCGCATTTTAAAGTGAAGTTGTATCTTGCAACGTCATACTGCAAAAATTAATAAAAAATTAAGAATGAAAAAACTATTTTACTTAGCCAACCTGCTTACCCTATCATTGGTGTTGTCTGTTTCAGCTGCAAGGGCGCAAGCACCAACTATCACAGCTTCGCCAGTAAGTACTGAAGTCTGTAACGGATCGGCAACCATGTTTTCTGCCCATGCAAGCGGTACCGGAGTTTATTACTCTTGGGAAGTGTTTGATGGCACTACATGGAGCTTTGTAACTGACGGTGCAGTATATTCAGGTGCAACTACAGATACGATCCACTTTACAGCTGCAACAAGCATGAGTGGTTATTTCTATAGGGCTAAGGCTATAAGCGGTACAGATACATCGGTTTACACAGGCACTGCTACGTTAACTGTGGATACTGTGCTTACTGCAATCAGTCTTTTTGGTGGTAGCGCAGTATGCGCTCCGGCAACTCTTGCTTTAACGCCATCGGCCGCTGGCGGCACATGGGCTTCAGCTACGGGCAATTCAAGTGTGAGCACCGCAGGTATGGTGAGTGCAATACATGATGGTTCAGATACTATTACTTACACATTTACAAATGCTTGTAATACACAATCGGCAACACAACCTGTTACTGTTAACGTACCAGCAACGCTTTCAGGCGCTGCTATTGTATGTACTACAGGTTCTATTACGCTTACTGCAAGTGAAGCTGGTGGTGCATGGATGGCGACCAATACTAATGCTACCGTTATTGGTGGCGTAGTTACTGGTGTTGCTACCGGCATTGACACAATTATGTACATCACCAATAGTTCATGTGGTAATGATACTGCTTGGCACGTAGTTACAGTTGAGGGCCCACTTACAATTGGCTCCATTACTGGTTCACATGGCGTTTGTACTTCTACAACAATTACCCTTACTGCACCAACTACGGGTGGCAGCTGGTCAATATCAAATAGCAATGCTACTATTTCAACTTCAGGTGTTGTTGCAGGTGTTGTTACCGGACTGGATACTGTTACTTATCACAAATCAAACTCTTGTGGTTCTTTCTCGTCTACTGGTTTTGAAATTACCATTGATACAGCACTCGGTCACTCAACTATTACGGGTGCTTCAGTAGTTTGTACATCACTGGTTACAGCTTTAACTGCCGATATGACCGGTGGCAGCTGGACCGCAACTAATGGTAATGCAACTGTTTCTTCAGGTGGTTTTGTAACCGGTGTTGCTGGTGGTATTGATACTATTAAATACACTACAACTAACGTTTGCAGCTCTGATGTAGCTATGCACATTATTACTGTTGAAATTCCATTAACAACCGGCTCTATTTCTGGTCCTGCTTCGGTTTGTACCGGTGCAGCCATTAGCCTTGCTGCAACTGTTGCAGGTGGCACATGGTCTATCACCAATGGTAATGCTACCATCACATCGGTAGGCGTTGTTTCTGGTGTTACATTGGGTTTAGATACTGTTATATATTCAGTTACCAATTCTTGCGGCGCAAGTTCATCGAGCCACTACCTTACTGTTAACACTGCTATTGGCCATGCTATCTTATCTGGTGCATCTTCAGTTTGTATTGGTTCTGCTGTAAGTATTTTGTCTACAATGGCTGGTGGTTCATGGAGTGCTACAAACGGCCACGCTTCCGTAAGCACTTCAGGTATGGTTACTGGTGTAACTGCTGGTGTTGATACAATTATTTATACAACAGTTGGCGCATGTAACACTGACGTTGCCATGATGGTTATCACTATCGATGCTCCTTTAACAGCAGGTACAGTTGCCGGCGTAACTTCGTTGTGCTCAGGTTCAACTTCAACTTATACTGCAACTGCTACAGGCGGTGCATGGTTCAGCAGCAATACTGCAGTTGCCATTATTGATGCTTCAGGTGTTTTAACAGGTAGGGCAGTAGGTACAACAGTCGTTTCTTACGCTCAAACTAATGCCTGCGGTACAGTAGCTGCGGTTATTACTGTTAGTGTTTCACGCACAGCTTCCATGATAAGTGGTAGCGATAGCGTTGGAATTGGCGCAACTACAACTTATACTGACAGTGCTGCTGGCGGTACCTGGACTTCAAGCGATACGCTTATTGCTACAGTAAGTACAACAGGTGTTATAACAGGTATTGATACAGGTATGGCAACTATTACCTACATGGTGACTAATATCTGCGGCACAAGCTGGTCAACTAAAACTATCACAGTTGGTCCATCAAGTACTGCTGGTGTAATTTTTGGTCTTGATTCAGTTTGTGTAGGTTCTATCATTGCTTTGTCTGATACATTGGCACCGGGTGGTGTTTGGAGTGTTACTAACACTAACGCAAGTATTTCCCCTGCCGGTATCTTAACAGGCGATAGCAGCGAAACGTATGACACAGTTATTTACACAGTTACTAACGGCTTCGGTACAGTAACTACAACTAAAGTAATAAAGATCGCTGCTGCACCTCCGGTTGTTATTGTATCGTGCAGTGATTCTGCTACTATTGCGGTAGGTACAACTTCGCACTTGCTGCGTAGTAACCATCCGGGTGGTACTTTTATGTCTACCAACACTTATGTTGCAACCTTTACCACTACATCAGGTAATTTCGTAGTATTGCACAGAGGTTTTGCTTTATTGATATATACCTATACTAATGCTTGCAGTACAGGTAAAGATACATTCGCTATAAACTTACCACCGCTTGGTGTTAATACCGTAAACGATGAAAACAGTACAACGTTGAACGTTTATCCTAACCCTAACAATGGTACTTTCTCGGTGAACCTGCTTTCTTCAATTGACGAAGATGCGCAGATCATTGTTACTAACATGGTAGGTGAAACAGTTGCTGATTTCAAGGTTGCTACAAACAAAGCAAATGAAATTACGCTGAATCAACCGGCTGGTTTGTATATGATCACTGCAATTACAAGTAATGGCCGTTATGTAGTAAAGGCGACAATTGCAGACTAAATTTCAAATAATATTCAGTAATACACAAACAGGGAGGCCGCAAGGTCTCCCTGTTTGTGTATTACACGTTAGGAACTTACTAAATACGCGGCAAGTTGATTGTTCGCCAAAGCATTAACTACTTGCATTGGCGTTAAAAATCACTATGTTTGCGGCAAATACAAAACAGTGGCAAAAACAATTTTAATAACCGGTAGTACAAGTGGAATCGGATTAGGCATAGCCAGAGCTTTTGCGGCTTTGGGCTATAATATAGCCTTTAACGGATTGGAGGCTGATGGTGCTGCAATAGCCCAATCGGTGGCAGATGAATTTAATGTGAAACATATTTTTTCGCCTGCAAACATGATGCAGCCCGAAGCCATCAGGGCAATGGTTGCTGAGGCGATAAGCACTTTCGGTAGTGTTGATGTTTTAGTGAATAACGCAGGTATCCAATTCGTAGCGCCGGTTGATGAATTTCCGGAAGATAAATGGGATGCCATCATTGCCGTTAACCTTACCGCAGCCTTCCATGCAACCAAGGCAGTATGGGGTAGCATGAAAGCTAACAAGTATGGCCGTATCATTAATATAGCTTCAGCGCATGGCTTGCGTGCTTCGGCCTTTAAAAGTGCCTATGTTGCAGCTAAGCATGGCGTTGTTGGTTTTACAAAAACAATGGCCCTGGAAGGTGCTCCGTTCGGTATAACTTGCAATGCTATTTGCCCGGGCTATGTAGATACTCCGATTGTAAGGAAACAGATACCACAGCAGGCCGAAATACATAAAATGACCGAGCAGCAGGTGATTGAAAACATTTTCCTGGAAAGGCATGCTGTAAAGGAATTTGTACCTATAGAACTGGTAGCGCAGACCACAGTATTTCTGGCGGCAGAACAGGCCGGCACCATAACAGGTATTGCTTTGCCGGTTGATGCAGGTTGGAATGCCCACTAGATTAGTAATTATAGAATTGGGTAAGGAATGTTGGCATACTTTGTTTTGTCACCGTATCTAAAATGCATCTCATTTAATTCAGAACATAAACGTAGCAATATACGTACGCCTCCTGTCTTCGCGGCTCAGGTGTTAAATAAACTTATTGAGTATGACTACAGTTCCCGCAGCGGAAAGTTGCTTTGTTAAGGTGAATGGCCTTAATATACACTACTTAGATAATTACAGTAATAAGCCTGTACTTTTGCTTATGCATGGCCTTACGGCTAACTCACGCACTTTCGACGGTATTGTTGACGATCTGCATCAGTCGTTCCGTGTTATTCGCCCTGACTTCAGGGGGAACGGCCTTAGCGACAAACCCCTAACGGGTTATAGCATGGATACCCATGCCAAGGATATTGTAGAACTGATCAAACATCTGGAAGAGCCAAGGGTTTATCTCGCAGGCCATTCTTACGGCGGATATGTGGCCATGTACATTGCCGCAAACTATCCTGAATTTGCAAAACGTTTAGTGATACTAGACGCGGCGAAAAGCATGAACCCTAATGCAGCTATGATGCTATCGAAAGCCATATCGAGATTAGATACGGTATATCCTGATTTTGATACTTATATAGAACACGTTAAGCAAGCGCCATACCTGAATGAATGGGACCCGGCCATGGTAGGGTATTATCGCGCCGATGTAATGGACCTGCCGGGCGGTAAAGTAAAGTCTCGTGGTAACATAAGTACCATAACACAAAAATCAATGGGGCTTGGTGCTGTAAAATGGTCAGAAACTATAAAGCGCATAACGCAGCCTACAGTATTGGTAAACGCTACTGGCATATACACAATGGGTGAGGCATTGCTGCCCGCAAATATTGCAAAGGATACCGTGGCAATGATGAAACAGGCTGGCTACATTGGTGTTGACGGCAACCACCAGACTATGTTATATGGAAACGGTGCATTGCAGATTGCACACATACTTAAAGAATTTTTGCCGGCGTAAACGTGCTGCACCAACAATTATGAGTTTGAAATTGTATTAAAGGCGAATCTTCGGTAGAAGGTTCGCCTTTATAGTACGGTGTTGCTTTAAGCGTTGGTTCATGTTTATAGCTAGCTAACGTGTTCGTTATTGCTAATGGTGTCTTTTGTGCTGCGCACCAGACCAATGCCTGCCGCAAAGAATACCGCCCCGAGTATACCGCAGGCTACCATCATTTTTACATTATATACGTTGCCGGTATGACTAACGAATGTAAAGCCGCAAATGCAAAGTGCAATAATGCCGGCCAATGTAAGTATAAGTCCTAATGCTCTTTTTTCCATGATTGTTGTTTTTGTTGTGTGAGTAAATATGTAATGTAAAGATAGGTGGGCTGCATACTGCTATTGTTATACATTTATAAGGAAGAGTTGTATGTTCCCCATAAGCGAATATGATGTCTGTTACATGAACGGTAACAGTTCCGGTAGGTGGGATAATATATTTGTGTATACCTGGAGTTATAAAGAATATCAAACATAGTACCCCGGCACGGTTATGGTAGTTGTGCACCTGCGGCACGCTGTTTCATTGAATCGATTTTTTGCAACAAACATTTGTACCCGACGGAGTAGTGAGGTTATTTTGACTGCCTTTCGAGGCAATGTCGTTTGGGGAAAATCCCGAAGGGATAACATTATTATAGAAAATGAAAGTGTATAATATGGTTAAACTCCGAAGGAGTGACATAACACAAAACACCATTTTGATGTCTAAATTCTTAACTTAATGACATTGCTTTTGAGGCCTATTTGGCTCTCGAGTATTTTTTACTTGGTTATTTCTACTTTACAAAGTTGTCTTTGTGTGGAGACGAGTAGATTATAGTTTAAAAATAGCCACGGTCTTTAGGCCGTGGAGATGTAAGTTGAAGGCAGGGCTTTAGCCAAAGTGTGCAATGAAATTCAGGTCGTGGCAATTAGCTTTGCGTTGAATATAGTTTCAACTTTATAAAGTAGAATTATGTATATGGTTATCGCTGAGAGGTTGAGAACTGCTAATTGCAAAACAGGGCTGAAGCAATCGCTCCAGCCCTGTTCATGTATTGTTTTCGGTCAACTGTAAATTGCCCATTGCTTACTGCCAACTAAAACAAAGTTGGTGCTTCTGGTTCGCCGGTTTCTTCGTTTATCTGGGGTACGAGTGAAAGCTCTTTTAGGTCTTCGCCTGCTAGGTAGGAACCAATGGTTTTCCAGCCTGTAATATCAACAGTCTCGTATAGTGCAACTTGCTCTTCTGTGAGTTCGGTTTTCTTTTTGCCTTTGCGCAATATCACCACCGGTTCCGGTTGCGTGGTTACGAGTTCGGCATAATTACCTTCGCCGTCTTTTATAAAAGAGTACTTACTTTTTAAAGTCTGGCTTTCAATCATAAAACGTTTGGCGTTATGCTGCTTCGTTTTGGCATCAAAATATACAGCACTTACTACCCGTTTAGCATGGAATTTTTCAATCAGCAATATATTGCCGGTTTCGTAGCGGTTGGTTAGCTCGTAGTCGGTTAGTTCGTAGTTACCATCTTTGTAGAACACAATTATTTTATCCTTCTCATCAAACCTTCCCAGCAGCAAGCCATTGCCGTCCTTATTCAAGCGGCCCACGGTATCGTCATACCATATCTTCAAGGCGTCGAGAGTAGAACGGCCTTTTTCTTTAAAGCGCGTGCTCTTTACGGGGTATTTGCTTACTTGGTTACCCTGTGCGCTACGGCCTTTTATTTCCAGTTCTTCAAAGTAATAGTCAAACACTTTCTTCTTCGCTTTGCAGCCAGGGGAAAGGGTTATGGTTATTACTTCCGCTTCTCCATTAGGGTTGGCACTGAAATGGAGTACACGGCTGTCTTTGTTACCCTTGGTAAGGTCATATTCCTTATCGCGGGTAATGCCGGTTACATTGAAACGCTTACCGTAGGTAATGCCTGTTTTACCATCAATGTAAAGCATATTATAGGTGGTGCGCTCGTCATTTTTCTGGAAGATGGCCAGGTAAATAATGTCTTTACCAATGAAAGTTTTTTCGGCTACCTTGGTAATGATCATCTTCCCATCTTTACGGAAAAGGATCACATTATCAAGGTCAGAACAGTCGAAAGCAAACTCATCCTTTTTCAGGCTGGTGCCGATAAAACCTTCTTTATAATTTACATATAATTTCGTGTTAGCGATAGCAACCGTATTCGCCTGTATGGTTTCAAACGGACGAATCTCGGTTTTCCGTTCCCTGCCTTTACCGTATTTTTTTAATAAGGTTTCGTAATAGTTTATGGCGTAGTCGTTGAGGTTTTCTATGTGGTGTTTTACTTCACCAATAGTATTTTCTACGCCGCGAATATGTTCGTCAGCTTTAAATGCATCGAATTTGGAGATACGTTTAATACGTATTTCCGTAAGTTTAATTATATCATCCTGTGTAACAACCCTGCGCAGCAGTTTCTTGAACGGAGTTAAACCCTTGTCAATAGCGCCCAATACACCTTCCCACGTTGTTTGTTCCTCAATGTCGCGGTAAATGCGGTTTTCAATAAATATTTTTTCCAGAGAAGAGTAGTGCCAGTCATCTTCCAGCTCACCGAGTTTTATCTCTAATTCTTTCAGCAGCAAAGCTTTGGTATGTGCTACTGAATGTTTCAGTAAATCGCTGGCGCCAAGGAATGCGGGTTTGTCGCCCACAATAACACATGCATTCGGCGATATAGATATTTCGCAGTCGGTGAATGCATACAATGCATCAATGGTCTGATTGGTATCAACGCCTGGTGGTAGCACAACCGTGAGTTCCACATCTTTAGCCGTATTATCGGTAACGCTCTTTATCTTTATTTTACCTGTCTCATTGGCCTTGAGTATACTATCAACCAGGGTTGATGTGGTGATACCATACGGCACACTTTTAATAGCCAGGGTCTTTTTATCAATCTCTTCAATATGCGCCCTTACCCTTACTTTACCCCCACGAGCACCATCATTGTAGTTGTTTACATCAATCATGCCACCGTGCAGAAAATCGGGGTACAATTCAAATTTCTTTCCCTTCAGGTGCTTTATGGCGGCATCTATTATTTCGCAAAAGTTGTGGGGCAAAATTTTGGTGCTCAAACCCACGGCAATACCATCGGTACCCTGTGCCAGTAGCAGCGGAAACTTCATAGGCAGTGTTACCGGCTCGTTCTTACGGCCGTCATAACTGAGTTGCCACGTGGTTGTTTTGGCATTGAAGGCAACATCAAGCGCAAATTTGGAAAGGCGTGCTTCAATATAACGGGCAGCAGCGGCAGGGTCACCAGTGCGGATATCGCCCCAGTTACCCTGGGTTTCAATCATCAGGTCCTTTTGCCCCATACCCACAATAGCATCGCCTATAGAGGCATCGCCATGCGGATGGTACTGCATACTCTGGCCTATAATGTTGGCTACCTTATTAAAGCGGCCGTCATCCATTTCCTTCATGGCATGGAGTATACGCCTTTGTACGGGTTTGAGGCCGTCTTCAATTGCGGGTACTGCACGTTCTAAAATTACATAGCTGGCATAGTCTAAGAACCAGCTTTTGTACATGTCGTTTACCATTGCCGAGCCTTGCCCGGTAAATTCTTCTTCCTGATCAGCCATTTATTTATTTACTCCCTGTTGTTGCAAAAATATTGATACTACAGGACTAATTTCAGTGAATTTTCAGACATTTTCTTATTTCCCTTCAGATTTTTTATTCTATATATTGGTAAGTATTGCAAAAAACAAAAGCCACCTGTGCGGTGGCTTTGTAAATATGGTCATTGAGTGTCAGTTTATTGTATCACCGGGCGGTTAGCAGTAATATAGCCGGTAACAGTTTTGGTGCCATTGGTATTTTTAAGGTACAGCGCAAATGTGCCACTAATGTATTTGTCGTTGTTATTGGTAATATAAACATCAGCATGATCAATAATGTAGTTTTGGCCACCTGAAAAATATTCATTCAAATAATCGGTAACGCCGGCTGATTGTGTATAAGTACCCGTACCTGTATAGGAGCCAAACGCTTTAAGGTGCAGGGAATATTGGCGTGCGCTGGAACTGTTTGAAGCATCTAGCACCAGGGCAGTAGAGCTGCCGGTTTTAATAAGCGTAACGTTCACGGTGTTTTCGTTAGATGTTGGCTCGGTACTTGTCATAACCAATGCCATCCCATTGTCGGTAATACCAATGGTATTGGTATTAGAACTGCTGTTATCAGTTTTAGAACAAGCTGAAAAAAGTATACTGCAAATTGTAATAATAAATAACGATTTCCTCATTGAATGGGCGCTTTAATGAGTAAAGATACAATTGTATCTCTTTTATGCAAACGGGTACTGCAAATGTTTTAGTAATAGCTGGTTTATTCCGTGCCATTGGGGCATTGTCATTGGTGGGCTGCACTTTTATAAGCGGGCGTTTGCTATTAGGAGGCAAATCATTATCTTTCTGAAAAATCACTCCAATTGAAGTTCCTTACATTACCATATAACCTTACAAGGTGGGCTGTGCCTGCATTTTTACTGCTGGGTCTGTCTTTGCAAAGCAATGCCCAGGCAGTGGATACCGATTATTACAGCATGCTGAAATGGCGCATGATTGGCCCGCACCGGGGTGGGCGAACCGTTGGTGCTACCGGCGTGGTGCAGCAACCTAATACTTTTTACATGGGTGTAAACAATGGGGGCGTATGGAAAACGACCGATTTTGGCCGCACCTGGAACCCGATTTTTGATGACCAGCCAACCGGCTCCATTGGCGATGTTATGGTGGCGCCTACTAATCCCGATGTAGTTTATGCAGTGAGCGGCGAAGGTTTGCAGCGGCCTGACCTTTCGGTTGGTAACGGGGTCTACAGATCGACCAACGCTGGAAAAACATGGACCAATACAGGGTTAAGCGAAGCGCGACAGATAGGCGGTGTTGCAATAGATCCGAGGAATGAAAACATAGTTTTCGTGGCAGCCTTGGGCCATCCGTACGGCCCTAATACGGAACGTGGCATTTACAGAACAACCGATGGTGCTAAAACATGGAAACAGGTTTTATACATTGACGAAAATACAGGAGCGATACAAGTTACCATCGACCCGAAAAATTCCAGCATCATTTATGCCGATATGTGGGCCGGGCGTATGGCGCCGTGGGAAAATGGCTTGTGGCTGGGTAAAGAAGGTGGTTTATTCAAATCGACCGATGGTGGTGATACCTGGAAGAAGTTGACCAACGGCTTACCAACCGCCGCGGATGGGCTTGGCCGCATAGGTTTTTGCATATCGCCGAGCAACCCGAAAATGTTGTATGCTTGCGTTGATGCAGCCAACGGCGGTGGTTTCTACGGTTCGGAAGATGCTGGCAAAACATGGACAATACGTAATGCCGATAATCGCCTATGGGACAGGGGAATGGACTTCGCAGAATGTAAAGTGGACCCTAAGAACCCAGATATTGTTTATGTGGCTAATGTAGTTACCTGGAAGTCGACCGATGGCGGCCGTAATTTCAAAGCCTTCAGGGGTGCGCCTGGTGGCGATGATTACCATAGGTTATGGATAAACCCAACAAACCCGGATATTATTCTACTGGCGGGAGACCAGGGTGCAATAATTACCGTTAATGGCGGGCAAAGCTGGAGCTCCTGGTACAATCAGCCTACAGCTCAGTTCTATCACGTAAGTGCCGATAACGCATTCCCATACAATGTATACGGTGGGCAGCAGGAAAGTGGTTCGGTAGGTATAGCCAGCAGGGGTAATGACGGACAGGTCACCTTTAGAGAATGGCATCCGGTTGGTGCGGAAGAATATGGCTATGTAGCTGCCGACCCGCTCAATCCCGATATAATTTACGGGGGTAAAATTTCAAAATTCGATAAGCGCACCGGGCAAACACAACACATAGCACCCGAAGCCCCCAAGGGCAGCAAGTACAGGTTTATAAGAACCGCACCGGTATTATTTTCACCGGTAGATAACAAGACGTTATACTATGCCGGCAATGTGGTTTTTAAAACCCTGAACGGAGGGAAGAACTGGGAAACGATAAGCCCAGACCTTACCCGCACTACCTACGATGTGCCGGAATGTATTGGCATCTTCCGCGATGAAAAAATGAAAGATATGCCGCAGCGTGGCGTAGTGTATACGCTGGCACCATCGCACAAAACTATCAATACCATTTGGGCGGGCACCGATGATGGTCTGATTCATGTTACCCACAATGGCGGTAAAAGCTGGAGGAACATAACCCCGCCTGAAATGAGCACCTGGTGCAAAGTTTCTATTCTTGATGCAGGGCACAGCGATGACCATACTGTTTATGCAGCAATTAACCGCATCAGGCTCGATGATATGGCGCCTTGCATTTACCGCACGCACGATGATGGCAAAACCTGGAAAAAGATAGTTAATGGCCTGCCCAACGACCCTATAAATGTTGTACGGGAAGACCCGCAATGTAAAGGGCTTTTGTTTGCAGGGTCGGAGCGTATGGTGTATGTGTCATTCAACGATGGCGAAAACTGGCAGCCACTCCGCCTTAATATGCCATGTACTTCTATCCGCGATCTGGTTATTAAAGATAACGACCTCGTTATAGGCACGCATGGCCGCTCGTTCTGGATATTAGACGATATGGCTGCCTTGCGGCATATAGCAAGGTCGAAAGGCCAAAAGCAAACGATACTATTTGAAACCGGGGCCGCTTACCGGGTGCGCTGGAACATGAATACTGATACGCCATTGCCACAGGAAGAGCCAGCCGGGCAGAATCCGCCTGATGGAGCCATTATAGATTACTACATTGCCGACGATGCCGATGGTATGGTGAAGCTGGAAATACTGGATGCTGCCGGGAAGGTGGTGCGGGTTTACAGCAGTGCAGATAAGCCCTACAGCATGCCCAAACTAAACATTCCCGAATACTGGATAAGGTCGCAGGATATACTTTCCGGTACAAAAGGCGCACACCGTTTTGTGTGGGACATGCATTATACCCCAATAGAAGTTAAACCACCATATCCCATGGCTGCTATTTACCAGGAGACTGCACCCGGCTATTCTTCACCTTGGGTAATGCCGGGCAGGTATACGGTAAGGCTTACTGTAGCTGGTAAAACGTATAGTCAGCCACTTACCATAAAGGCAGATCCGAGGGTAAAGACACCGGTTGCTGAGTTGAATAAACTACACCAACTTTCCATGCAATGCTATAATGCTGTAATGGCGATAGGGGATTGTTTGCTGCAATTGCAGGAAGCAGGTGGTACTGTTGTCCGCATGCAGCAATCGCCATCATGGAATAATATGGTATTGAAGGAAATTGCAGCAAAAGCGGGAGAGATAGAAAGAGGGGTGCCTGGTAGCAAGCAAGAAAGCCTCGAATCGGTGAAAGGTAAATTCATGCGCCTTTTGGAGTTGCTACAGGAAAGTGATATGCCAGCGACCACCCAGTCAGGAACCGCAATAAAAGACACCCAAAAGACCCTTGACGGATTATTGAACGAATGGAAAAGCCTTAAGGCAAAAATAGAAGCAGAAAGAAAGTAAATACGGTGGATAACTGATGGTTGCCTGTATTGATGGCACCCACAAAAACAGCTTTCTACTTTCTACTTTAGACTCTCTAGGATAACTAATGGTTGCAAGTATTGATGGCACCCACAAAACAGCTTTCTACTTTAGACTTTCTACTTTCTACTTTCTACTTTAGACTTTCTACTTGTTATGACATACGACCTCAAACAACATAAAAAAGACCTCAGGCAGCAAATGTTGCTGCAACGCGACGCAATGCTGCCAGCTGTAAAACGGGAGCTGGATATGCGCCTGCGCGAACGCCTGCTCGCAATTATACACGAGAAAAAAGTAAAAGTGGTGCATTGTTATCTGCCTATGGGCAGCGAAATAAATGTCTTCCCGCTGTTGGCTGAATTATTGAACACTGGTATTAAAGTAATATCAGCTAAAACACTACCCAAAAGGCAGTTGCAAAACCTGGTGCTGCACTCAGTAAGCGAAATAGAGCAGGGTATGTGGGGCACCATACACCCAGCGGGAGATGAAGCGTATACGGGGCGTATAGATATGTTCATTGTTCCCGGGCTGGCTTTTGATGCTGACCGGTATAGATTAGGGTATGGCGCAGGGTATTATGACAATCACCTCGTGCTCCATCCTAACGCTTACAAGGTGGCAATTGCGTACCCTTTTCAGATCATTGATAAGGTGCCTACTGAACCACACGATGTGCAGCTGAGCGAGGTGTTGGTGTAGTGGAATGTTGTGTATGGCCTGCTTCTTAAATCTGAAAACGGAATTCAACCTCGAAGAGGTGATATTGTTGTAGAAAAGTTGCGGGACCAGGCTCCGAATCCCGAAGGTGGTGGCATAATTCTTGCAAGAAATGAAGACAACCCTGTTATATCGCCACCTTCGGGGTGCGCCTCTTTTACTTCGACGAAATTCCAATAATGTTACCTCTTCGAGGTTACCTTTTTAGTACTTCAACCGCATATACATCTAATCGCACTTTTCTCTTAATTTCGCGGTATGAAATTTTTGCTTGCCGGGCTGGGTAATATAGGCATGGAGTACGATGCTACCCGTCATAATATAGGATTTGATGTGGTGGATACTTTTGTAATAAAGCACGGCGGCAGCTTTTCGCTAGACCGCTACGTGAACGTAGCAGAAGTAAAATGGAAGGGCAGGATATTTGTAGTGATAAAGCCAACAACCTAC
This sequence comes from Chitinophagales bacterium, assembly GCA_038228575.1. Classification (GTDB taxonomy): domain Bacteria; phylum Bacteroidota; class Bacteroidia; order Chitinophagales; family Chitinophagaceae; genus Flavipsychrobacter. The sequence goes on along the minus strand of JBBRPD010000001.1, from coordinate 29,459 downwards.
ATGAACCTGAGTGGTAAAGCAGTTAAATACTGGTTAGATAAGGAGAAAATATCGATGGAGAACCTGTTGGTGATAGCCGACGACCTAGCGTTGCCATTAGGTACTTTGCGGCTGAGGGCGCAGGGCAGCGCCGGCGGGCAGAACGGACTGAAGAATATTGAATTGTTGCTCAACGGCAATAATTATCCGAGACTTCGTTTTGGGGTAGGTAGTGATTTCCCAAAGGGCCGGCAGGTTGAATATGTATTGGGTAAATGGACCCCTTCGGAAATTCCGTATGTTAAGGATGCCATAGTTAAAAGCGTTGATGCAATTGAATGTTGGGCAACACAGGGTATAGGCAAGGCAATGACGGAATTCAATAAATAATATACTTTAAACAGATTGGCCGTTGCTTTATAAAATAACCTGTTACATACAAAAGGTTTTATAAATTTGCCGCTCAAACCAGAAATTAGATACTGATGATAACTGAAAAAATTAAGTTTGGAACTGACGGATGGCGCGCCATAATTGCGCAGGATTTTACAGTTTATAATGTGGCGAGAGTGAGCAAGGGTCTTGCGGACTGGTTGCTTAAAGATCATAAAACGCCTACTGTTGTAGTTGGGCATGACTGCCGTTTTGGTGGTGAATTGTTCGCTGAAACAGCTGCAAAAGTTTTGTGCGCTAATGGTGTGAAGGTGTTATTGGCAAAAGGGTTTATTAGTACGCCAATGATATCATTGGGCGTATTAAAACTGAATGCACAGCAGGGTGTAGTTATTACGGCTTCGCATAACCCACCATCATACAATGGTTATAAATTAAAAGGAGCTCATGGCGGGCCTTCAAGCCCAAAAGATATAGCTGCTGTTGAAGACCTTATACCTGCCGAGGTGGACATGAATACCAAAACCATTGCCGAGTATAAGGACAGTGGCATGCTCGAGTTTATTAACCTTGAAGATATGTATTGTGAATATCTGAAGGGGAAATTTGATTTTGACGCATTATCTAAGTCTCCATTCAAACTGGCGTATGACGCTATGTATGGCGCAGGGCAGAATGTCATCCGCAGGATGTTGCCAGGTGCTGTGCTGGTACATTGCGACAACAATCCGGGTTTTAACGGACAAGCCCCTGAGCCATTAGATAAAAATTTACAGGAATTGGCAAAAACGATGGCGACAACGCCTGAGTTGAAAATTGGTTTGGCTACAGATGGAGATGCAGATCGTATTGGCCTATATGATGAAGATGGCAATTTCGTTGATGCTCATAACATTATACTGTTGCTCATTCACTACCTGTTCAAGTACAAACAAATGACGGGTAAGGTTGTAATTGCATTTTCGGTTACCGACAGAGTGAAGAAATTGTGTGCACATTATGGCATACCAGTCGAAGTAACGGCTATAGGTTTCAAATACATAAGCGAAATAATGGTAACGGATGATGTACTGGTGGGTGGCGAAGAAAGTGGCGGCATCGCAATTAAGGGTCACATACCGGAGCGTGATGGTATTTTTGATGGCTTGGTGTTGTATGAATTCATGACTAAATCTGGTAAAACACTGAAGGAACTTTGTGAGGAAGTTTATGCCATTACCGGTCCGTTCGTTTACGAACGTAACGACCTTACTATACCTAACGACAAAAAGAACGCCATCATCAACAAAGCTCAGGACGGCGGCTATACCGGTTTTGGCAAGTATAGCTTCAGCAGGGTAGAAACTATTGATGGCGTAAAATACCATCTGGATAATGGCGGCTGGGTTATGCTGCGCGCTTCAGGCACCGAACCACTTTTGCGTGTATACGCCGAAGGCAACAGCAAAGCAGAAACACTGGATATACTGGAAGATGTGAAGCAAGTGATTTTGAATTAGTTTTTTTAGTACTTAGTATTTAGTAGCAAGTCCCGATGCGGGGTTTCTTGTATAATGCGCTTTGCGGTGATGCTGCAAAGCGCATTGTTTTTGACCGTAAATGATAGTATAGTTGTACAGGTAATTTAGGTACATTTGGGTAATTGATTGACACAATGAGTAAAATAAGAATCAAGAATTTCGGACCTATAAAAGAAGGCTATCAGGAAAACGATGGCTGGATGGATATTAAGAAGGTTACGGTTTTTATTGGTAACAACGGAAGCGGTAAAAGTACAGTGGCCAAGCTGATATCTATATTTACTTGGTTGGAGAAGCGTTTGAATAGGGGCGATATTCCGAATGATGGCTTTATTAAGGGGGATAACATATTGCAACAACTTGAAAGGCAAAGGATAAAAAGCTACTTAACAGTAAATAAGTCGGAGATAGAGTATGTTGGCGACCGATATTGTTTTAGTTACAAACCCACCAATGAAAAAGGATATGCTACATCAAGCAAAACAGACGAGACTAAATATGTAAATCCTAAAATTAGCTATACGCCGTCAGAAAGAAATTTCTTAGGTGCTGTTACTGGAGCGTTTGATGTTCCAGATTCGGGATTACCATGGCCCTTAGCTGAATTTTCTTTAAGACTGAAAAAAGCACAGTATCAGCTAAATGGCATGAAATTGGATTTGCCGTTTCAAAATTTCACTTACAAATTTGATGAAGCAACCAATATTTCATACATCTCAGGAAAAGACCATCAAATTGATTTCACAGATGCGGCTAGTGGCCTTCAATCTGCAGTGCCGCTTTATATGGTTTCAAGACATCTCAGTATGTTGATAAAATATGAAGACGTCGCTAAGGCTGCCCCCGTTAGCACAAATCAAAAAATCAGGCGAGACAGCGAGGTGTCAATTTTAATGCAGAATAAATCACTCTCCAATGATGAGAAAATTAAACTCACGGACGAGGTTTTCGCAAAATACCATAATAAGTGTTTCATTAATATAGTTGAAGAGCCTGAGCAAAATTTGTTTCCAACATCGCAGAGGCAAATATTGAATAGCCTTTTGGAGTTCAATAATATGAGTGATGGCAACAAGTTAATAATGACTACGCATAGCCCGTATATTATTAATTATCTCAGCATTGCAATACAAGCTGGATATCTGAAAGGTAAAATACGTGAGTCGGATAAGGCAGATGAATTAAACGAAAGACTGGACGAAATCGTTCCTGATAAATCGACAATACATGCGTCAGATGTAGTTGTATATGAATTGGATGAGAATACGGGTACAATCATCAAGTTGCCAGATTATGAAGGAATACCTTCTGATAAAAATTATTTAAATCAGTCTTTGAGAGAGGGTAATATTCTATTTGATGCATTACTAGAAATTGAGGAGGAGCTATGAGTATCAACTTTCTGGAACCGTCATGTCAGGAACCACCAATAGCTTATGAACTTTTTGGCTTGTGTGATAACAATAAAGGAAACAAGGCATATTCAAATGCTGATAATCCTGAAATGTGGATTGCCACGGTTAAAAACCCCAACAAAACGACTTTGGTTTTTACAGCGGTGGATAAATGCGTTATTAAAGATTCTGAACAGAAGGGAAGAGGCAGGTGCGATGGTTTATTAACTTCTCACAAGCATATCTATTTTGTCGAATTAAAGGATGAAAGGTCATCATGGATTACAGACGCCGTTGAACAATTGGTATCAACTGTGCAATTTTACATCGAAAATCACGACATAAACGTTTATCAGCATAAAAAGGCGTTTGCTTGTAATAACCAGCATAGTAAATTTCAAACCGTAGATAATGAATTCAATCTTAATTTTTTTAGAAAATATAAGGTTCGTATTGATGTGCAGGCCGACATTATCATCATTTGATAAAATATTAACAATAGTAATTTTCAAAACCACCCTTCCGTGTTCATAACTTACATTTTTATTCTTGTTACGGCGCTTATTTCTATTGCCGCTTTTAATAACCGCGACCTGCTCAATAAACTGATCATGTATCCGTATGGTATGAGTCAGCCGAAGGAGTATTACAGGTTGCTTACGTCAGGGTTTATTCATGCCGACTGGATGCACCTTATATTTAACATGATGACGTTTTATTTCTTCGGGTTAACGGTGGAGATAAGGTGCATGGAAGTTTGCGGGAGCGTGATTGGCGGTCAGGTATTGTATGCGCTCATTTACCTTGCGGCTATTGTTGTTTCGTCAATACCCGCTTTAATAAAGCATAAGAATCACAGCTATTATATGTCGCTGGGTGCATCGGGTGGGGTATCCGCAATCCTGTTTTTTGCCATCTACTATGCACCCTGGAACCACATCGGTTTCATTTTCTTGCCAAAGGGTATACCCGCAATAATATTCGCTATTTTGTACTCGTGGTACTCGGCTTATATGTCAAAAAAAGGCACTGATAATATAGGGCATGATGCGCACCTGGGGGGCGGTATATTTGGTTTCACCATTGCTTTTTTCGTTGACCCTAGCCATGGCATGAATTTCCTGAATAGCTTGCTGCATCCCCCTGCATTAAATACATGGATAGGATAAGCGAGATTTCTTAGGCGGTTAGCTCATTTTTATTTTCAGTACCTGGGTTGTAGTGTTCTTTATTTTGAAACGTTCGTCAAGGCGCATGCCGGCCAGCCATACAATGCGTTTGTCGCATTCAATAACCCAAATGTTTTCTTTTTCGTGCAGGGGCACTTTTTCGTTAATGAGTACCCGGCTCACTTTCTTCTTTTTCATTTGCATGCCAATGGGGTAGAAGTAGTCTCCGGTTTTCCATTTGCGCAATATAAGCGGGAAGGTTACCTGCTTCATATCTATCAACGCAACTTTGGGGTTGGCATCAATTTCAGCTGGTTTGTCTATTACGGAGCATTCAAATTTGTGTAAGCCGTTATTTATTGTGCAAAGCGCTTCTTCAATAAGTATAAGGTCAGTACTTTCATCTGGTAACGTTGTTATTACCAGGAAATCGCGGTTTTTAATTACACGGTGTGTGGCCGACTGCACATAATGCCCGGTCTCTGATGTTAATAAATTCAATACCTGCTCGGTCTGGCCAGAGGAAAAGTTGTAAGGCTGCAATAGCTCGTAGCAAATTGTAGCAACTGGTGTGCATTTCAACAGCTTGAATACCGGCACATAAATATCTTTTCCGCGTTGCTCCACTAATCTCTTCAGTTCGGTAGCAACTGCTTTCTTGTACAAGAGCTCAGCTTCGCCAAAGCGGCCTATGCTCTCGTTGATGCTCTGTATAGCGGCGGGGAACAGTTGTTCTATGGCGGGTACCAAATTATGCCTTACCGCGTTACGCAGATAGTCATCGCTGGCGTTTGAGGCGTCTTCCCTGTGGGTGATATTATTTTCGGCTGCATAGCCCAGTATGGCTTCTTTTTTTGCGAAAAGTAATGGCCGTATAATATTGTTTTGTACGGGTAGTATGCCGTGTATACCTGCAATGCCTGTTCCTTTGAAAAGGTTAATAAGCATGGTTTCCACATTGTCATTTGCGTGGTGGGCCGTGGCAATTTGTGCGTATTTGTATTCCTTCCTTATTTGTTCAAACCACTCATAGCGCAATATCCGTGCGGTTTCTTGAGTGCCTTTTTTCCAGTCTGAGGAATATTTTTTTGTTTCAAATTTTATTTTGTGCAGTGTTACATTATTGGTTGCGCACCAGTTAGTTACAAACGCTTCATCTTTATCAGCTTCCGCTCCCCGCAATTGAAAATTGCAGTGGGCTACGCTGAACCGGAAGCCGCTTTTCAGAAACAGCTCCGCCATTACCATGGAGTCGATGCCACCACTAACCGTGACCAGCGCTGTGCCATCAGCCGGACAAAAATTTTTAGCTTTCCAATTCTGCTGAAATTGCTGGAGTAAGGTCATGATAATTAAGTAGCAATAGTAAGGCTAAAGTTGAGTTTCAAAACAGGGCTATCTGCAAGGTTGTTCCTGAAATACGTCTATTGTTGTCGAACTAATATACCAGGTCTTCGTGTGCGTTTTGCAATTCGCTATAAGAATGGTTATCGCCGGCTGCGCGGGCGCGTTCCATACCTTTTGCATAAATAGCTACAGCACTATCGGGGTCGTTTATCCGTTCATAAAGCTTGCCAAGATGGTAGTAAGTAGCCACATAATTTGGGTCGAACTCCAGATTTTTTTCGAAATAGGTAAGCGCGTCTTCATCGTCTTCCTGTTTCACGTATTCTAAAGCCAGTGCATGATTTAAAAAGCAATCGTTTGGTGTTTCGCTTAAAAAAGCCAGTAGTTTTTCTATTCTTCCACTCATTTTTATAAAATCGTAATTATGCAAATGTACTTGTATTCGCTTTTACCGCTTCAATGTACACTAATTTTAGCATTTCGTGGTATCCTGTTTCGTGTTGAGCCTGGTTGAAAATGAAAAGGGAGCATTAGTTCCCCTTTCATGTGTGTCAGGCATGGATATAAGCTATAGCGTAATTCCCGAGTATGTTTTACAGTAGGAAATATTAGCCAAGACCAAGGGTGTCTCGGGCAGCCGAGGTAATAGTAAGTGAACAACGAGACGGCATAGATAGTCGTTAAGACACTCAACGCAACTGAAGGACGGCATGTTAGAATAAGACGAAGGCAATTGAAATTTATCAAAGGGAGCCAAACAGCAGAACCTCGTTGGAGAACTATTTGTCTGAGGATAGGTTGGAGACTGAAAGTAAAAGATAAGAGGAGTTGTGCCAGTAGACGCAAAGACTATTGAGCCCGTCCTGTTGAAAAAACAGCAACATTATTCTGACAAACCGCCGTATGCCGAACGGCACGTAGGGTGGTGTGAGAGGAGTAAAGAGAAATAATCCCTTTCCTCCTGCTCAATTTTGGAGTCGATCAGCTAATTTTAGTTCTTGGTTTAAGTAGCCTGCTTGCCAATGATTCCATGAAAACGCCATGATAGCTACCCAAATGTTAAAATAGCCATCCGTTTTTTTCGTTATAACATAACTTTAGTTCTCATTTTCGAAATTTATTCTTTATTTTGGGTTTAACATATGGAATCAAGAATTAAGAGCATCATACAGGCTTCTGTTGATGTGAAACTCAATATATTAGCTAACCCTGCTTTGTTGCAGAAAATTGAAGAAGTTGTTGTGTTAGTTACCAATGCATTCAAGCGAGGCAATAAAGTATTGTTTTGCGGCAATGGCGGTAGCGCGGCTGATGCGCAGCACCTTGCAGCTGAGTTCAGTGGCAGGTTTTACTTCGATCGTGAACCCCTTCCTTCGGAGGCATTGCATTGTAATTCATCTTATTTAACGGCGGTAGCAAACGATTATGGCTATGATCTCGTATATAGTAGAATAGTGAAAGGTTCCGGCAAAGCAGGTGATGTGCTGGTAGCTTTGAGTACTTCAGGCAATTCTGTTAATATTATCAATGCACTGGAGCAGGCCAAAAAAATAGGCATGATTACTGTAGGACTTACAGGGGAAAGCGGTGGTAAAATGAAAGACATTTGTAATCATTTAATAAACGTGCCAAGCTCCGATACCCCCAGAATTCAGGAGTCGCATATTATGATTGGTCACATTATTTGTGAGTTAGTGGAAGCAGGATTATTTACCCGTTAAAAAGCCCTTATCAAAATGACATTCTTAAATAGTAAACCGGAAATAGATAAAAGCTGGACTTTATTTTTGGATAGAGACGGTGTTTTAAATGTAGAGTCGGTAGGCTCTTACATAACCAAGTGGGACGAATTCAACTTTCACGATGGTGTTTTAGAAGCCATGCGCGGCCTGCACAATATGTTTGGCAATATTGTTGTAGTTACCAATCAGCGGGGTGTTGAAAAAGGCATCATGACGTTGGAATCGTTAAGGGAAGTAAATGCCAATATGCGCAGCATGGTGCACGAGCACGGTGGCCGTATTGATAAAGTGTACAGTTGCACAGCACTATCTGACGAGGACCACAACCGCAAACCGAATACGGGCATGGGCGAGCAGGCCAAGGAAGACTATCCTGAGATCGATTTTAAGAAAAGTATAATGGTGGGTAACAGCCTCAGCGATATGGAGTTTGGCAAGCGGCTGGGTATGCATACTGTTTTCTTAACTACCAAAACCGGCCCGCACCCTATGCCGCATGATGTTATAGACCAGCAATACAGAACGTTGCTGCAATGGGCAAAAGAGCTCGCTATGGCTGAAATGGAAGGCTGATAAAGCCTTTTTTCTTTCCGGATTGGGATACTAGCAGACAAAAGCCTTTTTAGTATATTTACACGCTTTAAAGGCGGTTGTAATGGCATGCCGGCAAGTAGGCGTATTCAATATTTAAAGAGGTTTCTATGAAAAGCAAAAGTAAACAGCTGTCAAAAATAGTGGCTTTAGGTCTGTTTTGCACTGTTTTAGCGGGTGGTGATGCAGCTGTGGCCCAATCGTCAGATACCCATTCTGATAATTTTGGCACCAATAATCTTTACTATAACAAGCAGTATAACGATGGCGTGTATACCAATGCCCGTTATGATGGTCAGGACTATTCCTACAACGATTTCTATGAATTGCTTGCGCCTTATGGCCAGTGGATAGACGATGCCCACTATGGCTATGTATGGAGTCCTGATGTGGATGCTTCTTTCAGGCCATATTTTTCAAAGGGTTATTGGGCAATGACCGATTTCGGCAATACCTGGGTTTCAGAATACCAGTGGGGTTGGGCATGTTTCCATTATGGCCGCTGGACATTTGATTCCTATTATGGCTGGCTTTGGGTTCCCGGTGCCAACTGGGGGCCGGCTTGGGTAAGTTGGAGAACGGGTCTTGGTGTATTTGGGTGGGCGCCATTGGCTCCCGGTTTCGAATTCAATGGCAAAGAGCTGAATCAATACAATCCGCCTAAAGACTGGTGGGTTTATCTGGCACCAGAATATTTATATGGCGGTAATTATTACCGTTATTTATACGGTGCTGCCGGCAGTAATGTATCAAAGAAAAACACATCGCCGGTAGATAACACCTACACCCAAAATGGTGTAACACTTGTCGCTGGCCCGCGCACCAAGCAGGTGGAAGAGCGTGGAATAAAGCAGGTGCAATTGTATCGCATTAATAATACCGGAACACCGAGAGCAGAATATGTGCACCATGATGTTGTAAAAATGTTCCGGCCTGCGGAAATAAAAGCTGTACCTGCCAGTGGAGAACGTATGGTGCCGCCCAATATTATTAAAGCACCAAGTGTAATATCAGCTAAGCCGGAAGCACTGAGTATTAACGGCGGTATTGACCCTGCTTTCAGGAAAGACCTGCCTAATATTATTAAGAATACTCCACGCACCGTAACACAGGTGCAATACCACGACGAAATTAAAAAGGGTACGAACTGGGAGGACGAGCACAGGGCCGATAAATACCAGTATAAAACCGACCTTAAATCGATTGAGCCGAATAAGCGCGAAGGCTCTAACACCATTCCACAACCGGCCAAGGCTAAGCTGCCAACACAAGGTAGCCAGGTGCCGGAACCGATAGAAATACCTAAGGAAAAAAAGAATACTCAGCCGCCGGTAAACCCAGAGCAGCATCCTGACCCGACACCGGAATTGCCTAAGCCCAAGGGCGAGCCACCGGCAACAACACCTAAACAGCATCCGGAGCCAATTACACCCGGTAAATAATAGCTATCCGCATTCCTGAAAAGAATGCGGATTTTTTATCTGATGTGAGTTACACGCAAGAAAGCCGCATGGTATCGTACCTTATTTTTCTGTTGTAAAGCGGCTTGAAAATGAGCCGGATGCATTGTGCCAGCATTCGTTGGCTTATCACATAAATATCTCTACACTTGTTTAAATTTCTTCTTTATTCCTTTGCCGCATTTCGCTTAAATTGCACACTGTTAACCAATAAGAACAATGTCAGAATTACAAAATCAATATAATGAAGACAGTATCCGGTCGCTGGACTGGAGAGAGCATATAAGATTACGCCCCGGTATGTACATAGGCAAGCTGGGCGATGGTACGAGCATGGATGATGGCATCTATGTACTGGTGAAGGAGGTTGTAGATAACTGTATTGATGAGTTTGCAATGGGCCAGGGCAAGCGCATTGAAATTAAGATAGCAGAAGGTGAGGTGTCGGTTCGTGACTTTGGCCGGGGTATACCCTTGGGTAAGGTGGTTGATGTAGTGAGCAAAATAAATACCGGTGCGAAATATGACAGCAAGGCCTTCCAGAAATCGGTAGGGTTGAATGGTGTGGGTACCAAGGCGGTGAATGCGCTTAGTAAATACTTTAAGGTGGCCTCCGTTCGGGAGGGTAAAATTAAAGTGGCAGAATTTGAGCGCGGTGTACTTACCAAAGAACATAAAGAAGGCGTTACAGACCAGGCCAATGGCACACTCGTCATCTTCAGGCCCGATGAAACTATTTTTCGCAGTTACCACTTTTTACATGAATACCTCGAGAACCAGATATGGAACTATTGCTTCCTGAATGCTGGCTTGCAAATCAATTTTAACGGGCGCAACTTCCTTTCGAAGAATGGCCTTTTAGACCTGCTTACACGTAAAACCAGCCCCGAAACCAACAGATACCCCATAATACACCTCAAGGGTACGGATATTGAAGTAGCGCTCACTCACACCGGTGATTATGGCGAGGATATCTATTCGTTTGTGAACGGCCAGCATACTACACAAGGTGGTACGCACCAGGGGGCTTTCCGTGAGGCTTTTGTAAAGGCTATACGCGATTTTTATAAGAAAGACTATGACGCCTCAGATGTGAGGCAGAGTATATGTGCGGCTGTTTCTGTAAGGGTGCAGGAACCTGTTTTCGAATCGCAGACCAAAACCAAATTGGGGTCGCAATACATGTCTGAAGGTGGCCCTTCTATGAAGGCGTTCATTGGCGATTTTCTGAATAAAGAGCTCAATAATTACCTGCATAAAAACCCAGCCGTTGCCGATGCTATTAAGAAACGCATTGAGCAAAGTGAGCGCGAGCGTAAGGAATTATCGGGCATCAGGAAGCTGGCCAATGAGCGGGCGAAAAAGGCCAATCTGCACAATAAAAAACTCCGCGACTGCCGCATACATCTGAACGATGATGCACCTGCAAAAGGCAAAGATGAGTTTAACGTAAAACAGCAGGAATCCACCATATTTATTACGGAAGGGGATAGTGCCAGTGGTTCTATAACCAAGAGCCGGAATGTGGAAAGCCAGGCGGTTTTCAGCCTGCGAGGTAAGCCGCTGAACTGCTTTGGGCTAACCAAGAAAGTGGTATACGAGAATGAGGAATTCAACCTGTTGCAACATGCACTCAATATTGAAGAAGGCATGGAAGGCCTGCGTTACAACAACATTGTAATTGCTACCGATGCCGATGTGGATGGTATGCACATCCGCCTGTTGATAATGACCTTCTTCCTGCAGTTTTTCCCCGATCTGGTTAGGGGGGGGCATATCTATATACTGCAAACGCCGCTTTTCAGGGTACGGAATAAACAAAAAACTATTTATTGCTATAACGATGAAGAACGCCAGCGTGCCATACATGAAATAGGCTCGAAGGCTGAGATAACCCGCTTCAAGGGGCTAGGTGAGATAAGCCCTGAAGAGTTCGCAAGGTTCATTGGAGATGACATTCGCAAAGACCCGGTTCTGGTAAACCAGGAAACGCAGATAAAGGAAATGCTCAGTTACTTCATGGGTAAGAACACGCCAGACAGGCAAACATTTATTATTGATAATCTAAGAATTGAAAAGGATCTGGCTGAAGAGTTGGGCGTTGAAGTAGGGTAGGCACATTAGAAAAATTACACACAAGCTTTGTATAGAAAAACCGAAGCGGCCTCCTGGAAAGGGGGCCGCTTTGTTTTGCACACAAACGTAATGAAAAGATGGGTTTAATTAACTGTTAATGTCAGCGTAGCTGAATTCTTTAAGCCGTCTTTGTTCACGACAGTGAACGTGTATTTTTCTGTACCGGCAGCATTATGCGTCCTTATTAAAATATCTTTTGAATAGTTATCGCCATTAGATCCTGATAACGATTCAGATACCAGTGTGCTGTCGGCTGCTGCGCCATAGGCTACTGTTCCTGTAAATGTGGTCAATACGTCTTTGCTCTCTGCTTTCGAGGCTGTGATTCCAATGCTTATAACGGTGTCTTTCTTAACCGTCATGTTGGTTGATACATAAGTACTACCGGTTTTGAATGCGATATTCGGCAGTTTGCCTTCGTCTTTGTCGCATGATGAAAAGTAAACTAGGGAGGCTGTTGCAGCCAGAATAGAAAATAATTTTTTCATTGTTGTTTATTTATTTAAGATTAAAAAATGACGTTGGAATGGAATTAAGATTATTCCAGCTTACGCGAAGCAATGTTTAGGTGGTGGATTACGGAAGACAAAAGCCTGTCTTGAAATGGAATGCCCTGAAAGTACGGTATAGCCCGACGGTTACTGATGGATGAAGCTATTGTATACCAACACAAGCAATAGTAATATTGCAAAGCGTAAGCCGGAACAATGATTTAATTAGGCTAAGGCATTGGGTGGGGGGATAACGATCTTGTAATGCCTGTTGAGGGTAATGGCATGAAAGATTCCAGAATAGCCAGCTTGATTAGCAGGGCTAATATGCAGCGCCCACTGCGGGTGTTGCTGGTAATACATAAAGAAAAATGGGAGCAGTTTCCTTACAGGATGCGTAATATCGTGGCCACCCATTTGCTGGTCGCTACTTATTTGCTGCAAGGTTGTTTCTTGGTCATCGGCCAGCGCTACAATAGTGTAGGTGCCATCGTGTAGTGCTATCTCTTTAACATCGAACCAATGGCCTTTAAACGAAAATTCTTCATTGCCGTGAACGACTAGGTTGGGGTCGTTGGCTTTAATACGGAAAGTAACAAAGTGCTCCTTGCCAGTCAGGTCTGTTGCCATCAGTGCTTCCCTGTACTCATGTATAACTGAGGTAGCACATAAAATAACAAATGGCAGGATAATTTGCAGCGCAATTATCCCGAGGAATACCGAAAAAAACCTTTTCCCCAATTTGTTTACCATTTAAAATCTTTTCTTGCCGAAAGAACAAAGTTAAGGCCTTGATTGTATAATCCGTAATATTTTAATCGGGAAAGATGATCTGTATAAATATTATTGGTAATATTTGTTGCCGTTAACCCCAATTGCCAGTTACCTTTTGCCGCCGGAACGGTTATTCCAGATGTGAAATTAAGCAGGTAGTAGCTGCCGGTAGCTGTTTCAAATCGTGCCGGAACGTCTTGTTTCATTACGTAAACATATTCTGGTTCTGCAAATATCCGGGTGATCTTGCCTGCTAGTTTTTTCTCGAACCGAATGGCAGAAGTGAATCTTGCCGCAGGTATAAAGGGCAGATTCCCGCCATCTTTCAAAGTGCCTTTTGTGTAGGTAAACCCTTCTTTTAATTCTATGTTTTTTAAGAAATCGGGTCTTATTACTAGCAGGCATTCGCCGCCATACAAGGTTGCATCTTGCTGCTTGAACTTAAATACCGGGAAGCCATAAAACTGATCGGCGGTGGGGGACAGATAAACATAGTTATTGAAAACATCGTTGAACAAGGAAGCGGAAAAGAAGATTTGCTTACGATCTATTTCCAGAGTAATATCAGAATTGAGATTTTGTTCTGATTTCAGATTAGGGTCGCCAAATTCGTAACGGTACACACCTTCATGCAATCCGTTCGATGATAATTCTGCTAGGTTGGGCGAGCGGAATCCGGTAGCCGTATTCGTTTTAACAGATAACCACTTATTAGGGTTGTAAACTAAACCCACCATGCCGTTTCCGGTTGTACGGTCGTTTGCAAACGGCTGAATTTTGTCGCCGGGCATATTCAGGTGACGGGTGGCAATTGTTTTTATATATTTATAGTTGCAGCCAAGGCCGGTTTCCAATATCACCTTATCCCACTTTACTTTAAAGTAGCCCGATACATTGCCTTCAATAAAGGTGGCATCAGGTATAATTATACGACCCCCGTAATTGGTATTGTTTTCAAAAGTGAATTGCTGGTTAGCCACGAATGATGTGCGCTTACCCAGCTTCTTTTCCCATTTCAGGTTTTGGAGTGCCGAAAATAAATGCATGTTCAGGCTTATCTGTCCGCCACCTTCATCTTCCATTCTTATATTCGATTGTATGCCGGCATTCAGTTTAAGTGTCGATTTTTTTAGGAAGAACGTGTTTTGGGAACTGATCATGTTCAGGATAACATTGTGGTGCGGCCCTATCATGGCTCTGCTGAATCGACTGTCGGCATCGAATACGGTATTCAGATCTGGCATGATAAAGCCAAACTGGTTGTATGAAAAGTTATAGCTGTTTTCCTGAACCCACTTTGCTTTTTCAAAGCCCCAGCCCGCCTTTAAATAGTAACCTTTGTTGCGGGAATTCAGCACCCTGTCTCCATTGCCGTCTGTGTAATCGGCATGGTTTTCCAATCCGATTCTTAGCCGTTTCCATTTATTGCCTTTACGGTTGCTGAACCCTACATTGGTGAGTGTGCCTAGTGTATTAGAAAAAGCCTGTACCCCAAAGTCAAGCTTTTTGCCTTCCTGCATGGGCTTTTCTTCAATAATATTTATAACGCCTCCCAGCGCATCAGAACCATAAAGTAACGATGCCGGTCCTTTTATTACTTCCACACGGTCAATGCCAATTTGCGAAAGGCCCAACCCGTGTTCATCCTGCCACTGCTGGTTATCGAATCTCAGTCCCGAAAATAATACCAATATCCTGTTGCCATACAAGCCACGAATTACTGGTTTTGATATGGAATTGCCAGTTGTCATTTGTGAAATGCCGGGTATCTTGGCCAGTGCATCAGACAAGTTGAGAGGGTTTTTTTCGTTGATTTGTTTTAGTGAATAAGGCTCTATGTTTAACGACGTGCTCTTGGTGTCTATCGGCATGAAGCCGCTCACCACTACCTCTTTCAGCGTGCTGGTATCATTCGCTTTTTTATCCTGAGCAAAACAAGTTGTAGCTGCAAGTAGGCCGGCAAGGAGCAATGGAGTTTTCATGTACTGCAAAATAATGTTATTCGCTAAAGTATGCCAAATTGGTTTTAATATTTGGTCAAACCTTCTAGATTTAGGAATATTATTCCAACTCAACGCCTTAATATTATGGACAAGCACTGAGCGGTATGCAGTCACGAGCTAGTATTTTGTTACATACATCTTATAACAGGGAACAGTTTGATGGTGGCATTTATATCCTATTTGTTACGGTACGGCGTTTCAATGCTGCCAGGTAGTCTGCTTTCAGACAACACTGCTTATTACAAATAAATAAGAGCCACTGGTTGAGTGGCTCTTATTTGCATAAATAAAATTAATTAAATTATGAATGAGATGAGCTGCCGGAGAATATCGATCCGATATACTCGCGGTTAAGCCGTGCAATATTTTCGAGAGAGATACCCTTAGGGCACTCCGCTTCGCATGCGCCGATATTGGTGCAGCTACCGAAACCTTCTGTATCCATCTGGTTCACCATATTGAATGCACGTGCTTTGCGCTCCGGTTCACCTTGTGGCAATAATGCCAGGTGCGATACCTTAGCTGACACGAACAGCATTGCAGATGCGTTAGGGCAGGCAGCAACACAGGCGCCACAACCAATACACATAGCAGCAGCGAATGAATCGTCCGCCTTTTGCTTTTCAATTGGCAAGGCATTTGCATCAACCGCATTACCTGTATTTACAGATATGTAACCGCCAGACTGTATAATACGATCGAACGAAGAGCGATCAACCACCAGATCTTTAATAACCGGGAATGCATCAGCACGCCACGGTTCTACAACAATGGTATCGCCATTTTTGTATTCACGCATGTGTAACTGGCAGGTTGTATTATGACTCCACGGCCCGTGTGCACGACCGTTAATGTACATACTGCACATACCGCAAATACCTTCACGGCAATCATGGTCAAAAGCCACAGGCTCTTTACCTTCTGCAACTAACTGCTCGTTTAGTACATCGAACATCTCCAAAAACGACATTTCAGAAGAGATATCTTTAACCTGGAAGGTTTCAAAAGCACCCTGAGCCTTGTTATTTTTCTGACGCCATACCTTCAACGTCAAGTTCATGTGGTAATGTTGCATATTTTTTAATTTGACAATTCGGCAATTCGGCAATTAGCCAATGGCCTGATTATACAATATTTTTAATTTGGCAATTAGACAATTCGGCAATTAGCCGATGGTCTGCTTACTCTGTACTTTTAACACTTAAAGTGGCTCTATCTTAATTGTCTAATTCCCTCTCTTACTCGTACCAATTATCTTAGTTACTATTTTATCTATTTCAAAAAGCTGTTGTTCCAAGTAAACGCAATCCGGGTAATTCGTTGAGTTTTTACAAAGCACCAGCCAATATTTTGTTTCTTCAATCTCCTTCGCAGCAATTTTAAACTTGTGAATAAAATCGGCCTTACTTTCTGCGTTTTGTGCTTCATGTACGTTTGCGCCTATCGAAGTTCCAGCTTTTAATAACTGGTTTGCAATTACAAATTTCCTTTTTTCTTCAAGAAGTTCAACATATTTAATGATATCAAGAGAAAAATTTATGGTTTTCACCAATACTACATTTTCTCGTTCCATTTAGAAGCATTTAACATATTGAACTACAGTTCACAATTGCCAAATTGGCTAATTGCCGAATTATCTAATTATTTACTTGTAAGAACGTGCGCTAGGATGAACCACATCGTAAATGAGGTCTTCTTTGTGCATTTCAAAATTGCCGTCGCCCTTATATTCCCAGGCAGCAACATACATGTATTTCTCATCATCACGCAGTGCTTCGCCTTCTTCAGTCTGGTATTCTTCACGGAAGTGACCGCCGCAGCTTTCATTCCGGTTAAGTGCATCAATACACATTAATTCTCCTAATTCAATAAAGTCAGCCACACGGCCAGCTTTGTCAAGCTCAGGATTGTATTCTTTAATATCACCCGGTACGCGAACATCGCTCCAGAATTCTTTCTTCAACGCCTTGATCTCAGCAATCGCTTCTTTTAAGCCCTTTTCATTACGGCCCATTCCGCATTTATCCCACATTATCTTGCCTAGGCGTTTATGAAAACTTTCTACGCTCTTGGTACCCTTAATGCCCATCAGTTTGTTAATGCGGTCGCTCACTTCTTTTTCAGCAGCTGCGAAAGCAGGGTGGTCGGTCGATATGGCTTTGGTGCGTATATCGTCGGCCAGATTGTTACCCAATGTATACGGAACAACGAAGTAACCATCAGCCAAACCTTGCATAAGCGCAGAAGCACCCAAACGGTTTGCACCGTGGTCGCTGAAGTTAGCTTCACCCAATGCATATAAACCTGGAACGGTCGTCATCAGTTCATAATCGACCCACAAACCACCCATAGTATAGTGTACGGCAGGGTATATACGCATTGGTAATTCGTATGGATTTTCGCCGGTTATCTTTTCATACATTTCGAAAAGGTTACCGTATTTCGATTTTACGACGTCTTTACCCAGTGCTATAATTTCTTCTTTAGTAGCAGTGTGCTTACCTTGTTTATTGGCTTCTATTTTGCCATAACGCTCAATAGCTGCTGCAAAATCAAGATATACCGCCATTTTAGAACTACCTACACCGTAGCCCGCATCGCAACGCTCTTTGGCGGCACGGCTTGCAACGTCACGAGGCACCAGATTACCAAATGCCGGATACCTTCTTTCCAGATAGTAATCGCGCTCTTCCTCGATTATGTCAGTTGGTTTGCGGTTGTCGCCCTTTGCATTTGGTACCCAGATGCGGCCGTCATTACGTAATGATTCCGACATCAGTGTTAGTTTCGACTGATGGTCGCCACTTACAGGAATGCATGTAGGGTGAATTTGTGTAAAGCAAGGGTTGCCGAAGTAGGCACCTTGTTTATGTGCTTTCCATGCGGCAGTTACATTACTACCCATGGCGTTTGTTGACAGATAGAAAACGTTACCATAACCACCGGTGCATAATAATACAGCATGACCGAAATGGCGTTCCAGTTCGCCGGTAACCAGGTTACGGGCAATAATACCACGGGCTTTACCGTCAACCATTACCACTTCCAGCATTTCGTGACGGGAGTGCATTTCTACGGTACCCAAAGATACCTGGCGCTCTAAACCCTGATAAGCACCAATCAATAATTGCTGACCAGTTTGGCCTGCGGCATAGAACGTACGCTGTACTTGCGTACCACCGAAAGAGCGGTTGCTCAGCAAGCCACCATATTCGCGGGCGAAAGGTACACCTGCTGCTACACACTGGTCAATAATGTTAGCGCTTACTTCAGCAAGGCGGTGTACATTCCCTTCGCGGGCACGGTAGTCACCACCTTTAATAGTATCATAAAACAGGCGATAAGTACTATCTCCATCATTCTGGTAATTTTTTGCGGCATTGATACCACCTTGTGCAGCAATGGAGTGCGCACGGCGGGGGCTATCCTGAAAGCAGAATGCTGTTACTTTATACCCCATTTCACCTAAAGAAGCAGCTGCAGACGCGCCGGCAAGTCCGGTCCCTACAACAATAATTTCCAGTTGGCGCTTATTTGCCGGGTTAACCAGCTTACATGTTGATTTGTATGTTGTCCATTTTTTATCTAACGGACCTGAAGGTATCTTAGAATTAAGTGCCATATTTTTTAGTCGTAAATAGTAAGTAGAAAGTCGTAAGCTGTTAATTAATTGATTGTCAACTGTTGTCAGATTTACTTATTTCACCCATTGCATAAAGAAAGCAACAGGCATCAATGCAAATACTAATGGAACGATTATGGAAAAGCCCACACCAATACTTTTAATGATACCCTTGTACCTGTTGGTGCCCAGACCCATTGTTTGGAAAGCACTGTAAAAACCATGCACAAGGTGCCAGCCTAATGAAATGCAGCCCAAAACATAAACGCCAACTACCCAAGCAGTCTGAAATTCATCGCGCATCATTTCATAAAGCGGTTTTTCCATGCCCGTGGTTAACTGAGAGTAGCGGTTAGGTGCCCAGAATTTAGAAAGGTGCATAACCAGGAACAATAATATTAATGTGCCCAACAAAGCCATGCTGCGGCTATACCATTTGCTGGTTGCGCTACCTGCACTAACGGCATAGCGGCTTTTTCTTTTACCCCTATTAGCCACATACAACATTAAACCTTGTACTATATGCAGGATAAGGAAACCGAACAAGCCTATTTCAACAGTGCGTATTAGCGCATTGGTACCCATAAAGTGAGCTGCCTCGTTAAACCTGAGGCCGCCATCCATATAAAAGATCTGGGCGTTAACGTAGCAGTGAACAATTAGGAATAGAATGAGAAATAAACCTGTTAACGACATTTGAAGTTTCTTCCCGATGGAAGTGCTGAAAGATTGTTTCCAGTTCATGTGGAACGGCTAATTTTTTTGTAGGAAAAATGAAAATTGTCCTGCAAAGATAACATTTGATTGGGAAAAGCGTAAACAATAATTTCTTTTTTTACTTTGGCTATCAAACATCTTTGAAGTATAATTACTGTGTTTTATCTTGGTGCCGTGACATTTATTTTACATTTAATTAATAGTTATGAAAAAGCTGTTTAAAGTATTAGCCTATCTGTTACTAGCAGTTATAGTTTTAGTAGTGGGTTTGCTCACCTATGTAAAGGTAGCATTGCCCAATGTTGGTGCGCCACCAGCAATGACAATAGAAAAAACTCCCGATAAAGTAGAGCGGGGAAGATACCTTGCTAATAACGTTGCTGTGTGTATGGATTGCCACTCCACCCGCGACTGGGGCAAATTTGCATTACCTTTCGTAGAAGGTACGTTGGGGAAGGGTGGTGAGGCATTTGACCGAAAATACGGATTTCCCGGTGCCTATTATTCCAGAAACATTACGCCGTATGGCATAGACCGGTATACCGATGGGGAACTTTTCAGGGTAATAACCACGGGTGTTACCAAAAAAGGTAATGCTTTGTTCCCGGTTATGCCATATCCTTACTATGGAAAAATGGACCCCGAAGACGTGAACTGCATAATTGCCTACCTGCGTACATTACCTTCCATTAAGAACGACGTTCGTGCATCGGTATCTGATTTTCCAATGAACTTTATTATCAATATTATCCCGAAAAAGGCTATGCCTCAAACCAGGCCATCTTCCAGCGATAAATTAGCGCATGGAGCATACCTTATAAACATTGCAGCTTGTAAAGAATGCCATACGAAGGATAAGCAGGGGCAGATAATTGAAGACCTCGCCTACAGCGGTGGACGCTCCTTCAAAATGCCCGGCGGTTATTCTGTTACTTCCTCAAATATAACGCCAGATACTAAAACGGGTATCGGTAGTTGGACCGAAGAGGCATTTGTAAACCGTTTTAAGGCTTTTGCTGATTCCGGCTATAAATCACCTGTAGTTCCTCAGGGAGGTTATAATACAATTATGCCCTGGACCATGTATGCAAAAATGACCAGAGAAGATCTTGCCGCCATATATACCTACTTGAAAAGTTTGCCTGCAAAAGAAAACGAGGTAGTTAAATACTCCAAAGGATAGCGCATTGTATTTATGGTCATACATATGGATGCTACTCCATATACTGTTGCCGCCTAGCTCTATTTCCTGAACTTCACATTGAAATAAAAATATGTTAAAAGTTCATGAAAAATAGTAATTTTAACGCACATATATTCTGTTCACAGCAATATGTGTATTGTTATTTACACAACTAACCCATATTCAGGATATTTTACAAAACAATTGCAACAACTAAGTATGAAAAAAATCGTTCTACTCGTTATTCTTTTCTGTTTATCTTATCAAGGTTTTTCGCAGTCGACAACTGCTGCCACTTACGCACTATCTACTCAAAGCGCAACCTATACCAGCGTTTCGGGTGGAACAACGGTAGCTGCCATCGCGGCTGATGATGCGGCCCAGACAGGTATAGCAATTGGGTTTACGTTCAGGTATTGCGGTACCAATTATACTACGCTTGCTGCTAACAGTAATGGTTACCTGTCACTTGCCAATTCCGGCACAGCAACAGCGGCTACTTATACCAACCTGGCGGCAAGCCTTGCGGCCATAGGGGCAGGCAGGGGGATACTGATGCCTTTCTGGGATGATTTGAATGGCTCTGCCGCAAGCGGCACCAGTACATCGTGTTCTGGCGTGCAGGCGCGGTACAGAACTACAGGCTCGGCACCTAATCGTATATTTACTTTTGAATGGTTCGAATGGGGTATGTATACTACGGGAGCAACACCTGCTGGCTGCGGGTCTTTTGAAGTAAAACTATATGAGACCACTAATATTATTGAATTCCATTACTCCAACAATACTTTCGCAAGTGCCACTGCTACCATAGGCATAGCTAACAGTGCAGCTGATTATTTTACACTGTCATCAAATGCTGCATTCCCGGCATTTTCTACTTCAACTTTTACTACTGCTATCGCAACAACACCAACCACAGGTATTGTTTACAGGTTTTGCCCGCAGAACATCAGGACTACAGCATCAAACGGTGGGCCTTATTGCTCCGGCGTTACTGCGGCTCTTACAGGCGTGGGCACGGGTAGTGGTGCATCTTTTGCATGGGCTGGGCCATCTTCATTCACCTCTACTGTTTTAAGCCCAACCTTTCCGAATGTTACCGTTGCTGCGAGCGGGGTATATACATTAACCGGAACTATAGGCACTTGTACTGCAAACCAGATAACCAACATGGTGGTTAACCAAACACCACCTGCAATTACAGGCCCTGACACAGTTTGCCAGAGTTCCGTAATTACCCTGGCCGATGCACTTGCCGGTGGCAACTGGACAAGTTCTGTTCCCGGTGTGGCCGTAGTATCATCAACAGGAGATGTTACAGGTGTATCAGGAGGGGTAGCGGTTATACATTATACGATGCCGGTTACAGGTTGCGATACCGCTAAGACAGTAACCGTAATTCCGCATCCCGGCACGATATTGGGTTCGCCAATTGTGTGTGAAGGTGCAACAACCACTTTAATCAATTCTGAGGCTGGTGGCACATGGAGCACGAGTAATGCGGCTATAGCTTCTGTTGATGCTTCGGGTGTAGTTTCTGGCATTACTGCCGGTTCAGCAACAATTACCTATAATATTACCAACTACTGCGGGTCAATGGATTCTTTATTCTCCATTACAGTTAACCCGCTCCCTGTTGTTTCCCCAATCACCGGTACCACCACTTTCTGCGAAGGCTCAACATCAACGTTGGCCGATGCCGCTTCGGGTGGCGTATGGTCATCAACCGATGCTTCCATCGCTTCTGTTGATGCTGCTGGCATAGTTACCGGGGTAGCACCGGGTTCGGCAACTATATCTTATACGGTTACCAATAGTTGCGGTG
Source organism: Chitinophagales bacterium (assembly GCA_038228575.1). Classification (GTDB taxonomy): domain Bacteria; phylum Bacteroidota; class Bacteroidia; order Chitinophagales; family Chitinophagaceae; genus Flavipsychrobacter. The sequence continues at coordinate 7,110 of JBBRPD010000001.1, read as the reverse complement.
TAATAGCTGCAACTGCTGCTGTAACTATTAACCCTTTACCGGTTGCAGGAACAATTACTGGTCCTGCCTCAGTTTGCGTTGCGGCATCAATTACCCTCAGCGATGCTTCAGCAGGCGGTACATGGACGACCAGCAGCGCTGGCATTGCTTCAGTTGATGCAGCGGGCACAGTTACCGGTATCAGCGGCGGCACAGCAGATATTACTTATACAGTTACTAATGGTTGTGGCACTGCATTCACTTCGGTTAATATAACAGTAAACCCTTTACCGGATGCTGGCACCATTACCGGCACAACAACAATTTGTTTCGGAGCAACAACAACACTTGCGGATGCTATATCGGGTGGCGTATGGAGCACAGCCGACGCCTCCATTGCTTCTGTTGATGCGGGGGGTGTTGTAACGGGTACGGGTATTGGCACAACTACAATATCGTATGCGGTTACTACAGTCTGCGGCACAGCAACAGCTACCACATCATTTACTGTTAATACACTCACCCCGTCAGCAGGTACCATAACTGGTGTTACAAACGTTTGCCCCGGCGCATCAACCGCATTAGGCAGCACGGTGGCTGGTGGCGCATGGTCAACCAGCGATGCCTCGGTTGCATCAATAAGTGCGGCAGGTGTTGTAACGGGTGTCATCAGCGGTTCGGTTACCATAACTTACACCGTTACTTCAGCATGCGGAACAGGCACAACAACTACTGTATTTACTGTTACTTCACCTGCGGCACATGGTGTAATCTCCGGCATCGCAACACTTTGTGTCGGTAATGCTATTGCATTAAGTGAATCTGTTTCAGGTGGCAGCTGGTCAACCAGTAATGTGGCGGTAGTGTCTGTAAGTAGCGCTGCGGGTGTAGCTACTGGTATGGGAGCTGGCACAGCTTTAATTTCATATTCATTTTCAAACGGCTGCTTTACTACGGTTGATACCGCTTCCATTACTATTCTGGCCGCTTCTTCAGCGGGACTGATCACGGGCCCGTCAGCAGTTTGCGTAGGTTCGGTAATTACACTGGCTGATGGCATTGCAGGTGGTACATGGAGCAGTAGCGACAATTCAATAGCTTCTATCAATTCTTCAATAGGACTTGTGTTGGGTATTTCGGTGGGTAGCGTAACCATGTCATACAGCGTTACTGACGCTTGCGGTGTAACCAGCAGCACCTTCCCTATGACGGTTATTACAACACCATCAGCAGGAACAATTTCGGGCACGGCAGCAATATGTGTTGCCCACGTTACCACATTAACTGATGCCATTTCAGGTGGCACCTGGAGTAGCAGCAACGCAGCTGTGGCGTCTATTAATGCAGCAGGTGTTATGACCGGTGTTTCTGCTGGTTCGGCCATCATATCTTATACAGTAACCAATGCATGCGGAACCGACGTTGCTACTTATGCAGTAAGTGTAAGCAACTTCCCAAATGCGGGCGTTATTAACGGACCAACGACATTGTGCGCGGGTGCTACAACATTATATACCGATACCGCAGTTGGCGGTACGTGGATAAGTTCCAATACGGCTTTAGCAACGGTTGATGCAGCGGGTAATGTTACCGGCGTATCCCCGGGCCTTGTAAATATTTATTATGCAGTAGCTAATGCATGCGGATCGACTAACGTTACCATTGCCGTTACTATTATTACAACACCGGGCACCGGCACTATTACCGGAGCAACTACAATTTGTCAGGGCACAACTACAACTCTGGCTGATACTGCAAGCGGCGGTGTATGGACCAGCAGCAATAACGCTGTGGCAACTGTGAGCAGCACAGGTGTAGTAACAGGTGTAAGTGGTGGCGGAGTTACCATTTCTTACGGACTGACCAATACTTGCGGAACAGCCTATGCGACACACAGCATGACCATTAATCCGCTACCTAATGCGGGTGCAGTTGGTGGCGGAACAACTTTATGTATTGGCGGTTCAGCTACCATGACAGAAACAGTTGGTGGCGGAACGTGGAGCAGCAGCAACGCGGCTGTAGCTACAATTGGTACGACTGGTGTAGTTACTGCCTTAGCAGGTGGCACAGCAACAATATCATACACCGTAGTTAATGCCTGCGGACCAGCTAGTGCAACCGCAACAATAATAGTTAGGTTCCCGACTACAGCCGGAACTATTACCGGAACAACAACAGTCTGTACCGGCTTAACAACAGCATTGGCCGATACTGTTACCGGTGGCACATGGACAACAAGTAATGCCGGCATTGCTTCAGTAAATGCTTCCGGCATTGTTACAGGTGTAACAGCCGGCGCGGCTACTATTACGTATTCGGTAACCGATGCGTGTGGCACGGCCAGTACAACAATTAATATTACAGTGGTAAGCCCACTGTTCCCCGCTACAATTTCGGGTACTACAACCTTCTGTGCAGGAACAACCAGCACATTAACGCCTTCGGTAACTGGTGGCACATGGAATAGTGGCGATACTACCGTTGCAACTGTTGATGCTTCAGGCGTCGTTACCGGCATTGCGGGCGGCACAGTAATTATTTCCTATACCAATACCAATGCCTGCGGAATGGCGATTGCAACAGCGTTTGTAACTATCAATCCTTATCCGGTTCCGGGTGCTATTACAGGTGCTACTGCGCTTTGCGTGGGTGTACCTTCAACCATGATAGATACACCAGTTGGCGGCGTATGGAGCAGCAGCGATGCGGCCCTGGCTACGATTGACCCTGCAAGTGGGGTTGTAACGCCATTAGTAACCGGTACTGCGGATATCAGTTATACAGTAACCAACGGTTGCGGTTCAACTACCGTATCAACAACTATTACGGTGGGTGACATACCAACAACGGCAGGCTTCATCAGTGGTCCGGGTGCGGTTTGTCCTGGCGCTGCGATAACATTAACCGAATCGCTTTCGGGTGGTATGTGGAGCAGCAGCGATGTTTCGATTGCTACGGTTGATACCATGGGCAATGTTACAGGCATAGCTGCGGGTACTGCCGATATTTCTTATACCGTTACTAATAGTTGCGGTAGTTTAAGTACTACATTTAATATTACCGTAAATACAAGTTCAGCATCAGGCACCATTACCGCCGCTACCACCACTTTATGCGCTGGTGCAACTGACACCTTGGTCGATGCAATTGCAGGCGGCACATGGACCAGCAGCGACAATACTATTGCTACTGTTGATGCGTCAGGCGTTGCAACGGGTGTGGCAGCCGGTGCGGTTACCATATCGTATACAGTATCTAACAGCTGTGGTACTTCTACAGCTACAATCGATTTGAACGTGCTTGCTTCACCAATATTAAGTGCTATTATAGGGCCATCAATTTTATGTGAAAGCGCTGCAACTTCATTAAGTAATACCTATTTCGGCGGTACGTGGACCAGCAGTAATACTGCGGTTGCCACCATTAGTGCAACTACAGGTGTTGCAACTGGTGTAAGCGTGGGCGAAGTAGTTATTACATATTCCGCATCTAACGTATTTGGTTGCACGGCCATGGTTACGGCAACAGATACTGTTAACCCGGCACCACATGCAGGTTCAATTACCGCTGCTATTACTACATTCTGCGCAGGCACAACATTGGCACTTACTGATACATTTGCGGGTGGTACCGGCACATGGAGCAGCAGCGACATGACCATTGCCACAGTGGATGCAGCAGGTGTAGTAACAGGTGTAGCAGCCGGTACGGTTGATATAACTTATGCCGTTACCAATGGTTGCGGAACAGATTACGCAATAGCTAACCTAACCATTAACCCACAACCTACAGCCGGGCCAATTATAGGGCCTTCAACTTTCTGCTCAGGTATAAGCTACACCTTGTTGAATACTGCGTTTGGCGGCACATGGGCTTCCAGCGATGCTTCGGTTGCTACAGTTGATGCCACTACAGGTGTTATGATAGGATTAACTGGCGGCTTTGTAACTATATCTTATACAGTAACGAATGTATTCGGTTGCAGCCTTACAGTAACAGCAGCCGATACAGTTCATCTTTCAGCCGACCCTGGTTCTCTCGTTGTAGCCAGCACAACACTTTGTGCAGGCACTACTGTAGTATTCAGCGATGCTACAACCGGTGGCGTATGGAGCAGCAGCGATACAACTGTAGCTACAGTTGATGCTTCAGGTGTGGTGAGTGCTATTGCCGCAGGTACTGCTGATATTTCATATACCGTAAGTGGCGCATTTGGTTGCGACGCATCGGTTGCGGCCGGTATCATTATTGACCCATCACCTGCAGTTACCGCTGTTTCAGGGCCAACAAGTATGTGTTACGGTGGTGCATTAACTTTAACCGATACTACCACCGGTGGTGTATGGAGCAGCAGCGATGTGGCCATTGCAACTATTGATCCTGCCACAGGCGTTGTGTCTTCGTCATCTTCAGCCGGGGAAGTTACCCTGTCTTATACCGTCACTAACTCATTCGGCTGCAGTGTTTCGGCAACTCAGCTGGATACCATCAGCTATGCACCACTGGTTACCGCTATTGGCGGGCCTACCAGTATTTGCGAAGGTGCCACTGCAACACTTACCGATGGTTATTCGGGCGGCGTATGGAGCAGCAGCGATAATACAATTGCTACCATCGATGGCGCTATTGGCAGCGTGACTGGTATCAGCGCGGGTTTTGTTACCATTACTTATACCATAACTGCAAGCAGCACCTGCTTCACCATAGTTACTATTGATGATACTGTTGTTGCGCTACCAGTTGTGGGTGCTATAACAGGCACAACCACGGTTTGTGCTGGTTTAAGCGCTACGCTTGCTGATGCGACTACGGGTGGTGCCTGGACGAGTGACGACGCATCGGTTGCTACAGTTGATGCTGCCGGTAACGTTACTGGTATTGCTGGCGGCACAGCTAATATATCTTATACTATCACCAATGCTTCGGGCTGTGCTGCAAGTGCCGTAACGGTATTTACAGTAAACCCTGCACCGGCAGTTGCCGCAATTGGTGGCACGGGTAATGCTTGTCTGGGTGAGATCATTACACTTACCAACGCAACCACAGGTGGCACCTGGAGCAGCAGCAATACAAGTGCTATTACCATTGATGCTACTACCGGCGATATGACCGGTGTTACCATGGGCACTGCAACTATTTCTTATACAGTTACCAATTCATTTGGTTGCAGCACAACAGTTACTATTAATGAAACAGTCAATACTATTCCTACAGTAAGCGCAGTAACGGGCGCTACAGTAGTTTGCGAACTTTCAACCATTGCTTTGGCAGATGCTACGACCGGTGGTACATGGACTAGTGCTAACACGGCTATTGCTACTGTTGACGCTTCAACAGGTATAGTAACGGGCACAGGCGGTGGTTCTGTAGGTATTTCTTATACCGTAACAAATGCGGCAGGCTGTTATGCAATTGCAACGGCTACTATAACCGTAAATGCGGCTCCTGTTTTAAGTGCTATCAGCGGCCCTGCAACAATTTGCGCAGGCACGGCTATGACGTATACTGAAGATTCCACCGGCGGTGCGTGGAGCACCAGCAATGCGGCTGTAGCTTCGGTTAATACTACAGGGTTGGTAACTGGTGTGGCAGCAGGTACTGCAACAATATCTTACAGCAAAACAAATGCAGCGGGTTGCACAAGGGTGGTAACTATAAATATTACAGTTAACGCAGCACCTACAGTAACTGCCATAAGCGGACCAACGGTAGTTTGCGAAGGTTCTGCAATAACACTTACCGATGCTACCGCAGCCGGTTTCTGGTCTAGCGCCAATACGGCAATTGCAACCGTCGATGCTTCAACTGGTGTTGTAACCGGTGTTGCAGGTGGTTCAGTTAATATTGGCTACACGGTTAGTAGTGGCGGTTGCACCGCAGGTGTTGTTTATGGTATTGCGGTTAATCCGTTGCCGGTTGTTGCGGCAATATCTGGCTCTTCAGCTATTTGCCTGGGTAGTTCATCTGCACTAAGCAGCACCACAACAGGCGGCACCTGGAGCACTAGTGATGCTACAGTAGCCTCAGTAAGCACAGCAGGTGTTGTTTATGGTCTTGCAAACGGCACAGCTACTATTACTTATTCAGTTACCAGTGCTGCAGGTTGTGTTGGCTCAGCTATCCTTAGCGTAACAGTCAACCCGGCACCAACGGGTACTTTGCTACCAACCAGTGGCAGCCTTACCTTATGCAATAATGCACCGGTAAATATGGTAGTTACGGGTGCAACAGGTTCATCTACCTTCCAGTGGTACAATGGCGGTGTTGCAATTGTTGGTGCTACAAATTCAAGCTACATAACCGATACTGTTGGTTTCTATACCATTACTGTTTCTTCAGGCAGTTGCACCATTACATTAAGCGGTGTTACTGTATTGCCTCCGCCTAATCCTATTGTTTTGCATGGTGCGGGTAATATTATTTACACAGGTTCGTTTGCCACTTACCAATGGTACCTGAATGGCACGCCAATAAGCGGCGCAACCAGTAGTTTATATCATACTTCATCAGTAGGTTCTTACATAGTAGTAGTTACCGATGGTAATGGCTGTACCGATACATCAGCTGCATTGGTAATAAGCGGTGGCGGCAACAACGGTATTGGTAATCTTAACAAGGGTGATATCAGGCTGTATCCGAATCCAGCATCATCTGTAATAAAGGTGGAAGCCGGCTTTAAGGTAAACGTAAGCGTTGTTAGTCCTGATGGTAAAATTGTCATCCGTCAAAATGATGCTACCGTAATTGATGTAAGCGGCCTGGCTAATGGCATGTACATGATCATGGTTTATGACGAGACGGATGCTTTGCTTAAGGTTGATAAATTTATTAAAGTAGAGTAATACGCCTCTAATTTACATGAAAATGGGCTGTCTCAAATGTCTGAGGCAGCCCATCTTATTTCATACAATTCGACGGTCGTCATATTTATTGCAGCTACATCGTTAGGGCATCGAATTACCCATCGCTACGGCATGTTCTCTGAAAGTATCCCCTTAACCAAGTACACCTTTGCCATTAAAGGCTCGTGTGTTAATTTTGCTTCGGCTTAAAATTATGCGGCAGTAGTTCTTTGATTTTATTAATGGGGTGATATGGGATTGTTATGAGTACATCAGTGAGCCAATT